>NZ_CP042828.1:1266826-1900239 GCF_008000995.1 Ruania zhangjianzhongii
CTGTCAGTGTGGATCAGATCAAGGCCTGGTGCGCCGGAGCGAAGGTCAAGGTCCAGCCCGTCCTGGATATCGCTGACCACCACCCGGTGGGTACCTATGAGATTCCCGACCGGATCCGAGCCCAAGTCTCCTACCGCGACACCGAGTGCATCTTCCCGCACTGCCACACCCCGGTACGCTCCTGCGACCTGGACCACGTCACCCCCTACCCCCAGGGTCCGACCTGCGCCTGCAACCTCGCGCCGTTATGCCGCCGCCATCACCGGGTCAAGACCGCCCGGCGGTGGGCCTATGTGATGGTCCACCCCGGCAGCTACTACTGGCGCGCCCCGTCGGGGGCCACCTACCTCGTCGATGCCCACGGCACCCACCTCCTCCCCGACCTCACCGAAGAAGGCGCCGCCAACCGCTACCGACACCGCTGCCCCAGCGAATCCGGGCTGCCCACTGCGGGTCAGCAGGAGCGACCGGGGGTGAGTCGCCAGCGGAGCCGGTCACGCGCTGGACCACGGCGGAGTGCCGGGCCGCCGTCGCGAGGCAGTGCCGCACCATTGCGCGGTACCGAGCGAACATCCGCGGGGCCTGACTCGCCGCCCACGAGACCGGATCCGCCACCCGCGAGACCGGATCCGCCACCTCCATTCTGAGCAGCGGGGTGCTGCCCGCCGAAGGGCGCGAGTCAGTGGGTGACGGACCGGACCGGGCCGGACTCGCGTCGGACGGTCAGGGGCCGGACTTGCGTCGGACGGTCAGGGGCCGGACTTGCGTCGGACGGTCGGGAAGGTGCGGCTAGGAAGGATCGGTCAGCGCGCTGCGTGCCGTCCGCTCCGTGATGCGGTCGCCGTCCCTCCATCGCGGTCTTCCGACGAGCTGTCCACCTCGCTGGCCGGTCCGCTGCCCGCTTCCGCGGCGCCGTCGGCGGCCTCGGCCTCCGCACCGCCCGCGCCACCTGCACCGCCAGCGCCACCAGGTGCTTCGCCACCAGCCGCTCGCTCCTGGGTGCGTCGCCGCTCACCGCGGCGCTCCACCAGCAGGTAGAGCACCGGGACGAGCAGCAGCGTGAGGAATGTCGAGGTGACCAGACCGCCGATCACCACCAGCGCGAGCGGCTGGGAGATGAACGCGCTGCCCCCGGTCAGCCCGATCGCCATCGGAGTCAGGGCGCCGATCGTCGCCGCCGCGGTCATCAGAATCGGCTGCAGCCGGTGTCGGCCGCCCTCGGCGATCGCCTCAGCCAGACCCATGCCTTGCTTGCGATACTGGTTGATCAGGTCGATGAGCACGATGGCATTGGTGACCACCACCCCCACCAGCATGAGCGCACCGATCAGCGCCGCGACACCCAACGCCGTGCCGGTGGCCAGCAGCAGCGCCACCGCGCCGGTGGCGGCGAACGGTACGGACACCAGCAGGATCAGCGGCTGGATCAGTGAGTTGAACGTCGCCACCATCACCAGGTAGACGATCAGGATCGAGGCCAGCAGGGCCAGCCCGAGCTGACCGAAGGCCTCCTCCTGGTCGGCACTGACCCCACCGATCTCCGCGTTCACCCCTTCCGGCAGTTGCACCTCGTCCAGAGCCGTCTGCAGATCGGCGGTCACCGCACCGAGGTCCTCGGCAGTGGCAGTCGCCGTCACGGTGACGCTGCGCAGCCCGTCGGCCCGGGTGATCTCCACCGGCTGGTCCACCACGGTGACCTCGGCCACCTCCGAGAGCGGCACGCTGCCGGCCGGGCCGGTCAGCTCGAGCGCCTCGATCTCGCCCCGGTCGGCCGGCACCTCGCCCACATGCATCACGATCTCTTCGCGACCGGTATCGGTGTTCAGCGAACCCACGGTGGTGCCCTGCAGCGCACCCGAGACCGTCTGGCCGATCTGTGCCTCGGTGAGCCCGAGTGCCGCCGCAGCCTCCCGATCCACATCCACGGTGACCGTCGGCAGTTCCGCGGCGAGGTTCGAGATCACGTCCGTGGCGCCGTCGATGCCTTGGACCGCCTCCAGCACCTGCGCCGACGCCTCGTCGACTGCTTGGCCGTCCGCTCCGGAGACGATCACCTCCAGACCGCTCATGAAGCCGGCGGACATCCCGGTGGCCACGGTCAGGGTGCCGGCGTCGTCGAGCTGCTCCAGCTCGCCGCGCAGCTGCTCCTCCACCGCCGCGGCGTCCGCATCCAGCTCCAGGGTGATCGAGAAGGTGGTGCTTCCGCTGCTGCCGAAGAACGCCATCGAGCTGTCGCCGGAGCCGCCGGTCACCTGGTAGGTCTCCACCCCGGGCAGATCGGCGAGCACCTCCTCCACAGCGGTGGCGGCCTCGTCGGCTGCCGCCAGGGAAGTGCCGGCTGGCAGTTCCTGGCTCACACTCAGGGTGTTTTCCCCGGTGTCGCCGATGAAGTCGGTCTTCAGCTGGGTGGCCATCCCCGCGGTCCCGGCCATCACCACCACAGCGGCCACGATCGCGACCCACGGCCGCGCCAACCCACCGCGCAGCATCCGCAGGTAGGACCGCTGCAGCAGGGTGCGGCGCTCCTTCTCCTCCGCCGCGGCTCGAGCCTCCTCGCTCAGGGCTCCGTCGGCGGGCGGGCGCACGAACCAGTACGCCAACGTCGGCACGATCGTCAGGGCCACCAGCAGCGAGGCCAGCAGAGCCAGCGCAATGGTGAACGCGAATGGCCGGAACAGCTCGCCGACCATTCCGCCCACCAGGCCCATCGGCACGAACACTGCGGCGGTGGCGATGGTCGAGGCGGTGATCGCCCCGGCCACCTCCCGGACCGCATCGATGATCGCTCGGGCCCGGGTCTTGCCGTAGCTCAGATGTCGGCTGATGTTCTCGATCACCACGATCGAGTCGTCCACCACCCGCCCGATCGAGACGGTCAACGCAGCCAGGGTGAACAGGTTGAGGGAGAAGCCCACCACCTTCAGCCCGATCAGTGCCACCAGGAGGGAGAGCGGGATGGACAGCGCGGTGACCGTGGTGGGCCGGATCTTGCGCAGGAAGAGCAGGATGATGATCACGGCGAAGACCAGTCCGAGCAGGCCTTCCACGGTCAGGTCCTCCACCGACTGCTCGATGAACGGCGCCTGGTCGAAGATCACGGTGACCGAACCGCCGTCACCGAGGGACGCCTCGAACTCGGTCAACCGTTCCTGGACCGCTTCGGAGATGTCGACCGTGTTGCCGTCCGGAGTCTTGGTGACTGCGATCCCGAAGGCCTGCTCGCCGTCGGTGCGGGTGAACGATGTCGGTGCGACACGTTCGGCACTGACCTCGGCGATCTCCGCCAGCGGCACCGGCCCCGACTCGCTGGGGATCGGGACGTCCGCGACGTCCTCGGCCGATCCGAGCTCGCCGCCGGTCTGCACCGACATGGTCTGCTGGTCCTCAGTGATCTCACCACCGGGGACCACCACCCCGTTCGCCTGCAGTGCACCCTGTACGGCGTCCGGGGTGATCCCGGCGGCAGCCATCGCGGCGGGGTCCACATCGATGGTGACCTGACGGTCGCGCACACCGGTCAGCTGGACGTCCCGGACGCCGTCGATCCGCTCGATCTCGGGGATGATCGCGGTGCGCAGCACCTCGATCGCAGCGTCCGGGTCCTCGGTTGCGGCCACGGACAGCTGGATCACCGGCAGGTCGTCCACGCCGCCACTGATCACCTGCGTATCCGCATCCTCCGGCAGCGTGTTCGACATCCGGCTGACCGCGGCCTGCAGCTCCTGCTGAGCGTTGGTGACATCCGTGCCGTACTCCAGCTCGAGCATCACCACTGACATGTTCGCGCTCGAGGTGGAGGTGGTCTGCTCCAGCCCGGTGACTGCACCCGCCGCCTGCTCCACGGTGTCGGTCACCTGTTGCTCCACCACCTCGGGGGAGGCGCCGGGGTAGCTGGTGATCGCCGCGACGATCGGCAGGTTCAGCGAGGGCATCAGCTCTTGCTTCAGCGCCGTGGTGGACCACAGCCCGGCGAGCACCGCCATGATCGTGGCAAGGGCCACCAGGGCGCGGTTGGCCAGGCTGAAGCGAGCGAGTGCGGACATCAGGGCTCCGGATGTGGGAGAGTGAGCGGCACAAGGTAGTTAGCCGAAGGCTAATGATTAGTGCTAGGCGAAGGTATCACGTGGACCAGCGGGACGAACTCATCGAGCGGGTGCTCACCGCTCACGAGCAGGCGGCTCGGGTGCTGCTCAGCGAGGACCTGTCCGAGCTGTTCGATGCCACGCTGACCATGCAGCAGATCAAGTTGATGGTGGTGCTGCACCGCGACGGTCCGACCAGTGGCCACGAGCTCGCCGATGATCTGGCGGTGTCCACCCCGACGGTCTCCGGCATGGTGGACCGGCTGGTTGAGCGCGGCATGCTCGAACGGCGCAGCGACGACCGGGACCGCCGGGTCCGGCTGGTCGCCCTCACCACCACCGGTGAGCAGCTGGTGGCGAGCGTGCACGAAGCGGGCTGGCGAATCGGCCGCGAGGTGATGGACCGGATGGCGCTGACCGACCTCCGGGCGCTCGCCCAGGGGCTGAGCGCCATGGCCCGCGCCGCGCACCTGCGCGCGGCGGAGTCCGCTGACGGCTGAGCTCAGAGCGTCCCGGTGAGCGCCTGTAGTCCCAGGCTGGTGCCCGCCACCACCGCCCAGAGCAACGCTCCCAGCAGCAACGGGCGCGCCCCTGCCCGGCGCAGTCCGGGAAGGTCCGTGGACAGCCCGATGGCGACCAACGCCGTCGTGATCAGGAACGAGGAGAGCCCGCCGAGGGTGCTCTGCACGCCGCCCGGGATCCAGCCGAGCGTGTTCACCGCGGTGACCAGCACGAACCCCACCAGGAACCACGGCACCAGCCGGTAGAGAGGGCGACGGCGGAGCTCGGCCGGGCCGTTCGCCTCGCCCTGCGCTGTGCGTGCGCGGGCCTCGCGCCGGGCCACGAGATAGGTCAGCGCCAGGCAGACAGGGATGATCGCCAGCGTCCGGGTGAGCTTGACGACGATCGCCGTGTGCGCGGCGCCGTCGCCGAATGCCGTGGCGGCGGCCACCACGGAGGAGGTGTCGTTCACCGCCGTGCCGGCGAAGACCCCGAACGCCTCCGGGCTCATCCCGAGCAGATGCCCGAGCGTGGGGAAGATCAGCACAGCGGCCACGTTGAAGGCGAAGATCGTGGACATCGCGTAGGCGACAGTGCCGGCTTTGGGCCGCAGGACCGGGGTGATGGCAGCGATGGCGGATGCGCCACAGATCGCGGTGCCCACCCCGATGAGGGTGCGCAGGTCGCTCTCGACCCGCAGCGCCCGGCCGATCAGCGCGGCGCCGACCAGGCAGGCGGCCAGTGTGCCCAGCAGCACCGGCAGCGACTGTGCGCCGGCGTCGGCCACCTCGCCGAGGCTGAGCTGCGCCCCGAGCAGCACCACGGCGATCTGCAGCCCCCAGGTGCTGGCAAGGCGGAGGCCGGGAGCCCAGACGTCACGGCGCTGCCCTCGGGTGGCCGCGGCGACCAGAACCCCGGCGAGCACGCCGATGACCGGCGCGCCCACCACCGGGGCCAGCGTGCCCAGTGCGGTAGCGATCGCCGCCAGCAGCACGCACAGCACCAGTCCGGCGACGGTGCCCGGCTGGGGGCGGCGGCGGGCGGCGGGCGCACTCGCGCGGTCGAAGTCCTCAGGCACGCCTTCGATGGTGACAACATCGCGGGTGGTCCGGTACCTACCGGTTGGTGAGATACCTATAGGCTCAGGCTATGGTCGGGGAGGAGGTGCGGGCGAAGGGATGAGTGGCGACGTCACCCTGGAAGGGCTGCGGCTGCTGGTCGCAGTGGCCGAGCATGGCAGCATCTCCGCCGCCGCGCGCGGGGCCGGGATCAGTCAGCCCTCGGCCAGCGCGCGGATGAAGGACCTGGAGCGCCGCCTCGGCCTGGAACTGCTCGACCGGCGCACCCGCGGCGCCGAGCTCACCGCCGATGGCCGGGCGGTCACCGACTGGGCGTGCGCGGTGGTGGATGCCGCGGATGTGTTGCTCACCGGGTCGGAGGCCCTGGCGACCCGGCGGGAGGCGCGGCTGAGTATCGCCGCCAGTCAGACGGTGGGGGAGTACCTGATGCCAGCGTGGCTGGCCGCGCACCGCCGCAGCCGGCCGGATCGCGCGGTACGGCTGCAGGTGATGAATTCCCGGGACGTGGTCGCCGCGCTGCGCGCCCGGGAGATCGACCTCGGCTTCATCGAGACCCCGGTGGTGCCCAGTGACTTGGCCCGGCGCAAGGTGGGGGCGGACCGGCTCACGCTGGTGGTCGGGCCCAGCCACCCGCTCGCCCGCCGACGGCGCAGCCTCGGCCGGGAGGATCTCCTCGCCTTGGCGCTGGCCTCCCGGGAGGACGGGTCGGGGACGCGGGAGGCGCTCAGCCGCGCACTCGGCACCCCGGTGCAACCGGCGCTGGAGCTGGACTCGAACGCTGCGGTGAAGGTCGAGGTGGCATCCGGCGGCTATCCGGCAGTGCTCAGCGAGCTGGCGGTTGCCGGTGAGCTGCGCGACCGGCGGCTGGTCGAGGTGGAGCTGGCGGACGTGGACCTGCGCCGAACGCTGCACGCCATCTGGCGCCGGCCGGGCCGGCTGGCGCCCGCGGCCGCCGGCTTCCTCGCCGAGGTTCTCGGCCGCTGAGCAGCCCGCGCCGCCGCCATCCCGCGCCGGTCTGGACGGTGCGCGCCCGTCGATCTCGCCGACTTGAGCAGCCCCGCGCCCATCAACCCCGCTGACTTGAGCAGCCCCCCGTCAACTGCCGGGTGAGGTTTCCGTCGCAAACCTGGCCGATTCCGACGGTTATCACACCCTGGTTGGCGCTAGCGAGGCGTTGCGAGGCCGGCGTGGCGTGCAGGTGCTGGCGAGGTGTGGCGCAGTGGGGTGAACTCAATCTGAAAGGAGTATTGCGAAAGAAGGCTTTCAGGTCTACGGTGGCTGCTATGAAGCTGACCGACGCTCGTGCGATGCGTGCCCTGGCCCACCCGCTGCGGATCGAGCTCTTCGAGCGGCTCGCGATCATCGGGAGCGCTACGGCGAGCGACCTGGCCCCGCTGGTGGGGAGCACGCCGTCGAACTGTTCCTTCCACCTGCGCACGCTTGCCGAGGCGGGCTTCATCGAACGGGTGCCCGGGCACAGTGGAAGGCAGCGGCCCTGGCAGGTGCTGGACATCCGGCAGAGCTGGGAGAAGCCCACGGACGACGACTCCGACCTCGCCGGGGCGGCCACCGCACTGGACAGCTCGTTCCGGGAGTGGGAGTTCGAGCGGATCCGTCAGGCTGCCGCACGAACGGACCCACCGGACTGGCGCGGTGCGCTGGCCACCACCGGCGCCACCATGTTCCTGACCCCTGATGAGGCGCGCGACATCGGCACCAGGATCGCGGAGATCGTCAACGAGTACACCGGGCGCTGGGACCACCCCGAACAGCGGCCTGCCGATGGCCGCCCGGTGCGGATGTACAGCACCACCTATCTGGTGCAGGCAGCCGGGGAGGCCGGCGCCGGCGATGACCCCGGCGCCGCTGGCGCAGACGCCGCTGACACGACCACTGACGACATCTCGACCGACGACACCGACGACACCGGCGACACCGGCGACACCGGCGAAGGAGCCGACTCATGAAGGATCTCCTGCGGATCGGCACCTTTCGCCGCCTGCTCGGTGGCTGGTCGATCGGTAACCTGGCCGACTCCGCCCTGTTCCTCACCCTGGCCATCTGGGCGAAAGATCTCACCGGCAGCTCTGCCGCGGCCGGGATGGTGTTCTTCGCCCTTGGCGCGCCGGCCCTGTTCGTGCCGTTGCTCGGTCTGCTCGTGGACCGGGTACACCGCAAGTCGCTGATGGTCGTCGCCAACCTGGTTGCGGCCGGGGCAGCCGCCTCCCTGGTGCTGGTGGAGGATGTCTCGACGATCTGGCTGCTGTATGCCGTCACCGTGGTCTATGGCGCCCTGGGAATCCTGAACGGGTCGGCGCTGTCTGGCCTACTCCGTGACCTGCTGCCGGATGACAAGCTCGACGAGGCGAATTCGATCTTGTCCACGATCGACCAGGGCCTGCGGATCGTCACCCCGATGTTCGGTGCCGGCCTGTATGTGCTCTGGGGTGGCCAGGCGCTCGGTCTAGGAGTCGCGACACTGCTGGTGATCACGGCGATCGTGCTGGCCACCGTTCGGGCGAAGGAGTCCGAGCCGGAGCGAGAATCGACGTCCTTCTGGAGTCAGACCACAGCCGGGTTCCGGCACCTACGCTCCGTGCCGGTGCTCTGGCAGATCGTCACTGTGACGGCAGTCGCCTTCGGTGTGGTCGGCTTCTTCGACACCATGCTGTTCGAGGTGATCGAGCACGGGCTCGGTATGCCGTCGGCGTTCTTCGGCGTGCTCGCCAGCATCCAGGGGGCCGGATCGATCCTCGGCGGGGTGACCTCCGCGCGGATGCTGCGCCGGTGGGGACCGCAACGCGTGGTCGGTACCAGCCTCGGCGTGCTCGGGATCTCAGCGCTGGTCGCCGCAGGCGAGGTGCTCGGGTCGGCGCTCCTTCCGGCGATGATCGTGGCGGTGTTCGCCGCGGGCGCGGCCATCCCGTGGATGGTGGTGGCCTTGGTGACCACCCGGCAACGCCTCACTCCAGCCCGGCTGCAGGGCCGTACGGCAGCGGCAACGAACTTAGCGATGAATGTGCCGCAGATCGCCTCGATCGCCGTCGGTGCCGGACTGGCGACACTGGTGGACTACCGGATTCCGCTGCTGGTGGCCTGCGTGGTGCTGGTGGCCTGCGCGGCGGCGCTGCTGCGGGCGGCCCGGATCGCGCCGGTCGAGGCCGAGGAGCCGGCGGCAGCCGAGGAAGCGGCGGAGGGCGAGACGCCTGCGGGTGTTGAGGAACTTGTGGAAGCCGACGCGGCGACTGTGCCCGCGACCGAGGCTGCCGAGCCCATCACCCCATCGGCCTGACCAGACCCGCGAGGGTGACCTCGATGTCGAAGATTCGCCGGATCTCGACATCGAGGCCACCCTCGTGAGCCTTCTCACCGCGCCGGGATCGATAGAATCGATGCCGGTTCCGATCTTAGGAGAATTTATGTGCCGACGCGTCACTTGCTCCACCTGCTACAAGCCCACCTGGGAAG
Organism: Ruania zhangjianzhongii; assembly: GCF_008000995.1. NCBI lineage: Bacteria > Bacillati > Actinomycetota > Actinomycetes > Micrococcales > Ruaniaceae > Ruania > Ruania zhangjianzhongii. The sequence continues at coordinate 1,275,957 of NZ_CP042828.1, forward strand.
GCTGTGGCGATCACGTCGAGGAAGCGCTCGCGGGAGTCGCCGAATCAGACCGCTGCAGCTGCCGCTGACGGGTCCAGCACCGTACTGACCGGTGCGCCCGCTGCCCCGAGCGGCAGTCACCCCGCAGGCAGCCCCCGGTCGGGGGCCACCCCGCCCGCGGCCCCGGAGCGACCGCGCCCGGCTCGCCTACTTCGGCGGCGCCGCAGCCACTGGCGCCGGATCCGGAATCTCGTCCGGACGGTAGCGCGGCAGCCGGCTCGCCGGCAGGATGGCCGTCGCGCTGATCCCCGCCAGTATCAGCAGCCCGCGCTTGAGGGCAGTCAGTCGCGCCTCTTCGTTCACCTGGACCGCGGCCTCGACCTGCGCGTCGTCGGCGCTGGTTTCCGACAGCACCGTGCGCAGTTCGTCGTTGGAGACGAAGTTCACGTCGTCGAGGTTCACCTGGGCCACCAGCTCCTCCGGTAGCTCGACGTGCTCGGCGACCGCCCGCCCGATGTTCACGCTGAGGATCGTCACCAGCAGTGCCCCCACCAGTGCGGTCCCTACCGCGGAGGCGAGGTTCTGGGTGGTGCCGCGGATCGAGCCGACATCCCCGGCGAGCTCCTTCGGCGCAGCGGTGACCAGCACGTTGAACACCAGCGTGACCAGTGCGCCCTGGCCGATCCCGAAGACGATCAGCCCACCGATCGTCGCGAGCGTCTCCCAGTTGTTCGTCACCACGAAGGACAGCCACACCAGCGCCGCCGTGGTCAGCGTGAACGAGAAGACCCCGATCGTGCGCGGGCTGTACTTGGAGTAGAACCGCACGATCAGGGTCGCCGTGATGAACACCGTGAGGTTGAACGGCATCATCGCCAGCGACGTGTCGAACGGCGTACGGCCCTGCACGATCTGGATATACAGCGGCACGGTGAAGTTCAGCGCGGCTTCCAAGGACACCACGATGAACATCGCATACACCGCGGCCCGCTCACTCGGCTCGCCGAGCACGCTCAGGTCCACCAGCGGGGTCTTACCGCTGGCCATCCGGCGCCGGGTCCACCAGAAGAATGTCTGACCGAGCACGATCCCGAGCACGATGAACACCGGGGCGGGGGAGAGGCCGACCAGGTGGAACGGCGCACCGGGGGTCGCGGTGAACATCCCCCAGGCATTCAGGTTGTTGAAGCCGAGGGTGAGCAGCACGATCGCGCCGCCGATCAGGACCGAGGCCACCAGATCGATCCGGATCCCGGCATCGCCGCGGTCTCCGCGCAGCCGGAAGCTGAACACGAACACCAGCACCGCCAGGCCGAGCACGATGGCGAACACCGGCCGCCAGCCCACCAGCGTGCCGAGCGCACCCCCGATGAAGAACGCGCTCATCCCGGAGATCGCCCGCGCTGAGCCGAGTGTGCCGATCGCCGTGGCCTGCTGGGCACCGCGGTAGTTCTCCGCGATCAGCGCGACCAGCGCCGGCACGATGATCGCCGCCGATGCGCCCGCCAGCGCTTGGCCGGCAATCGCCCAGCCAACAGTGGGCGAGAGGATCATCAGCAGCGAGGAGCAGGCGAAAATCGCCACCACCACGCGGAACATCAGCACCCAGCCCACTCGCTGGCCGAGCTTGGCTCCGGTCATCACCAGCGCGGCGACGGCGAGCCCGTAGACCACGATCGTGGAGCTGACCACAGTGGGCGGGACACCGAAATCCTCCACCATCCCGCCCAAGGACACCGGCAGCGCGGCAACGTTGAAGGACATCAGCACCTGAGCGAGGAACAAGCCCACCATCGGGACCCAGGAGCGCTTCTCCTCCTCGCCGGTCGCGGGCTGGGGTGCCGTCGTGGTCATCGATCCTGCTCCTGCCGTTCGGGGCTGCGGGCGGTTGACGCAAAGACGTTCAGGCCGAGGGTGCGGGACAGGTGGGCGGCCGCACGCTGGCCGCGCACGCTGTTGCCCGCGGCATCCAGTCGGGGCGAGAACGTGCCGAGCGCACCTTTGCCCGGTGCGATGGCCACGATCCCGCCGGACACACCGGACTTCGCGGGCAGGCCGATCTCGAACAGCCACTCGCCGGAGTTCTCATACATCCCGGTGGAGGCGAGCACCGCCAGGGTGTCCGTGCATACCTGCGCCGAGACCACGCGTTCGCCGGTGAGCGGGTTCACGCCGCCGTCGGCCAGCGTGGCACCCATCACCGCCAGGTCGCGTGCGCTCACCCGCAGGGAGCACTGCCGGGTGTAGGTGTCCACCACCTCGAGCGGGTCGACGGCGATCCGTCCGTAACTCTGCAGGAGTCGCCCGATCGCCCGGTTGCGCAGGTTCGTGGCCGCTTCGGAGCGGTAGACCTCCTCGTCCAGCTCCAGCGGGTGGCCGGCGAAGCGAGAGAGCCCGTCCCGGATCTGCTGCCACTGCTCCGCCGGGGTGGCACCCGGCATCATCGCCGTGGTGGCGATCGCGCCGGCATTGACCATCGGATTGCGTGGATGGCCGCCGTTCAGCTCCACCGCCATCACCGAGTTGAACGCCAGCCCGGTGTTGTTCACACCCACCCGCTCCAGCACCTCTTCGTGCCCGAACGTCTCGCAGACGAGTGCATACACGAACGCCTTGGAGATGGACTGGATGGAGAACGTCACCTCCGCATCGCCCACCTGGTGCAGCCCGCCGTCGACCTCGGCCACGCACAGGCCGAACAGCTCCGGGTCGGCGGCGGCGAGCACCGGGATGTAGTCCGCGACCGCTCCGGCAGTGGCGGAGGAGTAGGTCTGGTGCGCCTCGCGCACCAGCGCTTCTACCCGGTCCCACCCCGGCAGCCTGCCGGTCGAGACCTGTTGTGCGACGCCGTCGACGTCGATGTCCACCTCAACCCCCGCTGCCGTGACGAGTTCGCTCGAACCTGCCCCCCGGTGAATCAAATACTTGCAGAGCTGAGGGTTTTGCGCCAGCACCGGCGGGTGCCGACCTCAGGGCGCTCAGCGCAGCGGCGTCGCCTCCGCCGGCACCTGCTCACCGTCGCGGACCGGGCCGGGCGGGGTGCCGTCGCCGAACGGTCGCCCGCCGAGCTGTTCCCGGAAGTGCGGCTCCAACCAGTTCGTCAGGTCCGGACCCTGGGGCACGATTTGGCTCGGGTTCACGTCCTGGTGCACCACGTAGTAGTGCTCCTTGATCTGGGCGAAGTCCACCGTATCCCCGAAGCCGGGGGTGGTGAACAGGTCGCGGGCGTACGCCCACAGCACGTCCATCTCGCTCAGCTTGGACCGGTTGCACTTGAAGTGCCCGTGGTAGACGGCGTCGAACCGGGCGAGCGTGGTGAACAGCCGCACATCGGCCTCGGTGATCGTGTCCCCGACCAGGTAGCGCTGCGTGGAGAGCCGGTCGCTGAGCCAGTCCAGCCGGGTGAACAGCCGGTCGTAGGCATGGTTGTAGGAGCGTTGCGACCCGGCGAACCCGCACCGGTACACGCCGTTGTTCACATCCCGGTAGACCAGGTCCGCCACCTCGTCGATCTCCGCCCGCAGGTGCTCCGGATACAGCTCGGGTGCGCCCTCGCGGTGGAACGCGGTCCACTCGGTGGACAGGTCCAGCGTCATCTGGGCGAAGTCGTTGGTCGCCACCGCGCCGCTGGGCACGTCCACGATCGCCGGCACGGTAATCCCGCGCGGGTAGTCCGGCACCCGCCGGAAGTAGGCCTCCTGCAGCCGCTCGATACCGAGCACCGGGTCCACCCCGCCCGGATCCAGATCGAAGGTCCAGGAGCGGGCGTCATGAGTCGGCCCGGTCAGACCCATGGAGAGGGCGTCCTCCAGGCCGAGCAGCCGACGCACGATGATCGCCCGGTTCGCCCACGGGCAGGCTCGGGCGGCCACCAGGCGGTACCGCCCGGGTTCCACCGGATAGCCGTCGCGGCCATCGGCGGTGATCCGGGTCTCGATGTAACGGGTGTCCCGGGTGTACTCCTGCCCGGGCTCCACGTAGGTGCCACCTGCAGTCTCGGCGTTGGAGTTCATCACACCAGCGTAGACCGCCGATCGCGGGGCACCGGGCCGAGACCGCGAAGCATTCTGACGCGCTATGGTTAGCCTTACCTAATCTTCCAGCGATTGCGAAGGTCATGAGCAACATCACCGTCACTCACGCGGCGTCCGGCCTGGTGCAGGTCGAGGTGCTGCGCAGCGAACGGGTCACCCCGCACATGACGCGGGTGACCTTCGGTGGGGCGGGCCTGGCGCGCTTCGATTACCGGGGTTTCGACCAGTGGTTCCGGCTCGCGATCGGGGTGCACCATGACGACCGGTTCGACAACCTCCCGGCCACCTTCGGCTTCGGCGGCTACCTGAAATACCTCAGCCTGCCGAAGGGGACCCGACCGGTGATCCGCAACTACACGGTCCGCCAGTTCCGCACCGACCCGCTCGAGCTGGACGTCGACTTCCTCGTCCACGGCAGCGAGGGGACCGCCGGCCCCTGGGCCGCCGAGGTCGAGCCCGGCACGCACGCGGCGCTGATCGACCAGGGCTGCGGCTGGCAGCCGCTGCCTGCGGCCCAGACCGTGCTGGTCGCCGATGAGAGCGGGCTGCCCGCCGTTGCCGGCATCCTGCGCGACATGCCCCGCGATGCGGTCGGGCACGCCCTGATCGAGCTGTACGACCCGGCCGACCGGCAGCAGCTCCTCCCGCCGGCGGGGATGAGCGTGCACTGGCTGGAGCGAGACCCCGGTGCCACGCCCGGGTCGGTGGCGTTGTCCACGCTCGCCGCGCTCGACCTGGACGCCGAAGACCTGCAGGGGTTCGCCGTCGGGGAGGCGGGCCTGGCGACCGGAGCCCGGCGGCACCTGGTCCGCGAGCGTGGCGTGGGCAAGGACCGCGTCACCTTCTCCGGCTATTGGCGGCTGGGCCGCGCCGCCGGCTGAGCGGCAGCGACGAGCGCAGGCGGTAGCGTGAGGCGGAGACCACACCTGTTCGCCGAAGGAGACGCCCGCGTGACCCTGCCGCTCGTGCCCCTGCCCACGTCGATCACCGAGCACGAGGAAGCACCGGTGGTCCTGGATGCCGCCACGCGTCTGGTGGCCGAGCAAGACCTGGCCACGGTCGCCGCCTCGGTCCTCGGCCTGCCCACGCCGGAAGCCGGCGACGGCGCCCCCTCGGCGGAGCAGACCAGCCCACGCTCCGTCGTCGTGCTGGAGGAGCGGGACGAGGAGGACGGCCTCGATCCCGACGGCGAAGCGTACCTGCTGCGCACCGGTGGCACTCGCGTAGAGCTCACCGGGACCAGGTCAGGCCTGCTGCGCGGACTGGCCACGCTCGCGCAGCTGAGCGAGCTGGATCTGCCCGGCGCGCCGCGCGGGCAGGTTCCTGCGGTGACCATCGAGGACCGGCCCCGACTGGCCCACCGCGGGCTGATGGTCGACATCACCCGGCACTTCTTCGGGGTGCCCACGCTGATGAAGGTCATCGACCTGATGGCCGCGTACAAGCTGAACGTGCTGCACCTGCACCTGTCCGACGACCAGGGCTGGCGGATCGAGATCCCGGACCGCCCCGAGCTGACCGAGATCTCCGGTCGCACCCAGGTGGGCCAGGGCCCCGGTGGGTACCTGAGCGTGGACGAGTTCGCCCAGCTGGTGCACTATGCCGAGGCCCGCGGAATCGCCGTGGTGCCAGAGATCGACATGCCCGGGCATGTGAACGCCGCCCAGCATGCGATCGGCGCGCTCACCGAGACCGGGGAGCCCGCCGAGGCCTACCGCGGCACCGAGGTGGGCTTCTCCAAGCTCTCCCTGGACAACCCGGCCACCGCACCGTTCATCGACGATGTCCTCCAGGCGCTGGTCAAGCTGACCGGCGGATCCTTGCACGTCGGTGGGGACGAGGTGCACACCATGCCGCGGGCGGAGTACGAGGCATTCGTGGAGCACCTGGCGGACGCCGCGATCCGGGCCGGGAGTCTGCCCACGTTCTGGGGCGAGGCGGCGGGAGCGGAGCTGCCGATGGGGACGATCCTGCAGCTGTGGGACTCGAACGCCGACCCGGCGCCGATCGCGGCCGCAGCTCGTGCCGGCACCCGGGTGGTGCTCAGCCCGGGCAACCGCGTCTACCTGGACATGCAGTACTACGAGGGATTCCCGCTCGGGCAGCACTGGGCGGGCTACGTCGAGGTGCGCGACTCCTACGACTGGGACCCCGCAGCCCACGTGGACGACCTCCCGTCCGCGGCGATCGAAGGCGTCGAGGCCGCGATCTGGACCGAGTGGATCATCACCGAGGACGACCTGTTCACCATGCTGCTGCCCCGGCTGGCCGCAGTGGCCGAGGTCGGCTGGTCCGCGCAGGAGGACCGGGACTGGGACGGCTTCGCGGGTCGGCTGCGCGCGCACGCTCCGCTGTGGGACGCGCAGGGGCTGGCCTACCACCGCAGCGAGCAGGTGTTCTGAGCCGCGGTGGAGGCCAGCCGCCTTCTCATACCAGCGAGTCGTAGAACTCGACCATGTCCGCGGCCAGCACCTGCGGAGCCTGGTGCGCGGCATAGTGCCCCGGAGTGTCGTAGACGTTCCAGCGCACGATGTTCGCGTGGTCTCGATCGGCGAACCGGCGGATGGACAAGAAGTCGTTGGTCGAGCCGGCCAACGCCGTCGGCACCGTGGTGGGCCCGGACGCCTGCTGCTCGGCCTTCGACATCTCGTAGTACAGCCGGATCGAGGAGCCGGTCGTGCCGGTCAGCCAGTACAGCGCCACGTTCGCGACCGCGAACTCGGCGTCCACACCGATCAGCAGCTGCCCGTTCCAGCCGAGTAGCCCCACCGGGGAGTCGGCGAGCGCGTGCGCCACGGTCTGCGGGGCTTGGGAGAGCATCATGTTGAACGCCCCCATGTTCTCCCAGAACCAGGTGAGGTGCTCGATGCCTGCCTGCTCCTCGGCGGTCAGGTCCGCCAGCTCCGCCGGGTCGCCCGATGGGAAGGAGAACAGCTGGCTCACGTGCACCCCGATCACGTGCTCCGGATCGAGCCGGCCCACCTCGGGGGAGATCAACGATCCGCCATCGTTGCCGGCGGCACCGTAACGCTGGTAGCCGAGCCGGGCCATCAGCTCCACCCAGGCGCCAGCGATCCGGTGCACGTTCCAGCCACGCTCGGTGGTGGGCCCGGAGAAGCCGAAGCCTGGGACCGACGGGATCACCACGTCATACCCGGCCGCGACCAGCGGGTCGATCACGTCCAGGAACTCCAGCACCGAACCGGGCCAGCCGTGGGTGAGGATCAGGCCGACCGCATCCGGGCGTCCGGACCGGACCTGCAGGAAGTGGATGTTCTGGCCGTCGATCTCGGTGGTGAACTGCGGGTAGGCGTTCAACCGCTGCTCCACCCGGCGCCAGTCGAACACGGTCCGCCAGTACTCGGTCCACTCCTGGACCAGGGCCAGGCTGACCCCGTAGTCCGAGCCGGCGCCGGGGAGCTCGTCGGTGAAGCGCACGCGGTCCAGGCGCTCGTGGAGATCGTCGAGGTCGGCCTGGGGAATGGCGATGGTGGTCGGCGTGACGGCGGTGGCAGCTCCTTGCGAGGCCCGGCGTGCGGTGGTCTGGGTGTTCATGAGGTCTCCTGACATTATGGAACGGAACAATCTGTTCCGGTGAGTTTTCACCGTAACGGAATGATTCATTCCGCACAAGAGGTAGGGTGGCGGTATGGACGAGAAGCCGCTGCCCGGGCGGCAGGCGCAGGCCGCGCGTAACGACGCCGCGATCCTGGCCGCCGCGCGCACGGTGTTCCTTCGGGATCCGAGCGCACCTATCTCGGCGGTCGCCGCCGAGGCAGGGGTGGGGATCAGTGCCTTGTACCACCGCTACGCCGGCAAGGAGGAGCTGCTCCGCCAGTTGTGCGTGGCTGGTCTCGTCGAGTTCATCTCGATTGCCCGCGGTGTGCTCACTCGCGACGGTGACCCTTGGCAGGACTTTGTCGCGTTCGTCACCGAGATCGTCATCGCCGATGTGCACGCCATCACGGTGAAGCTCGCCGGCACGTTCACTCCCGATGCGCAGCTGGGCGCTCTCGCCGAGCAGGCGAGTGAGCTGACCGCCCAGATCTTCGACCAGGTGATGCGCGCCGGGGTAGTGCGTCCAGAGCTGCGGGTGGAAGACCTGGGCCTGCTGTTCGAACAGCTCACAGCAGTGCGGGCGTCGGAACCTGCCCGTACCCGGGAACTGCGACACCGGTACCTGGCAATCCTTCTGGATGGTGTCCGCGTGGATGCCGCCACCGGTGTGCTGCCCGGTCCTGCGCCCGGCGCGGGAGAGTTCGCAGGGCGGTGGGCGCCGCGGGCCTGACCGGGGACTGGGCGGGCCGGGGCTACCGCACCGCCTGCCACTGCTCCCAGAGCGATGTGGCAGCGCGGGCGTCCGCCGCGGCGACGATGGCGCCACCGACCGGGTGCGGGTTGGGCCGTCCGGTCTCGTCCAGCACCGCGCCCCCGGCCTCAAGCACCACCAGGGCCGCGGCGGCGTGGTCCATCGGGCTGTACCGGTGGATGATCGCCGCGACGCCGCGCCCCATCGCGATCCCCGCCAGCGTGGCTGTGCCGGAGCCGGGGATCCGTACCGTGCAGTGCCGCGCGCCGAGGGCATCGAGCAACTCGTGCAGTCCGGGCCAGGTCCGGGCGCCGTCGAGCTCGGTGATCACCAGCGCCCCGGAGAGCGGATCGTCCCCCTGGGCAGTGGTTGCCGTCAGCCGTTTCCCGAGGCGCCAGCTGCCGCGCCCCGCCACGGCCACCACGGGCACCGGTGCCGGCGCGCCCTCAAGCGTGCCTCCGACCGGGTCGAACACCACCCCCACGACCGGCCGGCCGTCCTCGACCAGCGCGAGGGAGAAGCTGGTCCACGGGAACCCGTTCGCCAGGTTCGCGGTGCCGTCGACCGGGTCCAGGTACCAGCACGGACGATGGCCGTCGCCGGTGCCGCCGTACTCCTCGCCGACGATGTCGTGCTCGGGGAACTGTGCCCCCAAGGCGGCCCGCACCCCGCGTTCGATCTTCCGGTCCACCTCGGTGACGTGATCGGCCGGGCCGGTCTTGGTCTCGACGCTGCCGATCCCGTCCCGCCGCGCCCGTGCGGTCAGCTCGGCGGCCTGTTCGGCCAGCTCCAGGGCGACGGCGGCCTGCCGGGACCGGTCATCGACCGTGCCCTGCCGTAGGGCGTGCTGGATCGTCTCCACCTTGTTGGTGGTGATCGAGTCCACCCCGATCCGGGCCAGGTGCGCGGCCTGGGACGCATCATCGACTGTCCAGACCGCGACCTGGACACCGTGGGCGTGCACGGCGTCCACGAACGCCGGAGAGACCAGCAGGTGCTGCACGTTGATCAGGCTCACGCCCACCAGGTCGGCCGCGCCCGGCGGCTCGGTGGAGTACCAGGGCGTCCAGATCGCTGCCTCCGGCAGCACCTCGCGGACCTGGCGCATCGAGTCCGGATGGCCGCACCAGGCGGTCTGCGCACCGCTTGGATCGGCAGCGGCCGCCTGAGCGGCAGGCCGCGCGACCGAGGGTTCGTCGATGTCGATCAGCAGGGTGGCACCGGTGCCGGCCACCAGGTCCAGGGCCTCGGTGAGCAGGGGGATCCGCCGGTCACCGCCACCGAGCTCGCCCAGCTCGGCCAGCGTCACCTCGGTGACTGCACGCGAGTCACCCCACAACCGCTCCAAGGTGGCGTCGTGCAGCAGCACGACCGCACCATCCCGGCTGACTCGGACGTCGATCTCGATCCAGGTGGCGCCGGCGGCTACGGCGGCACGGATCGCGGCGAGGGTGTTCTCCCGGGCTCCGCCGGTGCCTTCGGCGTGTAGGCCACGATGGGCGACGATCCGCGGGGCGGTCGCGGGCAGGCGGGTACCGCTGCGGTCACTGGCGGCGCGCGGCAGGGCGGCGGACTTGCTCACACCGACACCTCCACCGTGGTCTCGTCCAGCACGCCGTCGGTGTAGCGAAGACCGCGGGCGATCCGCACGCCGACCTCATCGCCGGGTTGCGGGGTCTGGCCGGTGACGAATGCGCGCAGCATCGTGCCGCTGGCGTCGATCACCACCTCCGCGTAGTGCCCGTGCGGCAGCACCCGGGTAACCACGCCCGGCATCCCGGCCGGGTCGATCCGGATGTCCTCCGGGCGGACCATCCACTCCACCCCGGGCTCACCCTCGCCCAGGTCAAGTGCGGCGATCCGGTTGCTGGAGCCGATAAAGCCCGCGACGAACTCAGTAGCCGGAGCCCGGTACAGCTCGGCTGGTGTGGACACCTGCTCGATCCGCCCCTCGCTCATCACCGCGACCCGGTCCGAGATGGACAGCGCCTCCTCCTGGTCGTGGGTGACCAGCACGGTGGTGATCCCGAGTCGCTGCTGGATGTCCCGGATCTCTTCGCGCACCCGCACCCGCAGCTTGGCGTCCAGATTGGACAACGGCTCGTCGAGCAGCAGCAGCTTCGGCCGCTGCACCAGCGCCCGGGCGAGCGCGGCCCGCTGCTGCTCGCCACCGGAGATCCGGGCCGGCCGGGAGCTGGCGTGGTGGGAGAGCCCGACCATCTCCAGCACCTCCGCGACCCGCTGGTCGATCTGTGCCCGCGGCACCCGGGCGACCTTGAGCGGGAAGGCGACGTTCTTGGCCACCGTCATATGCGGCCAGAGCGCGTAGTTCTGGAACACCATCGCGCTCGGGCGCCGTTCCGGGCCGAGACGGGTGATGTCCGTGCCGGCGACCTGCACACCGCCAGCGTCGGGATAGAGGAAGCCGGCGATCAGCCGCAGGGTGGTGGTCTTCCCGCAGCCGGACGGGCCCAGCAGCGAGACCATCTCACCGGAGGCGATGTCCAGGTTGAGGTCGTCGACGATCGTGCGGCCGCCGAGCACCTTGGTGATCCCGGACAGCCGTAGCCCGGGCGGTGTGTGGTCGGTCCCGCTCGGCGGTGTGGTCTGGGTGGTGGGTGGCACGTCGGTCCTCACGGATCTGGTCGTTGCTAACGGATCTGGAAGCCCTCGGCGAGCTGTCCGCCCATGATGTGGCGGCGGGTCAGCAGCAGAAGGAGCACGGACGGGATGGAGAGCAGGATGGCGAACACCGCAGCGACCTGCTTGGGGTAGTTGAGCACCAGGGAGTACATCTCGGTGGGCATCGTCATGTAAGACGGAGCCCCCACCAGGTAGGTGCCCTGCGCTTCGTCGAAGGACGCCAGGAAGGACATCACCGCGGCGACCAGGATGCCCGGCATCGCCAGGGGCAGGGTCACGGTGAGGAACACGCGGATCTTCCCGGCACCGGCATCGCGTGCCGCTTCCTCGAGCGATCGGGGCACCGAGGAGAACGCCGCGGCCGGGATCCAGGTCATGAACACGACAGTGCCCATCAGGTGCACGATGACGATCCCCAGGGCGGTCTCCATCAGCTGCAGGCCATAGAAGACGGTCGCCATCGCGACGAACAGGCCCATCTTCGGGAACGCGTTGGTGGCGAACAGTCCGATGAGGAAGATCCTGCGGCCGGGGAAGGAGAATCGGGAGAACGCGTAGGCCGCAGGCAGGCAGATCAGTGCGGAGAGCGCCACAGTGATCGGTGCGAAGAACAAGGTGTTCTGCATCGCGCCGAACAGCTCCGGCTCGGCGAACACCACCCGCCACCACTGGAGCGTCAGTCCCTCGGGGAGCAGGTTGGGGTAGTGCCACTCGGTGGCGAACGCGTGCATCCCGAGCCAGATCAGCGGGCCGAGGATGAATCCCGCGACCAGCAGGAGCAGCACGGCGGTGAGGATCTTCCCGGCGATCAGGCGGCCGGCCGACGGCATCAGACGCGTCCTTCCTGCTTGGCGGAACGGAAGTTGGCCCAGACGTACAGGACCGCAACCCCGGAGGCGATCACGAAGACGATCACCGCGATCGCGGCCGCCTGCTGCGGCTGGTTGAAGGACTGGAAGTACTTGGCGATGTCCACACCGAGCTGCTGCGGGGCGTTCGGGCCGGTGAAGTACGGCACGGTGAACTGGCCGAGGACGCCGATCGCGGTAAAGGTGCCCGCGATGATCAGCGGGATGCTCGCCAGCGGCACCAGGATCCGGTACACGATCGTCAGCGTGCCGGCGCCAGCGTCCCGGGCAGCATCGATGAGGGCATCGGGGACGGCCTGCATCCCGGAGGCGGCCATCAGCAGCGCGAACGGCAGGTTCACCCAGATCGAGGCGATCACCACCCCGGTGACGGTGAAGCCGAAGATCGGCCCGTCCAGCCCGACCTGTGCGAACAGGCTGCGCAGGAAGCCGTCACCGGAGTAGAAGGTCAGGATCGCCCAGGACGCGATCACCACCGGGATGAACAGCGGGACCACGCCCAGACCCGAGAGCAGCGAGGCCGCCCAGCCTCCGCGCAGCCGGAGCAGCACCGCGATGCCGATCGCCACGGCCAGGGTCACCGTCGTGGTCACGGTGGTGACCAGCACGGTGGCCGCGAGGTCGCGCGGGAATCGGGGATCGGCGAACAGCTGCTCATAGGCCGCAGTGGTGAACAGGCCCGGTGCCGTGTAGACGTCCTGACCGATCATCGCAGCCGTCCGGTTCAGTCCACCGGTCATCCCGAAGCTGAAGCCGATCGCCAGCAGCACCGGCAGACCCACGAACAGCGCGATCACCACCACCGGCGGCAGCGCCATCGAGAACCCGACCGCGGAGCGGCGGCGTTCGGCCCGCCGGGCGGCGTTGCTCGGTCGGGCTCGGCCGGCGTCCGCCGTGGCTGGCCTCTTGGTCTTCTCCTTCAGTGCAGTCATGGGACGAGCTGGTCCCAGAGGTTGTTCATGTCATCGTTGTTCTCGCTGTAGTAGCTCGGCCGTAGCGCCGTCGGATCGGCATCGGCGAACTGCTCGACGATCTCTTCCGGCAGCTGATCGAGCGAGATCACCGGGTAGCCGGAGATCTGCTCGGCGATGATCGTCTGCCCCTCCGGGCTGAGGACGAAGTTCGCCAGGTCGATCGCCCCCTCGGTGTTGTCGCTGGTGCGCGGGATGCCGAGGTAGGAGGCGCTGCCGGTGAAGCTGGGGTCGCTGATCTGGGTGTAGTGCACGTTCTCCGAGACCAGCCCGTTCTCCGCGGCAGTGATGAACTGGTCGCTCCACACCGGGGCCATCGAGATGGCCCCGTCGCCGAGCAGCTCGAGCACCTGGGAGTTGCCGTTCGGGTAGACGCCACCCTGGTAGACCGAGGGGCCGAGCTCGGCGAGCCGGTCGAAGCCCTCGGTCCAGCCTTCCTGCAGCCCTTCGTCATAGCCGACGCGCAACGCTTCCTGGTCCTCCGCGGAGAGGTAGCTGTCCAGCACTGTGGTGACGAACGCACCGCCGGAGCCACCGGTGGACGGAGAGTTGTAAGCGAACTCACCGGGGTTGTCCTCGATCCAGGTGAGCAGCTCGTCCAGAGTCTCCGGTGGAGTCTCCACCACCGCGTTGTCGTAGGCGAGCAGCACCGAGGACGCGCGGTAGGGGATACCGACGCCCTTACCGGCCGTCACAGTGTTTTCCGCTACGTCGGCCAGACCGGTGAGCTCGTCCGGCCCGACCTCCAGCATCGTTCCGGCCTCGGCAGCACTGGAGATGACGAAGCCGGCGTCGACCAGGTCGAAGCCCGGATCGTCTCCGGCCTCGGTCGAGGTGATCAGCTTCGCGACGGTCTGCTGGTCGTGCTCACCGTGCAGGTCGAGAGTCACGTTCACCTGCACACCGGGGTTCGCCTCCTCGTAGGCAGGGATGATGCCCTGCTCCCACAGGTCCTGCAGGTTGGTGTCCCCGGAGATGAAGATCGTGATGGTGCTGGCCGCGTCACCGTCGTCGCCGCCCGCCGCATCGGCGGCCGAGCCGTCCGAGGCGACAGGCCCGCAGGCGGTGGTGAGCGCGACCGCGCAGAAGCCGGCCAGCCCGGCGGTCAGAAGTCGCTTCGTGATCACGGTGGTGTTCCCTTCGTCAGGAGCAAGCAGTGACGCGACGGACATCGCATCGTTGCAATCGAAAGCCGTCGCGGTATCCACCAGGTGAACGTCGGGCGACGAGACCCGGAGTGCCCGGAGAATTCATCGCAACGTTGCGATCCATGGTGCGAAGGAGCGTATCGCATCGTTGCGATCGTTGCTAGGGTGCGAGTGAAGAAAGGGGCACCGCCGATGCCTGGTCGTGGACGTCAAGGGCGGGCGACGATCGCCGACGTCGCCGCGATCGCCGGGGTGTCCACCTCGACCGCCTCCCTGGTGTTCCGCAGCCAGGACCGGGTCGCACCGGGCACCCGGGACCGGATCCTGGCCGCCGCCGAGGCTGTCGGCTACCAGGGCCCGCACCCGGTCGCCAGCTCGCTGCGCAGCGGCCGCAGCGGGATCGTCGGGATCGTCATCGCCGAACGCGTGCGTCAGGCGTTCCAGAACCCGGTGGCGGTGGCGACCATGGACGGCCTCTCCGATGTGCTCGACGGTGAGGGTTTCGGCCAGCTGCTCCTCCCCGGGCGGGCCGATCCGGTCATGAACCGGCCCGAGCCGCTGCGGATGCTGCCGGTCGATGCCGTGGTCTTCGCCACCCGGGGTGAGGAGTTCGACGATCTGCTGCCAGTGGTGCGGGCACGGGGGGTGCCGATCGTCGGGATCGAGGGGCCGCATGCGCCGGACGTGACCCTGGTGGAGGTCGATGACGTCGGTGGGATGACCGCCATGGCCGAGCATGTCGCCGCGCTTGGGCACCGCCGGGTCGGCGTCATCATGCGCACCACCAGGCTCGGCCGATCCGATGCGCCGGGCCCGACCGAGCCTGTCGGCGCGCGGCTCGGCGAGATCGTCAACCGGACGATCCGCGGCCGGCTCGAAGCGGTACAGCGTGTCTTCCCCGGCGCTGTCCGGGTCGAGGCAGGCGGGCGTGACTCCGCCGCCGGTGCCGCTGCTGCGTTGCGGTTGCTCGAGATCGGCGACCGCCCGACGGCGTTGCTCGCCCAGAACGACCAGCTCGCAGCTGGAGCGCTCGGTGCGGCAGCGCAGCTGGGCTTGCGGGTTCCCGAGGACGTGACGGTGACCGGCTTCGACGGCGTCGAGATGCCGTGGTTGGGTCGGACCCTCAGCACCGTCCGCCAGCCTCTGCACGAGCGTGGCCGCCGGGCAGGCGAGCTGGTCACCGCCTTGCTGCGCGGTGAGGAGGTGCCGGCGCACACGATGCTGCCGGTGGAGCTGGTCGCCGGAGAGACCGCGGGGCCCCCGCCTGGGTGAGGGCCCACGCACTCAGCCGCCGAGCTGGTCGAGCACCTTCGCCACCCGTCGGGCCTTGGTCTCGGCAGCCTTCGCCTCGGCGACGCTGCGGGCGGACTCCTTGCGGCGACTGTAGGACCAGCCGGCGAACGCCTCGGTCAGTCCGGCGCCGGTGAGGGCGTCGGACAGCTCGCCGGGCAGGTCGACAGTGCGCTCGGCCTGGTCCGGTGCGATCGCCGCCTCCACCTCGTCACCGGTCTGCACGCCGAGCTGGGCGCGGGCCGCCTTGCTCATCCCGATCAGATTCTCACCACCCATCCGGGCCAGCCGGAGTCGGGCGGTCCTGCCGGCGATGGTCACGGTCACCGGTGCGGTCTTCGCCGTGCCGAGCTCGGCGACCTGGTCGTCGGTGAGCACGATCGCGGCGGCCGGGCCGCGAGCAGCGAGGGTGGTGCGCATGGTCAGGGTCATCGTTGCTCCTGAAGGTGTGGAGCACCGATTCTAGCGACCGCGGTGCGGGCGGTAGCTGACTGCCGGTGCGTGCGCCACCGGTGCCCCAGCACAGTGCCGGTCGCGCCGAGGAAGAGGACCTGGAGGATCGTTCGGGGAACGAGCTGGTCCCACCACGGCAGGTCGGCGCCAGTGAGGGCAAGGTGCACGTTGGCCGGAAACATCACCACGAGGAGCAGGGTCAGGCCGGCGGAGGCGGGCAGCACCGTCCGGGACCAGAGCAGCCCCACCGCCCCGGCGATCTCCGCGATGCCGGTCAGGGTGATGATCAGATCGGGCGCCGGGACCCACGCCGGCACCATTGCGACCAGGTCGGCGCGCATACCGACGAAGTGCGAGATGCCGGTCATGGCGAACATCGCGGCCAGCCCGCCGCGCAGCGCCAGGGGCACGCTCCGCAGCTGTGGCCGCCACCGGGCCCGACCGAGGATCAGCAGCACGCCGGTCACTGCTACCAGGGCGATCAGCGGGGCCATCTCCACACACCTCACTAGGCCAACGAGCAATCTTGTCACTGACAAGACTAGGAGTGAGATGAGAAACTTGTCAATGACAAGTTGCCTGGGCGGTGGTGTCAGTCAGGCGTGGCGTGGGCCCGGGAGGTCCTGCGGCCGGTCAGGCGTGGCGTGGGCCCGGGAGGTCCTGCGGCCGGTCAGGCGTGGCGTGAGCTCCGAACAGGAACGTGGAGATGGAGCGAAAGGCCTGCTCCGGCGACTCGCCGAGGCCGGGAGGCAGCATCTGCTGCAGCCAGAGCGTGGTGAAGCCGTGCACCAGGGACCACGCGCTGATCCGCGCCAGTTCCGGATCCGCACCGCGGCGTTCAGGCGGCAGTGCGGCGACGCCATGGCGCAGTGCCGCTCCGGCTCGTTGCTGTGCCGCAACGAGCGCGGGGTCGTCGCTGCGATAGAGGTCTGGGCGGAACATCACGTCGAAATGGGCGCGATGTCCGGTGGCGAAGGAGACATAGGCGGCACCCAGCCGGTAGATATCGGCCGGCGGATGGGCAGCCTCCAACTCGTCCGCCAACAGGTCGAAGCCTTCGGCTGCCATCGCGGTGAGCAGGCCAGTCTTGTCTGCGAAGTGGTGCGCAGGTGCGGCATGGGAGACCCCGGCTCGGCGTGCCAGATCGCGCAGGCTGACCGCTGCCGTTCCGCTCTCTTCGACCACATCCACCGCCGCTGCCAGTAGCGCGCGGCGCAGGTTTCCGTGGTGGTACGGTCGCTCGTCCATCCGGCCCTCCGTCCAACTAGACGTTGGCAAGACTACTGGTCGGGCGGCCGCGCGGTTCGCGGGTGTCCCTGCGGCCGGCGCACCGCCCGCAGGGACCGACTAGCGGAATGGGCCGGTCCGCAGCGGCGGGAGTCGTTAGGGTGAGGTGCGTGACTGAGACGACTATTCCCCGCGTCGCGCTGCGCGACGGTAACGAGATCCCCCAGCTCGGTTACGGCGTCTGGCGCGTGCCGGACGACGAGGCGGAGACCGCCACCGCCGAGGCGCTCCGGGTGGGCTACCGGCTGATCGACACCGCTGCCGACTACGGCAACGAGGCGGGCGTGGGTCGCGCGATCGCCGCGTCCGGCCTCCCGCGGGACGAGCTGTTCGTCACCACCAAGCTGAACAACCCCGATCAGGGGTATGAGGCCACGCTGCGTGCCTTCGACGTCTCGATGGACAAGCTCGGCCTGGAGACTCTGGACCTGTACCTGATCCACTGGCCGTGCCCGCGCGCCGAGCTGTACGCCGAGTCCTGGAAGGCGTTCGTGGCGCTGGCCGAATCCGGACGGGTGCGATCGATCGGCGTCTCCAACTTCCACCGCGCGCACCTGGACCGGATCATCGACGAGACCGGCGTGACTCCCGTGCTGAACCAGATCGAGGTGCACCCCTACCTGCAGCAGAACGAGATGCGCGGGATCAACTCCTCCCACCAGATCGTCACCGAGGCATGGTCCCCGCTGGGGTCGGGGCACGGGCTGCTGAACGACCCGGTGCTGGCCCAGATCGCCCAGCGGCACGAGGCCACTGTGGCTCAGGTCGTGCTTGCCTGGCACCTGCAGGTCGGCAACGTGGTGATCCCCAAGTCCGTGACGCCGTCGCGGATCGCAGAGAACTTCCAGGCGCCCAAGGTGAGGCTCACGGCCGAGGACCTGGCGCAGATCGAGACCGTGGACTCCGGCACCCGCTACGGCGGAAACCCGGACACCGCGCACTTCGGCATGCCGGAGTTCGCCGACCACTGAGCGCTGGCGGCGAGCGCGCGGGATCAGACCCAGCTCGGCAGCAGCATGTGCAGCCGCCAGAACCAGTACGGCACCCACTGGTTGGACCAGATCGGCCAGTAGAACGCGGCCACCAGCACAGCCAGCACGACGATGCCGGCAGCCGTCCAGATACCCGGTCGTCGCTCGCGCAGGGGCCAGCTGGGCCTGCCCCACAGCGTCGCGATCGCGAAGGTGAGGGTCAGCGCCACGAACGGCGCCAGCGCCACCGTGTAGAAGGTGAAGATGGTGCGGTCGGTATAGGCGAACCAGGGAAGATACGTCGCCCCGTACCCGGCCAGGACCGCCCAGGCGCGCCAGTCCCGGTGCCGCACGGCCAGCCAGAGCACCAGCAGCAGCGCGAGCGCTCCGCCCCACCACAGGACCGGGTTGCCCACGGACGAGATTGCCCCGACGCACCGGCTGGCGCCGCACAGGTCCATCGAGGTGCCGTCCTCGACATCTCGCCAGGCGAACGAGGTGGGCCGCCACTGCACCAGCCAGCCGAGCGGGTGGGACATGTAGGTGTGCTCGGAGTCCAGGTTGTTGTGGAAGTCCCACATCTTCAGGTGGTACTCCCACCAGGAGTTCAGCCAGTCCGGCATCCAGGTGCGTTGTGGAACGTCGGCGACGGCGTTCACCTCGCTGGCCCAC
Organism: Ruania zhangjianzhongii; assembly: GCF_008000995.1. NCBI lineage: Bacteria > Bacillati > Actinomycetota > Actinomycetes > Micrococcales > Ruaniaceae > Ruania > Ruania zhangjianzhongii. The sequence goes on from NZ_CP042828.1 coordinate 1,294,583, forward strand.
TGCCGGTTGTAGGAGTTCGGGTTCAGCCACCAGGGCAGCCAGGTGAGGACGTACACCGCCGCCGCAGTGGGGACGAGCACGAAGAACGCCCGGGCGCCGTCCCTGATCAGCCCGGCACCGGCCCACAGCCGTACGGACACCTCCCGCCGCGCGGTGATCGACCACGCGACGGCCACCAGCCCGAACACGGCGAGGGCATAGATCCCGGACCACTTCACCCCGCTGGCCAGGCCCAGGCACACCCCGGCCACCAGCAGCCAGCCGCGCAGTCCCGCTTTCGGGCCCCACGGGTCGGCATAGGAACCGCGGGTGGCCAACTCGTCCGCGGCCAGGTGAGCGAGCCGTCTTCGGTGTGATTCCCGGTCCAGCAGCAGGGCCGCGAAGCCGGCCAGGATCCAGAACTGCAGGAAGATGTCCAGGATCGAGACCCGGGAGAGGGAGATGTGCGCACCGTCCACTGCGAGCAGCAGGGCGGCGGTGCAACCGAGCAGGTTCGAGGAGAACAGCCGGCGGGCGATCCGGGCGAGGAGCAGCACGGACAGGGTGCCGATCACTGCGGCACTGATCCGCCAGCCCCACGGGTTCTCTGGGCCAAGCAGGCGCATCCCGATGGCGATCATCCATTTGCCGACGCTCGGGTGCACCACGTAGTCGGCGGTGCGGTTGAGGTCGGAGAAGTCGCCGGCGGCGAAGTTCTCGTCCGGCTCCTCGTTCCAGTCCCCCTCGTAACCCAGCGTCAGCAGGGAGTAGGCCTGCTTGACGTAGTAGGTCTCGTCGAAGACCAGCCGGGCCGGCCGTTCCAGGTGCACCAGCCGGAGCACACCGGCCACCGCCGTCACCAGCAGAGCCCCGATCCAGCCCCAGAGCCGGGAGCCGGGGGCGGGGGAGAGGAGCCGATCGTGCAGTGCGGACCGGATCTCGGCGGCGCTGGTATGGGTGTTCGGGAGATCGGGACGGCCGGCCAACCTGCGTAGTTGCTGCCACCGGTCCGGGGCGCCGGCCGAGTGCCGGGCCGTGGCGAGGGTGCCTGGGGTTACCGAACCCGGCGGTACAGCATCAGGAGCGTTCCGGGCCGACGGCGTGACCTCGGTTGCGCGTGCCGACTCCCCCTGAGGGCCCTCTGCTCTCACGCCGGACAGTGTATGGGCGTGCGCTGGCAGGATCGGCCTCGACCGAGATCGGCGCCCCGGCCGGGTCCGCGCCCGCCCGGGGCGCCGATAGGCTGTGCCTCGCGTTGACGGCAGCGGAGGGAGGAGAGCGTGGCCAAGCTCCATTTCAAGTACGGCGCGATGAACAGTGGCAAGTCCGACACCCTGATCAAGACGGCGTACAACTATCAGGAGCGGGGCCTGCGGATCGTGGTCGTGAAACCTGCGACCGACACGAAGTCCGATTCCGCAGTCGTGGCCCGCGGCGGGGCTTCTCGGGCGGTAGACATCCTCGCCCACGCCGGCGATGATCTGCGGGCCCTGATCCTGCAGGCGCAGGAGGGCAGCGGGGCATTCGCGGGGCTGTGGAATCCCTCGGAGGACGAGCTGGCCACCGTCTCTTGCGTGCTGGTGGACGAGGCCCAGTTCCTCGAGGAGGAGCAGATCGACCAGCTCTTCGACGTGGCGAAGCGGGACGGGATCAGCGTGATCTGCTACGGCCTGCGCACCGATTTCCTCGCCCGGGTGTTTCCGGGCTCGCGGCGGCTGTTCGAGCTGGCCGACAACTTCGAGAAGCTGCCGACGATGTGCCGCTGCGGTTCGCAGGCAGAGTTCAACTGCCGCCGGTCCGGGGACAACTTCGTGTTCGAGGGGGACGCCGTCGCGATCGACGGCGAGGATGTGATCAGCTACGAGTCGCTGTGCGGCGCATGCTACCGCCGGGAGCGGGACCGGGCGATGAAGGCGGCACTGTGATCAGGCGGAGCGCCGCGGCGACGGTCACGGACGGAGGGGCGGCGTGAGTGACCGGACCGGCGCTGGTGTCATCGTGCTCGCCGCCACCCCGATCGGTGACGTCGAGGACGCCTCGGCCCGGCTCGTCCGTCTGCTCGGCGAAGCCGACCTGATCGCCGCCGAAGACACCCGGCGGCTGCGCGCGCTGGCCAGTCGGCTCGGCGTGCAGGTCAGTGCCCGGGTGCTCAGCTACCACGAGCACAACGAACAGGCCCGGGCCGACGCCGTGCTCCAGGTCGCCGCGGACGGCGGCACAGTGCTCGTGGTCACCGATGCCGGGATGCCCGCCGTCTCCGATCCCGGGTTCCGGTTGGTCCGGGCCGCCGCCGAGGCCGGTGTCCGAGTGACCGCCGCCCCCGGGCCCAGTGCTGCGCTGACCGCGCTGGCACTCTCCGGGCTACCCAGTGACCGGTTCTGCTTCGAGGGCTTCCTGCCCCGCAAGCCGGGGGAGCGGGACCGGATGCTGGCCGAGCTCGCCGAGGAGCGGCGCACGATGATCTTCTTCGAGTCCCCGCACCGGATCGCCGCCGCGCTGGCAGCGATGGCGGCGGCGTTCGGCGCGGACCGGGACGCGGCGGTCTGCCGGGAACTCACCAAGACCTATGAGGAGATCCGCCGCGGGCCGCTGGCCGAGCTCGTCGACTGGGCGGCCGGGCAGGTGCGCGGTGAGCTGAGCATCGTGGTGGCCGGCGCCGACCCCGCCCCGCCGCAGGTCGAGGACCTGGTGGCCGAGGTGCTGCGCCGGACCGCTGAGGGGCAGCGGCTGAAAGAGGCCACGGCCCAGGTGTCGGTGCGTGCGGGGGTCAGCCGCCGGGAGCTGTACGAGGCCGCGCTGCGCGCCCGCTGAGTGCGCCAGCTGACCCCGCCCACCAACCGATGCTCAGGCCCCCAGCGACATCGGCAGCATCGCCAGCGAGATCACCACGAAGATCGCGCAGATCGCGAGGCAGATCAGCGTCGGCACTCGGCGCCGGTGCAGCACGGTGCGGGCGATCCACTGGCCGACAGGCAACGTGACCATACCGGCGAAGATTGCCACGATGGTCAGCAGCCACGGATCGATGCCCATGGCCAGGCAGGAGACATAGGCCAACCCGGCGAACAGGGCGGTGCCGACCAACCAGACGAGCTTGCCCATGCCCTCGAAGTCGATCTTGCGCACCAGGTACAGCAGTCCCACCAGGATCTCGGCGTAGATCGCTACGCCGAGCACGATGAACCCGGCGCCGGCGAGAGCGGCCTGCACCGCGGCTCCGCTCTGGCTGAGGAACGGCAGCACCGCGGACAGCGCCAGGCCGATCAGTCCGAAGCCTGCCGGGTAGGTCACCCAGTACGAGGTCAGCCCGTGCCACCGGCTCGCCTCGCGGCGCGGATCGGCGGGAGAGGGCGGGCCATAGTCGGCAGGCGGTACGCCGTAGCTGGTGGCCGGAGCCGGAGCCGGGGCCGGGGCCGGGGCCGGGGTGGCGTCGTAGCCGGGCGCCGGGGTGGCGTCGGCAGGGGGTACGTCGTAGCCGGGCGCCGGGGTGGCATCGACCGGCGAGTACGGCACGGCCGGTGGTGGGGTCTGGTCTGGGGCTGGGGCGGGTGTGGTCACAAGCGCTCAGCGTAGAGGGCGCGGGCCCGAAGAGCGATGGGCAGAAGGACCCGTCTCAGCCGTCCGTGGAGCGGATGATCCGGACCCCCGCGGCCGCCATCGCCTCGCGCGCTACCGCACCCTGCTCCGCGGTGACCGGCACGGTCAGATCGCCCAGCACCCGGGTGCCCAGCCCTTCGGCGACGGCATCCAACGCGGTCTCCTTCACACAGTGCGACTCGGCGATGCCCACCACGTCCACCTCGGTGACCCCGGCCCGGGTGAGGATCTGTGCCAAGGAGGCTCCGCCGTCGTCCACACCCTCGAAACCCGAGTACGCCGCGGCGTACGCCCCCTTCTTCACCGACGCATCCGGGGCGAGGTGGGCCAGCGCCGGGTGCAGCTCCGCCTCCGGTGTGCCCGCCACCCCGTGCGGCGGCCAGGTGTCGACGAAGTCCGGAGTCTCGGAGAAATGCGCACCGGGGTCGATGTGCCAGTCCTGGGTGGTCACCACCAGGTCATAGCTGTTCCGGTGGTTGGCCGCATACCCGGCGATTGCCTCGGCGACGGCGTTCCCTCCGTCCACAGCGAGCGCGCCACCCTCGCAGAACGTGGGCTGAACATCGACCACCAGCAGCGCGCGCGAAGCCATACAGTCACTGTGCCACGCCAACTACGCTGAGGCCATGCCGACCGCCCTCGTCACCGGTGCCTCCTCCGGGATCGGACTGACCTTCGCCCGCCATCTCGCTCAGCGAGGCCTCAGCCTGGTGCTGGTAGCCCGCCGCACCGGCCGGCTCGAGCAGGTGGCGGCCGAGTGCCACGCGATGGGCGCCCCCGAGGTGGAGGTGCTCGGTGCGGACCTGGGCACCGAGGCCGGTATCGAGGCGGTGGCCGAGCGACTGCGCACCGGTGATGTGCACACGCTGGTGAACAATGCCGGCCTGTCCGTGGGCAAGGAGTTCGGCGAGGCCGGGATCGACGAGCTCAGCGGTCAGCTGCGGGTGAACGTCGAGGCCGTGCTCCGGCTGAGCCACGCGGTGCTGCCGAGCCTGACGGCCCGCGGCGCCGGTGCGATCATCAACATCGCGTCGATCGCGGGGCTGCTCCCCGGGCGAGGCAGCACCTACTCGGCCAGCAAGGCCTGGGTGATCAGCTTCACCGAGGGGCTGGCAGCCGATCTGGCCGGTACCGGGGTGCGGGTACAGGCGCTCTGCCCGGGTTTTGTGCGCACCGAGTTCCACGAGTCGGCCGGGATCGACATGCGCCGCACCCCGGACTGGCTGTACGTGGACGCCGACCACCTGGTAGCCACCTCGTTGCGCGATCTGGCCCGCGGCACCGTGCTCAGCGTGCCCGGCGCCCAGTACGCCGCCATCGCGACCGCCTCCCGGCTGGTGCCACGCTCGCTGTTGCGCCGGCTGGCGGCCGGGGTGAAGTCGAGGGGTCGGGACTGATGCGCGCACCGGCTGCCGTCGCGCAGCTCCCGCCGCGGCGGATCGGGGCCCGGGAGTTCGACTTCGCCCGCCAGGTGGCGGTGATGGCGATCGTGAACCGCACCCCGGACTCCTTCTATGACAACGGCCGCACCTATGCACTTCAGGCGGCGGTGGACTCCGCGCTGCGTGCCGCGGCCGAAGGTGCGGACTGGGTGGATATCGGCGGGATGGCGTTCTCCCCGGACACCGCCGAGATCAGCCCTGCCGAGGAACTGGACCGGGTGCTCGGGGTGATCGAAGCGGTCCGCGCGGCCAGTGATGTGGTGATCTCGGTGGACACCCAGCGGCCCGAGGTGGCCCGGGCGTGCGTGGCCGCCGGTGCGGACGTGGTCAACGACACCACCGGGCTGCGGGTGGCGGGGATGGCCGAGGTGGTCGCCGAGACCGGGGCTGCCGTGGTGATTGCGCACTCGGTGGCCGAACCGCACCAGCACCTTCCTCGGCCGCAGTACACCGATGTGGTGGCCGAGGTGGCCGAGTTCCTCGGCCGGCAGGTGCAGCTCGCGCTGGACGCCGGCGTGCCGGAGGAGGCGATCATCATCGATCCGGGGCACGACCTGAACAAGAACACCCGACACTCCCTGGAGCTGGTCCGCCGGCTGGACGAGATCACCGGGATCGGGCCGCCGACGCTGGTGGCGCTCTCGAACAAGGACTTCATCGGGGAGGCCCTGGGCCGCGATCGCGGGGAGCGGGTCTCCGGCACTCTGGCGGCCACGGCGATGTGCGTGGAGCGGGGCGCCCGGATCGTGCGCGCGCACGAGGTGGCGGCCACTGTGGACGCGGTGCGGATGACCGAGGCGGTGCTCGGGCTGCGGGAGCCCGCATGGTTGAGGCACAACGTATGAGGAACGGCGCGTCCGAGGAGACCGGGTCTGGCCGGCGACCCCCGTCCGAGGAGGCCGAGCCAGGCCCGCAGCCGGCGTTCGAGGAGGCCGAGCCAGGCCCACAGCCAGCATTCGAGGAGGCCGAGCTGCTCGCCACCTACCGGGTGGCCGACCGCAGCCGGGCCCACCTGCGTGCGAACATGATCGCCAGCATCGACGGCGCCGCCACCCACCAGGGCCTCTCCGGCGGGCTGAACGGGCCCGCGGACAAGCAGGTGTTCGATCTGCTGCGCCGGCTCGCGGACGTGATCATCGTCGGCGCCGGCACCGTGCGCGCCGAGGGGTACGGGGCGATGCGGCTCACCCAGGAGGACGTGACCTGGCGCCGCACCCAGGGGCTGAGCGACCACCCGGTGTTCGCGATCGTCTCCGGCCGGCTCGACCTGGACCCGTCCTCTCCGGTGTTCATCGAGGCGCCGGTGCGGCCGTTGGTCTTCACCCACGGCGGATCGCCGACGGCGCAGCGCACCCGGCTCTCGGACGTTGCCGAGATCGTGGTGTGCGGTGCGCAGGAACTCGACCCGGCGGCGATGCGCCTCGCCCTGCAGGCTCGGGGCCTGTCCCAGATGCTCACCGAGGGCGGCCCGCGCCTGCTCGGCACCCTGGCCGGCGCCGGTGTCCTCGATGAGATCTGTCTGACCATCAGCCCGCTGCTCGAGGGCGGCGATGCGGTCCGGATCACCCGGGACGCCCCGCCAGTGCACACCGGGATGCGGCTGACCGGCATGCTCAGCGCCGAGGACATGGTGATGCTGCGTTACCAGCGCTGAGGAGATTGTCGGCTACGACGACCAGGGCATCCCCGCGTGATCGTGGTCGATACCTCCGCGCTGGTGGCGATCGTCCTCGGTGAGGGCGACCTGGAACGGTTCGCGGCGATCATGTCGCGGGAGGTCTGCCTGGTCAGTGGCGCGAGCCTGACCGAAGCTGCCCTCGTCGTCGGTGCCCGGCAGGGTCCGGATGCGGTCGCGGTCCGTGCCGCTGCTTTTCAAGGGCGAGGACTTCAGCCAGACGGACGTCGACCAGGCACGATAACGGCTGCCAGTTCGCCCTCTGGGACACCGGAGATTCCGCTAGCCGCAGGGCATTACGATCGATCCCATGACCCACATCCTCTCCGCTGTGGCTTGGCCTTACGCCAACGGCCCACGGCACATCGGCCACGTCGCCGGCTTCGGCGTCCCCTCCGACGTGTTCAGCCGGCACATGCGGATGGCCGGTCACGAGGTGCTGATGGTTTCCGGCACGGACGAGCACGGCACTCCGATCCTGGTCCAGGCCGAGCAGGAGGGTGTCGCCCCGCAGGAGCTGGCGGACCGGTACAACCGGGTGATCGTGGAGGACCTCACCTCCTTGGGCTTGTCCTACGACCTGTTCACTCGGACCACGACGCGCAACCACTACGCCGTCGTGCAGGAGATGTTCCGCACGGTGCACAAGAACGGCTACATGGTGGAGCAGACCACGATGGGCGCGATCTCGCCGTCCACCGGGCGCACCCTGCCGGACCGGTTCATCGAGGGCACCTGCCCGATCTGCGGCTACGACGGCGCCCGCGGGGACCAGTGCGACAACTGCGGGAACCAGCTCGACCCGATCGACCTGAAGAACCCGCGCAGCCGGATCAACGGCGAAGCCCCGAAGTTCGTCGAGTCCAACCACTTCTTCCTCGACCTGCCCGCCCTGGTGGACACCCTCGCCGGCTGGTTGGAGACCCGCAGCGGCTGGCGCCCGAACGTCCTGAACTTCAGTCGCAACCTGCTCGAGGATGTCCGCCCGCGGGCGATGACCCGGGATATCGACTGGGGTATCCCGATCCCGCTGCCCGGCTGGGCGGAGAACGGCAATAAGCGGTTGTACGTGTGGTTCGACGCGGTGATCGGGTACCTGTCCGCGAGCATCGAGTGGGCCCGCCGCAGCGGCGACCCTGAGGCCTGGCGCGCCTGGTGGACCAGCCCGGAGGCCCAGTCCTACTACTTCATGGGTAAGGACAACATCACCTTCCACTCCCAGATCTGGCCCGCTGAGCTGCTCGCCTACGACGGCCGCGGCAGCAAGGGCGGCGCGGCGGGGGAGTACGGCGAGCTGCAGCTGCCCACCGAGGTGGTCTCGAGTGAGTTCCTGAACGTGGAGGGGAAGAAGTTCTCCTCCTCCCGCGGCCTGGTGATCTACGTGCGGGACATGCTCGCTCGGTACCAGCCGGACGCGTTCCGCTACTACGTGGCCGCTGCCGGCCCGGAGAACCAGGACGTGGACTTCACCTGGGAGTCCTTCGTCCGGCGCACCAACGACGAGCTGGTGGCCGGCTGGGGCAACCTGGTCAATCGCACCGCCACGATGGTGCACAAGAACTTCGGTCAGATCCCCACCCCGGGTGAGCTCACCGAGACCGACCGCGACGTGCTCGCCACCACCTCGGGCGCGTTCGCGGAGATCGGCGCCCAGATCCAGACCAACCGGCAGCGCGGCGCGATCGCCGCGGCGATGCACGTGGTGGCCGATGTGAACCGGTACGTCTCCGAGACCCAGCCGTGGAAGCTCAAGTCCGACCCCGAGCGGCTGGCCACCGTGCTGCACACCGTCACCCAGGCGGTCAGCGACTGCAACACCCTGCTCTCCCCGTTCCTGCCGCACTCGGCGCAGCAGGTGCACGAGGTGCTCGGCGGCACCGGGGAGTTCGCGCCGCAGCCGCGGATCGAGGAGGTCACCGATCTGGACGACGAGAGCCGCCACTACCCGGTGATCACCGGCGATTACGAGAAGTTCCCGGCGTGGGAGTCGCGTCCGGTTCGTGCAGGCACCCCGATCGCGAAGCCGGCTCCGGTGTTCACCAAGCTGGATGAGTCCGTGGTGGAGGAGGAGCTGGACCGGCTGCGGGAGAGCGACGATGGCGCGTAAGCGCGAACGCGGCTTCCCGCCTGCAGCTGAGCCGCTGCCGGTTCCGGTGGTGGACAACCACACCCACCTGGAGGCGATCGCAGGCGTCCTGCCCGACGGCGTAGCCGACCCCGGTCTGATCGGTCACCTCGCGCAGGCGGAGCGAGTAGGCGTCCGGGCGGTGGTGCAGATCGGCTGCGATCTGGACTCGGCTGCCCCGAGCGTGGCGATGGCCGAGCAGCACCGGCAGATCGTCGCCGGAGTCGCGATCCACCCGAACGAGGCCGTGTTGCACGCCGGCGTGCGCGAGCTGGCACCGGACGGGCTGGAGCCTGACCCCGCACCGCGGCACGAGGTGCCGCTGGCCGAGGCGATCGAGCAGATTGCCGCCCTCGCCCGGGCCGACCGGGTGCGAACGGTGGGGGAGACCGGGCTGGACTACTTCCGCGCCGGACCGCAGGGCCGGGCAGTGCAGCGGGAGTCGTTCCGGGCGCACATCGCGCTGGCCAAGGAGCTCGGGCTGCCGCTGCAGATCCACGACCGGGAGGCACACGCCGACGTGCTCGAGGTGCTCGCCGCCGATGGCGCCCCGGAGGCCACCGTGTTCCACTGCTTCTCCGGGGACGCGGAGATGGCCGCTGAGTGCATCCGCCGCGGCTACTACCTGTCCTTCGCGGGCAGCGTGACCTTCCGCAACGCCGAGGAGGTGCGCCAGGCCGCCGCCGCGACCCCGCTCAGTCAGCTACTGGTGGAGACCGACGCGCCCTACCTGACTCCGCACCCGTGGCGCGGGCAGCCGAACGCTCCCTCGGTGGCGGCCGCGACCGTGCGCGCCCTCGCCGAGACCAAGGGAGCGGACCTGACCGAGGTGTGCTCCGCCGTCGACGGTAACGCCGAAAGCCTGTACGGACCGTGGTGACCCGGGGTGCAGAGCGGCCGGTGAGAGGTGCCCGTCCGGGCACCGAATCGGCCCGATCGGACGGTCGCTGGAGCGTGACGTCGTACACAGGTTCCGGCCAGGTACTGGAAATCGAGGTCACAAATCGGTTACGGTCGCATCTGGCCCGTCCCTCCCGGGCTTGACACAGCAAGAACAGGACCCCTCCTCCGTGCCCGCTGCAAACTCCACGTCACGCCATCGCGCTGACGCCCCCGTCACCACCACTCTGCCCCGCTCCGTGCGCCGCGCTCTCGGCGCCGGTGGGCTCGCCGTCGTTCTGGCGGGCTCGTTGGCATTCGCCGCGAACCAGCCGGGCGGAGCCGCAGAGACCGATGCCGCCGACCCGTTCGGTGGTGGGTCCGCCGAGGACGCTCAGTCCTATCTCGCCGGCCGCAGTGAGCTGTGGGACCAGGCCTCGCGCAGCGGTGACGGCACTCGCGACATCCCCGCCGGTCTGCTCGACGAGGCAGGCCCGGCGGTGCAGTTCCAGGCGACGGTGGACGGCGAGACCTACGACATCGAGTCCAACGCCGGGACGGTCGCCGATGCGCTGATCGAGAACGGCATCGTGGTGGGCCTGGACGACAACGTCTCGGTGCAGATGAACAGCGTGCCCACCGACGGCGCAGACATCAGCATCGAGCGGGTCGGTACCCAGTACGGCACCGAGACCGAGACGCTGGAGTACGAGACCGTGCGGCAGGAGACATCGTCGCTGCCGCGTGGGACCGAGGAGGTGGAGACCGAGGGCCAGGAAGGCTCGCGAGTGATCGCCTACACCGCCGAGTACCGTGACGGCGAGGAAGTCTCGCGTGAGGTGCAGGCGGAGATCATGGTCTCCGAGCCGGTCGACGAGGTGGTCCTGGTGGGCACCGCGCCGCCGAGCACCCCGAGCTCCGATTCGTCGAACTCCTCGGAATCTTCGGGGTCGTCGGACTCCTCCGACAGCGAGTCCAGCGCCCCGTCGGGCGACTACTCGGGCACTGATCCGCGCTCGATCGCGCAGGAGCTGCTCGCCGCCCGTGGATGGGGCTCGGGCGAGTGGAGCTGCCTCAACCAGCTCTGGGAGCGGGAGAGCAACTGGAACCCGCATGCGCAGAACCCCTCGTCCGGCGCCTACGGAATCCCGCAGTCGCTGCCCGCCTCCAAGATGGCCTCCGCCGGTGCCGACTACCGCACCAACCCGGCCACCCAGATCACCTGGGGTCTGAACTACATCTCCGGCCGGTATGGCACGCCATGCGGCGCCTGGGGCCACTCGCAGTCGGTGGGCTGGTACTGACCGGTCCCGCTGGTCGGGCCCGCGGACAGGTCCCGCTGACTGGCTCGGCGCACCCGCCTGGCTCACCAGGCCTGCTGACTGGTTCGGCGCACCACGTGGCGGCTATACCGATTCATTGCCGACGACGGACCGTTCGTTGGCATGACAGGCCGGGTGTTGTGCCGATCCTCACAGGTTTCGCGGATTTAGTTGACCTCGATGGTAACGATCTGGTTACAGTCGAACGTTCGCCTGCGTGTCCTACCCCGATGTAGCCACCTGCTGCGCGCTCCCTCCCCTCCCGACCGTAGGATTTCAGCCCGTGTCTTTCTTCGAACGATTCCGCCGCTCCGACGCGTCTGCGGGCCCTGACGGCCCCGAGACCGATCCGATCGAGGCGACCGACGAGCCGGACCTGGACCAGACCACCGAGCTCGACCTCGGCGGGACTGCCGGCGACACCGCCGCGGTCGACTCCGCTGCCGGCGAGGCGGCCACCGGTGGGCCGGAGGCGGAGCCCGATGTGGCGGAGGCTGGTGAGCCAGGGGCTAGTGAGCCGGAGGCAGAGACGGCGGGGATCGCCGCTCTCGGCGTGAGCGACGACGCCGGTACCCACGACGACGCAGCGTCCGGGGGCGAGGCAGCCTCCGGGGCCGCAGCTGCGACCGGCGGCAAGCGGCGCCGTCCGCGCCGCGCACGCCGTCGTGTCCTCCTCGGGACCGCCGCGGCCACTGTGCTGCTGCTCGCCGGGTCCGGGGCCGTCGTGGCCTCCGCGCACAAGACCGTGGAGGTAGACCTCGACGGTGAGACCTATACGTTCAGCACGTTCGCCGGATCGGTCGACGGTCTGCTCGACGAAGCCGGGATCAACCTCGGCGAGCACGATTCTGTGGTGCCGGGCACTGAAGAGGCGCTCAGCGACGGGTCCGACGTAGTGGTGCGCACCGGCGACCAGATCACCATCACTGCCGACGGTGAGCAGAGCCAGGTGTGGACCACCGCCCTCACCGCTGATGAGGCCCTGGCCCAGTTCCTCGGTGACGGCCGCGACGTGTCCCTGGAAGCGTCCCGCTCCGGTGACGGCCGGACCGAGCTGGAGCTGCCGTTGGTCACCGACGGCCCGGTCACGATCGTCGCGGACGGTGACGAGCGGACAGTGCAGGTGGACGGTAGCGCCACGCTGGGAGAGGTCCTGATCCGCGCCGAGATCGAGCTCAACGGTCGGGACGAGGCGGTCGTCACCGTAGGTGAGGACGGAAGCCCGGTGGTGACCGTGGTCCGGCACACGACAGAGACGCGTACCCGCACCCGCGACATCGAGTACGACACGGTGCAGCGCGAGACCGACGACCTCTACCAGGGGGAGTCCCGCGTGGTCGAGGAGGGCAGCGACGGCGAGCGCACCATCACGTTGCAGGACCACCTCGTCGACGGTGAGGTCTCTTCCACGAAGCGGCTCTCCAACGAGGTCACCACCCGGGCGGAGGACCGCGTGGTCGAGGTCGGCACCGCCGAACGGCCCGCACCTGAGCCCGAGCCCGAGCCGGAGGAGGACTCCGGGGACTCGGGCGATTCCGGTAGCTCCGAGGACTCGGGCAGCTCCGAGGGGTCCGGAGGATCCGAGGACTCCGGTGACGACTCGAGTGAGGATTCCGGCGGCGACTCCGGTGGTGACGCCGGCAGCGGTGTCTGGGCGGCGCTCGCCGAGTGTGAGTCCGGTGGCGACCCGACGACCAACACGGGCAACGGGTACTACGGCCTCTACCAGTTCTCCCTGCCTACGTGGCAGGCGGTCGGCGGCTCCGGCCTGCCGAGCGAAGCGTCCGCAGCCGAGCAGACCAGCCGCGCGCAGACCCTGCAGCAGCAGAGTGGGTGGGGCCAGTGGCCCGCCTGCGCGGCCTCGCTCGGGCTGCTCTGACCTGACCGGGAAGCATCGGCCTCACGCGCTGAGCGCTGCCCAGTAGGCTCGTCGCTGTGAGCACCCCTGATGCAGATCCCGCCGCAACCCGGCTGCTGACTGCCTCGAGCGTGCGCGCCCTGGCTGAGCAGCTCGGGATCCGGCCGACCAAGAGCCTCGGGCAGAACTTCGTGATCGACCCGGGCACGGTGCGCAAGATCGTCCGCACAGCCGGTGTGCAGCCGGGGGAGACCGTGGTGGAGATCGGTCCCGGACTCGGGTCGCTCACCCTCGGACTGCTCGAGGCCGGTGCGCAGGTGCTTGCGGTGGAGATCGACCCGGTGCTCGCCGGCGCGCTGCGCGAGACTGTGGCCGGCCGTGCTCCGGCTGCCGCGGACCGGCTCACCGTGATCGCCGCGGACGCGCTCACCATCGGTGACCTCCCGGCCGAGCCGACGCGGCTGGTGGCCAACCTGCCCTACAACGTGGCTGTCCCGGTGCTGCTCACCTTCCTCGAGCAGCAGCGGAGCCTGCAGGAGGTGCTGGTGATGGTGCAGGCCGAGGTTGCGGACCGGCTTGCCGCCCCGCCCGGTTCGCGCACCTATGGGGTGCCCTCCGCCAAGGCCGCCTGGTACGCCTCGGCACGGCGGGCGGGAACGATCTCGCGCAGCATCTTCTGGCCGGTGCCGAACGTGGACTCGGCGCTGGTGCGACTGGTCCGCCGGGACCCACCACCCAGCGCCGCCTCCCGCGAGGAGGTGTTCGCGTGCATCGATGCTGCCTTCGCCCAGCGCCGGAAGACGTTGCGCGCCGCACTGGCCACCTGGGCCGGTTCACCGCAGCAGGCCGAACAGCTGCTTCGGGTCGCCGGGATCGACCCGGCCAGCCGTGGTGAGCGCCTGGACATCGCCCAGTTCGCCGCCCTCGCCTCGGCCCGCACTGCCGTCCAGGGCACGTCCAGTCCGCACGGAGGCTCCCGATGAGGGCGGTCCCGACCGTGCAGCAGGCCGTGCATGTGCGCGCGCCGGCCAAGATCAACCTGGTGCTCCGGGTCGGCGCGCGAGAACCGAGCGGTTACCACCAGCTGGCCACGGTGTTCCAGGCGGTGTCCCTGTTCGAGGATGTCGTGGCCAGTCCGGCCGAGGAGATCAGCACCAGTACCACCGGGCGGTGGGCCGAGCACGTTCGCGACGACGAGAGCAACTTGGCCTACCGCGCCGCCAGCCTGCTCGCCGAAGCCTCCGGCACTCGCACCGGTGTGCACCTGGAGATCACCAAACGCGTCCCGGTAGCCGGTGGGATGGCGGGAGGCTCCGCAGACGCCGCCGCGACGCTGCTCGCCTGCGACCTGCTCTGGCAGACCGGCCTCGCCCGGGAAGAGCTCGGCCACCTGGCCGCCGAGCTCGGTGCGGATGTCCCGTTCGCGCTGACCGGTGGAACGGCCGTCGGTCTCGGCCGCGGGGACGTGCTCACCCCCGCACTCGCCCGCGGTGCTTACCACTGGGTCCTGGCGATCTCTGAGCAGGGCTTGTCCACCCCCGAGGTGTTCGAGGAGTGGGACCGGCTCCACCCGGAATACGCCGAGCATCCGAGCATCGACGACGCTGTGATGGCCGCCCTCATCTCCGGTGACGCCCATCGCCTGGCCGAGGTCCTGGTGAACGACCTGGACGCAGCGGCCGGCAATCTCGCACCGGGGGTGGAGCGCATCCAGCAGGTGCTGGCCGACAGCCCTGCACTCGCCACGCTCGTCTCCGGTTCGGGCCCTACGGTCGCTGCCCTTGCCCCGGATCACCCCACCGCCGTCGAGATCGCCGAGACGGTGCGGGCGATGGACGTGGCCGACGAGGTCGAGGTGGTGACCGGTCCCGCTCCTGGTGCGCGGCTGCTGGAGTCGGTGCGCGAGGACGAGGGGTAGCCGGCCTTCAGCGCAGGACGGTCGCCTGCACACCCCAGCCCAGCGGGACCACGCGGTGGACCTGCCATCCGGCGGCGCCGGCCAGTTCGGCGATCGCGTCCGGGTCGCGCAGGCCCCGGCCGATCCGGGCGTAGGAGCGCAGCGACACCTCGTGCCCGCCGGACCCGAGCGCATCAGGCTGCCCGGCCTCGATGATCAGGGCGGTCGCAGCTTCAGCACGTAACCGGCCGAGGAGGGCCGCCGCCTCGGCGTCGGTGCGGTGCGCCAGCGCATGCGCTGCCACCGCGAGATCTGCTCGGACCTGTTCGTTCTCGCCCACCCAGATCGTCGACGCCGGTTCGGTCAGCTCGTCCTGGAGCGCTCGGGTGAGTACGGGGTCAGCCCGTACCCGCACCTGGGCCGGGTGGCAGCGCCGGTGCAGCGCCTCGGCGACTACATGGCTGCCTGGGCCGAGCAGCAGCACTTCGCGGGCCCTGGCCCAGACCTCGTCGGACAGTGCGGCGTCGAGGAGGAAGCTCAGTGACTCCGAACTCTCCACCAGTTCCGTCACCAGCTCCTCCGCGCGGGCGGAGGTGCCGGCCGGCTCGGTGCCGGTGATCTGGTCCAGCAGCGTGCTGCCGGTCCGTAGCTGCCACGGGACCTGGCCAGTGCGCAGTGCCGGTGCCAGCTCGCCGAGGGCCAGCACCAGCTCGGCGTCCAGCCCGTCGAACTCTTCGGCCGCGTGCTCATCGCCCGCCAGCTCCTCACCGGCCGGTCCGAGCCGGAGCTCGCGGGCGTCACCGGCGAGCAGCCCGTAGCGCACCAGGATCGGGAGTAACAGTCCGAGCGGCTCCGCCGGGACGTCGAGCGTGGACGCCACCTCAGCCAGAGGCCGCGCCGGCGTTGCGGCGACGGCGTCGAGCAGACCCAGCTGCACCGCCGCCCGGGTGGCCAGCCACGGCAGTGGGGAAGGGATCGCGGCCTGGGCCGAGGTGCGCGCGGCGGCGTGCCAGTAGCCGGTCACGTTCATCCGGTCCTTCGGCAGGTTGCGCACGTTTTTCAGCTCGCGCCGGACCGGGAGCAGCGCCCGGCTCTCCGCCCCGGCCCAGACGTAGCCGTTGCCGTCGGGCAGGTCCACGGCACCGAATGCGTCCGCAAGGGCCTGAGGGTCGTCCGGTGCGGCCACGATCCACGTGAGTCGGTCCTGCGCCCGCACGGCAAGCTCCTGCCGAGCGACCGGATCGGACACGCTGACCAGCACCTGCACCGGCAGGTCCACCGGGCGTTCGTCCAGGAAGCGGCCGATGGCGGGCAGGGCCGTCTCGTCCCCGACGAGCACCAGCCAGTCCAACTCCGGAGGTAGCACGGTGGAGGACTTCGGCCCGACCATGTGCAGGTCGTCCCCCGGTGCGGCGTCGCGGGCCCAGGCGGCCGCTGGGCCGTGGCCGTGCAGGACGAAGTCCAGGTCCACCTCACCGGCGTCGAGGTCGACTCGGCGGGGGGTGTAGTCGCGCGCCACCCGGGTGGTGGACGCCGGCCACTCGATGCCATGCTCCAGCTGCGTGGGCAGGGCCCCGAGGATGTCGCCGTCGGAGGCGAAGATCAGCTTGACGTGGTCGTCGAACCCAGGGGAGGCGAACGCCGGCTGCGGGTGGTCGCCGGAGGTGAACTCACCCAGCTGCGGCCCACTGACGGTGATCCGCCGCATTCGCGGGTTCAGGTCGATCACCCGCCGGACGCTGACCTGGCGAACGGTGAGCGGGTGGGTGCGGAAGGTGCGTGCCATGTCAGCTGAACTGTTCGTCGACGATGTCCAGCAGGGCCATCGTCTCGTCGAAGTCCCCCCGCAGCACCCAGTACGGCAGGTCGTAGGCGCGCTCGTTCTGGAATGCGGGCAGCGCCGCGTACACCGGGTTCTCGGACAGGGTGGCCACATCGGTGGTGTCGCCGTTGAAGCCCATCACGAACACGCTCGGCTGGGTGATCACCTGACCCACTTGTTCGGTGGACAGCTCGAACATGTCCCCGCCTCCGCCGTAGACCTCGAAGTCTCCATCGGCGAAGATCGGCGCCGGCTCGATACCCAGATCCGCGAACACTGTCGGCAGACCGACGCTCTCCACGAGCGCGTACGCGGTGCCGTCGCCCACGATGGATAGGAATGCGGCCGGCAGTTCCGGTGGTGTGATCGACTCCCGTACCTCCGTGACCCGTGCCTCGTAAGCTTCGACCGCCTCCGTGTACACCTCCGGCTTGTCGAACACGTCCTCGGCGAGGAAGGAGTACTGGGCCTCCCAGGTGGTCAGCTCGCTGCCGACCAGCACGGTCGGGGCGATGTCGGTCAGCTCGTCGTAGGCCTCTTCGGCCTGGAACAGCGGGAACCCGATCCCACCACCGATGATCAGATCCGGCTCGGCCGCCAGGATCGCCTCCAGGTCGAATCCGTCGACGCTCCACGGGAGGAACTCGGTGCCGTCCTCGTTCGCCTGGTCCGCCCAGAATGACGAGAACTCACCCTGGTCGGCATCGGCGTCCTCCGGGATGGTCGCGGTCACCGGGATGTCCAGGTCGTAGAGGTAGCCAGCGAGGGCATAGTTGAGCACGACGACGCGCTGCGGGTCGGCGGGAACGGTGACCGTCCCGTAGTCGGTCTCTACGTCGTGACTGCCTGCGGCCGGCTCCTCCCCGCTGCCGCCGCCGGCGTCCGAGCCGTCACCGGAGGAGCAGCCGACGAGCAGGAGACCGACTGCCACCACAGCGGCAATCGATCTGGGTAACACGCGGGACCGGGTGCTCATTTCAGGCAGACCTCATTCACGGAAACGATCAGGGATTTGGTAAGGTTAGCCTACGCTTAATGAGGAGGTCGACCGCCAGGGAAGGACCCGCTTGCTATGCCGACAGCGACCGACGCCGTCGCGCGCACGTCCGACCGCCACCCGGCGAGAGATGCCACCAGCCGGTCTGTGCCGCGTCGGCGGCGCTGGCTCGGGCTCGCACTGGCCGTGCTCGCGCTGTGCACCGCGATCGTGCTCAGTGTGGCGGTCGGCTCGGCGATCCTGCCGCTGGACATGGTCTTGCGCGCCTTCACCGACCCGGATGGTTCGGTCGCCCAGATCACGGTGAGCGTCGCGCGCGTGGACCGCACGATCCTCGGCCTGCTGGTCGGCGCTGCCCTCGGCGGGGCGGGGGCACTGATCCAGGCACTGACCCGGAACCCGTTGGCCGATCCGGGCATTCTCGGGGTGAACGCCGGGGCCGGCTTCGCGGTTGCGCTCGCGGTTGCGTTCCTGGGCGTGACCCGGATCAGCCAGTACCTGCCGTTCGCGCTGCTCGGGGCGGTCGGCGCCGCCGTGGTGGTGTATGCGATCGCCGGTGGCGGGAGGAACTCACCGACGCCGCTGCGGCTCACCCTGGTCGGCGTGGCCTTCGGTGCGGTGCTGATGGGGATGACCCAGGCGCTCGCCCTTATCGATACCGAGACCTTCGACCGGATGCGGTTCTGGGGGGCGGGTACCCTCTCCGACCGTCCGGGTGGCACCATCGCTGCGATCGCCCCGTTCGTACTCGTCGGCTTGCTGCTCGCGGTAGTGTGCGCGCACCCGCTGAACCAGGTCGCCCTCGGGGATGACTCGGCTCGCGCCGCCGGTGTGCGGGTGGGCCTGCTCCGCGTCGGGGTGGTACTCGCCGTGACTCTGCTCTGTGGGGCTGCGACCGCGGCGGCCGGTCCGATCTCATTCGTGGGGCTGATGGTCCCGCACGCTGTGCGCTGGTTCACCGGGCCTGACTGGCGCAAGGTGATCGTCTTCTCCATCCTCGTTGCTCCCGCCTTCCTGCTCAGTGCTGACGTCCTGGGCCGGCTCCTCGTCTGGCCGAGCGAGCTGCAGGTCGGGGTGACGACGGCGCTCCTCGGTGCGCCGGTGCTGGTCGCCCTGGTGCGCCGGTCAAAGGCCAAAGCACTGTGACCGGCGGCCTGGTCCTGCGCTGGCGTCGCGCCAGCGTCCGGCTGCATCCGCGCACGCTCGTGGTGTGCGCTGTGCTCGGTGGGCTCACCCTGGTGCTCGCGCTGTGGTCGGTCACGCTCGGCACCATGCCGCTCTCCATCGGCGAGGTGGTGACCGCACTCACCGGCGGCGGCGACGAACAGCTGAACAAGGTGGTGCTGGAGTGGCGGCTGCCGCGGGTGGTCGGTGCCCTGCTGTTCGGCGCTGCCCTGGGGATCAGCGGTGCGGTGTTCCAGTCGCTGACCCGCAACCCGCTCGGCAGCCCGGACGTGATCGGCTTCACCACCGGCGCCTTCACCGGAGTGGTGCTCACTCTCCTGGCCGGTCTGACCAGCTACGCCGCACTCACCGCCGGAGCCCTCGCCGGTGGTCTGGTGACTGCCTTCGCGGTCTACCTGTTCGCCTTCCGGCGCGGAGTCCAGGGGTTTCGGTTCATCATCGTCGGCATCGCCGTGAGTGCCTTCCTTGGTGGGGTGAACACCTGGTTCTCCGTGAAGGTCGATCTGGACGTGGCGCTCCGGGCGGCGGTCTGGGGGGCAGGGTCGCTGTCCGTGGTGGACTGGCCGGCGATCCGGGTCGGCGCCGTGGTGCTCGCGGTGGTCCTGATCGCTGCGCCGGCGGCCCAGCGCCGGATGCGCCGGCTGGAGCTGGGGGACGACACGGCGGCGATGCTTGGGGTCCCGGTCGAGACTTCGAAGGCCCTGCTGATCCTCCTCGGCGTCATCGCGATCGCGCTGGTGACCGCGGTGGCGGGCCCGATCGCGTTCGTCGCGCTGGCCGCCCCACAGATTGCGCGCCGGCTCACCCGGCAGGGCACCTCGGTGGACCTGGCGGGCTCGGCCATGGTCGGTTCATTGCTGCTGCTCGGTGCGGACATCATCGCCCAGCACGCGATCCCCGGCGTGCGCCTGCCCACCGGAGCAGTGACCGTGGCAATCGGTGGCGCCTACCTGGTGTGGCTGCTGGCGCGGGAGAGCCGACGTTCCCTGGACACGACTGGAGCAGGATGAGACTCACCGCCCACACCCTGAACGCAGGCTACGGCGACCGGCAGGTGCTCGAGGGCATCGACCTGGAACTTCCGGACGGGGAGTTCACCGTGATCGTCGGACCGAACGCGTGCGGCAAATCCACCCTGCTGCGCACGCTGGCACGCCTACTGCGCCCGACCGGTGGCCACGTGCTGCTCGACGGGCAGGATGTCCGCCGGCTGCCCACCAAGCAGGTTGCCCGCAAGATCGGGCTCCTACCGCAGACCTCGATCGCACCTGAGGGCATCACCGTGTTCGATCTTGTGGCGCGCGGGCGCTACCCGCACCAGTCGATGCTGGCCGGCTGGTCCGAAGCGGACGAAGCCGCAGTCGACGCTGCGCTCGCGGACACCAACGTCACAGACCTGGCAGACCGGCCGGTAGACGAGCTCTCCGGCGGTCAGCGCCAGCGGGTCTGGATCGCCATGGTGCTCGCGCAGGAGACACCGCTGGTGCTGCTGGACGAGCCGACCACCTTCCTGGACATCGCCCACCAACTCGAGGTGCTCGAGCTGGTCCAGCGGCTGCGCACTGCGGGTCGCACCGTGGTGGCGGTGCTGCACGACATCAACCAGGCAGCCCGCTACGGCAGCCACCTGATCGCGATGAGCGAGGGACGGATCGTGGCCCACGGCTCGCCGCACCAGGTGGTGACGGCCGAGCGGATCGAGGAGGTCTTCGGGCTCCGTTGCCGGGTGATCGCGGACCCGGACACCGGGGACCCGGTGATCCTGCCCCGGTCGGTCGCGACGCCTGCGGCGGAGCGGACGCTCCGCGCAGCCGGCCTGCATGTACCTCGCCGTTAGCCGGTGTCTGGCCAATCTCGGTGCTTGGCTGGTGGGTCGAGGTTGGTGTTGATGGTGGTGCCGTCGGGGCGGGTGAAGATCCATACGCCGTCGTGCCGGGTCATGGTGATGGTGCGGGCGTCGACGACGGTGTGATGGTGGTAGCACAGGAGTGCGCCGTTGGCGGTGTTGGTGGGTCCGCCGTCGGCCCAGTGGATGCGGGCGTGGTGTGATTCGCAGATCGCCGGTGGCGCGGTGCAGCCGGGCCACGTGCAGCCTTGGTCGCGTGCGATGAGCGCGCGTCGTTGTGCTGGGGTGAACAGCCGGCGGGATCGGCCGAGGTTGATGACTTCGCCTTCGGGGGAGAACAGGACGCGGTAGAGGTCTCCGCAGGTGGCGAGTCGGCGGAGGAGTGCTGGTGGGACGGGCCCGGTGCCGTCGTCGAACGTCGGTGGTTGGTTGTTGAGCTGGGTCGCCCAGTCGATACCGATCAGGTCGCGTAGTGGGATGGTGTCCCAGCGGCTGCTGCCGGGGGTGGGAGTGGAGCAGGGGGTTTGTTCTGTCGGCGCGGTGGTGCCTTCGCGTGCTTCGCGCAGGAGTCGGTCGAGGTCGGTGGGGTTGATCAGGACGCCGAGGTGGGGTCGGACGGAGGCGTGGGTTCCGGCTAGGCCTTGGTCGAGGACGAGGTGGGCGAGGTCGGCGAGGGCTTGTGCGCGGCGCTGATCGGCGGTGCGCTGATCGTCGGGCGCGGGTGGGGTGATCACGGCGTCCATGGCGGCGCGCACCAGGCGTCCGTTCTCCTCGGTGAGAAAGCCGGACAGGTGCCACCCGTCCAGGGTGCGGACCAGCTCGACGTATTCGCGTTCTTTGGCTTGGCGGTAGCCGCGCTCATCGGCCTCGGGGTCAGCGACCTGAGCGAAGTGCTTACCCAACCGGCGGATCTGGTCCACCCGCATGTCCTGGGCCTGCGCGAGGAGAAAGTCCTCCACCGTCTGAGCAGTGTCATCGGTGGCTGCCTCCTCGAAATCCGATTCCCCTGCCTCCGCACCCTCCGCGGCCGAGGCGTCGGTGGTGATGGGTTCGGCTAGTGCTGCGATGCGGGTGGGTGAGGTCAGGGCGGTGGTTGCTAGGGCGTCGATCTGGTCGGGGCCGATCTGTCCGGCTCGTAGGGCGGCGCCGAAGCGGGGGATGTCATCGCGCAGTTGGCGGGCCAGGCGCACGCTGCGGCGGGCGTTGGCGTAGGAGATGCCATGGGTGTGGGCAACGTGGGAGGCGTAGGTGCGGGGGTGGAACGCGGTGGTGGCCCACCGCCCGTCTGCTTCTTCCACGGTCAGCCATTGGTAGCGCTTGCCGGTCAGCCGGGTGCACAGGCGGTGCACTCGCACGCTCGCGATGCCGAGTTCGGGTCCGGTGTGCAGGTCACGCTCGTCCTGGAGGTCGGCGCTGGTGATCGCACCACCGAGGGCTTCCAGGGCCGCGAGGCGGGTGGGTAGATCGGCCTCGAGGAGCTCGCCCAGGGGTGTGCCATGCAGGACCTCGGCACTGATCGTGGAGTCGCTCACCACTGCTCACCTCCCGTCGATTCTATGACCTGTGCTCGTACATCCATTCTACGAGAGAGTGGGTGTCATGTGGGGTGAACACGCGTGCGTGTTGAATCTGTGGACCGTCCACCACTTATCCACAAAATCGTGGTGATGATGCCCTTCCGCCCGCAGAATGTCGGTGCTACGTGGTATGCGCCCATCCACCCGCAAACGTTCTCTTATGTGGCAGATTTGACGTGCTCCAGCCGACCACCCCGCGCCCGCAGCCAGGTGGTCGCCGCATGCGGCAGGTGCGCGCCGCGGCCAAGCACACGATGCTGATCGTGCTGTGCGCTGTGATGATCTACCCGCTGATCTGGTTGGTGGTCTCCAGCTTCAAGCCGAACAGCGAGATCTTTCGCGACCTGAGCATCTTCACCACCGATCTGACCGCAGAGAACTACGCGAACGGCTGGAACGATCTGCAGCACCCGTTCAGCGTGTTCCTCATCAACTCCTCGATCATCGCGCTCGGCTCGATCGTGGGGAATCTCGTCTCCTGCTCACTGGCCGCCTATGCATTCGCCCGGCTGCGCTTTCGCGGCAAGAACCTGTTCTTTGCGCTGATGCTCGGCTCGATCATGCTGCCCTTCCAGGTGCTGCTGGTGCCGCAGTTCCTCATCTACAAAGAACTCGGCTGGCTGAACACGTTCCTGCCGTTGATCGCGCCGAAGTTCCTGGCCACCGAGGCGTTCTTCCTGTTCCTCATGGTCCAGTTCATCCGCAGTCTGCCCAAGGAGATCTTCGAGGCGGCCCGGATCGACGGCGCCGGTCACTTCCGCTGCTACGTCCAGATCGTGCTCCCGCTGGTGGTCCCGGCGCTGGCCACGACGGCGATCTTCACCTTCATCTGGACCTGGGGCGACTTCTTCGGCCCACTGGTCTACCTCCGGTTGCCGGAGACCTGGCCGGTCTCGGTAGCGCTGACGGGGTTCCTCGATGCCCAGACCAGTTCCTCCTACGGCTCGATGTTCGCCACGAGTGTGGTCTCCCTGCCGCCGAAGTTCCTGGTGTTCCTGTTCGGTCAGCGGTTCCTGATCAAAGGCGTCACCACCACCGGGTTGAAGTAGGCGCCGGGGCGATCAGCACATGCCGGGCACCGTCGCTGCCCTGGTCGAAGTTCTCCAGCGAACCCGCGGCCCCGCCTGTGGCGCATCCCGCACCGTCGCACATAGGGTCGATGACGACTCAAGTCCGGCGATTCGTGACGATCGGGAAAGTTGCTCATGCCTCAACTCGAGTTCGACCACCTCACCAAGTCCTACGGTTCGCTCAAGGCCCTGGATGACCTCGCCTTCAGCGTGCAGGCCGGCGAGATCTTCGGCTTCGTCGGCTCGAACGGGGCCGGCAAGACGACGGCGATGCGGATCGCACTCGGCGTGCTCGCCGCCGACTCGGGGCAGGTGCGCTGGCAGGACCGCCCGCTGGACCTCACGATGCGTCGCCGGGTCGGGTACATGCCCGAAGAGCGCGGTCTCTATCCCAAGATGAAGGTCGGCGACCAGCTCGTCTATCTGGCCCGGCTCCATGGCATGTCACCCGATCAGGCGACCACCTCGATGCAGCGGTGGACCGAGCGGCTCGGGGTCGGGTCCCGCCGGGACGACGACGTCGAGGCGCTCTCCCTGGGCAACCAGCAGCGGGTCCAGCTTGCCGCAGCGCTGGTGCACGACCCGGAGATTCTCGTGCTCGACGAGCCGTTCTCCGGCCTGGACCCAGTGGCGGTCGAGGTGATGAGCGCCGTCCTTCAGGAGCGGGCGGCGGACGGCGTGCCGGTGATCTTCTCCTCCCACCAGCTCGAGCTCGTCGAGAGGCTGTGCGACCGCGTCGGGATCATCCGCGCCGGCAGACTGGTCGCCGTCGGTACGCGCGAGAAGCTGCGCCGCACCGAGAACGTGCGCTGGCGGGCGGTCGTGGACGGTGCCCCGACCGGCTGGGTGAACGAGGTGCCGGGCGCCACGGTCATCAGCGACGACGGCCGCGAGGTGATCGTCCAGCTCACCGGAGGCCAGCCGGGAGTGGAGCAGCCGCTGTTGCGGGCGGCGGTCGCCGCGGGCGAGCTGCGCGAGTTCAGCCAGGTGCGGCCTACCCTCACCGAGCTCTTCCGAGACGTGGTCAGCGATACCGACGAGAGCGCAGGCGACGATGAGCCCCCCGAGCCAGGTCGCCCCGACGGGAAGGAGGCGGCGTGAGCCGGCCGCAGGAGCCAGCCCCCGCCACGGGCGCGCTGACCACGATCGCACTGGTGGCCAGGCGGGAGTTCCGGGCCCGCTTCCTCACCAAGTCCAACCTCATCTCGCTCGCGGTGATGGTGGTGGTGATCGTCGCCGGTGTCCTGGTGGCGAACTACTTCGTCAACCAGGACGACGGCAGCGCCGACTACACCGTCGGCGTCGCCGCCGAGGTCGAGGACCTGGGGACTCAGCTCGAGGCCGAGGGTGCGGCAGCCGGCAGCACCATCGACGTGCAGGTGATGACCCGCGACCAGGCAGAGCCTGCGCTGGCGGAGGACCTGGACGCATTCCTGGCCGGAGATCCGGCGCGGCCGGAGATGCTTGTCGAGGAGACCGCCGATGGGCAGCTGCTCTCTCTGGTGAGCAGTGCGGTCCGGGCGCACGTGCTCGCCAGCGCGGTGGCCGAGCTCGGCGGCGACCCGGACGAGGTCTCCCAAGCGGTGAACAGTGCGGCGCCGCAGGTCGAAGCGATCTCCACCGACGGTCCCTCCGGACAGTTCGGCCCCGCCTACCTGATCGCCATGGTGACGATCGCCCTGATGCTGTTCGCGCTGATCAGCACCGGTTCGCTGATCGCGATGGGAGTGGTGGAGGAGAAGACCTCACGAGTCGTGGAGATCCTGCTCGCCACGATCCGCCCGTCCCACCTGCTGGCCGGGAAGATCCTCGGGATCGGACTCGTGGGCCTGACCCAGGTGGTGCTGCTGGGCGCCGCCGCCGCGGTTCCGACCGCGCTGACCGGCCTGCTCTCCGGGTTCGAGATCAACCTCGGGGTCACGATGCTGCTGCTGGTCGTGTGGTTCCTGCTGGGCTTCGCCGTCTACGCACTGCTCTTCGGTGGGTTCGCCGCGCTCGTCTCCCGGCAGGAGGAGATCGGCGCGGTCACCACCCCGCTGATGCTGCTGATGTTCGTGCCGTTCTACGTGTCGATGTTCCTGGTCACCAACAATCCCGACGGCATCGCGGTCAGGGTGATGTCGCAGATCCCGTTCTTCTCCCCGTTCATGATGCCGGTGCGCGGCGTCTTCGACGCGGTGGCGGTCTGGGAGCTGCTGCTTGCCATCGTGATCGCGTTGGCGACCATTCCTGTGCTGGTCTGGCTCGCCGCCCGGGTCTACCACCGCGGGGTGCTGCACACCGGCGCCCGGATGAAGCTGCGCGAAGCGCTGCGGAGCTGAACCGTCGATGACCTCTGTTCTCCGGCGCCGCAATGCGCTGTGCCTGCTCTTCCTGCTGCCCGGTCTCGGGATCTCCTCCTGGGTGACTCGCACCCCGGACATCCGGGATCAGCTCACCGCCTCGACGGCACAGATGGGCTTCATCCTGTTCGGCCTGTCCGTCGGGTCGATGATCGGCATCCTCGGCGCTGGCTCGCTGGTGGCGCGGTGGGGCACCCGCCGGGTGATCGGAGCCGGGATGCTGGCGAACGTGCTCGGCGTCGCCGTGGTCGGCCTCGGTGCGTCCGCCGGTGAGGGTGTGCTGGTGGCAGTCGGGCTGGCGATCTTCGGCTTGGGCATGGGTGGCGGCGAGGTCGCGCTGAACGTCGACGGGGCCGAGGTGGAGCGCCTCTTCTGCCGGTCGGTGATGCCGGTGATGCATGGCTTCTTCAGCCTCGGCACGGTGATCGGTGCCTGCGCGGGGATGGTGCTGACCGCCGCTGACTTTCCAGTGGCCGCGCATCTGGTGATCGCCAGCGCGCTGATGGCCGGCGGCCTGGCGGTGGCGCTGCGAGGTATCCCTGCCGGGTTCGGCCGCCGTCGCGCCGTGACCTCGGCGCAGGTCACCGGCAGCACTCGGCCGGCGGTCTGGCGGGACGGGCGGCTGCTGCTGCTCGGCTGCGTCATCCTTGCCCTGGCGATGGCCGAGGGTACGGCGAACGACTGGCTACCGCTGGTGATGGTGGACGGGCACGGCTTCGACGCCGCCTGGGGGTCCGGAGTGTTCGCGGTGTTCGCCGCCTCGATGACGCTCGGCCGGTTCACCGGCGGCCGGTTCGTGAACCGGTACGGGCGCACCGCGGTGCTGGTCGCCAGTGCGCTGGTCGGTGCGGTCGGGATCGCCGGTGTGGTCTTCCTCGACCACGGCGGTGCGGCTGTCGGTGCGGTGGTGCTCTGGGGGCTCGGTGCCTCGCTCGGCTTCCCGGTGGCGCTCTCCGCTGCCGGCGCCGGGGCTACCGACCCCAGTCAGGCCGCCGCCCGGGTGTCCTTCGCCGCGACGATCGGGTACATCGCCTTCCTCGTCGGACCGCCGGTGCTCGGCGTGCTCGGCGAGAACCTCGGGCTGCGCCAGGCGCTGATCCTGGTGCTGGTCCTGGTGGCGCTGTCCGCTGTGCTCGCCGCTCTGGCGCGCACCCCGGGCACGGCTCGCGAGCCCGGCGCTGCCGAGGGGGAGCCACAGGCCGCCGAGCGCAGCGGCCGCTGACCACTGCGGGGCCGATGGCCCTCAGCCGACCTGGTCGGAAACCTCCAGCCACTGCTCCTCCAGCTCGGCCACCTCGCTCTCCAGGGCCCGCAGCTCCTCCGTGCGGGTCTGCAGCCCGGCGTAGTCGCTCTGGTCGTGCGCAGCGAGCACCTCGTGCTGGCCGGCGATCTGCCCGGAGAGCTTGTCCAGCCGGCGCTCGATCGAGGTGAGCCGCTTCTGCGCCGCGCGCAGCGCCGCGCCGGTGAGCCCCTCACCGGCTGGACCGGCATCGGCGGTGGCAGCCCCAGACGAGGCCTGATCAGGGCGAGTGGACCGATCCGGCCGCGCTGCGCCGTCGTCGGCCCGGAGCCTGAGGTACTCGGCGACTCCGCCGGGCACGTGCCGCAACCGCCCGCCGAGGATCGCGTATTGCTGGTCGGTGACCCGTTCGAGCAGGTACCGGTCGTGGCTGACCACGATCAACGTGCCCGGCCAGGAGTCCAGCAGGTCCTCCATCGCGGCGAGCATGTCCGTGTCCACATCGTTGGTGGGCTCGTCCAGGATCAGCACATTCGGCTCGGAGAGCAGCACCAGCAGCAGCTGCAACCGGCGCCGCTGGCCGCCGGAAAGGTCGGCCACCCGGGCGGAGAGGTGCGCGCGGGAGAAGCCGAGGCGCTCGAGCAGCTGCGCCGGAGTGAGGTCCTTGCCGTCGACGGCGAAGGTCGTCTTGGTCCGGGCCAGCACCTCCCGTACCCGGTCGGTGGCGATATCGGCGAGCTCGGTGAACTGCTGGTCCAGGATCGCCACCTGCACGGTCTTGCCCCGTTTGACCCGCCCGGTGGTGGGGGCCAGAGTGCCGGCCACCAGGGAGAGCAGCGTGGACTTGCCGGCTCCGTTGGCGCCGAGGATGCCGGTGCGCTCCCCGGGGCCGATCCGCCAGGTCACGCCGCAGAGCACTTCGTGCTCGCCGTAGGAGACGGAGACGTCCTCCAGGTCCACCACGTCCTTGCCGAGGCGGGCGGTGGCCATCCGGGTGAGCTCCAGCCGGTTGCGCACCTCCGGGACGTCGGCGATCAGAGTGTTCGCGGCGTCGATACGGAACTTCGGTTTGGACGTGCGGGCGGGTGCACCGCGGCGCAACCAGGCGAGCTCTTTGCGCATCAGGTTCGCCCGCTTGGCTTCCACAGTGGCGGCCTGTCGGTCCCGTTCCACCCGCTGTAGCACGTAGGCCGCATAGCCACCATCGAACGGTTCCACGATCTGGTCGTGCACCTCCCACATCGCGGTGCAGACCTCGTCCAGGAACCAGCGGTCGTGGGTGATCACCAGCAGGGCCCCGGCAGTGGCCGGCCAGCGGCGCTTCACATGGTCGGCGAGCCAGGCGATGCCCTCGACGTCCAGGTGGTTGGTGGGCTCGTCGAGCGCGACCACGTCCCAGTCCTGCACCAGGAGTACGGCCAGGGCCACCCGGCGGCGCTGCCCGCCGCTGAGGTCACCGATGCGCGTGGCCCAACCGATGTCGCTGACCAGCCCGCTGATCACATCCCGGATCCGGGCGTCGCCGGCCCACTCGTGTTCCGGGGTGTCACCGACGATCGCATCACCGACCGTGGACTCGGGGTCCAGGTCGTCGCTCTGGCTGAGCAGGCCCAGGCGCAGGCCGCCGCGGTGGGTGACCCGGCCGCCGTCCGGCTCCAGCCGTCCGGCGAGCAGGTTCAGCAGGGTGGATTTGCCGTCTCCGTTGCGGCCGACGATGCCGATCCGCATTCCCTCCTCGACGCCGAGGGTCACCGAGTCCAGGACCACACGGGTCGGGAACTCCAGGTGCAGGGATTCAGCGCCGAGTAGATGAGCCACGGGTCTAGCCTAAGTTCGCGGCACCGGTGCCTCGACACCTCGACGTGCCACGCATTGACTGGCGCACGTGTGCCCAGCAGACTGGACGCTGCCAACTGAAGGGGAAGGCGGCCGGCCCAGGGGGGCACAGGCCGCAGGGGACCGCCTGGGCGCTGCGCCCGGGCTGGTGCGCCGCGGAGCCGGTCGCACGAACGAAGGAGCTTGTCATGTCCGAGCCACACCCGTACCAGCAACCGCCAGGGCCACATCCGTATCAGCCCGCGCCCGGGCCGCACCAGCAACGGCCAGGCCCACCCGCGGGATACCGCACCCTCTACGGTCCGTTCGCGATCGCAGGCCTCCTGCTGAGTACCACCCAGCTGTACACACGGCAGGTGACCGAGGGGTACCAGGAACGCCAAACGCTGTGGACGCTGCTGTCCGACCCCAACTGGGCGGGCACCTCAGCGATCGCGCTGATGCTGATCTTCATGCTGGTCGGGCTCGCCGTCGGCGGGGCAGTGCGGAATGTGCGCACGATCGCGCTGCCGATCACCGTGGCGGTGCTCTCCCTGCTCGGGGTGGTGATGCTCGCGGCCAAGATCGGATACTCCGACCCGGCCCCGCCCTTCGATGACGGCGGAGCCATGCTGGTCGCGCTCGCCGGGGCCGGGATACTGCTCGGGCTTGTGCACACCGTGCACCTGGTTCTCTGGCGGACGCGCAACCGCTGATCGAACGGGTGCCCGCGGGTCCGGGTCCCACGTCGGCGCCAGCCCGGTGCTCGAACGGGATGGTGAGCCGGCGCCGGACGGCAGACAGCTGTTCGTCGTCGACCCCGGCAGTTGTCCCGTTGACACCTCGCACCGGTCCGGACACCTTGTGCGTGTCCGGGGGAGACAGCACAGAAGGGAAACGCTTGCAATGACCGCAGCTCAGGAACATGACCATGCCGACCCGCTGCCACGGTACGGGAGCCTGTACGGGCCGCTCGGTGTGCTGGCGCTGGCGCTCAGTGGAACGAACCTCTTTCTGGTCTATGACTCCGACGGCCAGGTCGATCGGGACTCGCTCTGGGACATGCTGCACACCAGCTGGGGAACCGAGATCGGCTTCATCTCCCTGCTGCTGATCTTCGTCCTGGCGGGACTGTGCGCCTACGCCGCGGTGCGCCCGGTGCGCAGCATCGCCTTGCCAGTGGTGATCGCGGGTCTGGCCTTCCTCGGTGCTCTGATGCTGATGTTCAAGATCGGCTGGGGCGATCGGAATCCGCCGTTCGACGACGGCGCGATCATGCTGATCAGCACCGCCTGGGGTGCCGTGCTGCTCGGGCTCGTGCACGCCATCCACCTGGCGATCTGGCGGCGACACAACCACTGACCGGTTGCCCGGACCAATCAGCGCGGGCGGGTAGCGCATCAGCGGATGGGGCGCGTGAGTGGTGAGCAACTCGCCAGCACTGATGCAAATAGCGTCCGATGGACGCTATTATTGTTCGATGGTCACGGATACCAGTCCCGGTCGCGGTGGCGCAGGTCGTGCCCTGGCACAACTGTGGGGTGTGACGCCGGCGGCGCGACCGGGTCCCAAGCCGAAGCTCTCGATCGACGCCATCGTCGACGCCGCCCTCGGGATCGCCCGCAGCGACGGGCTGGCGGCGGTGACCATGCAGCGCGTCGCCGAGGCGGCCGGATGCGCGAAGATGGCGCTCTATCGGCACGTCAGCGACCGCAGCGACCTGCTGGCCGCCGCACTCGATACCGCGCTCGGCGAACCGCCCGCCCTCCTCGGGGGATGGCGCGAGCGGTTCGCGATCCTCTGGGAGGGCCTGGCGGACCTCTATCGCCGAGATGCCTGGTTGCTCGATCTTCCGCCGGACCTCGACGCGCTCACACCGCGAAACGTTGCCTGGATCGACGCGGGGCTGTCGCTGTTCGACACGACCGGCCTATCCTCCGGCGAGCGGTGGGGCCTCGTGCTGCTGATCACGGAGAACGCACGTTTTGTCGCCCGGCAGCAGCGTTCGGCGGGCAGCCCCATCGATGATCTCGACCGCCTTCTGCTGACCACAGCATCGGCCGGTGCGCAGTTGCCGGCTGCACGTTATCCGCACGTGGCGAGGGCTGCGGCCGCTGTCCGATGCGATCCGGAGACCATCGGGTCGGCTGGTCTGGTGCGCGAGGCGATGGTCCGCGCCATCGCGATCTACTTCCCACCGGAGGTGCCGTGATGGCTGCCGATCACCCGCTTCGCATCCTGTTCGCACCGGAGACGTTCAATCTCGGTGAGACCTCCCGTGCGGTCGAGGTCGCCAAGCACCTCACCCGGTGGGGCCATGACGTGCTGTTCATGGGCTACTCGAGGCGATTCGCCGATTACGTCCGTCGTGCCGGCTTCACCCTGGAATTCCTCGATCCCGAGCTCAGCGAGCGCCAGGCCGACCAGCTGATCGCTGCCGATCAGGGCCGCAGCCTGCGCCACCCGTTCTCCACCGACATGGTGCGACGCCGAGTCGCGAGCGAACGAGCACTGATCGAACACTGGCAGCCGGACTGCGTGGTGATCGGAACCACGCTCACGCTGTTCATCTCTGCCCGAGCTGCCGCAATACCGCTGGTCTACGTCCGGCCCTATGCGATGAGCAAGGGACACCTCGCTCAGATGCGCACCTTCCCGCTGTGCCAGGGGAATTCACGGCTCGGCGAACGGGTGAACCGCATCGCGGGGCGAGTCGTGCGAACCGTCGTCCCGCGAGTCCGCTGGAAGCCTGCGTCGTTCAGCCGGGTTGCCGCCGAGCATCGAGTGTCGTTGCCACCGCGCACTCTCGATGCACTCGATGCTGACCTCACCCTGATCGCCTCCTTGTTCCCGCACCTGGACCAGCGGCCGCTGGCCCCGGGTGAGGTCGCTGTCGGACCGGTCTATGCCCACGGCGCCGGGGAACTGCCGGAGCGGGTCCGAGCGCTCGCCGACTCGGATCGACCTGTGGTCTACGTCGGCCTAGGATCCTCGGCCCGGGGCCAGCTCGCGGTCGATATCCTGCATCAGGTCGGCACGCTCGACGTCGAGGTCGTCTCGAGCGCTGGCCGCTACCTGAGCGAGGCTGAGCGCCACCGGCTACCGGGCAATGTGCAGGTCCACGACTTCCTGCCGGCGCACCTCCTGGCCGGGATCATCGACGCGTCGGTGATTCACGGTGGTGAAGGCACCGTCCAGACAGCATGCGCCTCGGGAGTGCCGTTCGCTGGGATCGGGCTGCAGTCCGAGCAGCGGTTCAACATCGATGAATGTGTCCGATACGGCAATGCGGTGCGGTTCACGCCCGGAGATATTCGTTCTGGCCGGCTCCCGGAGCTGCTCACCGGCCTGCTGAGGGACGACGACGCGCGGCAGGCGGCACAGCAGCTGCACCGGGCCGCGCACCCGGTCGGTGGGTCGAACGCGGCCAGCGCGATCCTCACCTTCATCCGCGGTGACGTAGGCGCGCCGCCGGGTGGCTGAGGCGGGCGCATCCGCTCAATAACCGTTGACACCCTCGGCAGGACCCCAGACACTCTGTGCGTGTCCAAGGGGGACATGACGAGAGGGGAATGCTCGCAATGACTGCACCTGATGAACCGGGGCGCGTCCAGGGACCACCACGCTACGGCAGCTTGTACGGCGCGATCGCTGTGCTCGCACTGGCGCTGAACGGGACGTCGTTCTACCTCGGCGAACCGAACTCCTCCGGTGAGGTCTACCGGGAGTCGCTGTGGAAGATGCTGGAGCGCCCGTACGGGATGGATCTCGCCCTGGTCTCGCTGCTGATGGTCTTTGTGATGGTGGGGTTGTGCGCCTACGCCGCGGTCCGTCCGGTGACCAGCGTGGCGGTACCGGTGATCGTCGCACTGATTTCATTGGGCGGCGCGGTGATGCTGATGCTGAAGGTCGGCTGGGGGGACAGCGACCCAGCATTCGACGACGGCGGCATCATGCTGATGAACACGGCGTGGGGTGCGGTGCTGCTCGGGATCGTGCACACCGTCCACCTGATCGTCTGGCGGGCCCGCTACCGCTGAGGTTTCCGACCGGAGAACACCGCCACGCCGTTGAGCGGGTGAAGCCAGCGGGCTTGGCGTCCGTGCCATGGACGCCAGCGGGCTTCAGTGCTCGAACTGGGTGAGCAGCTGGCGCAGGATGGCGGAGAGCTCCTCGCTCTGCGTCCCATCGATGCCGGCGAGCAGTCGGGACTCCCGGCGCAGCAGATCCTCCATCGCAGCGTCTACCACTGCGCGTCCGGCGTCGGTGAGTCGCACCAGCACCACCCGGCGGTCTTCCGGTGCCGGTGCGCGGACCACCAGGCCGTGTGCCACCAGCCGGTCGATCCGATTGGTCATCGTGCCCGAGGAGACCAGAGTCTGGGTGAGCAGCCGGCCGGGGGTGAGCTGGTAGGGCTCACCGGCGCGGCGCAGCGCGGAGAGCACGTCGAACTCCCACACCTCCAGGCCGTGCTGGGCGAAGGCTGCCCGCCGGGCGAGGTCCAGATGCCGGGAGAGCCGGCCGATCCTGGAGAAGACGCGCAGCGGTGTGACGTCCAGGTCGGGGCGCTCGCGCTGCCACGCCTGGACGATCCGGTCGACCTCGTCCTCAGCGGTCATGGGTCGAGATTACTCGACGTCGAGAGATCGGCCGGGACCTCCGGCGTGCGCAACGGTGTGCGGTCGCATCCGCGAGTGGACCACCTCCGTGCCCAGATCGGCTTCAGCACAGGATTCTGGCCAGTCGGTGGGCGGTTCGGCGCCAGCGGGCAGTTCAGCCTCTGCGGGTGCGGGTAGCGGCCGGGGTGAGCCGCGGCTGGGTCTGCAGCCCGGACAGCCCGTTCCAGGACAGGTTGACCAGGTGCGCGGCGACCTCGTCCTTCGCCGGTGTCCGGGTTTCCAGCCACCACTGCCCGGTGAGCGCGATCATCCCGACCAGCATCTGCGCGTACATCGGTGCCGTGTCCGGGTCGAAACCCTGGCGCTCGAACGCATCGGCGAGCACCTGCTCGACCTGGGTGGCGACATCACCGATCAGCGAGGAGAACGTGCCGGTGGCCTGGGCGACGGGGGAGTCGCGGACCAGGATCCGGAAGCCGTCGGTGTTCGTCTCGATGTAGTCCAGCAGTGCCAGCGCCGTGCGCTCCACGGTCACTCGGGGGTGGCCCCCCTGGCGCAACGATCCGGTCAGCGCCGCGAGGAGGGTCTCCACCTCGCGGTCCACGATCACGGCGTAGACGCCTTCTTTGCCACCGAAGTGCTCGTACACCACCGGCTTGGAGACCTCCGCCCGGGCAGCGATCTCCTCCACGCTGGTGCCGCCGAAACCCTTCTCGGCGAACAGTGAGCGAGCTACCCGCAGCAGCTGCTCCCGGCGCTGGTGCCCGGTCATCCGCGGTCGGGGCGTGCGTTTGGATCCGTCACTCACGCCTCCCATCATGCCGTGTTGTGGCCCGGCGGTGGTCTGGCCCGGGGTGCGAAACTGTGCCCGCGGGGCCACGACCGGGTGCCTCGCCGGCTGCACCGGGCACTGCGAGACGCCGGTATGCTCGATGCCGGCGCCGGTTCGCAGGACCTCGGCCCGGCCGCCACGCAGGCGATCCGCCCTGGTGTAATGGCAGCACGCCGGCCTTTGGTGCCGTGTGGTCCAGGTTCGAGTCCTGGGGGCGGAGCCCGGTGGGGGACCCTCGGTTCTCCCCTCGCGATCGAGTTGCTGGAGTTGCTCGAGTTGCTCAGGCTCGATTCGTCACCAGGCCCTTCGCGTCACCAGGCTCTTCGCGTCACCCTGCGCATCCGGGCGAGGTCGATTCGACTCGGAGCGATCTCTCACCGGTGAGGGACAACACGTCAGGCGAGCCAGTCGGTGGCGGCTACAGTGGAGCGCGTGAGCCTGACGCCACCTGCAGCAGTGATCGTTCTCGCCGCCGGCCAGGGAACGCGGATGCGATCCGCGACCCCCAAGGTGTTGCACCCTATCGGGGGCCGTAGCCTCCTCGGCCATGTGCTGGCCACGGCGAGAGACCTCAGCCCCGGAAGGGTCGCCGTCGTGGTCCGCCACGAACGCGACCAGGTGGCCGCGCACGTGCAGGAGCTGGACCCCGCCGCCCTGATCGCCGACCAGGACGAGGTCCCCGGCACCGGCCGCGCCGTGGAGTGTGGGCTGTCCATCCTGGACTCGGCCGCGCAACCCGCCGGGAGCGCAGGCGGTGTCCAGGGACCGGTGGTGATCCTCGCCGGTGATGTGCCGCTGCTGGACTCCGGCACGCTGACCGCTCTGCTCGAAGCGCACCACACCGACGGCAACGCCGTCACCGTGCTCACCACGAACCTCACCGATCCGAGCGGGTACGGCCGGGTGGTCCGCGACGGCGGCGGCCAGGTCGCGAAGATCGTGGAGCAGAAGGACGCGACGGCAGCCGAGCTCGAGATCAGCGAGATCAACTCTTCGGTGTACGTGATGGAGGCCGCGGTGCTCCGCGGCGCACTCGGCCGCCTGGACCGGGACAACGCCCAGGGGGAGGTCTACCTCACCGACGTGATCGAGCTTGCCCGGGCCGACGGTGGCGCGGTGCGCGCTCTGGCCACTGAGGACCCGATCCTGGTGGAGGGTGTCAACGACCGGGTACAGCTGGCCACTCTCGGCGCCGAGCTGAACCGCCGCGTGGTCACCGCCTGGATGGAGTCCGGGGTGAGCGTGGTGGACCCGGCGACCACCTGGATCGATGTTGATGTCCAGATCGAGCAGGACGTCACGCTGTTGCCCGGTACCCAGCTGCACGGCGGCACTCAGATCGCGAGCGGTGCTGTGGTCGGCCCGGACAGCACGCTGACCGATGTGGTGATCGGTGCGGGCGCGAGGGTCACCCGCACGCACGGATCCAGCTCCCGGATCGACGCCGGAGCCACCGTGGGCCCGTTCACGTACCTGCGCCCAGGGGCGCACCTGGGCGAGCGGGGCAAGCTCGGCGCGTTCGTGGAGGTGAAGAACTCCGAGATCGGCAACGGCTCCAAGGTGCCCCACCTGTCCTACATCGGCGACGCCACCATCGGCGAGGAGACGAACATCGGCGCGGCCAGCGTCACCGTCAACTACGACGGGGTGCACAAGCACCGCACCGTGATCGGTTCGCACGCGCGCACCGGGGCGGACAACATGTTCGTGGCCCCTGTCGAGGTGGGCGACGGTGCCTACACCGGCGCCGGCACCGTGCTGCGCCGGGACGTCCCGGCCGGGGCGCTCGGCGTCAGTGGCGGGTCGCAGCGCAACATCGAGGGCTGGACGATCAGCCGGCGCCCGGGCACGGCGGCGGCCGAGGCTGCCCAGCGCGCGGCCCAGGACCGGGGCGATGCAGCCGATCAGCACGACGATGACTGACCGACCTGCAGTGACTTCGACCATCGACCCTGAACCGGACAGGAGCACTCTGTGATGACCGGCATCACCAGCCACGGCGAGAAGCGCCTTGTCCTCGTCTCCGGCCGGGCGCACCCCGAGCTCGCCCAGAACGTGGCCAGCGAGCTGAACATCGAGATCGTGCCCACCACGCTCTACGACTTCGCCAGTGGCGAGATCTATGTGCGGTTTGCCGAGAGCGTGCGCGGTACCGACGCGTTCGTGCTGCAGTCGCACACCGCGCCGATCAACCAGTGGATCATGGAGCAGCTGCTCATGGTCGACGCGCTGAAGCGGGCCTCGGTGAAGTCGATCACCGCCGTCATCCCGTTCTACGGCTACGCCCGGCAGGACAAGAAGCACCGCGGCCGCGAGCCGATCTCCGCCCGACTGATGGCGGACATGTTCTTCACTGCCGGAGCCAACCGGCTGATGAGCGTGGACCTGCACGCCGCGCAGACCCAGGGTTTCTTCAACGGCCCGGTGGACCACCTCTGGGCGATGCCGATCCTCACCGACTACGTGCGCACCCGGATCGACCTCGGCAACGCCGCCGTGGTCTCCCCGGACGCCGGTCGAATCCGGGTCGCGGAGCAGTGGGCCGCCCGGCTGGGCGGGGTGCCGTTGGCGTTCGTGCACAAGACCCGGGACATCACCCGGCCGAACCAGGCGGTCGCGAACCGGGTGGTCGGCGACGTCGAAGGGCGCGACTGCATCCTGGTGGACGACCTGATCGATACCGGCGGCACCATCACCGAGGCGGTCAAGGTGTTGATGAATGACGGCGCTCGCAGTGTGATCGTGGCCGCTACCCACGGGGTGCTCTCCGATCCGGCGATGCAGCGACTCACCGAATGTGGTGCGAGCGAGGTGGTGATCACCGACACGCTGCCCATCCCGGCGGAGAAGCGGGTCGGTCCGCTGACCGTGCTCTCGATCGCCCCGCTGGTGGCCCGGGCCATCCGGGAAGTATTCGACGATGGATCGGTCACCAGCCTCTTCGACGGCAACGCCTGAGCTGGCGCGCGGGCCCGGATGCCACCTGCCGGGTACCGCGGAATCCACGGCGCACCGGCCGGCGCACCATCGGAATCCACGGCGCACCGGGTCGCCGCACGATCGGAATCCACGGCGCACCGGCCGCCGATCCCTCGGAATCCACGGCGCACCGGCCGCCGATCCCTCGGAATCCGGTTCCAACTGGACTCCGAGGGCGCAAGTGGATTCCGATGCGGGGCAGTTGAACCGGCGGTGCTGAGCCCGGCTCCCGGCGGCGTCACCCATGGCCACTTTGCGGGTACACTTGTGCGGTTGCCTCGGCGAGGGAGGACGGGCGCCAGCCCGGCTCCGTGATCGACGCGGTGGAAGCGCCTGTGCTGTGCGATCCTCTGCGTGACCGCCCGCCCACCGCCGCAGGCCCGCCCCGATGCCTCGACAGTGGAGAGAGAACACCATGGCTGACACCGACACCGCCCTGGCGGCAACCCGCCGCACCGAATTCGGCAAGGGCGCTGCCCGCCGGATCCGCCGCGAGGACAAGATCCCCGCGGTGCTCTACGGCCACGGCACCGACCCGGTGCACCTGACCCTGCCCGGCCACTCCACCTGGCTGGCGCTGAAGGACAACGCGAACGCGCTGCTGACGATCAACTTCGACGGGGAGCACGAGCTCGCCCTGGCCAAGGACGTGCAGCGCGACCCGGTGCGGCACACGATCGACCACATCGACTTCATCCTGGTCCGCCGCGGCGAGAAGGTGGTCGTCGACGTGTCGGTGATCCTCGAGGGCGAGTCCGCCCCGGGCACCATCCACATGCTTGAGTCGCAGACCCTGAGCGTGCTGGCTGACGCCACCAAGATCCCCGAGTCTCTCGAGGTCTCCATCGAGGGACTGGAAGAGGGCGCTATCATCCGCGCCGGCGAGGTGTCGCTGCCCGCGGGGGTGGAGCTGGAGACCGACCCCGAGTACGAGGTCGTCATCATCTCTGTGCCGCGCGCTGAGGCCGAAGAGGACGAGGACGAGGACGAGGAGACCGAGGAGGGCGCTGCTGAGGCGGCCGAGTCCGAGGCTCCCGCCGACGAGGACTGAGAGCTCGCTTCTCGATGAGCAACACGCCATGGCTGGTGGTGGGGCTGGGCAATCCTGGCCCCACCTACGCCGGCAACCGGCACAACGTCGGTCAGATGGTTCTCGACGTGCTCGCTCGGGAGGTACCCGGCTCCTTCACCGCACACAAAGCTCGTGCCGCGGTGCTCGACGGCCGGCTCGGCGTGACTGCCGGTGGGGCGCCCGGCCCGCGGGTGGTGCTGGCCAAACCGGGCAGCTACATGAATCTCTCCGGCGGACCGGTGTCCGCACTGATGCAGTTCTACCAGGTGCCGATCGAGCAGCTCCTGGTGGTGCACGACGAGCTCGACCTGCCCCCGGAGACGCTGCGCCTCAAGCGCGGCGGTGGTGAGGGCGGCCACAACGGGCTGAAGTCCATCTCGCAGTCCCTCGGCAGCCGCGACTACCTCCGGCTGCGGGTGGGTATCGGCCGTCCACCTGGGCGGATGGAGGCGGCCGACTACGTGCTCCGGGACTTCTCCACGATCGAGCGGGTCGGCCTGGCGGTCACTCTGGAGGAGGCGGCCGAAGCGGTCGCGGACCTGCTCGCTGATGGTCTGGAGAAGACTCAGACCCGGCTGCACGCCGCCCGCGACTAGCGACTGGTGCCGCCCGCGACTAGCGACTGGTGCCGCCAGCGGGACTTCTCGCCGCGGAGGAATCCCGTTGACGGCATTGCTAGCCTCCCCGCATGGGGCTTTCAGGGGATATGGGGTACGCGCGTGCCCAGGGGCAAAGAACAACGCCGGCGCAGCGAATCATCGGACTGCTGTTGCTGGTGCCGGCACTGGTGGTGCTGGTCACCCAGCAGTTGATTCCCGCAGTGCGGACAGTGCTGCTCAGTGTGACCGGCGCGGGCTACGCACAGATCCAGCCCACCTGGCTCTCCACCGTGGCGAGCACCTTCGTGGTGGGCCTGGGCGTCGGGATCGTGGGTGCCGGTGTGGGCGTGATGCTCGGTGTGCAGCTGCGCCGGGCTCCCATCCGCCTGCGCCGGGTAGGCCTGGGAGTGCTCGGTGCAGCACTGGTCACCTACGGCCCAGCAAGCATGATTCTCAGTGTCTTCTGGACCACGAGCAGCGATCTGCTGCTGCATTTTCGTAGTCACGCCGCTGTGCTTGCACTGCTGGTGCTGATCGGCGCCATCAGCGGCGCCCTGATCCGTTCCAGTCGTGTGCTGCTGGCGATCGGCGCGGTGACAGCCATCGGTGCAGCGGCGATGGCGATGCAGACCGAGCTGAGTCTGTCCGCCCGAGAGGTGCCGGGCACGCTGATCATCTCCACCGCCCTAGGTGCCGAGGCGGGAGGACCCGGTGCGGCGATGAGCGTCCTGCTCGGTGTGCTGCTCGGCATTCTGGGAGTCGGCGCCGGGGTGCTGCTCCTGGCCGTCCGCCCGCGGTTCGACGTGACCACCGATATGGCCGAGCACCTCCCACCGGTAGCGGCCGGTTCGGGACCGGCCGGTGGCTCGCCCGCGGGCTTTGGACCACCCGTCGGCTATGGCCCACCCGTCGGCTATGGCCCGCCCGCCGGCTATGGGCCGACTGCGGACGGTGCACCACCGGCGGGCTATCGCCCGACCGTCCCGAACGGCGCACCGCCCGCCGGCTTTGGCCCGCCTCCGGACAGCGCACCACAGGCGGGCTATCGCTCTCCTGTCCCGGACGGCGCACCACCGGCGGGTTATCGCCCGCCCGTCCCGAACGGCGCCGGCGGGCAGCAGTTCGCGGTCCCGGGATACTCAGGCCCGCCGCCCAGCAGCTCTTCACCGGGTGTGCTGGCCGTGGTGCTGAGCGTCGTCGTCGCACTCGTCCTGGTGATCCTGGCCTTTCCCTGGCTCAGCCAGGTGGGAGTCGGAGCGGGGGACCTGGAGAGCGGGCAGGCTGAGGCGGTGTCCGCGACCTGGCGAACTGTCGGCATCCGCGCGCTGGAGGTGACGCTGACGGTGCTGGTCACCGGTGCTGCGGCGTTCGGGCTCGGCTACCTCCGCCCGTTCGGCGAGCACAGCCGCCGCGCTCTGATCGTGGTGGCACCGTGGTTCTTCGTCGGGCTGCTTCCCCTGGTCGCGGCCATCTATGCGGCCTGGAGCCTGGACGCCGCCGGACCGCCGTACGCCGGACTGACGCCGCAGATGCTGACTGTGCCGCTGTTGTTCGCCTGGACCTACCTTGCCGACGGACTGCGCACGGCTCGCGAGTCCGATCACTCGATCCGGTGGCTACCCGTTCTCGGCCTCACCGCGTTGACCATCGGCATGCTGATCGTGGTGCGCAGTCAGCAACAGCTCTGGGACATGCTGTTCGCGTTCGGGTCCGGCAACGTCTCTGCGGTGCAGATGGTGCACAACCTGATGGCCCAATACTTCGGCGGCATCATGCCGATCGGCATCCTCACCCCACCGGCGTTGCTGATCGTCGGGGCACTGGTGTTCGGTGCCGCGGCTGCGTTGGTGCCAGGTATCGCAGTGCGAGCAGCCGAACGGCGGAATCTTCCAGGCGGAAGCCGTCGGTAGCGGCAACACCTGTTGCTACGTTCACCCTCATGCCCCAGCACCCGCAACGCATCAGCGGAAGGGGCGCTCCGCCGTCGGGAGTAGACTGGATCCCCTCAATCCCACCTCCCCTCTGCCGGCGGAGATGGGCCATTCGTGCTGCCCTGAAGGGACCTCCCACCGATGAACCTCACAGGTGTGCTGCCCGCGCTCCGGGCTGATTCCGGCCTGGCCGAGCTGGTCGAGAATGTGCCGGCGCGCGGCCCGCTGACTATCACCGCATCCGTGGGAGTGCGCGCACCGATGCTCGCCGAGCTCGCCAGCCGGGCCGACCGGCCACTCGTGGTGGTGGTGGCCACCGGCCGGGAGGCCGACGAGCTCGCTGAAGCGCTGGCCGCCTATCTGCCGAGCGAGGGCATCGCCGTTCTGCCGTCCTGGGAGACCCTGCCGCACGAACGGCTCTCCCCACGCAGCGACACCGTCGCCCGGCGGATCGCCGTGCTGCGCCGCCTCGCTCACCCGGACACCGCGCAGGTGGGCCCGGCCGGCTCCTCCGCCCCGATCCGGGTGCTGGTGCTGCCGGTGCGGGCACTGCTGCAGCCGGTGGTCGCCGGCCTCGGTGACCTGGAGCCGGTGGCGTTGCGCGCCGGGGACACCGCCCCGATGGAGGACGTCATCGCCGCGCTGGTCGATGCCGCCTACACCCGCGTGGACATGGTGGAGCGGCGCGGCGAGTTCGCGGTCCGCGGCGGTCTGCTGGACGTGTTCGCCCCCACCGAGGCGCACCCGCAGCGGATCGAGTTCTGGGGCGACGACATCGAGGAGATCCGCTGGTTCTCCGCCGCCGACCAGCGCTCCCTGGAAATCAGCGAGGACGGGATGTGGGCCCCGCCCACCCGGGAGGTGCTACTCACCGAGAGTGTGCGCGAGCGAGCCCGCGAGCTGATGGCCACCCTGCCCGGGGCCACCGAGATGTTGGAGAAGCTCAGCGAGGGTATCGCCGTGGACGGGATGGAGTCCCTCGCTCCGGTGCTGGTGGATGAGATGGTCCCGCTGCTCGACCTGGTTCCCGCCGACGCGCTGCTGCTGGTGGACGACCCGGAGCGGATCCGCCGCCGGGCGCACGATCTGGTGGCCACCACCGAGGAGTTTCTCGCTGCGGCGTGGACGTCCGCCGCCGCAGGGGCGAACTCTCCGATCGACCTCTCCCGTGCCTCGTTCGCCACCCTGGAGGACACTCGGGACATTGCCCGCCGCCGCGGGCTGGGCTGGTGGCAGGTCTCGGCCTTCTCCGCCGACGCCGAGCTCGAGGAGCTCGCCGAGACCGCTGCACCGTCCGAGACTGCTGCACCGTCCGAGGAGGGCGACGGCGCGGGCCGGGCTGTGCAGATCGCCTCCCGGGACGTGGAGGGTTACCGGGGCGAGACCGACCGCGCGGTCGCCGATCTGCGCCAGCTCACCCGGGACGGATGGCGCCTGGTGCTGGTCACCGAAGGGCCCGGACCGGCCCGGCGGATGGTGGAACAGCTGCTCGACGCCGACGTGCCCGCCCGGCTGGTCGCCGAGGTGGAACCCGCCGGCTCCGACGCCCGCGCGGGGGAGGACCCGGACCTACCGGTGGCCGGGATGGTGCTGGTCACCACCGCCAGCGTCGGGCGTGGGTTCGTCTCCGAGACACTCCGGCTGGCAGTGTTCACCGAGGCGGACCTGACCGGCCGCGCCGGCACCTCCACCCGGGACATGCGGACCCTGCCCGCGCGCCGACGCAACGTGGTGGACCCGCTGGCGCTGCGTCCGGGGGACTACGTGGTGCACGAGCAGCACGGCGTGGGCCAGTTCGTGGAGCTGCTGCAGCGCACGGTCGGGACCGGCAAGACCGCGGCCACCCGTGAGTACCTGGTGATCGAGTACGCACCGTCCAAGCGCGGGCACCCCGGGGACCGGCTGTACGTGCCCACGGACTCCCTGGACCAGGTGACGAAGTACACCGGTGGCGAGGCACCGAGCGTGAACAAGCTCGGCGGCTCCGACTGGGCGAAGACCAAGTCCCGCGCCCGGCGCGCGATCAAGGAGATCGCGAACGAGCTGATCCGGCTCTACGCCGCGCGGATGGCCACCCGGGGGCACCAGTTCGCCCCGGACACCCCGTGGCAGCGCGAGCTCGAGGATGCCTTCGCGTATGTGGAGACCCCGGACCAGCTCTCCTCGATCGATGAGGTCAAGGCGGACATGGAGAAGTCCATGCCGATGGACCGGCTGATCTCCGGGGACGTCGGCTACGGCAAGACCGAGATCGCCATTCGTGCCGCATTCAAGGCGGTGCAGGACGGTAAACAGGTGGCCGTGCTCGTGCCCACCACGCTGCTGGTGCAGCAGCACCTGGACACGTTCGCCGAGCGGTACTCCGGGTTCCCGGTGGTGGTCAAGGCGCTGTCCCGGTTCCAGACCTCCGCCGAGGCCGAGGCGGTGCGCGAGGGGGTGCGCAGCGGCGCCGTGGACGTGGTGATCGGCACCCACCGCCTGATCACCGGGGACGTCCGGTTCAAGGACCTCGGCCTGGTGGTGATCGACGAGGAGCAGCGCTTCGGGGTGGAGCACAAGGAGACGCTCAAGCAGCTGCGCACGAACGTGGACGTGCTGGCGATGTCGGCCACCCCGATCCCGCGCACCCTGGAGATGGCGGTGACCGGGATCCGGGAGATGTCCACGCTGGCCACCCCGCCGGAGGAGCGCCACCCCGTGCTCACCTTCGTCGGGCCGTACCAGCAGAAGCAGATCGCCGCCGCGATCCGCCGCGAGCTGCTCCGCGAGGGGCAGGTCTTCTACGTGCACAACCGGGTGGAGTCGATCGACAAAACCGCAGCGAAACTGGCCGAGCTCGTACCCGACGCACGAATCGCCGTCGCGCACGGGAAGATGAACGAGCACCAGCTGGAGCAGGTGATCGTGGACTTCTGGGAAAAGCGGTTCGACGTCCTGGTGTGCACCACGATCGTGGAGACCGGGCTGGACATCTCGAACGCGAACACGCTGATCGTGGAGCGCTCCGACGTGTTCGGGTTGTCCCAGCTGCACCAGCTGCGCGGCCGGGTGGGCCGCGGGCGAGAACGTGCCTACGCCTACTTCCTCTACCCGCCGGAGAAGCCGCTCACCGAGACGGCACACGAACGGCTGCAGACCATCGCCGCGCACACCGATCTCGGCGCCGGGATGCAGGTGGCGATGAAGGACCTGGAGATCCGTGGCGCGGGCAACCTGCTCGGCGGGGAACAGTCCGGGCACATCGCCGGTGTGGGCTTCGACCTGTATGTGCGGATGGTCTCCGAGGCGGTGGCCAAAGCCAAGGGGGAAGAGACGGAGGAGCTGTCCGAGCTCAAGCTCGAGCTACCGATCGACGCGCACATCCCGCACGACTACATCGCGCATGAGCGGCTCCGGCTGGAGGCGTACACCAAGCTCTCCCAGGTGAGTGGTGAGGAGGCGCTGGCCCAGGTGCGCGAGGAGCTGGTGGACCGGTACGGGCCGGTACCGGAGCAGGTGGAGCGGCTGTTCGCCGTGGCGGGCCTGCGGATCAAGGCCCGCTCCGCCGGTCTGGTGGATATCACCGGGCAGGGCAAGTACATCCGGTTTGCACCGGTGGAGCTGCCCGAATCCGCCCAGCTGCGGCTGAAGCGGCTCTACCCGGGCACTGTGCACAAGCCCGCGATCCGCACCGTGCTGGTGCCCGCGCCGACCACCTCCCGGGT
This sequence comes from Ruania zhangjianzhongii, assembly GCF_008000995.1. Taxonomy (NCBI): domain Bacteria; kingdom Bacillati; phylum Actinomycetota; class Actinomycetes; order Micrococcales; family Ruaniaceae; genus Ruania; species Ruania zhangjianzhongii. Next base: position 1,338,987 of record NZ_CP042828.1, read on the forward strand.
GGGTGGGGTGGCGCTGCGGGACGAGGCGCTGCTGGACTGGGTCAGCCAGCTGATCGACGCCGTGCTCGCCCGAGAGACGTCGGTGGCTGCGGCGGCCGGTGTGGCTGCCGGGGACTGAGCCGGTCGGTCGCCGCACTGCTCCCACCCTGTAGGTGCCAGTTTTCGTCGCTTCGCGGCAGGCGGCGCGACAACAAGTGGCACCTACAGGGTCGGGTCACACCGAGCGCAGGTCGCGGCGGCCGAACGCCCAGATACCCGTCGCGGCCAGGCCTGTGAACACCGCCAGCTGGACGACCAGCGGTAGTGCCGTGACCGACTCCACCGGGTAGGTGGGCGTGTAGTGCCAGGGCGAGATCGCTTGCGCCGCCTCGGGCAGCTCCATCATCTCCCCGAAGAACGCGGCGAGCCCGCTGAACGCCAGCACCGCGGACGCGATGCCGAGGAGCCGTGGGTTCAGGCCGTACAAGGCGGCCGCGAGGCCGAGCACCACCAGCAGGGCAGGGGAGTAGACCAGGCCCGCCACGGTCAGCTCACCGAGCAGTGACCAGTCACCGGTCCCCGCGGCCGCTGTCAGCCCCATGCTCGCGGTGGACAGCACCAGCAGCACTACACCGGCCACCGCCACCACCCCCAGGTGGGCGCCCAGCAGGCGTTGCTTGCTCACGGCGGTGGCCAGCACCGGCTCGGTACGCCCGTCGGTCTCCTCGGTGCGCACCTTGGACACCGCGAGGACCTGGAAGATCGCGGTGGCGATCACCATCATCACCACCATCATGTTCAGGTACCCGGTGAGCAGGTCGCCCTGACCGCCGGCCAGGACCTGGCCCAGCGTGCCGGACAGGTCCTGGAACGAGTCCGCGAGTGGTTGCGCGGTGGACCCGTAGATCAGCCCGCCGGCGATCAGTCCGATCGCCCAGCCCCGGACCGAGTCGCGGTGCAGCCGCCAGGCGAGCGCGACCGGTGAGCTCAACCAGGCGCGTGCCCGGTCATGCCCGCGCCGAGTGGCCCGCAGGCCCGCACCCAGGTCCCGTCGGGTGGAGAGCACGAAGCCGAGAATGGTCAGGGCGACCGCCGCCGTCAGAGAGATTAGTAGCGGCCACCAGCGTTCGTCCACGAAGGCACGGGTCTGTTGGGACCAGGCGAACGGTGTGATCCAGGACAGCGCGCTACCGTGATCGCCGATCAGGTCGCCAGCAGCGCGAAGCACGAAGGCGCCGCCCAGGACCGCACCTGCGATCCCGCTGGCTACCCGCGAGTACTCGCTGATCTGCACCGCCGTGATGGTCACGGCTGCGAACACCAGACCGAACACACTGATACCTGCCGCCACGAGTGCAGCACCGGACATCGGCGCATCGAAGCCGCGCAGGCCGGCGAGGACGAGGACGAAGAGCGCCACGTTGCTCGCCACGGCGAGGATGGTGGTGGCCGCCAGGGCTGCGTGCCGGCCCAGGACGTTCGCTCGGACCAGCTCCGCCCGGCCGGTCTGCTCCTCCACCCGGGTGTGCCGGGACACGAGCAGGATGTTCATCGCCGCTGCCGCGAGCATGAAGTACAGCACGTAGATCGCGTTGAAGAAGGTGAAGTACGTCAGCTCGGCGCCCAGGCCGTAGCCCGGGCCACCGAGCAGACCGATCATCGGTCCGGTGGTGAATGCGGCCACCTCGGCCAGCTCGGTGGCGCTCGGGAACAAGGTCTGGAACGCCGTGAAGAAGTACGGAACGAAGATGCTGATACCGACGATCCATGCGGGCAGCCGCACCCGGTCCCGCCGCAGCATGAATCGCAGCAGGGTTCCGGTGCCGGTCAGCGCGGAGCCGTGGTCGGTGCGGGCGACCGGTGCGGCGACGGTGGTCACTGTGCCCCCTTGGTCGTAGCGTGCCGCCTCGAGTCCCTGGCCGGCTCGCGATCGGCCCGTTCGCTCGCGGCGGCTTCGGCCGTCTTCTCGTCGGCGACTGCGGTGCCGGCATCACCGTCGCCGTAGTGCCGCAGCAGCAGTTGCTCCAGCGTGGGCGGATGGGCAGTCAGAGACGCCACCTCCATCGGGCCGAGTGCGCGGACCACGGCGCCCATGTGCTCGCCGTCCACCTCGAACCGGGTCTGGTCGTCAGCGGTGGTCAGACTGTGCACACCGGGCAGGTCCGCCAGGGGGGAGGTGTTGCCTGCGGCGGTGACCTGCACCGAGGTCCGGGTCAGGTGGCGCAGCTCTGCCAGGGTGCCGGACTCGATGATCTGCCCGGCCCGCACGATGGAGACACGGTCGGCCAGAGCCTCCACCTGGCCCAGGATGTGGCTGGACAGCAGCACCGAGGTGCCACGCTCCGTCGCGTCCCGGATGCACTCCTGGAACACCGCTTCCATCAGCGGGTCCAGACCGGCGGTCGGCTCGTCCAGGACGAGCAGCTCTACCTGACTGGCGAGTGCGGCCACCAAGGCCACCTTCTGCCGATTGCCCTTGGAGTAGGTACGGCCCTTCTTGCTCAGGTCCAGATCGAACCGGCCGGCGAGGTACTCGACCAGGTCGCGGTCGGCGTGCCCGCGCAGCCGGGAGAAGATGTCGATCGCCTCACCGCCAGTCAGGTTCGGCCAGAGCTCCACATCACCGGGGACATAGGCGAGCCGGCGGTGCAGGTCGACGGCGTGGGTCACCGGGTCCTGATCGAACACTTGGGCGGTGCCCGAGGTGGGGCGCAGCAGTCCGAGCAGGATGCGGATAGTGGTGGTCTTCCCAGCGCCGTTCGGGCCGAGGAAGCCGTGTACTTCGCCAGCGGACACGGTCAGGTCGAGCCCGTTCAGGGCGCGGACCTTGCCGTAGTCCTTGACGAGATTGCTGGTGGTGATGACGTCTGCCATCTCGGAACTCCTTTTCGCGGGGCGGAGAGGACTCCGCGGGATGCTGTGTGGCACCCGAACTGTCCGCAGCGGCAGTCAACTGCCGTGCGTACGGGAGGTAGGCGGCGGGCCGCGCCAGGCTCCGAGAGCCGGTGCGGACCAGGGTGCCGGTGACCGCGCCCTCACCCCGGTGGGTCGGTCGCGACGTCGTGCGGGACGGTGGTCGGTTCGTGGCGGGTAGGTGGTACGTGGTCAGCGTCGCTGACTTCTAGCAGGGCGTCCAGATAGCGACCGTCCGTGAACAGACCCTCGGAGTAGACCTCGAGCATGGGCAGCATCTGCTGGTCCATCACGGCGCGGAGCACTCCGACCGCATCGACCGACTCCCCCTCGGCAAACTTCAACTGCATGAGCATGGCGCCGAGTCCGGCGTAAGTCAGGTAGCGGGCCCGGGCCTGCGGATCGCGGGAGAGTCGGATCAGGCCCGCCCGCTCCCCATGGGCCATGTAGTTCGACGCATCGGTGACCATGTGCTCGATCAAGGAACGGGCCAGCGCTCCGCCGTCCAGCAGGCTCTGCACGACGTATGCGGTGATGTGGGTGTACTCGTCCAAGTGCGCCAGGTGAGCGAGCACGCTGCGTCCGTCCTGCTCGACGATATGCTCCTCCTTCACCCGCACGATCTCCGCCCGGATGTGCTCGTCGCAGGCTCGTCGCAGGCCCTCCTTGGAGCCGAATTGCCGAACCACCAGGGCGGCGCTGAACCCGGCTTCGGCGCCGATCTCGCGCAGGCCGACGTCGAAGCCGTCGCGGCCGAAGCAGACGACGGCCGCGGCAAGGATCCGCTCGCGGGTGGTAGCCATACCGCAAAGGTAAACCTTCGTTCACCGTTAGTCAACGGCTGTTTACACGCGGATTCCCAGCGGCTCGCGGTAGTAGTGGGCAGCGCGGATGCCCGAGGCCGGTTTGGCGTGCGGGCCGTCGGCGCCTTGACGTCCAGCTGACGTGGCCGCCGTCGTACGACGGAGGTAGCCTGCTGTGGTCGAAAACGCCACCCGAGGCATCATCGACACGACCCTCCCCGCCACCCAGGACTGATCACATGACGCAGACGCCCACCACCACCCGCCAGATCGCCCTTGCGTCGCGGCCGCACGGCAAGCCGGAGACCCACGACTTCCGAGTCGAGACCGTCGATCTGCCCGAGCTCGGCGCCGAGGAGATCCTCGTGCGCAACACTGTCATGTCCGTGGACCCGTACATGCGCGGCCGGATGAACGACGTGAAGTCCTACGTCGCCCCGTTTGACGTGGGATCCCCGCTGGATGGCGGCGCCGTGGGCGAGGTCATCGCATCCCGCTCCGCCAAGGTCGCCGTCGGGTCGCAGGTCCTGCACGGGTCCGGGTGGCGTGAGCACGCGATACTGCCGGCGGCAGCGGCCTCTGTCGTGGACGTCGGGGCCGCTCCGGCGTCCCGGTACCTCGGGATCCTCGGCATGACCGGGCTGACCGCCTATGTCGGGCTGACCGCAGTAGCCGAGATGCGCGAGGGGGATACCGTCTTCGTCTCCGGGGCCGCGGGGGCCGTCGGCCAGGCGGCCGGTCAGATCGCCAGAGCGTTAGGTGCGGGGAAGGTGATCGGTTCGGCCGGCTCGGCGAACAAGGTCGCCCGGATCCGCGAGCTCGGCTACGACGAGGCCTTCAACTACAAGGACGGCCCGGTGCACGACGGCCTGCGTGCTGCGGCTCCGGAGGGTATCGACGTCTACTTCGACAACGTCGGCGGCGACCACCTCGAGGCCGCGATCGGTGAGTTGAGGCTGTTTGGTCGAGTAGCGATGTGCGGTGCCATTTCGCAGTACAACGCCACCGAACCACCGCCCGGACCACACAACCTCTCGCTGGCTATCGGCAAGAACCTCACGCTGCGCGGCTTCATCGTGGGGCAGTACGCGCACCTCGCGCAGGAGTACCGGGGCAAGGCGGCCGAGTGGCTCGCCGGCGGCCGGCTGCAGGGCGACGAGACGTTCCGCGATGGACTCGAGAACGCGCCCCAGGCGTTCATCGACATGCTCGGTGGGGCCAACACCGGGAAGATGCTCGTCCGGCTCTGACGGTTCGGATCCCTCGCCGTAGGTGGGCTGAGTCGCGGTGCTCAGATCGCGGTGACCGCGGCCACTGCCTCGCCCACGGAGTCCGCCGCGGAGAGTAGGCCCGTGACGTCTACGTCGGAGCCGAAGGTGAAGCGCACCGAGGTCTGTGCGATCTCGGGGTCGATCCCGCAGGCGAGCAGCACGTGCGAAGGTTCGTCGGAGCCAGCCGCGCAGGCCGACCCGCTCGAACTGATCACCCCGCGCCGCTCCAGCTCTAGCAGCACCGCCTCACCGGAGACGCCCGGAAAGCAGAACGAGGCGTGGTTCGGCAGCCGGCCGAAGCCCTCGACGCCGACAACAGCAGTGGCAGAACCCTGCTCCGCCCCGGTGAGCACCGCCGTCGGCACCAGCTCACGCACCCGGGCGATGAAAGCATCGCGTGCCGCGGCGATCCGCTCAGCCCGTTCACCGCACTCCGCATCCGCCAGGCTCAACGCTGCCCCCAGCGCCGCCGCACCGGCCACGTTCTCCGTCCCCGACCGGCGCTCGCGCTCCTGCCCACCACCGTGCAGCACGGGCTCCACCGGCAGCCGCCCACGCAGGAACACCGCGCCAATGCCCTTCCCGGCACCTACTTTGTGCCCGGACACACTCAGTGCGTCCACCCCCAGTTCGCGCACGTCCAGGTCCAGCCAGCCCGCGGCTTGCACGGCGTCGGTGTGCACCAGTGCCCCCACCCCATGCGCCACCCCAGCCAGCGCCGCCAGGTCCTGCACGGTCCCGATCTCATTGTTCGCCAGCGCCACGGACACCAGCGTGGTGTCCTCGCGCAGCACGGCGGTCAGGGCGTCCGGCGTCACCACGCCTGCGCGTGTCACGTCCACGAACGAGACCTCGAACCCGTGCAGCCGGCGCAGATAATCCACCGATTCGAGCACGGCCTCGTGCTCGGTCGCGGCCGTGACCAGATGCCGCCCCCGCGGGTTCGCCAGCGCCAGTCCTTTGATCGCCAGGTTCGCGCCCTCGGTGCCGCCGGAGGTGAACACCGCCTCACTGGCCCGGCAGTCCAGCACCCCCGCCACCTGCCGCCGCGCCGCGGTCAGCCCGGCCGCCGCCCGTTCGCCCAGGCTGTGCTGGCTGGAGGGGTTGCCGAACTCCCCGGTCAGGTAGGGCCAGGCGGCCTCCAGGGCTTCCCGGCGCATCGGCGCGGTTGCTGCAGCGTCCAGATACATCGGCTCAGTCCTGCGCGCCCGGACCGGCCACCGTGACGTCGAGCCCGAGGTCGAGCGCCGGTGCGGAGTGGGTCAGCGCCCCCACCGAGATCACGTCCACCCCGGTTTCGGCCACGGAACGCACCTGCTCCAGCCCGATGGTGCCGCTGGCCTCGACGATCGCCCGGCCGGCCACCTGCGCCACCCCCGTGCGCAGGTCCGCCAGGGAGAAGTTGTCCAGCATGATCGTGTCCACCCCGGCGGCAAGCACCGGTTCGATCTGGTCCAAGCGGTCCACCTCCACTTCCAGGTGGGTGGTGTGCCCCAGCCGCTCGCGCGCGGCCAGCAGCGCCTCGGTCACCGAGAGCCCCTGGTTGGCGGCCACCGCCAGGTGGTTGTCCTTGACCATCACCGCATCCGACAGCGAGAACCGGTGGTTAAATCCGCCGCCGGCCCGCACCGCATGCCGCTCCAGGGCCCGCAGCCCTGGAGTGGTCTTGCGAGTGTCCACGATGCGCGCCTTCGTCCCCGCCGCCTCGGCCACGTAGCGGGCCGTGAGCGTGGCGATACCGGACATTCGCTGGGCGAAGTTCAGCCCGATCCGCTCGGCACGCAGCACGGCGGCTGCCGGCCCCTGCACCTCGGCGAGCACTTCTCCGGAACGGAACCGGGCGCCGTCGCCGGTGTGGAACTGCACGGCGACACCCGGATCGGTGAGCCTGAACGCCGCAGTGAACACCTCAGCCCCGGCGAGCACGCCGTCAGTGCGGGCGCGTAGCTGCGCTACGGCCGTTGCCGACGGCGGTACGAACGCCTCGCAGGTCACGTCACCCCACGGGGCGTCCTCGGCAAGCGCCGCGGCGACGACAGAGCTAACAGTGGTGGGAGTGAGCATCAGTGGGTCTCCAGAACGAGCTCGGGGGAGAGGATCGACCCACCCGTGGCCGGAGCGGGGGCGTCGCCGCGGAAGTGCGCACCGAGGGAGGAGGTCCGCGTGCGGGCGGCACGGACCACCAGACGAGCGAGCAGAAGCAGGTTCGCGTTCTCTTGCGCGGCCAGAGGGTCGGCTTGTGCAGCGGGATGCTGCACAAACTCCGACTCGTCTTCGTGTGCGGCTAGAGGGTCGGCAGCACTGGTCGATTCGGCTACCGCGGCCCTGCGCTCGAGCACGGCTTCGGCGTGGGCGAGTCCGTTCTCGTCCCGGATCAGCCCGGCGTGGGTCCACATCAGTTCCTGTAGCGCGGCGCGGCTGAAGGGTTCCGGCGCTCCCGCGGGGGCGCCGGTCACGAAAGCTCCCGCGGGGGCGCCGGTCACGAACGCTCCCGCGGGAGCGCCCGTTGCCCGGCCAAGCGCTTCAGCGGAAGCGCCTGCGCTCGCGTCGGCGAAGACCAGGCCCGCGCGCTGCGGGCCTGCGGGGTCATCCTCGGCCGCCGGGTCGCCGAGCAGCACCCGCGCGGCCCGATGACCGAACACCGCCCCCTCGAGCAGCGAGTTCGACGCGAGCCGGTTGGCCCCGTGCACCTGGGTGCAGGCCACCTCGCCCACGGCCAGCAGACCCGGCACCGAGGTCCGCGCCCACAGGTCGGTGGCCACTCCGCCCATCCAGTAGTGTGCCGCCGGGGTGACCGGTACCGGCTGGTGCGCCCAGTCCAGCCCGGCCGCCCGCACGGCAGCATCGATGCTCGGGAACCGCCTGCGCAGGAAGTCCTCGCCCAGAGCGGTGGCATCGAGGGTCACTGGCGCTCCGGTGCTGAGCATCTGCGCCGCCACGGCACGTGCCACCACATCCCGTGGGGCGAGCTCGGCGTCCGGGTGCACGCCGAGCATGAACCGCTGACCGGTCACGTCCCGCAGCACCGCACCCTCGCCACGCACCGCTTCGGAGACCAGGAAGTTGCCGGGCAGCGCCAGCGTGGTCGGGTGGAACTGGTAGAGCTCCAGGTCCGCCAGCCCGGCACCGGCCCGCGCGGCGAGCGCCACACCGTCACCGGTGGCCACCCCCGGGTTCGAGGTGTACGGGTACAGCTGTCCGGCCCCACCGCTGGCCAGCACGACGGCGTCACTTTCGTGGCACTCGAGGCGCCCCGTGGTCAGGTCCACCAGCCTCGCCCCGACCACCCGCCTGCCGGCGCGCAACAGCTCGGTGACCAGCACCTGCTCGCGCACCTGCACCCCGGCGCGCGCAGCGGCAGCGAGCAGCCCGCCGGCGATGACGGCGCCGGTGGCATCGCCACCAGCGTGCAACACCCGAGCACGCGAATGGGCGGCTTCCAGACCACGGGCGAGTGCGCCGTCGTCGGCGGTATCGAAACGCACCCCGGCCTCGATCAGGTCGGCGATCCGGGCCGGCCCTTCTGCGCAGAGCACCTGCACCGCGGCACGGTCGGACCAGCCCGCACCCGCGGTGAGCGTGTCCTGCACGTGTAGAGCCACCCGGTCATCAGCGGAGGTCACCGCGGCGATCCCGCCCTGGGCCTTACCCGTGTTGCTGACGGCGGCGCCAGCCTTGGTCACCACCGTCACCTCTGCGCGCCCGGCCAGGGTGAGGGCAGCGGTCAGTCCGGCAATCCCGGTGCCGACGATCAGCACGCGCGGCATGCTCACGCCCGCGGCTTCGCGGCGAGCATCCGCTCCAGCGCGAGCCGCGCTGGGTCGGCCACGTCCTGGCTGACCTGCACCTGGTTGACCACCTCACCGGCCACCAGCGACTCCAGCACCCAGGCCAGGTAGCCGGGGTGGATCCGGTACATCGTGGAGCACGGGCAGATCACCGGGTCCAGGCAGAAGATGGTGTGCTGCGGGTACTGGGCGGCGAGGCGCTGCACCAGGTTGACCTCGGTGCCGATCGCGAACGTGGTGGGTGCGGTGGCGGCGTCGATCGCCTTGCGGATGTAGTCGGTGGAACCTGACTCATCCGCCGCGTCGACCACCGGCATCGGGCACTCCGGGTGCACGATCACGCGGACGTCGGGGTGGGTGGCTCGGGCGTGAGCGATCTGGTCGGTGGTGAACCGGCGGTGCACGGAGCAGAATCCGTGCCAGAGGATCACCTTCGCGGCGTCCAACCCGGCCTCGTCGTTACCGCCGAGCGGCTTGTTCGGGTTCCACATCGGCATCTGGTCCAGCCCGATGCCCATCGCTTTGGCGGTGTTGCGACCCAGGTGCTGGTCCGGGAAGAACAGCACGCGCTGCCCACGCTCGAACGCCCACTCCAGCACGGTGGCGGCGTTCGAGGAGGTGCACACGATCCCGCCGTTGCGGCCGCAGAACCCCTTCAGCGCGGCGGAGGAGTTCATGTAGGTCACCGGGATCACCGGCTGACGGCCCTCGGCGTCGCCTTCGCTGCCGAAGACCTCCATCAGCTGCTCCCAGCACTCCTCCACCTGGTCGATATCGGCCATATCCGCCATCGAGCAGCCGGCAGCCAGGTTCGGCAGGATCACCGCCTGCTCGGGCCGGGAGAGCAGGTCCGCGGTCTCGGCCATGAAGTGCACTCCGCAGAAGACGATCGCTTCCGCCTCGGGCCGGGTCAGCGAGGCGTTCGCGAGCTGGAAGGAGTCACCGACGAAGTCCGCGTGCTGGATGACTTCGTCTCGCTGGTAGAAGTGGCCGAGCACCACTACCCGCTCACCGAGGGTGGCTTTGGCGGCGCGAATGCGCTCGTGCAGCTCGGCAGTGTCGGCCTCGCGGTAGGCGGCCGGCAGCTCGCCCTGGCGCGGGGTGGCGGCGGGGATCGCATCGGCCATCGAGGCGCCCGGGCCGTACCCGGGGGGTTGGGCGTCGAACTCCCATGGACCGGAGGCGAGGTCGTCGCTGCAGGTGCTGCCCGGTTCCTTGCCGGTGGCGATGAGCTGGATCCGGGTGTCGACGGAGGCCGTGGTCATGGCCTGCTCCTTTGGTCGGGGGAGGAGGGTGGTGCGTTGCGCGGGGCGAGTGGGCCGAGGTCCACCGGTTCGATGGCGCTGTTGTAGCGGTACAGCCGCGCCGGGCGGTGCCGCCCGCCAGTGCGGAACTCTTCGGTGCGGACGACGGCGTTGCTCGCCTCGATCTGACGGCGGAAGTTCGCCGGGTCCAGGTCGCGTTGCAGCACGATCTCGTGCACCTCGCGTAGCTCGCTCAAGGTGAAGGTCTCGCCGAGGAACGCGTGCGCGATCCGGGCGTACTCGATCTTGGTGCGCAGCCGCCAGAGGGCGTACTCGACGATCAGGTTGTGGTCGAAGGCGAGGCGGGGGAGGCGTTCGGCGGTGAGCCAGCGTACGTTCTGACCCACCCGCGCCCGGGCTGCCTCATCGCTGCCGAGCAGCGCCCAGTAGACGATCGAGACCATCCGGTCGGCGGCTGATTTCGGGGCACTGGCGGAGGTGCGGCGGGTGACACCGCCGGCGCCGGCGCCGCGCTCGGGCTCGCCGAAGGCATAGAGCTGTTCCAGGTAGGCGGGGCGCAGGCCGGTGGTCTCGTCCAAGGTACGGGCCGCCGAGTCGGCGAGGCCCTCGTGGTCGCCCAGCGGGCCGCCGGGGAGCGCCCAGTAGCCGTCGTAGGGATCACGAACCCGGCACACCAACGGCAGCCAGAGTTCGGGGCCGCGCTGCTTCGCGGACTGCTCGTCCGCGCGCAGGGCGAAGATCACCGTGGAGACCGCGAGCTGCATGAGTGCTGCTCCTTCGCCGATCGGGACCCTGATGAACGAGTAAGGGTTATCAAGACACATACTAGCCCCTTCAGTTAGAGTCGCAACTACATTTACTTGATGTGATGGCGAGACCCTCAGGCGGCAGGCGCAAATCTGTTGCGCCGGCGCCCGCGGTCAGGCTGTAGTGGACCGGATGATTGAACGCTCCACACCGCACTCCGCCGGCTGGTCGCGACCACTGGTGTTGATCACCGGGATCCTGTTCGCCCTCGGCCTCGTGCTCGGTGCGCTCACTCTCGGGGCGGACGTGCCGGAGGAGCCGCACCGCCCAGAAGACAACGCCATCGCTGCTCATCTGGTGGTCAGCGCGATCGTTGTTGCCGCCGGGGTGCTGGCCACCCTGCTGACCGGGTCCCTGCGCTGGCTGGTCTCGCCCTGGACCCGGCGCACCGGTGCGCGGATCCGGCTGACGTTCTCCCGTAGGTCGTTCACCGGGGTGCTGCGGTGCACCGTGTTCGTTCTGATCGCAGCGCTGATCGGCTACCTGGTGTTGCGGATGGGCATGCAGGTGACCGCGGGGCTGGATCCTGAGTTCACCCGCAACGCCTGGGGCGGGCCGACCGCGATCGGTGCCTTCCTCGCCCATGGGGTGGATGCCGTGTTGTGCGTGGGACTGGCCGGTCTGGTCGCTCATCTCGTGCTGCACCGCGTGGAGACGTTGGATGCCGATGACCGTCCAACCACTGCCGAGGCCGGGACCGCCTGAGCTTCTGACCCCCGGACCGGATGAGCGTCCGGCGCGATCCGGCTACGGCGAGGGTTGTAGGCGCATCCCCATCACGGTGCGGAGCTCTCCACTCGGCGACCGGTCGTCGATGCGGTGCGCCATCCCGATCTTCTCCGCCACCCGCCGGGACGCGACGTTCTGCGGATGGATGATTGCCGCGAGGCTATCGACGCCGATGCTGCCGGCAGCGAGATCGCGGCACGCGGCCGCAGCCTCGGTGGCGTATCCGCGCCCCTGGAGTGCGGCCCGCACGTGGTAGCCGACCTCGAGCATCGGCGTGCCGCCGACCCGCTGCCACGTGAGCCCGCAGTCGCCGACGAACTCGCCGTCGCGGGTGCGCATCAGCCACAGGCCGTAGCCGTGTGCCGCGTAGTTGGCCTGGTTCCACGTGATCCACGCCAGTGCCTGCTCCCTGGTCTTTGGCGCGGAGTAGTAGGTCATCACCGCCGGATCGCCCAGCAGTGCGGCCATCGCATCCAGATCGTCCTCGGTCATCTCCCGGAAGCACAGCCGGGCGGTAGCAGCAGGAAGCACGTCCCGACCGTACCGGCCCGAGGACCTGGCCTCCTCAGTGACCCGGTACCGGCCCCCGGGCGCAGCCATCTGCAGCGCTGTCTCCAACGGAGGTAACTTCCGGGATCGGAGAGAAGTCACAGATTGGCTCCGATCCCGGAAGGTACCTCCGATGCGCCAATGACGCGCGTCAAATACCCTAGGGGGGTATCCTTTGTGCCAGGACGGCGATGGAGGGAGTCACCCGGATGAATATCGGAACCGATCGGTCCCACGAGGCGCACCACGACGGTGCGGATCACGGCGATCACCAAGGCCACGGCGGCCACGCTGACCACCAGGACCACACCGGCCACGGGGGCCACGGCGACCACGTCGCCCAGTTCCGCCGGTTGTTCTGGATCATGCTCGTGCTCGCAGTCCCGACGGTGGCGCTGAGCCCGATGTTCGCCGAACTCCTCGGCTACACCCCACCCGCCGGTACCGCCTGGATCCCGGCGGTCCTGGGCACCGTCATCTTCTCCTGGGGCGGCTGGCCGTTCCTCACCGGTGCAGTCGACGAGCTCCGTGCCAGGGCGCCAGGGATGATGCTGCTGATCGGCACCGCGATCACCGTTGCGTTCGCCTCCTCGCTGGCCGCCACGGTGGGACTGCTCGCGCCTGACCTGGAGTTCTGGTGGGAGCTGGCGCTGCTGGTGGTGATCATGCTGCTCGGGCACTGGATCGAGATGGGTTCGCTGGCGCGCACCTCCTCGGCGCTGGACAGTCTCGCCCAGCTCCTTCCCGACGAAGCGGAACGGCTCGAGACCGACGGGAGCTCCGCCGTCGTGCCGGTCGCAGAACTGACCACCGACGACCTGGTGATCGTCCGCCCCGGTGGGCGCATCCCCGCCGACGGCGAGGTCACCGAAGGCCGCGCCCACGTGGACGAGGCGATGATCACCGGCGAGTCCACCCCAGTGGCGCGCCAGGCCGGGGACCAGGTAGTTGCCGGCACCGTAGCCACCGACTCTGCGCTGCGGGTCCGGATCACCGCAGTGGGGGAGAGCACTGCGCTGGCCGGGATCCAGCGGATGGTCACCGAGGCACAGTCCTCCACCACCAAGGTGCAGCGCCTCGCCGACCGCGCCGCCGGCTGGCTGTTCTACTTCGCCTTCGGAGCTGCTGTGCTCACCGCGATCGCCTGGCTGCTCCTGGGCAGCCCGGCCGACGCTCTCACCCGGGTGATCACGGTGCTGGTGATCGCCTGTCCGCATGCGCTCGGCCTGGCGATCCCGCTGGTGGTCTCCATCTCCACCGAACGTGCCGCCCGCGCGGGGGTCCTGGTCAAGGACCGGCTCGCGCTGGAGCGCGCCCGCACAGTGGACATGGTGCTCTTCGACAAGACCGGCACGCTCACCACCGGCTCACCCGTCCTCACCGGCATCACGACGGCGGAGGTCGGCTCGGGCGTGATCGGTTCCGTTGACGAGATGCTCGCCTGGGCCGCTGCCGCCGAGTCGGACAGTGAGCATCCGCTCGCGCGGGCGATCGTCGCCGCTGCGGCCGAGCGTGGGCTCGAGCTGCCCGGCGTGAGCAACTTCCAGGCGCTGACCGCCAGTGGTGTCACGGCTCAGATCGACGGGCGCGAGGTCCGGGTGGGCGGCCCGCACATGATCGGCGAGCTGGGCCTCGAGCCGCTGGCGGAGACCTCCGCCTGGGGTGAACGGGGGCGGACCGTGCTGCACGTGCTGGTCGAGGGACAGATCGTCGGTGCGCTCGCCCTGGCGGACGAGGTGCGGGCGGAGTCGCGGCAGGCAGTGGCTGAGTTGCACGAGCAAGGAGTGGGCGTGGCGATGGTCACCGGTGACGCCGAGCCGGTGGCCCGCGCGGTGGCTGCGGAGCTGGGCATCGACCAGGTCTTCGCCCAGGTCCGCCCGGAGAACAAGAGTGCCAAGGTCGCCGAGCTGCAGGAACAGGGCCGGACCGTGGCGATGGTCGGCGACGGGGTGAACGATGCCCCGGCGCTCGCTCAGGCGGATGTGGGCATTGCGATCGGCGCCGGCACCGATGTCGCGGCAGCCTCGGCGGGGGTGATCTTGGCCGGCGACGACCCGCGCAGCGTGCTCTCCGTGCTGCGCTTGTCCGCGGCGAGCTACCGTACGATGCAGCAGAACCTCTGGTGGGCCTCGGGCTACAACCTGGTGGCTGTGCCGCTGGCGGCCGGCGTGCTGGCCCCGGTCGGGTTCGTGCTGCCGATGGCGGTGGGTGCGCTGCTGATGAGCGCTTCGACCGTGGTGGTGGCGCTGAACGCGCTCCGGCTGCGCCGCCTGGATCTGCAGCCCGCCTGACTCCCGCCCGGCCCGCCGCCCTGCCCGCCGCCCGCCCGGCCCGCCGCCGGGGCGCGGTTGAATCCATGCACTCGCTACTTCGCCCGCCGATTCGACCACTCAGTGATCGGACCGACGGGCGAACTCTCGAAGCGCTGCGACCTAGAGGACGGCCTTGAGGAACTCCTTGGTGCGGTCGTGCGTCGGGTTGGAGAACATCACGTCCGGCTCGGCGTCCTCGATGATGTGTCCGCTGTCGAACATCAGCACACGGTGCGAGACGTCCTGAGCGAACTGCATCTCGTGGGTGACGATCAGCATGGTGATGTCGGTGGACTCCGCCAGGTCACGGAGCACGTTGAGCACATCGCCCACCAGCTCGGGGTCCAGGGCGGAGGTCACCTCGTCCAGCAGCAGGATCTCCGGGTCCATCGCCAACGCACGGGCGATGGCCACCCGCTGCTGCTGACCGCCGGAGAGCCGGGTCGGGTGCTGGTCGGCCTTGTCCTTCAGGCCCACCTGGTCGAGCAGTTCCAGGCCACGATTGCGGGCCTCTTCTTTGCTCTTCCCGAGGACGTGTACCGGCGCCTCGATGATGTTCTCGATCACGCTCATGTTCGGGAAGAGGTTGAACTGCTGGAACACCATCCCGATCCGACGGGTCAGCTTGGCGACATCCTTGGGCCGCCGTGCCACTCGCTTGCCGTTCGACTCGAGGTGGGTGAGCGGAACGCCATCGACCGAGATGTAGCCACCGGTGAGTGACTCCAGGGTCATCACCAGGCGCAGGATCGTCGTCTTCCCGGAACCCGAGGGCCCGATCAGGGTGACGCGCTGGCCGCGCTCGACCTGGAAGTTGAGGTCGTTGAGCACGGTCAGGTCGCCAAACTTCTTGACGACGTTGTCGAAGGTCAGTGCCGGAGCACCCGGCACCGGCTGCAGGGATTCGTCAGTAGGTGGCAAGACGGTTCTCCAGTTTCCGCATCAGGACGGCAGTGGGGTAGCTCGCCACCAGGAAGATGAGGCCGGCGAGAGTGATGGACTCGAAGTAGCTGAAGTTGTTCGCGCCGAGGTCCTGGGCCACGGTGACGAGCTCCGGTACCGAGATCATGATCAGGAACGGGGTGTCCTTGAACATCGCGATCGCCCAGTTGCCGAGCGAGGGCACAGTGGCCCGCAGCGCCTGCGGGATGATGACTGCCTGCCAGGTCCGAGTCTTCGACATCGACAACGCCGTGGCAGCCTCCCACTGACCGGGACGAATCGACTCGATCCCGGCCCGGTAGGACTCGGCCATGTAGGTGGAGTAGTGGATTCCGAAGACCACGATCCCGATCGACAGGGTGGAGACGTCGGTAGCGATCAAGAAGGAGTACACCGCCGCCAGCTGCAGCGGGATCGGGGTCATCCGAATGATGTCGAGGATCCGGAAGACGACGGCCGAGACCGGCCGAGGTCCCTCCCGGAGGAGGATCGCCCAGACGATCCCGAGCACGGCGGCGGCCACCGAAGACACCACGGTGACCAGCAAGGTGATCTTGACGAACGCCTCAAGCAGGTCCGGCAGCATCTCGAGGGCTAGGCCCATGTCCCATGACATATCAGTTCACCCCCGCCAGTGCCGCTGCCCGTTTCGCTTGCTTGCCGCTCGGCGGCTTCAGGCCCAGCTTGCGCTGCGCGTGCCGCTCGAGGATCCGCATCCCGCTGGAGAGCAACTGGTTCAGTGCGTAGTAGAGGGCGAAGGCGATTCCGAAGGCGAGCAGCTTGCCGATGGTCCGGCGCAGATCGTCGGCCACGAACGTGATGTCGTGCAGGAAGATGAAGCTCGCCAGTGCGGTGCCCTTGACCAGCATCACCAGCAGGTTGTTCAGACCGGGGAGCATCAGTGCCCAGCCTTGCGGCCAGATGATCCGAACCATTCGGTGCACCGGGTTCATCGAGAGTGCGACCGTGGCCTCCCACTGCGCCTTCGGAACAGCGGCCAGCGAGCCGCGGACCACCTCAGCGCCGTAGGCACCGTAGTTGAGGCCCAGGGCGAGGATCCCGGCTGGGATGGGTTCGAGGTCGAGCCCGAGCTGTGGGAAGACGAAGAAGAAGAAGAAGAGCTGCACCACCAGCGAGGTGCCGCGGAAGAACTCCACGACGACGCGTCCTGGAGCCCGTAGCCAGAGGTGCTCACTGAGGGTGAGCAGACCTAGGACTACGGAGATCACAAAAGCCAGGACGGCGCCGCCCAGGCCGAGCTGGAGAGTAATCACCAGCCCGTCCAAGAAGCGCGGCGCCGCCAGGCTCAGTTGGTCGAGGAGACCGTCCACGGTAGAGCTACTCAGCCTTCGACTTCGGGGAGGTCCCCGTTGCAGAGCATCTCGGTGGTGACGTCCTCCGGCGGGAACTCAGCGTCGGTGAAGCCGAACTCGCCAGCGATGCCCACGAAGTCTTCGGCACTGCCGACTACGCTGTGGTACGCCTCGTTGTACGCGTCCCGGAGTTCCTCGTCGCCCTGCGCGAACACGGTGGCACCGGCACCGACCTGCTCCACGCCGTTCACCACGGCGACGAACGGATCGGTCACCTCGACCGGAGCATCGGCATTGCGCTCGGCCAGGGCCCGCAGCGAGATACCGGTGAGTGCGAATGCGTCGGCGCGCCCGGCGACCACGGCCTCCAGGCCGTCCTCAGGGGCGTCCACCGTCATCAGGTCGATACCGGTGTCCTCGGCGTAGCCCTGCTCGATGGCCGCGGTCATCGCTGCCACCGTGAGGTCAGTGCCCTCCATGTCCTGCATGGTCTGCAGGCCTTCGGGGTTGCCCTCCGGCACCATCAGCGCCGTGGTGTAGCTGATCTCCGGGTCGCTGAAGAGTGCGTTCGCACAGCGGTCCGGAAGAATCGACATACCGGCGGACACGGCATCGAAGCGGCCGGCGTTCAAGCCCGGGATGAGTGAGTTCCAGTCCACGACGGTGGCCTCGACGGTATCGATGCCCATCTCGGCGAACACTGCTTCGTGCAGGGCGATCGTGGCCCCCGTGGGCTCACCGGAGTCATCGAGGAAGCTGTAGGGCTCCTCGCCGGCGATACCGACGGTGATGGTGCCGGAGTCCTGAAGCTCGGCGAGGTGGCCGTCGCCAGCCTCACTCTCGCCGCCGCCGTCGCCGTCGCCACAGGCGGCTAGCCCGAGAGCGAGGGCACCCGCGGTCGCCGTCACTGCGACCGTACGTCGCATCCTATTTGCCATCATGGTCCCTTCGGTTGGACGAGGGCGTCGCCTGGTGGTCCTCCCCAGTGGAGAGGTCCACTCCAAAGTATCGAAAGGACCGCGCAATTGGGCAGGATTCATCCGACGGGCTACGCCGACAGGTCGTGATGCCTGGTAACGCTAGGGAACCTCACCCTCAGCCTCAACCGGAACATTCGTCGGCGCGCCGCGGTTTCCTGCTCTGATCCGCATGCTCTCGGCGTAGTGACATCTGGCGGGATCCTGCCAATTTCGGGACCTTGAGCCAAAGGCGGAGCGCAGGCAGAATCGGCCTTCGGCATCGTTACGGTGTTGAAACAATCTCCACAACTCCGAAGGTATTGACGGGGACTTCATTGACTATCACTTGACCGAGGGTGGGTGAGGGTCCGAGCGTGAGCACCTCCTGCCGCCTGATCCCTCGCCGCTCTCGTCGCTCGTCGGTGCTGGACCGCTGGCCCGCGATCGACCGGATCGTGGCAGCATGGAGCGATGGGAGACTCGCTCTGGCTGACCGGTGATGACGCTGCCGACCGCTTGCTCGCATCCGACCCGCTCGCGCTACTGATCGGGATGTTGCTCGACCAGCAGGTCGCTATGGAGACCGCGTTCGCCGGGCCGGCCAAGATCGCCGACCGGATGGGGGAGCTCAGCGCAGAAGGGATCGCCGTGGCGGACCCGGACGAGTTCGCCACGCTCTGTGCCACTCCGCCCGCTGTGCACCGGTTTCCGGGGTCGATGGCGGGGCGGATCCAGACGCTCTGTCAGGTGCTGGTCAGTGAGTACGACGGCGATGCGGCGGCTGTGTGGACCCGCGACGAGCCTACCGGCGCGGAGATCCTCCGCCGGCTCAAGGCACTCCCTGGCTTCGGGGACCAGAAGGCGAAGATCTTTCTCGCGCTGCTGGGCAAGCAGCGTGGCGTGCGGGCGCCCGGCTGGCGTGAGGAGGCGGGCGCGTACGGCGACGAGGGTGCTCGTCGCTCGATCGCTGACGTCCGTGACGCCGAGTCGCTGGTGGAGGTCCGCGCCACGAAGAAGGCGGCGAAAGCGGCGGCGAAGGCTGCTAAATCGCGCTGACCACCAGGCGGCGGGCAGGTGGCCAAGCGGCGGGCAGGCGGCCAGGTGAGAGGGTCGCTCGGCCGCCAGGAGGGCGTTCGTTACCGGGCCCGGTGAGGCGATACCCGCGAGCACTACTCACTGCAGGAAGTAACGACTGATTCGATTCAACCCGATGGTCGATTCAGTCCCGTGGTCGATTCAACTCGGTCGTGGGGCGGCGTGGACGGGATTGTCGCGGGAATCACACCGAATGTTCACGAAACGATTCGACCGTGGTCACATGGACCGAGCACAATAGGACCTGGGTCGCTTTGCGCCCCCATTATCCTGCCCGCGCGCCGGTCCCGTCTCATCCGGCCGCCTCGGCCCGCCCCGCCTGCTCCCCGGAATGCTGCCCTGTGACTACTGACGCCTCCGTTCGCCCCGCTATGTCCGCCGTCGACGGCGCCCCGCACCGTGCCCCGGTGGAGGAGACCTCCGCTGTGGTCGCCGCTGCGGGCGTTACTGACGCCCCCGTCGCCACTGACGCCCCCGTCGCCACGGCCCCCACCCCTGACGCTCCAGCCACTGCGACACCGGCACCCCCGGCGCGCCGGCGATCCTCCACGGTCAAGCTCGTCCTCCTCCTCGGCGCGATGGCCGCCCTCGGGGCATTGACCACGGACATGTATCTCCCCTCGCTCCCGGAGGTGGTCGTCGACCTCGCCGCCGGTGAGGCCTCGGTGCAGTTCACCATCACCGCCACGCTGATCGGTGGTGCACTCGGCCAGTTGCTGATCGGCCCGCTCTCCGACCGGTTCGGACGCCGGGCGCCGGTACTGGTCGGGGTGAGCGTGCACATCGTCGCCTCCCTGCTGTGCCTGTTCGCCCCGTCAGTGGCGCCGCTGATCGCGCTGCGGATCATCCAGGGGATGGGTAACGCGGCAGCGGCCGTCGTGGCCGTCGCGGTGATCCGGGACCGGCTGATCGGTGCGGAGGCATCCGCGATGCTCTCCCGGTTGATGCTGGTGATCGGTGTCGCTCCCTTGCTCGCCCCGACGATCGGCGGGCTGATCGCCTCGGTATGGGACTGGCGGGCGGTCTTCGTCGCCCTCGCGCTCTACGGGGTGGTGCTGGCGGTGATCGTGTGGAAGTTCTTGCCCGAGTCACTGCCGGCGGAGAAGCGGATCCGGTCCAACCGGGCAGTGGTCGGCTCCTACCGGGTGCTGCTGAAGGACCCGCAGTTCCTCGCCCTGGCGCTGCTGCCCGGTCTGGCGATGGCCGCGCTGTTCGCGTACGTCTCCGGCTCCCCGTTCGTGATCCGGGACGGCTACGGGCTGACCGAGCAGCAGTTCGCCATCCTGTTCGCGGTCAACGGCCTCGGCCTGGTGCTCGGTGCCCAGGTGAACGCAGCCCTAGTGCGCAAGTTCGCCCCGGTACGGATCATGCGCCTGGCGCTGCCCGCCTCAGTGCTGACCTCGATCGTCCTGCTGGTGATGGCGGCGACCGGTGCAGGCGGCCTGATCGGACTGTGCATCCCGCTCTGGCTGATGCTGGCGATCAACTCGCTGATCCCGCCAAACGCCTCCGCGCTGGCGCTGACCCGGCACGGGGAGCGCGCCGGTGCCGCGGCAGCGCTGATCGGCTGCTCCCAGTCCGGTGTCGCCGGGCTGGTGGCCCCGCTGGTCGGTCTGGTCGGCGCGAATGCTCTCGGCATGTCCGTGGTGATCGTCGGGGCGATGGTGGCCGCGCTCGCGGTGCTCGCCCTGGGCACTCCCGCCTACCGTCGCGGCGGCTGGGTGATCTGAGCCGCCCGGCCCAGCCGATCACCTGCCCCCTGGCCGCTCCGGTTCTCCGGAATGGCCAGGGGGTAGTCGTTTCTGCCCAGCAGAACAACGACGGCGCCGCTCACCTGGGCAGGTGAGCGGCGCCGTCGTACCGGGCACAGTAGGCCGAACCAGGCCGGCTCAGAACTGGCCGGCTCAGAACTGGCCGGCTCAGACCAGGCCGGCTCAGAACAGGCCGGCTCAGACCAGGCCGGCGGAGAGCAGGCCGGCTCAGACCAGGTCGCGGCCTTCCTTGCGGGCGGTGCGCCACTCGGAGAAGAACGCCTTGCAGATGACGAACAGCACTCCGGCCACCAGCACCGGCCAGATCAGCACGTACGCGGTGAGCAGCACGGTGGAGAGGGACATATCGGGCTCCTTTGTTGGCAGGGAAGTGGGTCAGCGGCCGGGGACCGCAGTCGCGTCGGAGGGCTCGTCCCCGTCGCGCAGCTCCGCGCTCGGATCGAAGTCGCCCACGCGCTGGGCGATCACGGCGAAGTCGAACCGGCTCGTGCTTCGCCAGGACAGTGCCACGCACACCAGCGTGGACACCGAGTAGGCGACCAGGGACGCGCTCAACGTGGCGTAGTCGTGCAGCGTGCCCAGTGCCCATGGTGCAGCGGCCAGCACGCCCAGTACCGCGACGATCTTGCCCACCTTGGCGCCGAAGAAGCCGAAGGCCATCAGCCCGAGCACCACGCCCACGCCGAGCACGGCCAGCACGTCCACGACGATCCCGACCGCACCGGCCATCGGGATCAGCTCGAAGCGCACCGGCAGGAAGCAGGCGATCGCGGCGATCACGGAGATCGTGAAGGCCTTGTTGGTGACCTTGTCCCAGTAGAAGCTCGCGATCACCGGGAACACCAGGGCACCCCACAGAGCGCCGACGAATACGAGCAGGTCCAGGATGTTCAGCTGCAGGCTGGCGAACGCCACGGCCGCGGCGGTGGCCACGATCATCGTCAGGCGTCCCACCAGCAACATCACCTTCGGGTCGGCCTTGTCCTTACCGGCCACGTTCTGCCCGTAGACGTCGGTCATCACGATCGAGGACAGCGCCGCCAGGTCCGAGTCCGCCGTGGAGGACAACGCCCCGATGATCATCACGAAGAACAGCACCAGCAGCACCGGTGGCAGGTACTGCGCCGCCATCTGCGGGATGATGTTGTTCAGGTCGCCGCCGGTGGGCTCAACACCCAGGTAGAGCGCGAGCACGCCGAGCATGCCGACGCCGATCACCATGGCGCCGTAGCCCACGGTCGCGGTGACGAAGGTCCGCTTGATCAGGTCCTCGCGGACGGCGAACAGCCGCTGGGCAATGGTCTGGTTGCCGATCGCATAGGCGAGCACGGCGGCGATATAGGGCGCTCCCTGGTGCAGGAACGCCTCGCTGGAGAAGAAGTTGCCTTGCTCGGCGGTGAGGTTGGCCCCGCCGGTCTCGAACGCCGTCGGGAAGTCGGCGGCGAAGAAGATGAACGGCACGATCACCGCTACGGCGCCGAGCATCGCGACCACCTGGACGAAGTCGGTGAGCACCGAGGCCCGAAAGCCCGACCACAGCGTGTAGAGCAGCACCCCGCCGGCAACCACGAATACGCCCTGGAGGAAGGTGAACGGGGAGAGTAGGGCGACCAGCGCACCACCGGCGATGAAGTTGGACATCAGGCTGATCACCGAGCCCACTACGTTCGATCCGGCCAGCATCAGCTGGCTGGACCGGCCGTGCCGGGCGAACATCACTTCGGCGAGCGTGTGTGCTCGTGGTGCCACCGCGCGGATGCGCTTGCCGAACGGGTAGATGAACAGGATCATCAGCGCGCCCCACAGCCCGTAGTGGATCGGGCCGGAGATGCCGTAGGTGTAGCCGGAGGTGGCCGAGGCGTACATCGACGAGGCCCAGATCCAGGTCGCCGTCATGCTCGCCGCCGAGACCCCGAAGCCGATCTTGTTGCCGGCGGTCATGTAGCCGTCGGCATTCTCCTGCTTCTTCCCGATCCGGGTGGAGATGAGGAACGTCCCGCCGTAGAACAACAGCAAGATGAGAACGACCGTGACCGCGCCGAGCGCGGTCGTAGACGGGTGAGCCACGAACACTTTCCTTTTGTCGGGGGATTCTTCTCTCGCGAGGGCGCCTGGACAGCACGAAAGCGGGTGCGGCGTGGTCCGGGCGCTGCGGACGCGCCGGCCTCGACCGCTGCCGAACCGGGGCGCTCACGGGGTGCTCTGGGTGTGCAGGCCTCTTGGCACTCACCTGATGCGAACTTGGTCAGTGGCTGTCCCACTCTTGACCAGAAAGCGGCGAATCCTTGGGATTCGCCTGCGGTCCGTTGATGACGCGCCTAGGGGCAGGCGGCTGCAGCCCATGGCAGTTCCGAACCATGACACGCGTTCGGTGTCCATTCAACTTTGCCTCCCTGCCCGCAGTGCGGTACGTACGCCCGCGTGCGCCGGCGCCGATGTTGGCGCGAGCGGTGGGAAAGGGGCACAGTGGAGGGATGAGCGCCACCACCACCTCGACCCCGATGTCGGAGGTTCTGCACCTGCAGCGATCCGCCTTCCACCGCGACGGACCCCCGTCGGCCGGCGTCCGGCGGGACCGCATCGACAGGTTCACCAGCGCCGTCGTCGCCCGCACCGACGAGCTGGTGGAGGCGATCTCCACCGACTTCGGCCACCGGTCCCCGGTCACGACCCTGGTCACCGACCTGGCCACGTTCGCGATCGAGGCGGAGCATGCTCGCGCCCGAGTGGCCGCCTGGATGCGCCCCTATCGCCCCTGGGGTCGAGTCGGATCGCTGGCGGCTCGAGCCGGCGGTCTGGACGCCGCCGTGCACCCCTCACCACTCGGTGTGGTGGGGGTGATGGGCATCTGGAACTTCCCGCTGAATCTCACCGCGATCCCGGCGGTGTCCGCGCTCGCAGCCGGCAACCGAGTGATGATCAAGATGCCCGAGCACCTGCCGCTCACCTCGGAGGTGTTCGCCAACGCCGTGCACGACGCATTCGACGTCGAGGAGATGGCCGTGTTGACCGGGGACGTGAGCGTCTCCCGCGAATTCGCCTCGTTGAACCTGGACCACCTGTTCTTCACCGGGTCCGCTCGGACCGGCTCGGCGGTGATGGCCGCGGCGGCGAAGCGCCTCACCCCGGTCACCCTCGAGCTCGGCGGGAAGAACCCGGTGGTGGTCTCGCCGGTCGCCGCCGAGAAGCGCTCGGTGCTGCGCCGCGCGGCCGAACGGGTGGCGCAGGCGCGGGTGGTGAACTCCGGGCAGGTGTGCATCTCCCCGGACGTGGTGCACGTACCCAGCTCGGCCACCCGGGCGTTCGTCCAGGACGTGTTCGCGACCTGGGGCGAGGTGATGCCGGAGATGTTCGCTGCCGACGACGTCACCACCTTGATCGACGACGACGCCTACGAGCGGATCTCCGCGCTGCTCGAGGATGCCGAGTCCAAAGGTGCCCAGGTGCTGTCTTCGGTGCGCTCGGACGAGTCCGGGCAGGAAGCGCTGCGGGCGGCGCGGATCCTGCCACCGACCGTGGTGCTCGGGGTCACCGAGGAGATGACCATTTCCTCCGAGGAGGTCTTCGGGCCGGTACTGGCCGTGCACTCCTACACCGATGTGGACGAGGTGATCGACTCTTTGGCCGAGCAGCCCGCCCCGCTGGTGGCCACCTGGTACGGCCCGGACGATGCCGACTACCGGCGGTTCGTGTCCCGCACCCGCTCCGGTGGGGTGGCACGCAACGACTGGGCACTGTCCCAGTCGCTGCCCGGGCTGCCGTTCGGCGGGGTCGGCGGTTCGGGGATGGGGCAGTATCACGGCAAGTTCGGGTTCGACACCTTCTCCCACCACCGCACGGTGGCCAGCTCGAACCTGCCGTTCTCGTTCGCGTCGCTGGCCATCCCCGGTGACGAACGCATTCCGGCCGCCGTGCGGTCCCTGCTCGGCCAGTACCGGCGGATCGTGGCGCGCCGGCTGCGCTGAGCTGCTCATCGGCCGACGACCAGGGCCGGCGGTGACGTCGCGTACCCTTGCCAACTGTGGCTATCGACTTCTCCGAGGAGATCCAGAATCTCCGGCATACCCTGGACCAGATCACCGCGGTCACTGACCCAGATGAGCTGAGGGCCCGGATCGCGGAGCTGTCCGAGCAGGCGGCCGCACCGGACCTCTGGGACGACCCGGACTCCGCCCAGCAGGTCACCAGCAAGCTCTCCCACGCCCAGCACGATCTGGAGCGACTGGAGAGGCTGGCCGCTCGGATCGAGGACCTCGGGGCTCTGGTGGAGCTCGCACACGAGGAGGACGACGAGGACACCCTTCAGGAAGCGGGCAACGAGCTCACCTCGATCCGCAAGGCGCTGTCCGAGCTGGAGGTCCGCACGCTGCTCTCCGGTGAGTACGACCAGCGGGAGGCCGTGGTGACCATCCGGGCCGGTGCCGGCGGTGTGGACGCCGCAGACTTCGCCGAGATGCTGATGCGGATGTACCTGCGCTGGGCCGAGCGCAACGGTTACGGCACTGCTGTGCTGGACACCTCCTACGCGGAGGAGGCCGGCCTGAAGTCCGCGACCTTCGAGATCAAGGCGCCGTACGCCTTCGGCGTCCTCTCCGTGGAGGCAGGCACCCACCGGCTGGTGCGCATCTCGCCGTTCGACAACCAGGGCCGCCGGCAGACCTCGTTCGCCGCAGTGGAAGTAGTTCCGTTGATCGAGCAGACCGACTCGATCGAGATCCCGGAGGCGGATATCAAGGTGGACGTGTTCCGCTCCTCCGGCCCCGGCGGGCAGAGCGTGAACACCACGGACTCCGCCGTCCGGATGACGCACCTGCCCACCGGGATCGTCGTCTCGATGCAGAACGAGAAGTCCCAGATCCAGAACCGCGCCGCTGCCCTGCGCGTGCTCCAGTCCCGGTTGCTGCTCAAGCGCCAGGAGGAGCAGGACGCTGCGAAGAAGGCCCTCGCCGGCGATGTGAAGGCCTCCTGGGGTGACCAGATGCGCTCCTACGTGCTGCAGCCGTACCAGATGGTCAAGGATCTGCGCACCGAACACGAGTCCGGCAACACCGCGGCGATCTTCGACGGCGAGATCGAGGACTTCATCGATGCCGGCATCCGCTGGCGTAAGCAGCAGGAGGTCGACGGCGAGTAGTCGTCTCTCCCGGCCCGCTCGCGCGGGTTGGCGCTGCTGGTGCTGCCCGCTCGGCCGGGCCTTTCGTGCACCCTGGCACGCGAGCGAGGCAGATCCGCCTCGATGGCGCTGACCGGCCGGAGAATCCGGGCTATTCTGCGATCCAGGGTACGAAGGACGCCACCTTTGCCCAGGCCACCTTCGGCGTGTCACAGCAGACAGGAGCGAATCGCTGTTTATGGTGCCAGTGGCCAGGGTTTGTCCTTCCCCCATCCCCGAGACTGGCCAGGCAGCACGTGATTCGGTTCAAGAAGGTGTCCAAGGTCTACGCCCGCGGGGCTCGGCCTGCATTGGACCAGGTGTCCCTCGAGGTCGAGCGAGGCGAGTTCGTCTTCCTCGTCGGCGCCTCTGGTTCGGGCAAGTCGACGTTCCTGCGGCTGGTGCTGCGCGAGGAACGGCCCACCTCCGGGTCTGTGTTCGTGGCCGGCCGCGATCTGGCGCACGTCTCCACCTGGAAGGTGCCGCACCTGCGCCGCCAGATCGGCTGCGTGTTCCAGGATTTCCGGCTGCTGCACAACAAGTCGGTCTTCGACAACGTGGCGATCGCCATGCAGGTGATCGGCAAACCGCGGCACCAGGTGATGACCACCGTGCCGGAGACCTTGGAGATGGTGGGGCTGGCCGGCAAGGAGAAGCGGCTGCCGCACGAGCTCTCCGGCGGTGAGCAGCAGCGGGTCGCGATCGCCCGTGCATTCGTGAACCGGCCGGCGATCGTGCTCGCCGACGAGCCGACCGGCAACTTGGACCCGACCACTTCGGTGGGCATCATGCGACTGCTGGACCGGATCAACCGGACTGGCACCACGATCGTGATGGCCACCCACGACGACGAGATCGTCGACCAGATGCGCAAGCGCGTGGTGGAGCTGGTGGACGGGCAGATGGTGCGTGACCAGGACCGCGGCGTCTACGGCGCGGCGCGGTAAGGGGGCTGATCATGCGAGCACGCTTCGTCCTCTCCCAGATCGGCAACGGTCTGCGCCGGAACATCGCCATGGCCGCGTCGGTGGTGCTGGTCACGTTCATCTCGCTGGCGTTCGTCGGCGCCGCGATCTTGCTGCAGATGCAGATCTCGAACATGAAGGACGACTGGTACGACCGGGTCGAGGTGTCGATCTTCCTCTGCCCGGAAAGCTCCAGCGTGCCCAACTGTGCCAACGGAGAGGCCACTGAGGACCAGGTGGCCGAGCTGCAGACGCTGCTCACCTCGGATGCGCTCAGCGACTACGTCGACGAGGTGTACGTCGAGACCAAGGACCAGGCGTACGAGGCCTACCTGGAGCAGTTCGGTGACCAGGAGTGGGCGCAGTCGATCACGGCCGAGCAGATGCAGATGTCCCTGCGGGTGTCTCTGGTGGACCCGGAGATGTACCAGGTGGTGGCCGATGAGGTCACCGGCCGCCCCGGGGTGGAGTACGTGACGGACCAGCGTGCCATCCTCGAGCCGCTCTTCCTCATCCTGAACCGGTCGACGATGCTCGCCGCGGGACTGGCCGGTCTGATGACGATCACCGCCGTCATGCTGATCACCACCACGATCCGGCTCTCCGCGATGAGCCGGCGCCGGGAGACCTCGATCATGCGGCTGGTGGGTGCCTCGAACTTCTTCATCCAGCTGCCGTTCATGCTCGAGGGTGCGCTTGCCGCCCTGCTCGGCGCTGTGCTCGCAGGCGGGGGACTGTGGCTGGGGGTGAGGTATGTCATCGAAGACTGGCTGGCCGGCTCGGTGCGCTGGGTGAATTTCGTGGATACCTCCGATGTGCTTCTGGTGGCGCCGATTCTGCTCGGTATAGGGATCGTGCTTGCCGCGATCAGCTCCCTGGTCAGCCTCAGCCGATACACGAAGGTGTGAGAACGATGCGACTGTCCTCGACGACCGCCGGGATCCGTGCCCGCGTTCTGGCCGTGGCGCTGCTCGCTGTCTCCGCGCTGCTGGTCGGGCTGCCCAGCGCCAGCGCGGACAACCGCGACGACCTGGAGCAGCAGCAGGAGCAGAACGAGGCCGAGCGCGAGGAGCTGTCCGCACAGCTCGAGGGCACCAACTCCGAGCTGGCGGACGTCTATCTGGAGCTGGACGACATCGAGCGGCGCCTGCCGGTGGCCGAGACCGAGCTGGCCGCTGCCAACGACGAGCTGGCGGCCGCGCAGCGGGAAGCCGAAGCGGTGCAGAACCGCCTCGAGGTGGCCCAGGCGCAGCGTGCAGACCTCGAGGATCAGATCGCCGAGTCGGAGTCGGAGATCGCGCACACCGAGACGGCGATGGGCGAAGTGGCCCGATCCGCCTACCGCGGCGGCCAGCAGGCCTCCACGCTCTCGGTCGTCCTGGAGGCCACCTCCGCCGAGGACTTCGTGGACCAGTACTCGGTGATGAACTCCGCGATGCGCAGCCAGAACCAGGCCCTCACGGACATGGAGTCCCTGATGGCCGTCAACCGGAATCGCCAGGCCCGCCTGGATGCGGTCGAGGAGCGGGTCAACGAGCTCAAGGAAGAGGCCGATGCCGCGGTGGTCCGGGCCGAGGAGGCTCGCCAGCACGCCGCCGACCTGCTCGCCGAGATCCAGCAGCTGCAGCAGCAGCAGCAGGCGCGCAAGTCTGAGCTGCAAGACCTGCGCACGCAGTACCGGGACCAGATCGGTGAGATCGAAGAGGACAACGACCGTATCGCCGACGAGATCGCCGAGATCGACCGGCGCGAGCGCGAGGCGGAGCGGCGCCGCCAGGCTGAGGCGCGCCGGCAGGCGCAACAGCAGGCGCAGAGCTCGCGTGGCGACCGGGACACCGGCTCCTCGGGTTCCTCCGGTTCGTCCGGGTCCTCCGGCAGCAGCGGTGGCAGCTCGTCCCTGATCCCGCCGATCAGCGGACTGCGCGTCACCTCGCCGTACGGGATGCGCTGGTACCCGATCACCGGCGGCTACTACATGCACCAGGGGGTCGACCTCGGGTCGGCCTGCGGGCAGGCGCAGGGCGCCTCGGCGGCAGGCACGATCTCCGCTGTGCGGCCCGCCCCGAACGGCACCCACGGCAACCAGGTGATGATCAACCACGGCACGATCAGCGGCAACACCTACGTGACCGTGTACAACCACCTGTCCCGGTTCGCGGTCTCCACCGGGCAGAGCGTCTCCCAGGGGCAGACGATCGGCTACACCGGCGCGACCGGGATGGTCACCGGCTGCCACGTGCACTTCGAGGTGTGGCGCAACGGCTCCACGATCGACCCGATGGGCCTTCCCGGCTTCTGACCTGTCGGCCAATCTCGTCACCGAGGCGCCCTACCGCCAGTTGCTGAATGACCTTGCGATCGTCCCTAGCCTGGTGCGATGAGTGCAGTCACCGCTCGCGGCACGTCTGTCGCCACCTGGCGGTCGGTGCGCAGCGCGGCCGGGATGCTTCGCGCCCGTTGGTTCGCGGTCCTGGTGGGGATGGTCTGCGTCCAAGGAACGCTGGTGTGGTCGATGCCGTTCCTTCTCGCGCTGGTGCACGCGACCCTGCGGCAGCTAGATCTCGGCGGTGTGAATCAGTACACCGCCGCGACCGTGCTCACCTCGCCACTGGCGATCCTCGTCCTGGTGGTAGTGGCGGTGACAGCCACGGTTCTCGTGCTCGCCGAAGTGACACTGTTCGCGGTGATCGGACACCTCACGCTGGAGGGCGAACGGGTCACCTTCACCAGTGTCCTGCGTCGATCGAGAGCGACCGCACGCAAGATGGCCGGCTGGCAGGGTCTGCTCCTCATCCCGTACCTGACCGTGCTGCTGCCGATCTCCGAGGTCGGCTTCTCCTCGTTCCTGACCGAGCACGTCGCGATCCCGAAGTTCATCAGCGGTGAGCTGCTGAAGACCCCTTCCGGCACCGTCCTCTACCTCCTGGTGATGGGCGCGGTGGTGTACGCCATGCTGCGCTTCCTGCTCTTCCCCGCCATCATCTCCGGCTTCGAGGACAGGATCGTTCCCGCGCTGGGGCGCAGTCTGCGCCTGACTCGGTGGCGGGCGCTGATCGGCTTCGGACTGGTCATGCTGGCGACGTCGCTCCTGGCGTGGATCATCCTCGTGCTGCTGGGCGGGCTGGGACTGGCGCCGGTCGCTTGGGCTCGAAGCCACACCGCGGCCGGGGTGGTGCTGGGGCTGCTGGAGCTGGCCCAGTTCCTCGTCGCTGGCTTCGCGGCCGCGTTCCTCGCGTTCTCCTTCGTCGCCTCCGTTCGGGCCAGCGCGGACCGTCCGATCGAGGTTCCCTCGAGCTCTCCCTCCGGCCACCGCACCCGAGCGGTATCGGGTGCGGTGCTCGTCGTGGCCGTACTGAGCGCTACACCCCAGGTGGTTGCCGCGATCAACGGCGCCGCGGCGGCAGCGCAGACGTCACCGGAGATCATCGGTCACCGTGGTTATCCGGCACGCGCTGTGGAGAACAGCCTTGCGGGACTGCATGCCGCCGACAACGCCGGAGCAGACATGGTCGAGATGGATATCCAGGAGACTCGCGACGGTGGCTTCGTGGTCATGCACGATGTCGGCCTGCGTCGGCTCGCGGGCGTGGACCGCGCCGTGTACGAGCTCACCGAAGACGAGGTCACCGCACTGACCCTGCGGCAGGGCGGACACACCGCACCAGTTCCGACGCTCGCCGAGTTCGTCCGCGAGGCCGACGCTCGGGGTGTCCGTTTGCTGGTGGAGGTGAAGCCGCACGGTCACGAGCAGCCAGAGTTCGCGCGCCGGGTCGTTGCCGAGCTCGACCGGCTCGACCCGGACCGCACCCACATGATCCAGTCGCTCGACCGAGACTTCATCGAGGAGATCTCCCGGCTCGATCCGGACCGGCCGACAGCCTACGTCGTCGGTTTTCAGATCGGGAACCTCCCCACCGCCAGTACCGATGCCGTGGTGATCGAGGACTGGTCCGTCCACGACCGCATGCTCAACGAGGCGCACCGGCAGGGTCGCGATCTCTACACCTGGACGGTCAACGAGGTCGGTCTGCTCAGTGATCACATGGCCCGTGGTGCGGACGGCGTGATCACCGACGAGGTGGATCGAGCGGTCGCTGTCCGGGAGCGTCTGACGGCCGACCCCCTGACGTTCTATCGTGAGCGTGCCCGCGGGCTCGTCGCTATCCGATAGCGACGAGCCGAATTCGGCTGGGGTGGAGCCGGTGCGGGGGCCTAGGCTGGTACCGCTGCAGGTCAGCAGCAGCGATGAGGAGACGACAGGGCGATGAGTAACGCGGCCAAGGGCGCGAAGAAGAAGAACAAGAAAGACGCTGCCGTTGATCCGCGCGAGGTCAAGACCGTGGTGGCGCGGAACAAGAGGGCACGCCACGATTACCACATCGATGCCACCTACGAGGCCGGTCTGGCACTCACCGGGACCGAGGTGAAGTCGCTGCGCGCCGGCAGAGCGTCCCTGGTGGACGGCTGGGTGAACGTGGACCGCGGTGAGGTGTGGCTGGAGAACGTGCACATCCCCGAGTACACCGAAGGCACCTGGACCAACCACCTGCCGCGGCGTCGGCGCAAGTTGTTGCTGCACCGGGAGCAGATCGCGAAGCTCGCGTCCCAGAGCCGGGAGAAGGGCCACACCGTGGTGCCGCTGGAGCTGTACTTCCGCGGTGGGCGGGCGAAGGTGCAGATTGCGCTGGCCCGAGGCAAGCAGGAGTGGGACAAGCGGCAGGCGCTCCGGGAGAAGCAGGATCTGCGCGAGGCGCAGCGAGCGATGAGCCTGCGCCAGCACCGCTGACGTCCCTCGCACCGCGGAGCAGATCGTGACCAGGATCGTCCGCGCGGGGGAGGTAGAGCAGCCCGTGGGCTCTCTACGATGAGGACATGCAACGGCTGAGAATCCTGGGGAGAACGCTGCTCGCACTGGGTCTGCTGACCGGTGTGGCACTGGTGCTGCAGGTGGCAGGGGCACCGCCGGCGCACGCCGATGCCGACGACTGGGCGATCACCCGCTACGACGTCCAGGCCCAGGCCGATGCCGACGGCACAGTGCAGGTGCAGCTGGACTTCGACTTCGACTTCGGCGACGAGGAGGGCCACGGGCCGTACCTGACCTTCGTCACCCGACAGGAGATCGAGGGCGACCCGGACCACTACCGGGTGCTGGAGTACTCCGATATCACCGCCAACTCACCCAGCGGCGCACCAGCGGACGTGCGCGAGGAGGAGGAAAGCGGCGGGCTGGCCGTCTACATCGGCGACGAGGACGTCGACGTCGAGGGAGTGCAGCACTACCGGGTGAGCTACACCGTGACCGGTATCCCCACCCCCGGGGTGGGCGCGGACGGCACCGACGAGATCTACTGGAACGTCGTCGGCTCCGGCTGGGACGTTCCGCTGCAGAACGTGACGGTCTCCCTCGCTGGTCCGGCAGATGTGCTCGACGTCGCATGCTTCACCGGCGGAGTAGGGAGCGGGCGCAGCTGTGAGCAGCACGCCGCGAGCGGCCCGGTGGCCACCTTCGGCCAGCAGCAGCTGGACGACGGGGAGGGGATGAGCATCGTGGCGGCCTTCCCCCCGGAGACGTTCGCCGGGGTGGAGCCGATCCTGGTGGAGCGGACCACCTGGGGTTCGTTCATGGGCTGGGCCGGCCCGGCGGGCATCGTTGCGGCGCTGATCGCCCTGATCGGCGGGGGTGGGGCGATCTGGCGTGCGCGGACGCGCGGCCGTGACCGTGCCTACCTGGGCCTCACCCCCGGTCTGTTTCCCACCTCACCTGCCGCGGAACAGACTGGTCCGGCACGACGGCGTCCCGTGGCTGTCCAGTTCACCCCACCTGAGGGGGTGCGCCCTGGGGTTGCGGGGACGCTGTTGGACGAAGTGGCCAACACCCATGACGTGACCGCCACGATCGTCGACCTGGCCGTGCGCGGCTACCTCACCATCGTCGAGCGGGAGCCGGAGAAGGACGGCGCCGCCAAGGAGTGGGACCTGCGCCGGTCGACCGACCCCGAGCGGTCGGACTGGACCGGGCTGGCTCCGTTCGAGGAGACGGTGCTGCGGGCGCTGTTCCCGGGGAGTGAGCCGCAGGTGGAGATGAAGACTGCGGGCAAGTCCCTGGCAGAGTCGATGTCCCAGGTCCAGGCAGAGCTCTACGACCGGGTGATGGAGCGCAAGTGGTTCACCGCCTCGCCGCAGCGGGTGCGCCGCCGTTGGGCCAGCTGGGGGGCGGTCGCACTGCTGCTCGGGATCGCACTGACCTTCCTGCTCGGCCTGACCCTCGGCCTCGGCGTCGTGGGCGTGGCGGTCGCGTTGGTGGGCATCGTGGTGATGTTCGCTGCCCTGGCAGCGCCGGCGCGCACGGCCGCGGGCACCGCGGTGCTGGCGCAGACCCTCGGCTTCAAGAAGTACCTGGAGACCGCCGAGGTGAACCAGCTGAAGTTCGAGGAGGAGAACGACATCTTCTCCCGCTATCTGCCGTATGCGATCGCGTTCGGCGCAGCGAAGCACTGGACCACGGTGTTCGCGGACGCAGCGGCCCAGGGATACCCGGTGGCCACCCCCACCTGGTACGTCGGCACGGCAGCGTTCTGGAGCACCGGTGGGTTCGACGGCTTCACCGAGTTCACCAGCGGCGGCGGTCTCACCACCGTGGCGTCCGGGGGGTCCGGCTTCTCCGGCGGTTCCGTCGGCGGGGGAGTGGGCGGTGGTGGAGGCGGCGGCTGGTGAGCCGCTGCTCCGGCTACCGTCAGGGAGCCGACGGCCCAGCGAGCGAGGGCGAGCGCGATGTAGGTAGATTGGACCCGCACCGGACTCGATCACAAGGAGCACATGATGGCTTTCGCCCTGCACCGACTTCCCCTCCGGCTCGTTTCGGGGGCCTTCATCTTGAACTCCGGTTACAGCAAGCTCGGCCTGGACGAGGAGGGCGCCAAGGGGCTGCAGCAGATGGCGGTCAACGCGATCCCGCAGCTGGAGCAGCTCTCCCCGGAGGAGTTCGGCAAGTACCTCGCAGCCGGTGAGATGGCGCTCGGTACTGCGCTGCTCACCCCGATCGTGCCCACCAAGCTCGCCGGCCTCGGCCTGACCGCGTTCGCCAGTGCGCTGGTCTGGGTGTACCTGCGCACCCCGGGCATGACCGAGTCCGACGGTGTGCGTCCCAGCCAGCAGGGCACCGCGATGGCCAAGGACATCTTCCTGCTCGGCATCGGGCTGGCCCTCCTGCTGGACAAGAAGAAGAGGTGAGCCGGCTGGCCGAGGAGGCTGCGCCGTCGGGGGAGGAAATAAACGTGGGCTCCCTGCGGTTGGACCCGGTAGAATGACAGTTGCCGGGCTCGCCCGGTGATTGACAACTCAACAGGGGGGTGATCGGTTTCGACGACGGTCGTCGTTCCAGGAGAAGCGGGTCGAGGATGCAAGGTCATCTCGTCAACGCTCCTTGCAAACCAATAGGTGCCGATTCCAAGCGCACCGACTTCGCCCTCGCCGCCTGAGCGAGCGCAGAAGTCCGTCAGCCCGGGGTAGCTCTCGACCCGGTTCCTGGCGTCATCCAGAGAGCCACTGCGCGTAGTCCGGGTCACTTGGGCTGCGTGAACACCTAAGAGGTGACTGAGCCCGTCAGCGACTTGTTCGCGTGATCGCTGGGGCTGAGAAACTCTGCTAGCGGACTGCACCCGGAGAAGCCCTGGTTCCACTCCGTCGGACGCGGGTTCGATTCCCGCCACCTCCACAGCGTGATGTCGCAGGACATCGGAATGGCCCGAACCCACGATCGTGGGCTCGGGCCATTCGTCGTCTGGGCTGTTGCGGCTGGTAGTCGTGATCTGGGTGGATGACCAGATCGCGCAGGATCTCGACGGTGGTGGCGTTGACATCACCAGCGAGAACAGCAGAACCAGTGCGTACCATGAGTCGATGGAGCCGTTGTCCGAGGAGCAGACCGTCAAGATCGTGGCGATGGCGATGGACCTCGCGCGGGAGGGGCGCACGGCAGAGTTGCTGGAGTTCGTCGACCATGGACTGCCGGTCGACTCCCAGGACGGGGAGGGCAACACTGCGCTGATGCTGGCTGCCTATCGTGGGCATCCCGAGACGGTGCGTGCCCTCCTCGAGCGTGGAGCCGATGTCGATCTGTGCAACAACCGCGGCCAGTCACCGATCGCGGGTGCGTTGTTCAAGGGCGAGGACGAGGTGGTCACGGTGCTGCTGGCTGCTGGAGCAGACCTCGATGCCGGCACCCCGAGTGCTCGGGCAGCCGCGGAGATGTTCGGGCGGGGGCACCTGCTCGAGTAGTTCGGAGGTGACGGCGCGCCTTGGCGTAGGCCGAGGACGTGGCACACAGGACGGAGCCCGGACGACCACGGTCGTCCGGGCTCCGCTGTTGCGTGGCGCTAGGGCCTGAGGACGTCAGGCGTTGGTAGCGTCGTTGTCCGGGTTGGGCTCGGTGTCGTCGAGCGTGCCGGCGGCAAGAGCGTCGATCGCGCGGCGTACACCGGCACCGTAGGCCGGGTCGGCCTGCGTGGCGTTGGCGATGTGCCGCTCGACCGTTGCCTCGGATGCGCCCTGGATCGCGCGGGCGGTGTTGGCAAACAGACGGCGCTGCTCTTCCGGGCTCATCAGTCGGAAGAGGTTGCCGGGCTGCTCGAAGTAGTTGTCGTCGTCCTCGCGGAAGTTGAACCGGTCCGCATAGCCGCCAACCGCAACGCCTGGCTCCCGGTAGGAAGGGTCAGCCTCGAAGCGGGAGTAGGAGTTGGGTGTGTAGCCGGGCGTCGAGCCCTGGTTGCCGTCCATCCGGCCCTGACCATCGCGGTGGTAGGTGTTGACCATCTTGGCGCCGCGCGGGTAGTTCACCGGGATCTGGTGGTGGTTGACACCCAGGCGGTAGCGGGCGGCATCACCGTAGGAGAACAGCCGTCCCTGCAGCATCTTGTCGGGAGAGAAGCCGATACCGGGCACGACGTTCGCCGGGGTGAAGGCGACCTGCTCGACGTCCTGGAAGTAGTTCTCCGGGTTGCGGTTGAGCTCGAACTCGCCGACCTGGATGAGCGGGAACTCCTGCTGCGACCAGATCTTGGTGAGGTCGAAGGGATTGACCCGGTGAGAGTCGGCCTGTTCCGGTGTCATCACCTGGATGTACATCGTCCACTTGGGGAAGTCGCTCCGCTCGATGGCCTCGTACAGGTCGCGCTGGGCGGACTCGCGGTCCTCGGCGACGACGGCTGCGGCCTCGGCGTCGGTCAGGTTCTTGATGCCCTGCTGAGTCTTGAAGTGCATCATGACATAGACGCGCTCGCCCTCCGCGTTGATCATCGAGTACGCGTGGGAGCTGAAGCCGTGCATGTGCCGGTAGCTGGCCGGGATGCCGCGGTCACCCATGACGTAGGTGACCTGGTGCAGGGCCTCGGGCAGGTTGGTCCAGAAGTCCCAGTTGTTCTCCGCCGAGCGCAGGTTGGTGCGCGGGTCCCGCTTCACAGCGCGGTTGAGGTCTGGGAAGTGGTGGGCGTCCCGGAGGAAGAAGACCGGGGTGTTGTTGCCGACCATGTCCCAGTTTCCCTCTTCGGTGAAGAAGCGAAGGGCGAAGCCGCGGATATCGCGCTCGGCATCGGCCGCACCACGCTCACCGGCAACGGTGGAGAAGCGAGCGAACATCTCGGTCTGTTTGCCGACTTCGGAGAAGATCGCCGCGCGGGAGTGCTGGGTGATGTCATGGGTGACGGTGAAGGTGCCCCAGGCGCCCGACCCCTTGGCGTGCATGCGACGCTCGGGGATGACCTCGCGGTCGAAGTGCGCCAGCTTCTCCAGGAACCAGACGTCCTGCAGCAGCATCGGCCCACGGGGCCCGGCCGTCACGGCATTGTCGTTGTCCCAGACCGGTGCGCCGGCGGCGGTGGTCATGGGCTGGGTGTTGTCGGTAGTCATAGGGGCTCCTCCGTGTGTCAGGACGTTGGTTGGGTCTGGGTAGATTGCGTGGCGCACGATCGGCACGTACCCCAGAAGATGACCTCGGCGGCGTCGATGACGTAGCCGTGGTCATCACTGGCGGTCAGGCACGGGGCATGGCCCACCGTGCAGGCAACGTCGTTGACGTCGCCGCAGGTTCGGCACACGACATGGTGGTGGTTGTCGTCGCGGAGCAGCTCGAAGCGGCCGGGCGAGCCGTCCGGCTCGATCCGACGCAGGATGTGCGCATTGGTGAGCGCGTTCAGGATGTAGTAGACCGACTGGACCGTCACGGTCCCTAACCGTCCACGGACCGCTTCAAGGATCGTCTCGGCCGTCGAGTGGGGGTGAGCCTCGACCTCGGCGAGTACTGCCAGGCGCGGTGCCGTGACCCGAAGGTTGGCATTGCGCAACAGTTCGGCGGGTGCGAAGGACATAGGGACAGTCTAGTCCATTTATGAGCAACTCAATACTATGACTATATCCGCGGGGGTGGCTCACGTGCCTGGACGAAGGGATCAGGGCCTGTGTGTCTTCGCCAGCTCAGAGGCAGCTCGACCCTGCCCAGCAGTGAGTCGGATGCGTGCCGCCGCCACCAGGAAGCGCCGGGTACCTCGGGGTACCCGGCGCTTCTGCATCCGCACGCAGTCGACGAGGTGAGCTCGCGAGGCTACGGCTGCGATCGGCGTCGATCGATAGCCCCCGCTCCGTAGATGAAGCGACCTGTGCGTGGGCTGGTTGGGTCCGCCTTCTCGGCGATGAGGGTGCCTCGCAGGTAGGTCTGCAGCACCGTGCCCTGTACCTCGCGGCCGTCGAACGGCGTCCAGCCCGCCTTGGAATGGACGTCTTCGTTGCGTAGCGTGCGGCGCGCCGCCGGGTCAACCAGCACGAGGTCGGCATCGGCGCCGACACCGATGCGCCCCTTGGCCGGCCAGAGTCCGTACTGCTGGGCCGGCGCCTCGGCGTATACCCGTGCGATGTCCTCGAACGAGAGATCTCCCCGCGCCGCTGCATCGATGAGGATCGCCATGGTGCTGTCCAGGCCCGGCAGCCCGAAGTGGGCGTTCCAGATCCCGCCGTCAGCCTTCTGTTCCAACGTCGAGGGTGCATGGTCGCTGGACATGTGCGTGAGCACCCCGGTTCGGAGCAGCTGCCACATCTCGGTCTCGTCGGTAGAGGTGCGCGAGCGGGCCGGCGGGGTGAACTTGCGCAGCGTGCCCTGCTCGAGAACTTCGTCCTCTCGCAGGAGGAAGTACTGCGGGCAGGCTTCGGCGGCAAGGCGTGCACCGCGGTCACGCTCGGAAGCGACGTACTGCGCCACTTCCTGGTTGCTGACGTGCGCGATCGTGGCTCGCGCTCCGGTGCGGCGCACGAGGAGGGCAGCGACCGCAACGGCCACGAGCTCGGCATCCCGGCTGCGCCAATCGATCAATATCCCGGCATCGTCCCGGCCCTCGGCCTGGAGTACCGTCTCGGCGTCTTCGGTCAGCGACTCGTCCTCGCAGTGCAGCAGACTAACGGCGCCCTCCAAAGCGGTTGCCGCGAGGTGCGTCTTGAGCGCCGCCGCGGTGTGCCCTGGTACACCGTGCGTGGTGCAGGTGAACACTTTGAAGAATGTGATGCCTGCGCGCCACAGGTCCCGGACTGCATCCGCCCGTCCCGGCCATGCGTGGGCAGCGAGTCCGTAATCCACGTGTGAGCGCCCGTCGAGATGGTCGATCTTGCGGTGCAGATCATCGACGGTGCGTACGGGGGCGCCATGGGTGTGCTCGACGATCGAGGTGACGCCCGATGCGGCGGCCGCTCGCGTTCCGGAAGGGAAGTCCTCGCGCTCTGGTGCTCCCGGGTCCATCAGGTGGACATGGGTATCGACACCGCCTGGCAGCACGAGCAGCCCGGAGGCGTCGACAACCCGCTCGGCATGCGGCGTCGAGGTGTCCAGTTGCACGATGCGGCCGTGGCGGACGCCGATGTTCAGTCGCCGCCTGCCCGTCGGCGTGACGACGGTTCCGCCAGCGAGGAGAAGATCGAGCTCAGCCATGACACTCCCTCATGAGTAGCGCACGTCCTCGACGCTGCCGAACCAGTCGAACGGCTCTTCCGAGGTGTTGATGATGATGCTCTGCGGGCGGGTGTACGCCTCGAAGGCCTCAAGCCCGTTCTCCGAGCCGATACCGCTGGCCTTGAAGCCGCCCCAAGGGGACGCGGGGTCGATCCTGTGATGGTCGTTGACCCAGACGATTCCGATGTCCAGGCTCTGGCCCACCCGGATCGAACGTCCCACGTCGTTCGTCCACACCGAGCCGGCCAGACCGAACGGTGAGTCGTTCGCCTGCCGAATTGCATCCTGCTCGGAGTCGAAGGGAGCGACGAGAGAGACCGGGCCGAAGACCTCGTCGTGCCAGAGGTCATGGTCGTGGGCGACGTCGGCAACGATCGTGGGCTCGTAGAACCAGCCCTTCTGCAGGTGTGCGCCGGACGGAATGCGCCCTCCGGCAAGCACTGTGGCTCCCTGCTCGCGAGCCCGATCGACGGCGCCCGCCGTTTTGGAGCGCTGGGCCTCGGATACCAAGGGACCCACCTGGGTGTGCAGATCGAGCGGGTCGCCGAGGCGCAGCTTGCGAGTGCGTTCGACGAGCCTGGCGACGAACGGTTCGTAGATCTGGCGGGCGACGAGGATGCGTGCCCCTTGTACGCAGGTCTGACCGGTCGCGATGAACGCAGCGAACAGTGCCCCCGCGACGGCCTGGTCGATGTCGACGTCGTCGAACACGAGCACTGGTGCTTTCCCACCGAGCTCCGCAGTGACCGGAATGAGCGAACGGCCGGCGCTAGCGGCGATGACCCGGCCGGTCTCGGTGCCGCCGGTGACGTCGAGCTTGGCCAGCCCTGGATGTTCGGTGAGCGCCTTGCCGGTTGTCCGTCCGAGTCCCGGCACGAAATTCACCACACCGGCGGGGACGCCAGCTTCTTCGAGGAGTTTGACGAGGAGCCCGGGAACGACGGGGCCCAGCTCACTGGGTTTGATGACGAGCGAGTTTCCCGCGGCGAGCGAGACACCGACCTTCTTCATCGTGATGAGCAGCGGGTGATTCCATGGCGTGATCAGGCCGACGACACCGAGCGGCACTCTGCGGACGACATTGAGGTGGTCCGCGCCGAAGTCGGGGCTGGTGCCCTGAGCCGTCTGGGCGACAGCACCGAAATACTCGAGCCACTCGGGCAGCCGCTTGAGCTGGGCCCGCATCTCGCGAAGCGTCCGGCCGATCTGCCGCGTCTCCAGCCGGGCGTACT
This sequence comes from Ruania zhangjianzhongii, assembly GCF_008000995.1. NCBI lineage: Bacteria > Bacillati > Actinomycetota > Actinomycetes > Micrococcales > Ruaniaceae > Ruania > Ruania zhangjianzhongii. The sequence goes on from NZ_CP042828.1 coordinate 1,378,822, forward strand.
CGTCGATCCGCTCGGCCAGCATCCCCGAGGCCCGGTTCAACACCTTCGCGCGCTCGCGCGCCGGCATGCTGCGCCAGCGACCGTCCTCGAACGCGGCGCGTGCTGCCTCGACGGCCCGGTCAATATCATCGGCAGTGCCGTCGGCGACGTCGTAGAGCGGCTCGCCGGTCGTCGGGTTGACGACGGTGAAGGTCCCGCCGTCACTCGCTGGACGCTCGCGTCCGTCGATGTGCAACAGGACGGACTCGGTCATCGGGGGGCTCCGTTCAGATTGAAGAGTCGTGTGGCGTTCTCCGACGACACGGCGGTGCGGCCGGCGGCATCCGTCACCTGCTCCGGAAACGTCCCGCCGGCCATGTCGAAGGGAATGTCGGTACCGAACATGACCCGGTCGGCGCCGACGCGCTGGATCAGCCAGTCGGTCGACTCGCGGCTGTGGGTCAAGGTGTCGTAGTGGAAGCGGCGAAGATACTCGCTCGGTGGCCGGCGCGGCCTCTTCGCCTCCGGGCGGACGCGGTGTCCGTGGTCGAGTCGGCCGATCTGGAACGGCAGGTGTCCGCCGCCGTGCACGAGCACCACCTTGAGATCGGGGAGCTCGTCGAGGATCCCGGAGAAGATGAGGCGAGAGGCGGCAACCGCGGTCTGCCAGGGGTTGCCCTGCAGGTTCGTCAGGTAGTAGTCATCGAGATCGGGTGAGGAACCGACGTAGTACGGGTGCAGCACCAGAGGAACATCGAGCTCCACGGCCGCCTCGAGCACCGGCCGGAGAGATGGATCGTCGAGCGGCACGCCCTCGACGTGCGGGCCGATCTGCGCCCCGCGCATCCCGAGTGTCGTGACGGTCCGCCGCAACTCCTTCGCCGCGTCGTCCGGGCTTTGCATCGGTAGGTTCGCGAGCCCGAAGAACCGACCACGGCCTTGGTCGACCATCGCAGCGACTGCATCATTGATCGTGCGCGCGGCCGCCGCGGCGCCTTCGACCTCCGTCCAGTAGAGAAAGAGGGGCGGGGCAACGGAGATCACCGAGATGTCGGTCCCGGCGGCGTCCATGCTGGCCAGGCGCGCTTCGACGTCGAAGAACTCTTGGACCAGCGGGTACCGGTAGCCCTGCCGGTGCACAACGACCGGGCTGTCGCCGTTCTCCTCGATGCGAATGCCGTCGGGTGCGGTGCCTTGGCGCATCGCCGCCACGAGATTCGGTGGGATGACGTGTCCGTGGGTGTCGATGACGGTCACAGCGCCTCCAGGATCTCTTCTGCGGTTGCCACCCAGCCGAACGCCTGGCGGATGATGGCTAGTGCCGGCTCGTGCAAGGCCGGGTCCATCGTGTCGACGCAGTCGCTGACCACGATAGGGGCGTAGTCGCGGGCGTTGGCCGCCACAGTGGTCGCGAGCACGCAGCTGTTCGTGTTGACGCCGGTGAGAAGGAGAGTCCCTACCCCGCGAGAACGAAGCACGTGGTCGAGCTCGGTTGCGACGAACGAGTCGTACCGCTTCTTGTGCAGGATGACGATGTCGTGGTCAGGGTCGAGGATCTCGGGCACGACCACGAGGCCGTTACCTGAGACGAGTTGGTGGTTGAGGACGTTGGCCCGGGTGGCATCACCGCCGGCGACCTCGCTCCACCAGGGGTTCGAGGCGATCTCCTCTCGGCTGTGGTAGGCGGTGACCACGTGCACGACGGGTAGCCCGTGGCTGCGTGCGCCGTCGACGAGCACTCGGTTCGCTTCGATGACTCGCGCCGCGGCGTCCGCAGAAAGGGGCATGGTCGCGACTGTGGGGTCCAGATGACCGGGATGCATGTCGATCGTGACGACCGCGGCGTTCGTCAAGGACTTCGGCAGGTTACTCATCAGAGGTGCTCCTCGGCAGTGGTCGTTGTTCGATCTCGCCGGAGGGCATCACGTAGTCGATCCGCTCCTCGACAGGCTTTCCCTCGACGCGCTCGACGAGCCAGTCGGCGGCGTAGTTGATCCAGTTCGGTCCGGAGGCGACGGAGGGCGTCGGCATCGAGAGTGCGTGTCGCCCTTGCTGATACACGAGCATGGCCGCCGGGCTCGCGCAGTCTGCGACCAGGTCGTAGCTGTGCTCGATGGGGGAGAGCTCGTCGGCGTCACCGGCGACGACGAGCCATGGCACGCTCATCTGCGGCATGGCCGGACGCAGGTCGATCTGCTTCACCATCTCGTCGAAGGCGTCCTCGTCGTTCTCCATCGCCGACATCCACATGTACCGGGCCTTGAAGCTCGGTGACGCCGCCTCGAAGATCGTGAAGCATCCGGGCTCGTGGCAGACGAGCCCGACCGCCGCACCGCGCAGGCTGGGCTGGGTTGCCGCGATCTGGGACATCCAGTAGGAGCCGAACGAGAGACCGAGCCCTACGACCTGGTTCTCGTCCACCTCGGGTCGTGAGCGGCACCACTGCATGAGTGCTTCACCGGCATCGACCCACGCTGTGGGGGTGAACGGCACCCCGCGGATCGGTGCCTCACCCTGCCCGGGGCCGTCGAAGGAGAGCACGGCGAAACCCCGTTCCAGGAGCTTGTCACCGTAGAGGCTGACGTTCAGCTCCTTGGCTGCGTCCATTCCGCCGCAGTACAGCACAGTGCGAATCGGTTCACCCGAGTGGCCACGGGGCAGGTGCAGCCAGGCGGGGAGGTACGCATCGCCGAACGGGATCTCCACCCGCTCGACGTGATGGTCCGCGAGACGGGCGTAGGCGGAGTAGGCCTCGTTCTTCAGATCATCGAGACGGACCAGCTCCTGCGTGGTCTCCCAGATCGGCCACTCGGCCGTCGCGTAGAGGAGCGCCGCGTAGAAGTAGCTGTCCCGCGCAGTCTCGAGGTGGCCGGCGGACTCGGCGCTCTCGGCCGTGCGGCGACGATGCTCCGCCCGCTCGGTGAACACCGGGACGATATCCGCAAACTTCGTGATGCGCGCCGTCGCCACGGCGAACTCGCCGATGCCCTCCACTCCCATCGGACGCACGGTGTAGGCGATACGGGGCTGGTCCCACTCAAAACCGTCCGTGCGCAGTACGGAGTCGATCATCCAGCGTTGCTCATGCCAGCGGCGTGGACCTGATGGTCGCGTCATCGTTGCTCCTCCTCGGTTGTCTCTCGTGTTCGGTCAGTGGGGTTTCGCGGTGCGTACACGGCTGAATTGGTCCGACTTCACGAAGAGCAGGACGAGGACGCCGACCAGCGGAAGCACGGTCAGCTGCCAGATGCCGGCGCCACCCCACCCCACGCCGTCGACGAGGCTCGAGAAGATGTACCCGGCGATCGAGGCAGGCACGTAGAAGCAGCTGACGAAGAATCCGGAGGCTCGACCGATCAGCGCCGGACGCACGGCACGCTGTAGTCCGGCGTAGACGCCGACAAAGCAGAAGCCGCTCGCGACAGCGCCCTCGGCGAAGGCGAGGACGTACTGCCAGCCGACGGATGTCGGTCCGTTGAAGATGAGGAAGCCAACGACGGCTCCGATGAGGAGCGCACCAATCAGCACGTTTCGTATGTTGAGCCGGTCCATCAGGTAGCCGGCCGGTAGCCCCATCATCGCGCCGAGGCCGAACATGCTGGCGATCGTGCCCGCGTCGGAGAGGGAGATCTGCAACTCGTCCTGGAGGAACGTGGGGTAGAGCCCGATGAACCCGTACATCGCGATCCCGACGACGACCGCGGTCAGGCCGAGAAGGATGACGTTCCTGTTCAAGAACCGAGCGGGTACATGGTCGGTGTGGCCGACCTCGTCGGAGGCCTCATCGGCGAGTTCGACCTGCTCGGTGAACCGCCTCTTGACGAAGAACGCGATGATCAACACGAACGCGAAGCCAACGGCACCGAAGATATAGAACGGTATCCGCCAGTCCCCGAGATTCGCCGCGAGGTTGGCCCCCACCACGGGGCCGAGGAAACCGCCGAGCCCAAACGCGAAGTTGAGGCTCCCGATGGCGAGAGCGCGGTTCGCGAAGAAGTAGGCGCCGACCGCTGAGAACAAGGCCGCATTCTGCATCGCCTCGCCAACACCTGAGAGCGCGCGGTAGGCGAACATGTCGAAGAACCCGACGCCGAACGCGGTGAGCACGGTGAAGACCGAGTAGATGCCGATGCCGATGAGCATCACCGACTTGCGGGAGAGTCTGTCGAGGAGGAAACCGGTCGGTACGCCGGCCAGTCCGATCCCCAGCGTGAAGATGGTGGCGAGGAGCCCGCCCTGGGCGAGGGTGTAGCCCAGGTCCGCACTGACCTGCGGGAGCAGGACGGGGAAGACCTGGCGATCCATCGCGTTCAGTGTGTACGACAGGCAAACGACAACGAGACTGGTCAGCGCGACTGACCGGGTGAGTCGGGCGAGGTCCGGTTTCGACTCGACCTGAGGGCTGGGGCTCTGACTCATCTGCGCATCACTCCTTCGTGTTCATCATGCTGACCCCGAATCTTCGATCATGCACTCTATAATTTATAAAATGCACTAGGCTCAGGTATAGCGCATCCCCGGGTGGTGTCGTCAAGTGCGGCCGTCGCCGCGGGTCCGCGGACGCGCTTCGCCTGACGACGAGGATTGGAGTTGCATGAGATCGCTCGACAGCCGACTGCCGGAGCCTGATCAGCAGGGGGCCAGACCGACGGTTGCGATCGCCTCGCTGGGCGGCACGATCACGATGACCAGTGCGGACGGCGGCGGCGTCGCGCCGTCGCTGACCGCCGAGGACCTGCTTGCGTCGGTACCCGAGCTGCGCACTGCAGCTGTTCTCACGACCGAGACCATCCGGACCGTTCCAGGGGCATCGCTCAGCCTGACCGACATCCTCGAGGCGCTGCAGTGGGCGAGGAGTGCGGTTGCCGGGGGAGCGTCCGGGGTGGTGATGATCCAGGGCACCGACACCATCGAGGAGACGGCGTACCTGCTCGACCTCTACTGGGGCGAGCAGGCGCCGCTGATCGTGACCGGCGCGATGCGGCCGCCGCAGCTTGTCAGTGCCGATGGACCGGCCAACCTCCTTGCGTCCGTGCGCGTGGCCTGCGCGGAACAAGCGTGTGGCCGTGGCGTGCTGGTCGTGCTGAACGACGAGATCCACGCCGCCAGCAGGGTACGCAAGATGCGGGCCAGCGGTCTCAACGCATTCGAGTCGCCGTCGTTCGGGCCGCTCGGTTACATCGATGAGGGAGTGCCGGTATTTGGGAATACCTTCGCTCGTGTGTCGCTCGATCTGCCAGTACCCACGTGTGCGCCGCGCGTCGCGCTGCTCGAGACCGCGCTCGGTGACGACGGCGAGCTTCTCGACCTGGCTGTGGGTGCAGGTTTCGATGGAGTGGTGCTGAGCGGGTTCGGCGTTGGACATGTCTCATCGACGGTGGCAGCGGCGGTCGAACGGGCGGCGGCGTCCGTTCCCGTTGTGCTCGCGAGCCGCACCGGCAATGGCAGCACCTATCGGCACAGCTACGGCTTCGTCGGCTCCGAGTCGGACCTCATCACCCGCGGGGCGATGATCGCCGGATGGCTGGATGCTCGAAAGGCGCGGATCCTTCTGGCGTGTCTGATCGCGGGTGGCGCAGATGGGCCGCGGATCCGACGCGAACTGGACCAGCGTGGCGGGCTGATGGTCTAGGGCCGCAGCCGCAGTAGCCTAGACCTGCACAGTACGGCGCGCCGGGAAGGTCGTTCATGACGTTCAGTCTCAACTCCAAGCACGGCCGGAGTATGACGACGCACGGTTTCGTCCTTCAGGCGCTTCGCGACGGGATTCTCGATGGTTCGGTCGCTGGCGGAACGCGCCTCATCCAAGCCGATCTCGCGCGCGAACTCGAGGTCAGCATCACTCCGGTTCGCGAAGCGCTGCGCGACCTCGCCACCGAAGGGCTCGTCGTCTTCGACCCGCACCGTGGTTTCCGCGTGCGTACCCTCGACCTTGCCGAGGTTCGTGAGCTCTATGAGCTGCGGATGACCCTCGAGCCGTTGACGGTCCGACGCGTGGCCGAGCGCGTCTCCGACGATCAGCTCGAACGGGCGGAGGACCTGCGTCAGGCGATGGAGCACGCAACGAATGTCTCGGAATGGTCCGAGCTCAACCGGCGATTCCACGCGACCCTGGTCGAGGGGGACGGGGGCAGCAGGCTGGCACAGATCGTCGAAGGGTTGCGGGACAGCGCGTCGGCCTACGTGAGTCTGTCGCTGAGCGCGAGTCCCGAGCGCATCGCGGAGTCGGACCGCGAGCACGCTCAACTGATCGAGCTCTACCGCAGCAAAGACATCGAGGGCGCAGTGGCTCTGACTGTGCAACACCTACACACGACACTGTCCACGATCGAAGAGGCGTACGAGAAGGGTCTGCTGTAGGAACGTGGGGCCCGTTCGCGCACCCGGCGTGTTCTTCCAGCGGCCGCTAGTCTTACCCGAGCGGATCCGCTGCGGGCGCAGCGCCCGCTGCGACGGTAGCGCGCTGGGGCTGACGCGGTCGCACCTCTAGGCCGGGCCCTCGTGCGGCCGAAGCGCCTCCGCAGTCGGATCGACCGTGGTGGCTACGATCGTTGCCATGAGTCTCTGGAGCCCTGACCGTGCGAATCTGGTCGTTCATGCCGACAACGCGCAGGTCCTCGACAGTCTGCCCGACTCTTCGTTCCGGATGATCTACATCGACCCGCCATTCAATACCGGGAAGACGCAAAAGCGGCATTCTTTGACCACCGTGCGTTCAGCGCAGGGGTCGAGGGTCGGGTTCCACGGCCAAAGGTACGAGACGATCAAGGGCAAGGTTCTCGCGTACAACGATGCGTTCGACGACTACTGGTCCTTCCTGGAGCCTCGGTTGGAGGAAGCGTGGCGGCTCCTCGCCGAGGACGGCACGCTCTACCTGCACCTCGACTACCGGGAAAGCCATTATGCCAAAGTGTTGCTTGATGCACTGTTCGGCAGAGAATGCTTCCTCAATGAGATCATCTGGGTCTACGACTACGGTGCCCGCACCACCAGCAAATGGCCGACGAAACATGACACCATCTTGGTCTACGTCAAGGACCCGAAGAAATACTACTTCAACAATGAAGAGGTCGACCGTGAGCCGTATATGGCTCCCGGTCTGGTGACGCCCGAGAAGGCGGCGAAGGGCAAGCTCCCTACCGACGTCTGGTGGCACACGATCGTCTCGCCGACCGGTAAGGAGAAGACCGGATACGCCACCCAGAAGCCGGAGGGTGTGCTTCGCCGCATGGTGCAGGCGAGCAGCCAAGAGGGCGACTGGGTCCTCGACTTCTTCGCCGGCAGCGGCACCCTCGGCGCAGTCGCCAGTCAGCTCGAACGCCGATTTGTCTTGGTGGACAGCAACCCCGAGGCGATCGAGGTGATGAAGAAGCGGCTGATCCCCGGGCCGAACCGCCGCGACGTCGAGTTCGTCTCTCTCCCCAGTGCGGAAACCGTCATCGCGTGATGACTGAGGCGGACGTCCTGGACGTCGCGGCCGACCTGCGGGCCTTCTTCGGCTGAGGCCCCCACCGCCCCAAGGAAGCGCCGCCGGGCCCCCTCGGCGGCGCTTCCCGTCTGTGATCACCTGGGCTTCTGCCCGCGCAGGTAGACCAGCTGGTAGTTCCAGATGCGGAATGTCGGGTCGTGGCAGAGTTCCTGGTAGCGCTGCATCTCCCACTCCTCGGCACCGGCGGCGAGGAGGGCGTCGTGAGCTTGAGTGTTCAACGCGGCGTGCACCAGCAGGCCGGGGCTACCACCGGTAGCGGTCTGTGAGTTTTCCGTCCCGTAGAGGTGCGCCAGACCGGCAGCCACCATCTGGTCGCTGATGCGGTAGCCCCAGGTCAGGTCCATCCCGGCAGCAGGCCCGACCACCTCGTGCGAGAGGTACTGGATCCGTTCCCAGATCGCCACGTCGCGCATGCAGTGGTCGGAGAGCACCCGCAGTGGGCGTGAGGTGGCATCGCCGATCACCAGCCAGCCGCCCGGCGCGAGCGCATCTGCGAGCGTGCTGAGAATCGCCTCCCGATCGGGCAGGTGCAGCAGCGTCAGCCGGGCATGGATCAGGTCGTACGGTCCGGCCTGCGCCCCGACCAGCCCCTCGTTGATATCGGCACCGACCACGGTGATTCCTGGCCCATCGCCCAGCCTGCTGGTGTCGATATCGACAGCCACCACCTCACCGCTGGGCCCCACCTGCTTGGCCAGCCACCGCACCACCGACCCGCCGCCTGCGCCCACGTCGAGGCACCGCTGGCCGGGCTGCAGACCGATCGGGCCGATGATGCTGACGGTGTGGACGTCGAACAGGTGAGCGAGGTGGTCCATATGGTCACCGCCCTGCTCAGAGCCGGTATCGAACAGGTAAGAGTTCTGCGTGTCCGTCATCTGCCCAGCGTGGGCGGTCGACGGCGCAGCGCACCATCCGTAATCACACGGATTCTCCCGTGATCGCCCAGGCAATCACGCCCTGCCGGCTGGACACCGCGAGCTTAGTGCGAATGTGCTCCTGATGGGTCTCCACGGTCCGCCGGGAGATGACCAGCTGCTCGGCGATCTCGGTGTTGGTCAGTCCCTTCCCGGTCAGCATGGCGACCTCGTGCTCGCGCTCGGAGAGTGCAGGCCTGGACCGGTCCGGAAGGCCCAGGGCGGCACTGATCGCCTGCTCGGTCGTCATCGCGGCGCCGGCAGAGCGCAGCTTCTCGGCCACCGGCACCCCCACCTTCCGTTCGGCGTCCTCGACCGCTGCCGTCACGATCGCCGCGACTACCGGTGGGACCGCCGTGCCGTGCCGGGCGAGTGCCTGGGCGGCGCCGGCCAGCCGCAGAACGGCGGGCGTCCGGCCCTCGCTGTGCGCGAGCGAGACCCCGGACCAGAGCCACTCGGAGTCTCCGTCAGCGGCGCCGAGCAGCTGCAGATCGGCGATCGCCCCCGCCAGGTACTTGCGATGTGCGGCCAGGTCGCCGCGCCGTGCTGCCGCATAGGACAGTCCCACCCGGGTACGGCGGGCGATCGCCGGGGCCGGTTCGGCCGAGGCCAACAGCCGCAGAGCTGCCAGGTCTGCCTCTGCCCCTTGGTCGATCTCGTCGAGGGTGAAGTGGGCATAGGCGAGCACTGTGTGTGACCACGCTTCCGCCTGGCGGTCACCGAGGTCGGCAAAGAGTGCGATGCTGCGCTGGCAGCAGGAGACGGCCCGCCGAGAGTCTCCGGCTGCGGCAGCCACCTGAGCGAGGGCGCGCAGGCCACGAGCCTGCCCATCGTCGTCACCGAGAGTGCGCATCAGCTCGACGGCGTCGGCCGACTGGGTGATCGCCTCGCGGTAGCGGCCCTGCCGGTAGCCCAGCTGCGCGAGTGCCAAAAGGGCTTCAGCCCGAGTGCGTGGCGACAGTCCTGGCGCGACCAGCAGGGGCTCGATCCGTTCCCGGGCGGCGTTCACGTGGCCGCGGTGCTCCCAGTAGCCGGCCAGACACGTCACCAGCTGCACGGCCAGATCACCGTGCCCAGCACGAGCCCATGTGACTGCTGCTAGCACATTGCCCTCCACGTCCCGCAACCGCGAGTACTGTCGGTGCCCCGCCACTCCCATCAGCCCAAGGGAGGCGGATCGGGCCACCTCGAGGAAGTGCTGGGCGTGGGCAGCACGGACCTGCTCGCCACGCGTCGTGGCTTCCAGGCGGGCGGCAGCGTACTGCCGAATCGGCTCGAGAAGGCGATAGCGCAGCTCACCGCCGTCAGCCGGCTCGGCGAGCAGCAGCGAGTGGTCCACCAGGCGCGCCAGGTTCGCCACGAGTTTCGGGTGGTCAGCAGCGACGGCGGCCACCGCAGGCAGATCGAACGCCCCGACGAGCACGGAGAGAGCCTCGAACAGACGCTGCTGGGCCGGCGAGAGCTGCTCGCAGCTCCAGCCGATCGTTGCGGTCAGGGTCCAGTGCCCGGCAGCGGTGGGATGCGGGAGCTGTGCGCCGGCGAGCTCAGACGCCAACCGGGCGAGCAGCTCCGGGAGGGAGAGCACGCGCGTTTGCCGGGCGACCAGCTCGATCGCCAGCGGGAGGCCGTCGAGGCGTGCGCAGATCTCGTCGATCACTGCGGCGGTGCCGGCCTCGGGCACCAACGTGGTGACCAGAGCGGCCCGGTCGGTGAAGAGCTGCGCCGCCGCCGATGCATCGAGCGGACCGATGCGGTGGAGCTGTTCCCCCGGCACGGCGAGCGGGACGCGGCTGGTCGCCAGCACCCGCACCCGCGGACAGGTGGTGACGATCCGGCTGACCAGCGTGGCCGCTTCCTCGCGGACGTGTTCGCAGTTGTCCAGCAGGAGCAGGAGGTCGGCATCCCGGAGCGCCTCAAGCACCGCCTCGGTGAGCGTCGCGCCCCGGTCGGTCGGCACCTCCAGTGCCACCGCGATCTCGCTGACCAGATCGGCGGAGTCGGAGACCGCGGCCAGCGGGACGGAGACCACACCGCGCTCGGTGGCGGTCTCCGTGCGGCGTGCGATCTCGACCGCCAGGCGGGTCTTCCCGGCCCCGGGCGGGCCGACCACTGTGACCAGGCGCGCCTCGCCGAGCAGGCGAGCTACGCCGTCGACCTCGGCCTCCCGGCCGACGAAGCTGGTCAGGGTGAGCTGCGACGGGGGCCAGGCGCGCGAGCCGTTCCCGTCCATCTGCCGCTCCTTGCTGTGCCCGACCCCTCGGTGGTCATCGGGTGATCGTACTGACGCCTACCCGTCGGTGTAGAACTGTGTGGTCCGCTCTTCGGCTGCGAGCGCACTCTCGCGGGGAGTGCCGAAGGCGATGTTGGCCTCGCCCCAGGCCGCGCTGGAGACGGCGATGAAGGCCTTCCCCTCCGCCGATGTCACCCACGCTTCCTGGTCCTCGATCGGCCGTTCTGCCGCAGGATCGGCCAGATGCAGCGACAGGCCGAGCAGGCTGAAATCCCAGCCCACCGGATGCCGCGGTCGAGGCGGGATACCGATGACCTGGCGTTCTTCCCCGTCCTCGCCGCCGACTACGAGACCTACGCCGGCCACACCATCGACGGCCTGCGGCTGCGCACCATGGACCAGCTTGCTGCTGAAGAGGCATGACCGGTAGCTCGATAGGGTTTCTGGGGTCGAGATGGAGCGATGGAGAGCGGTGAGTGAGGAATGAGTGAGGACGCGATTGTGCCGTTGATGCGCGCGATCGTGGCGGGCATCGATGAGGAGGCGGTGGGATGGAACGATCCTCTTCCCGAAGACTGGCAGTCGTTCTCGGTCGTGATCGACCTGACCCGCGAAGGCACGTATGCGAATTCTTACGGGTACGCCTACGGGCTCGCTGACGCGTGGATCAAGCCCGTCTCGGTGCCCCCGGCGCTCGTCGATGATCCGCTGAATGCCTTTGTCGCGGAGCGCTACCCCGAGGGGGCGACGCCTCCGGTGAAGATGCTGTTCCAGCTCGAGCTCGCGACGGGCAACTACAACGTTGAGTACGAGGACAGCGACCGCGCGCGCTGGAAGGTCTCTCCGGCGAACTATCAGGCGGTGCAGGCCGAGCTCAAACCGGTTTTCGAAGACTGAGTCTCGATCATTGACCGGGCCGGCGCGCGTCGCAGCTGAAGGAGTGTTGTGCAGGCGATCTTCACCGACATTGTCGACGGCGACGAGGAGAAGGTTCTCGAGCGCATCGAGAAGGATCCCTCTGTCCTCTCCGTCGTAGCCACGGGACGTCCGAAGAAGTACGCGGGGCAGTCACCGCTGCAGGTCGCGGTCCGATCCGGCGCGTTCCGCATCGCCGAATTGCTCTTGTCCCATGGTGCAGACCCGAACTTCGTCGATCGGAGCGCGCCCGGCGGCTGGTCGGCGCCCGTGTTGCACGACGCCATCGCGGCCGCCGTCAAGCGGTCCCGCTGGCTTCGTCCCTCTGCGCCCACCCAGCCCGTTCCGGAATGGCTGCTTGCGAACAGCGCAGAGAGCGCCGATGCGGCCTTCTCCGTGCTGTCGGCCCTGCTCGAGACCGGTGCGCCCGTCGACGCGGTCGATTCCTATGGGAACTCGTCTCTGGCGCGCGCGGCACGTGCTGCGCGCGAGATCCTGCCCCAGCACTGGTACAACGAGCCGGATCGGGTGGACGACAAGCCCTTGAATCCCGAGCTCATCGACGATCTGGCGCGCATCTTCGGCGCGCTGTACTCCCGCGGGGCCGACCCGAGCGCGGTCGATCCACAGCTCGGGCATCGCCTCGACGAGTTCTACGCCGCTGAGCCGGTGGGGCTGTTTCTCACACACCCGGACGCTGCCCCGCCCGACTGATCGCAGTGGCAGCGATCCCTGCACCATAGGGTGCTGCCTATGGTGCACACGATCCGGGACGCCCGAGTCGACCCACAAGAACTCGAGAACAGTCTTCAGCGGCGTGAGCGAAGGGTCGCCAAGGGGCGCCTGCGGGTCCGCGAGCATTCGCGCGCGCGGGAAGCCCGCGATCTGTGCCGCGACGACAGCGCATATCTGAGCCGGCGGTACACCGCAGGGGACCCGCTCAGCGAGCTCGCCGACATGCTCGATGAGTGGGCCGAGGACTTCGTCGCCTCCGTGCGTGTGCGTCAGGACGCTGCCGGTGGCGATCCCGGGTTCCTGGCGGCGTTCGACGATCGGCGGCTTCTCCTGGCGGCGATCGATCTGGTGTTCGTGGCGACCAGCCTGGGCCGGGTCGATATCGCGATGACGGTGCTGACTCATCCTGCGGTGGTTGCTGTGCCTGGTCGCGCTCTCGATGCGCTGGCGGTGATCCACGGCGTCGAGCGACCAGTGAGCGAGAGCGAGGTCTTGGCGGGAAGCTATGACCCCTGGTTGAAGGTCGGGAACGCGGCTCCTGAGCAGCGCCAGGGGCAGTTCGAGGACTTCGTCCGCGGATGGCGCGCGCACGGCGAGGAGGCCCGGTCGCTGGCAGTCGTCAACGAGTTCTTTACTGGTGCGTGGGCGTTTGAGGCGGTGGTGCTGGCGCAGGTGTTCGGCCTCGACGACGAGCCGGTGCGGGAGGTGCCGGAGTATCCGGTGGATCTGGCCGATTATGCGCGGGAGGCGGGTCTGCCTCGGTTGACTGCGGAGACGAGGTTGCCGGGGCCGTGGCAGAAGCCGGTGCCACCGAAGGTACTCGAGCCGGTCAACCCGCGCGAACCTCTGGAGGTGGTGGGGGAGCCGGGGTTGGCGCACCTGGCAGCTGTGCTCTCACCGGTGGGCGGTGACCAGTTGGCGGCTGGGGACGGCGATGTTGTGCTGGATGCCGCGTTCGAGGCTGGCGCTGTGCTGAGCGTGGATGCGCGGGCGATGGATCCGGACGAGGCGGGGGAGCTGGTGCAGATGACGTGCCGGGATCTGGGTCTGCCGGCACCGGGCCGTGTCCCGGGGCGGTTGCCGAAGGATCCCGCGAAGGCGCTGCCGAAGCTCGATGCCTGGCTGGAGACCGTGGGAGTGCGGTTGCTCGGACCGGCCACCGATACCGATGACCTGGTGTTCTTCCCTGTCCTCGCCGCCGACTACGAGACCTTCGCCGGCCACACCATCGACGGCCTGCGGCTGCGCACCATGGACCAGCTCGCCACCGACGAAGCCTGATCCGGCGCGCAGATCCCGCGAATCGCAGGAGCACCGAACGAACCGCTCAGCCGCGGTGTGCCTCCGCAGGCACCACATCCGTAGGCCCGGGCTTGGCCTTCGGCTTCCCACGGCGGGCTCGGGCCTCGGCACCGATCTGCTTCTTGGTGGCCGCGAACGAGCAGATCGGGCAGCCGACCAAATCGTGTCGCTGCGCGGGGCAGAACTCCCGGCCGAAGTAGATGATCTGCAGATGCCGGCGATTCCAGGTCTCCTTGGCGAAGGCGCGCTTGAGATCTGCCTCGACCTTCTCCACCGTGGTGCCGCTGGAAAGGCCCCAGCGCCGGGCGAGGCGGAAGATGTGCGTATCCACGGGGAACGCCGGCACGTCGAAGCCCTGGGCCATCACCACGCTCGCCGTCTTGTGCCCCACACCGGCTAGTCGTTCGAGGAAGTTCCAGTCCGGGAGCACCTCGCCGCCGGCGTCGAGGATCTGCCCGGCGGCGGTCCACACGTTCCGCGCCTTGGTAGGAGCCAGACCGATCTGCCGGATCAGCTCCAGGATCCGCTCCGGGCCGAGGGCGTACATCTGCTCCGGGGTGCTCGCCTCGGCGAAGAGTGCCGGGGTGATCTCGTTGACCTTCTTGTCCGTGGTCTGCGCGGACAGCGCCACCGCCACCAGCAGCGTGTAGACATTGGTGTGATCCAGGGCGATCGGCGGATCCGGGTACAGCTCGTCCAGGATCTGCCCGATCCGCTCCACCTTCTCGGCTCGCTTCACCTGGCCAGCCTACTGGCCGAGCTCGGGGCCTTCACCCATCTGGGAAGCGTCGACGATGAGCTGGAGGGCGCGCACATGCTCTTCGAACGCCTCGCGGCCGATCGCCGTAGCGCGGTACCAGCGAGTGCGCCGCTTTCCGGTGTAGGTCGCCACCGAGGTCACATAGCCCACCTCGCTGAGTGCGGCCAGATGTGCCGACAGGTTGCCATCGCTCAGGCCGAGCGCCTTGGCCAGCGCAGTGAATCGGATGGCGCCATCGGGTTGCAGCCCGTGCAGCGTCGCCTGGATCCGTAACCGGTTCGGATCGGAGAGCGTCGCATTGAACGGGGTGCGCAGGCGTTCGGACAACTCGGCGGAGAGGTCCGCACCGGGGTTGGTCGGCTCAGACATGCCGTGCTCCCCGCACCGTGCGGTACACCCCGACGATCAGCAGAGGCAGTGCCGAGCCGATCCCGAAACAGACTAGCTCTGGGACGAGCGGTTGGACGGCGGAGACGGCGGCCACCACCACCACGATCATGCCCGCCACGGCGAACGGGACATCCGCGGTGGCGACCGCGTACAGGCTCATCGCCATGCCCCACAGCGCGCCCAGGAACAGTGCGATATACACCCATGAGGACGGCTGCGCCGCCGCCACCAGGAACGGGGACGCGACCAGCACCACCACCCAGCCCCAGCGGGTGCGGCCTTCGGCACCGGTGCGGATCGCGTGCCGCATCGGCAGCCAGCTGCAGAGCATTCCGATCACCCAGGCCAGGGCGAGCACGAGGAGGCGCGCCACGCCGTCCAGGAGATCGAGGGCGGTATAGCCGGCGCCGAATGCCACGCCCCAGCCGATCAGCGGTAGCCCGGTGACCAGCGACCGCCCCGCCGTGCGGGTGCGATCGGTGAGCGAGCCGAGCTCGCGGATGAGCTGCTCGGCCTGCGCTGGGTCCTGGGACATGAACACGAGTCTACGAAACGAGGAACTTCCGCACACAGATGTGTACTCTGTGGCACAGAGTTATTACTCTGCAGTACGGAGCATCTAATCCGGATGCGCAGACGAAAGGAAACGTGATGGGGCGCAATTTCAGCAGCGGACTCCTCGCCGGTGTGGTCGCAGCGACGATCTGGATCTCGGTCAGCCTCTGGCAAGGACTGGCCACGGAAACCGTGGGGATGTGGGCTTTGGTATTCCTGGTAGCGACCACGATCATCAGCACGGTCATCGGCGGGATCGTCTCCCGCAGCGCCGGCAGCTCGGTCCAGGCCCAGCGAACCTGACCGCCCATGACAGCGGCCGTGGCCGCTGCCCAGTGACCGAGCGTCGCGCCGGCAACGCCGCGGGCCGCTAGTTCGGGAGTGACTCGCAGGTCCCGGCCGGCTTGCCCGGTGCCGGCCAGCAGCAGACGTCCAGTGGCTCGCGGCCAGCAGTCGCGCCGTCGACTGGCGCTGGAGTGGCAGGGCGAGAGCCGGCCGGCGCTTGCGCTGAAGCGTGAGCGCCGGCCCGCGCTTCAGCGGAAGCGCTGCACTGCCAGCGGTGCTGCTTCGGCGAGCTCACGGATCGCCTCGTGCTCCTGGGCCGCGAGCACGTCGCTGAGCGGGCCGGAAGCGACGAACCGCCCCTCGGCGAGGAAGTGGATGCTCGGGCACATCCGCTCCACCAGCTCCAGGTCGTGCGAGATCACCACGGCCGCGGTGCCGAGCTGAGCGAACAGGTCACCCAGACGGCGCGCCATCAGGCCGCGGGAGGCGGGATCGACGGCCGTGAAGGGTTCGTCCAGCACCAGGATCTGCGGGCGGGTGGCCAGCGCCGTGGCCAACCCCACCCGCTGGCGCTCGCCACCGGAGAGGGTGAGCATCGCGCGGTCGGCGAACCGGTCCGGCAGCGCGACGGCGTCCAGCAGCTCCTCAGTGGTGGTGGCGTGCGTGCGCCCCGCCTTGCGCGCCTCTTTCAGCGCCGTGCGCAGGGAGTTCGTCACGGTCATCCGGGGATCGGTGATCGTCATCGAGTCCTGGGACATGAACCGCACGTCAGCACGGAACACCTTCCCGGGCTTACCGCGCATCCGGTGCACCGGGCGGCCGTCGAAGGTCACCTGCCCGCGGGTGGGGGTGAGTGTGCCGCGCAGCAACCGCGCCAACGTGGTCTTCCCGACCCCGGACGGGCCGACGATCCCTACCGGTGCATCTCCGGCGGTGATGGTCAGATCGATGCCCTGCAGGACCTCGTTCCCTGGGTATCCACCCCGTACGTCGTGGGCCTGAAGAACGGATCCTGCCGCCATGGAGAGCGTGCTCCTTCGATCGTGGGAGGTGTCCTCCGTATGCTAACCCGCCCCTCGCTGCAGCCCGACCCGCCACCACTCAGGGCGCCGAGCTATCACTCGTGCAGGGTCGTGCCCGGCGATACCCAGCGCTCGTGCCCACTCACGGGAGCGGGGTGGGCTGAGGTGAGGTGCCGGTGGCGGGTCAATCCGGCAGCGGCCCGAGCAGGGCGTTCGCCCAGGCCCCGTGTGCGGACTCGTCGTCGCTGGGATGGAACAGGCCGGCGAGCACGTCCCGGTAGAGCCGGGAGAGCTCACTGCGGTTGAAGTAGGCGCCACCGCCGCTGACTCGGATGGCCGCGTCGACCACATCCTTGGCGGTCTCGGTAGCCCGAACCTTCGCCGCGGACAGCCGCGGGAACCACATCGCGCCGTGGTCGGCCAGGGTGTCCACGTCCGCCGCGAGCGCGCTGATCTGCGGATAGATGCCGTCCAGGGCGATCCCGGCGTGCGCCACGCGCCAACGGATGTCCGGATCATGCGCGTACGGGGCG
The DNA here is from genome assembly GCF_008000995.1 of Ruania zhangjianzhongii. Lineage (NCBI taxonomy): Bacteria > Bacillati > Actinomycetota > Actinomycetes > Micrococcales > Ruaniaceae > Ruania > Ruania zhangjianzhongii. The sequence continues at coordinate 1,395,934 of NZ_CP042828.1, forward strand.
CCGTCGTGCTGTAGCGAGGTGCGCTTGGCGACGGTCGCCGCCGCCACTTCGAGCGCCCGCTGCCCGATCCCGGTGTACACCGCGGCGAGCAGGAGCTCGAAGCAGGCGAAGATGCCGAAGATCAGGGGGTCCGGGTTCGGCCCCGGATCCAGCCGGCGCACCACCCGCTGGGCCGGAGCGTGCGCACCGTCGAGCACAGTGGTGCAGGACTGCGAGGCACGTTGGCCGAGCGCGTCCCAGTCGTCCTTGATCTCGAAGCCGCCCCCTTCGCGGGTGATGAAGGCATACACCGATTTCGGTCCGTCCGAGGAGGTGGTGTCGGTGCCGAAGGTGCCCAGCCGGGTCCAGGCGGGGGAGAGGGAGGTGAAGATCTTCGTGCCGTGGAAGGTGTAGCCGCCCTCGCCGTCCGGCCGGGCCTCGGTGGTGGAGCCGAACAGCACCAGGTCGTTGCCGCGCTCGGAGATCCCGAAGCCGAACACCTCGCCGGCTGCCGCCTCGTGCAGTACCTGGTCCATGAACGACTCGCCCCGGTCGTGCACGACTTTGGCCACACCGACCCACACCTGGTGCATGTTCACTGCGAGGGCGGTCGCCGGTGCCGCACCCGCGAGCGCCATCTGTTCCCGGGTGACCTCCTCCAGACTCATCCCCAGGCCGCCGAACTCGACCGGCACCAGCGCCTTGAGGTAGCCGGCCTCGCGCAACTCCTCCAGGTCCTCGGTGAAGAACGCGTTCTCCCGGTCGTAACCCGCGGCCCGCTCCCGGATCCGGGTGAGCAACTCTGGTGACAACAGCACGATCTTCTCCCTCGTTCGGCGATTCCTCCATCTCACCACGGATGTCGGACTCCGGGGCGGGTGCGGGCGATCGAGCGGCCAGGTTCCAGGCCCGCGCGGCAGCTGGCGCGCCCGGGCCATCCGGTCTGTGGCTATTGAGCCAGATGGGACGGAACTGACAGAAGAACCGTCCTCGAACCGCTGAAACCCTTGAAAATCGCGGAAACACGCCGAGAATCGGCGTGGATTTGCGCCACCTGGGGCTCCGCCGTCGTAGTGTGACCACGGCGCTTCCCGCTCGGGGGGCGATTTACGATCGAGGAGAGGGAACCTACGTGTCCGTCAACCGCACTGATCTCGTTGCCGCGATTGCCGAGAAGGCATCGCTGACCAAGACCGACGCCGACGCCGCGCTGGGTGCGCTGCAGGAGGTTCTGGTCGAGTCCCTCGGTAAGGGCGAGGCCGTCAAGGTCACCGGTCTGCTGAGCGTCGAGCGGGTGGAGCGCGCCGCGCGCACCGGCCGCAACCCCCGTACCGGTGAGGAGATTCAGATCCCGGCCGGCTACGGTGTCAAGGTGTCCGCCGGCTCCGCGCTGAAGAAGGCCGTCGCCAAGTGAGGCTGGGCGGCTGCTGAGCCGCCGCTGACGAAGGGGCGTGGGAGAGGATCCCGCGCCCCTTCGTCGTGTCTGCGCAGCTGTGCGGCGGGCGATCCAGGCGGCAGTGGCCGACGCGGCCGGTGGCCCAGGGGTTGACGTGGCCGACGGTCCAGGGCACGATGACCTACGCGTGGAAGCGCTCCCACCTCCGATGGTGGAAGCGCTACCACGATGGCCGATCCCATCGCTCAGACAAGGACGTCACCATGCCCAGCACGCGCACCAGACTTCCCCGACTCGCCGCAGCGGCGACCGGTGCCCTCACCCTGACCGCTCTCGCCGCCTGTGGCGGTACCGGCGATCCCGCCGGATCGGGTGGCTCCGGCGAGTCCGGCGACATCACGCTGACCGTCGCCACCTTCAACCAGTTCGGCTACACCGACGAGATGCTGGACCGCTTCGAGGAGGAGCACCCCGGCGTCACCGTGGAGCTGATCACCGCAGATACCTCCGAAGCCGCACGCACCAACCTGACCACCAAGATCGCTGCCGGGGGTGAAGGCCTGGCCGACATCGAGGCGATCGAGGTGGACTGGCTGCCCGAGCTGATGCAGTACCCGGACCTGTTCGCGGACCTGAGCGATCCCGAGCTCGAGGGCCGATGGCTGGACTGGAAGGTCGACCAGGCGACGACAGCCGATGGCCGCGTGCTCGGTTACGGCACTGACGTTGGCCCCGAGGCCATCTGTTACCGCCAGGATCTGTTCGCCGACGCCGGACTGCCGAGCGAGCCGGAGGAGGTCGCCGAGCTGCTCGGCGGTGCGGACGCCACCTGGGAGAGCTACTTCGAGGTTGGTCGGGAGTTCGTGGCCAGCTCCGACGCTGCGTGGTTCGACGGTGCTCAGCCGACCTATCAGGCCATGGTGAACCAGCTTGACGCTCCGTACGAGGACGCGGGCTCGGAGGAGCCGCTGGACCTGGCCGCCAACTCCGGCGTCCAGGACGTCTACACCCAGGTGCTGGATGCGGCAGTGGGTGACGAGCTCTCCGCCGGCCTGCAGCAGTGGACCCCCGACTGGGACGCGGCGTTCCAGAACGACGGCTTCGCCACGATGGTCTGCCCCGCCTGGATGACTGGTCCGATCGAGGAGCGCGCCGGCGGCGTCGACGGCTGGAACGTGGCCGATGTCTTCCCCGGCGGAGGCGGCAACTGGGGTGGGTCCTTCATCACCGTGCCCGCCTCCGGTGCGCACACGGACGAGGCGGCTGAGCTCGCCGCGTGGCTGACCGCACCGGAACAGCAGACCGAGGCGTTCGGCAATGCCGGCACCTTCCCGTCGCAGCTGGAGGCACAGGCCTCGGAGGATGTGCAGACCGCCACGAACGCCTTCTTCAACGACGCTCCGGTGGGGGAGATCTTCGCCGCTCGGGCGGAGGCGATCGCTGGTGTGCCGTACAAGGGCCCGAACTACTTCGCCATCCACCAGGCTGTGCAGGACGCGGTGCTCCGGGTGGACGTCACCGGTGAGCAGGACGTCGATGCCAGCTGGGCGAGTGCAGTGGAGGCGTTCAACGCCCTGGGGCTGATGTAACCGAGCGAGTGCTCCTGTCCCCGCGGGGCCGGCTTGCCAGCCGGCCCCGCACTGTCCGCCCGGAAACGAAGGCATGACATGGCCGTCCTGACCCACAGCCGCCCCGGTAAGGCGCCGCCACCTGCGGAACAGCCGCCTCGCCGCGTCGGCTTCTCCCAGCGGCTCGGTCGCTGGGACGTGAAGCTCTCTCCCTATCTGTACATCTCGCCGTTCTTCCTGTTCTTCGCCCTCGTCGGCGCGTTCCCGCTGCTGTACACCGCTTACGTCTCGGTGCACGAGTGGAACTTGCTCGGTGGCCAGGGGGAGTTCGTCGGCCTGGAGAACTTCGCCGACGTCCTCGCTCAGCCGGTGTTCTGGAAGTCGGTGGCCAACACCTTCTCCATCTTCGCTCTCTCCGCGATCCCGCAGCTGGCGCTGGCAGTGACCATCGCCGCACTGCTGGACCAGAACCTGCGCGCCGCCACCTTCTGGCGGATGGGGGTGTTGGTGCCGTACGTGGTGGCGCCGGTGGCCGTCTCGGTGATCTTCGGGCGGCTGTTCGCGGACCAGTACGGGCTGATCAACGCGATGCTCGGCGTGGTCGGTCTGGATCCGGTGGGCTGGCACAGCGACCGGTTCGCCAGTCACCTGGCGATCGCCACGATGGTGAACTTCCGCTGGACCGGGTACAACGCGTTGATCCTGCTCGCGGCGATGCAGGCGGTGCCTCGCGAGCTCTACGAGGCCGCGGTGATCGACGGCGCGGGCCGGGTGCGGCAGTTCGTCTCGGTGACCATCCCGCAGATCCGCGCCACGATGGTGTTCGTGGTGATCACCGCCACGATCGGGGGGATGCAGATCTTCGACGAGGCCCGCATGTTCGACCACTTGGGGATGGGCGGGCCCAGCCGGAACTGGATGACCACTGTGCTGTACCTGTACGACGTGGCCTGGGGGAACCAGAAGAACTTCGGCCGTGCCGCGGCCGTCGCCTGGCTGTTGTTCCTGCTGATCGTGCTCATCGGCCTGATCAACTTCTTCCTCACTACCCGGATCGCCACTGGTGGCGGCGACCGGTCCACGGTCAGCCGGAAGCGGACCAACGCGGTGATCGCCAGGGCTCGCGTGGACGCCCAGGCTGCGCGGGCAGCGGCGGGTGTCAACCGGTCGGGCACCGCCCCGCCGGGCGGCGCTGCGGCCCCGCCGGGCGCACCGCCGTCGGCACCGCACCGGACCGGCCAGCACGATCGAGGTGAACACCGATGACCTCCCTTCCCGTCACCGCCCAGACCGCAGGGGCAGGCGCTGCCCGTGCGGCGGCCCGCCGCCGAGGCTCTCGCGCCTCGCGAGCCGCCTCCCGTCGCCCCGGCTGGCTCACCTATGGGCTGCTGGCCGTGATCCTGGCGATCTCTGCCTTCCCGCTCTACTACACCCTGCTGCTGGGCTCCTCCAGCCAGGAGGAGATCTCGCAGCAGGCCGTGCCGCAGTGGTTGCCAGACCTGAGTGTGCTGAATCGGTTCGCCGAGGTCGTCGCTTCCAGCCAGATCAACTTCGTCAAGGCACTGACGAACTCGGTGATCATCTCCGTGACCGCGTCCCTGTCCGTCGTACTGTTCTCCACCCTGGCCGGGTTCGCCTTCGCCAAGCTCCGGTTCGCGTGGCGCCGCGGCCTGTTGGTGTTCGTGATCGCCACGATGGCTGTACCGACCCAGCTGGGTGTCATCCCGCTGTACATCCTGATGACCGACCTGGACTGGGTGGGCAAGCTGCAGGCGGTGATCATCCCGGCGATGCTCTGCCCGTTCGGGGTGTTCTGGATGACCCAGTACCTGTCCTCTGCGCTGCCGTTCGAGCTGATCGAGGCAGCCCGGGTGGATGGGGCGTCCATGTTCCGCACGTTCCGGTCCATCGCGCTGCCTACGGCGGCCCCGGCAGCGGCGATGCTGTTCCTGTTCTGGTTCGTGATGCAGTGGACGATGTTCTTCTGGCCGTCCATCGTGCTCAGCTCGCAGAACCCCACCCTGCCCCTGGTGGTGCAGTCCCTGCAGGGCCACTACTTCACCGACTACTCCCTCGTGATGGCCGGCATCTTCCTGGTCACGTTCCCGCTGCTGGTGATCTTCGCGATCGTCGGCAAGCAGCTCGTGGCCGGAATCATGACCGGCGCCGTCAAAGGCTGATGACTGGAGGTTCCACCCCGATGACCCTGACCCAGCCGGCGCAGCGCCCTGTGCCGTTCACCGCATCCCGACCGCTGCCGGACCCGAGCCCAGGTCCTGCCGACTTTCCCGAGGAGTTCGTCTGGGGGGCCGCCACTGCCGCCTACCAGGTGGAGGGTGCGGCGGCTGAGGGCGGGCGCCGCGAGTCGATCTGGGACACGTTCTGCCGGATCCCCGGTGCCGTGCACGGCGGTGACGACGGCTCTGTGGCCTGCGACCAGTACCACCGGTACCCCGAGGACGTCGCGCTGATCCGCAGCCTGGGGCTGGACGCCTACCGGTTCTCCGCCTCCTGGGCGCGGGTGGTCCCGGATGGACGCACCGTCAACCAGGCCGGGCTGGACTACTACTCCCGCCTGGTGGACGAGCTGCTCGCAGCAGAGATCACTCCGTGGCTCACCCTCTACCACTGGGACTTGCCGCAGGCGCTCGAGGACGACGGCGGGTGGCCGGCCCGAGAGACGGCGTACCGGTTCGCCGAGTACGCCGCAGCGATGCACGACGCCCTCGGGGACCGGGTGCGCACCTGGACCACGCTGAACGAGCCGTGGTGCTCGGCCTTCCTTGGCTACACCGCCGGCAGCCACGCCCCCGGAAGGCAGTCCGGGCGGGACGGTCTCGCGGCGGCCCACCACCTCCTCCTCGGCCACGGCCTCGCCCTGGACGAGCTCCGCCGTCGGGATTCGACCGCCCGGCTGGGCATCACGCTGAACTTCACCGTGGCCGATCCGGTCGATCCCGAGGACCCGGCCGACGTGGACGCCGCACGGAGCGAGGACGGGCTGTTCAACCGAATCTTCCTCGACCCGATCTTCGCGGGCGCCTACCCGCCGGATGTCCTCCAGGACGTCGCTCACCTGGGCCTGACCACGCACATCCAGCCCGGCGACCTGGACCTGATCTCGGCCCCGATCGATCTGCTCGGCGTGAACTACTACAACGGGGCGGCGATCTCCGCTAGCCCGGGCGAAGGCGTCCAGGAGGGGCAGAACCGGCCCGACGGCGTTCGGCAGGAGGAACACCGGCCGCACCGTGCGGTCGGCTCACCCCACCCGGTGGGCGGCGTCTACCACCGTTCCCGGGGACTGCCCACCACAGCGATGGGCTGGGAGGTGCAGCCGGAAGGGTTGACCCGGCTGCTCACCAGGCTGCAGCAGGACTACACCGGCCCGCGCGGTACGGCGCTCTACGTCACTGAGAACGGGGCTGCCTACCCGGACGAAGTGGCGCCTGACGGCCAGGTGCACGACACGGACCGGATCGCCTACCTCGAGGCGCACCTGCGCGCGGTGACGGAGGCGATCGCCGCCGGCGCGGACGTGCGCGGATACTTTCTCTGGTCGCTGCTGGACAACTTCGAATGGGCGCTCGGCTACAGCAAGCGGTTCGGCATCGTGCACGTCGACTACGCCACGCAGCAACGGACCATCAAGGCCTCCGGGCGGTGGTACGCCCGAGTAGCGGCTGCCCACGCCCTGCCCGCGCCGGGAACCTGAACGGCGGTGAGGTCTACGCCGCTAGAGTCAGGCCTCATGCCCTCGGTCACCCTCGACGACGTCGCTTCCGCCGCTGGAGTGTCGCGATCGACCGCCTCGCGAGCGATCAACGGCGGAAAGAAGGTTTCGCCCGAGGCGCAGGCTGCGGTCGACGATGCGGTGGATCGCCTCGGCTATTCGCCGAACCCGGCCGCACGCACGCTGGTGACCCGCCGGACCGGATCGATCGCACTGGTGCTCCCCGAGCCTGACGCTCGCATCCTGTCCGACCCGTTCCTCGCCGGGCTGCTCCGCGGCGTCAGCGACGGGCTGTACGGCACCGACCTGCAGCTGGTGCTCCTGCTGGCCCGCCGGGGGGAGCCGCCCGGCCGCACGGCGCGCTACCTGCGCAGCGGGCACGTGGACGGCGCCATCGTGGCCTCGCACCATGCCGACGACCAGCTGGAGGAACGGCTCGCCGATGGGCAGCTGCCGGCGGTGTTCGTCGGCCGTCCGTTCACCGACTACGGGCTGCACTACGTGGACACCGACAACCAGGCCGGCGGAATGCTCGCCGCTCGTCGGCTGCTGGACCGGGGCTGCCGCCGGATGGGGACGGTCACCGGCCCGATGGATATGCCGGCTGCGGTGGACCGGCTCGAGGGCTGGCGGCAGACCGTGGCCGGCGCGGGCCTGCCCGCCGCGATCACCCACGGAGACTTCACCGTGGAGGGTGGGGCGCGCGCGAGTGCCGAACTGCTCGACCATGACCCGGAGGTGGACGGGATCTTCGTGGCGTCGGACCTGATGGCGATCGGCGCGATGCAGGTGCTGGCCGCGCGTGGCCGGCGGGTCCCGGAGGAAGTGGCCGTGGTCGGCTACGACGCACTCGGGGCTGCCGGGCGAACCTCACCGCGGCTGACCACGGTGTACAACCCGCAGGTCGAGATGGTCGCGGCGGCGACACAGACGCTGCTCGCGATGCTGGCCGGCGAGCCGGCGCCGGCCGAGCCGCACATGCTCGCCCCGGAGCTGGTCGAGGGCGGCACCGCCTGACCCGAACCGTTCGCGCGCGGGGTGAGCGTCGAGTGGACGAACTCCGTTGCCCGGATCGTGTCCAGGCAACGGATTTTGGCCAGTCGGGGCGATGGGACTGGGTGACCGGACCGCGAGCGAAGGTGGCTACTTGTTCCGCGCCTTCTCCGCCTCGCGTTCCTGCCGCTCCCGGGCCCGGGCCACTGCCTCCCGTTCGCGCTTGATGGCCTCGCGCACCTTCTTCTGCGCCTCGCGCGCTGCCTTCTCCGCCTCCCTGCGGGCGATCCGTGCCGCCCGCACCTTCGGGTCCTTCGGGAACGCGTCTGTGGCCGGCGGCTCCAACGATTCCTGCGGCACTGTCGGGGGCGCCCCGCCGGCCCGGGAATCGACGTAGAGTCCGACTCCGTCGAGCATCCGGTCCAGGCCGAAGGCGAGCGGATCGGCGTCTGCGGTGAACACGCCGGCGTCGATCGCGGGCCGCAGGTGGGGGAACTGCTCGGCCGTGACCAGGGCATCGATCGTGTCGGCGATCTGGCGATCCAGGTCGTCCGTAGTCATCTCCGCGGCGCGGGCCTGCTCCTCGTAGCTGCGGGCGACGATCGCCTGCCAGCGGGCGTGGCCGGTCATCAGCAGCAGAACCGCGATCTTCTCCAGATCGTCGAGCGGGGTTTCGGTCAGCGTGTGCAGCGCCGCGTCCATCCAGGCGAGGTTCGCCGGTGTGCTCGGGATGCCGGCGATCGGCAGGTCCAGGAGCCACGGGTGAGCGGCGTAGATCGCCATCGTCTCGTTGTGCCACCGGAGGAGTCCTTCGCGCCAGTCGGTGGCTTCGGTAATGCGCAGCGGTGAAGTGCCCAGCGCGTCTTCGCCCATCAGCAGGAGGAGGTCGTCCTTGCTGGTGACATACCGGTACAGGGACATCGTGGTGAAGCCGAGTTGCTTGGCCACTGCGGACATCGAGACTGCGCCGAGCCCCTCGCTGTCTGCGATCTCGACGGCGACCTCCACGATCCGCTCCAGGCTGAGCTCGCGCTTGGGGCCACGCTGCTGCGGGTGGGCCGCCACGCCCCAGGCGAGCGCGAGGCCCCGGGGCAGCTCGACCTCGTCGGCTTCGATGTCCATCCCCACAGCCTAGTTCTGTTTACGTCATAGACAAGTGCGTGTATGACATATACAGTTTAGTGTGTACACAGACGAAGGAGAGGAAGGGCTCATGAACGTAGCGATCGAGGTGAGCGGCCTACGGAAATCGTTCGGCGCCGTCGAGGTCCTGAGCGGGATCGACCTGCGGGTCGAACGTGGTTCGGTCCACGCCCTGCTCGGACCGAACGGAGCGGGCAAGACCACGCTGGTGACGATCCTGGCGACGTTGGTGCGCCCGGATGCCGGCACGGCGAGCATCGCCGGCACCGATCTGCTCACCGACCCGGCCGGGGTGCGCCGTCGGATCGCGCTGACCGGCCAGTCCGCTGCGGTGGACGATGTGCTCACCGCGGAGGAGAACCTGCGGATGATGGCGGGGCTGCAAGGACTGCGCGGCCGGGCGGCACGCATCCGCACCCGAGAGCTGCTCGACCGGTTCGACCTGAGCGACGCTGCCCGCCGGCGGGTGAAGACCTTCTCCGGTGGGATGCGCCGGCGCCTCGACCTCGCGCTCTCCCTGGTGGTGGCCGCCGATGTGGTCTTCCTCGACGAGCCGACTACCGGCCTGGACCCGCGCAGCCGGCGCGAGCTATGGGAGGTGATCCGCACCTTGCGCGCCGATGGCACCACGGTGCTGCTCACCACCCAGTACCTGGAAGAGGCGGACGAGCTGGCCGACCGGATCTCGATCGTCGGTGCCGGGCGGATCGTCGCCGAGGGCACCCCGGCCGAGCTGAAGAGCACGGTGGGGGAGGAGCGGGTCGAGGTCCGGGACGCGGGCGGCGCCGTGCTGCACGCCGAGCCGACCGACGGCAGCTCCGCCGGTCTACGCCGGGCGCTGGACGTCATCGACGGACTGGGCCTGACCGGTGAGCTCGTGGTCCGCCGCCCCAGCCTGGACGACGTGTTCTTCGCCCTCACCGAGGCGCCTGCCGCCACTGCACCCCAGCTCGTCACCACCGGAAGGAACTCCTGATGACCACCCTCACCGCGCCAACGTCTGCGCCACCGGCGGCCCGGTTGCGTCCGGGCGCCGAGGAGGCAGTCTTCATCGGCCGCAGCCTGCGGCACAGCGTGCGCAACGTGGACGCCATGCTGATGGCGATCATGCTGCCGGTGATGCTGATGCTGCTGTTCGTCTACGTCTTCGGCGGCGCGTTCGATCCGGGCGGGGGCTACGTGAACTACGTGGTGCCGGGCATCATCCTGCTCTGCGCCGGGTTCGGGGCATCCTCCACGGCCATCGATGTGGCCGGGGACAAGGCCTCCGGGATCATGGACCGGCTGCGCACGCTGCCGATCCGCAGCTGGGCGGCGGTGACAGGGCACGTGGTGGCCAGCCTGGTCCGGAACCTGCTCGCCACCGCAGTGGTGATCGGGGTCGCGTTCGCGATCGGCTTCCGGCCCACTGGCGGGGCGCCCGAGTGGTTGTTGGCGCTCGCTCTGGTTGCGCTGTACATCCTCGCGATCACCTACCTGTTCGCCGCGATCGGCCTGGCCACCGGCAGCCCCGAGGCCGCGAACGGGTACGGCTTCGTGCTGCTCTTCCTGCCGTATCTCTCGACGGCGTTCGTCGGCGCCGAGACCCTGCCCACCTGGCTCCGGGGGTTTGCCGAGCACCAGCCGATCACCCCGGTGATCGAGACGGTGCGGGGGCTGCTGATGGGCACCCCCGCCGGCTCTGCGCCCGCGATCGCGCTGACCTGGCTCGTCGGGATCCTCGCCGTTGCCGTCGTCTGGTCGGTGATCCTGTTCAAGCGGCAGGCGGGTCGCCGATGAGTATCGAGGTGGTCCGCGCCGACAGCCTCGGCGAACCGGGACGGAGCGCGGCCGCGGCACTGCTCGCCCACGGGTTCGCTCAGGACTTCACCGCCGTCACCCGGGACCCGGAGCGGCTCGCCGCCGCGTTCGAGCCGATCATCGTGCCCGTGCGCTTCCACCTGGCCCTGCGCGACGGCGATCCCGCCGGGATCACCACGCTCACCGAGCCCGACCAGGAGGTGTTCGATCCCCGATGGGCGCCGCTTCGCCGGAGCCTCGGAGTGCTCCGCCGCACACTGCTGTACCTGGTGGTGCGGGGCGCGTTCATGGGGCACGACCCGGATGCCGCTCCGGGGCGCGCGGAGCTCGGCTTCGTCGCCACCGCGCCGGAGCACCGGGGCGCAGGCGTGGCGACCGCCTTGCTGCGGCACCTCGTGCAGACCTCCGGCCACCGGGTGCATGTACTGCGCGACATCAAAGACACCAACGAGGCGGCACTGCACGTGTACCGCAGGCTCGGTTTCGTCGAGTACACCCGCCGCACGGCCCGCTTCTCCCACCGCGCCGGCTTCTCCGCCTACGTCTCGATGAAGCGGGAGAGCCCGGTGAGCTGACCTGCCCAGGCAGCAGCACGCCGTCGGGCTTCGTACACTGGAGCCATGAGCGAGCCGATTCCTCCCACGCAGCCCCAGGAGACCGAGCGCCTGTCCTCCGGGGCGGGAACCGATGTCTTGGAGCGGGAAGAGGTACGCGACGAGGCGTCGCCCGGTGACGGCGACCGCTACGCGCACTACGTGAAGAAGGAGAAGATCACCGCGGCTGCCGTCTCCGGCACACCGGTGGTCGCCCTCTGCGGCAAGGTCTGGAGCCCGAACCGGGATCCCAGCAAGTACCCGATCTGCCCGGCGTGCAAGGAGATCTACGAGAGCATGACCGGCAAAGGTGGGGACGACTCGTCCTCCGGCAAGGGCCGCGGGTTCTTCGGCTTCGGCTCCAAGAAGTGACCGGGCCGGACTCCCCGGCCGCCACCGCTCACCCGCCCACCGTCGCCTCACCGGCGGCGGGGTCGACGAGTGCGGCCTCGAACCTGCCGCCGGCCTATCCGGCGCGCGCGCCGTGGGGTACCGCGCCAGCGTTGCGCGCCTGGCAGGCGGCCGCGCTGGACACCTATCTGGAACGCGGGCCGAGGGACTTTCTCGCCGTGGCCACGCCGGGGGCCGGAAAGACCACGTTTGCGCTCCGGGTGGCCACCGAGCTGCTGCAGGCGCGGATCGTCCGGCGGATCACCGTGGTGGCCCCGACCGAGCACCTGAAGACGCAGTGGGCAGACGCGGCCGCGCGAGTGGGCGTGCGGATCGACCCGAACTTCCGCAACGCCCAAGGTAAGCACGGGTCTGCCTACGACGGCGTGGCGCTCACCTACGCCCAGGTGGCCGCCAACCCGAACCTGCACCGGGCCCGCACCGAGGCCGCGCCCACGCTGGTGATCCTGGATGAGGTCCACCACGGTGGTGACGCGCTCTCCTGGGGCGAGGCGGTCCGGGAGGCATTCGAACCGGCCCGGCGGCGACTGGCCCTGACCGGTACCCCGTTCCGGTCCGACACCTCCCCGATCCCGTTCATCACCTACGCCGCCGGCGCGGACGGGATCCGCCGCTCCCAGGCGGACTACACCTACGGCTACGGGGACGCGCTGCGCGACCACGTGGTGCGGCCGGTGATCTTCATGTCCTACTCCGGGCAGATGCGCTGGCGCACCAAGACCGGGGAAGAGGTCAGCGCGCGGCTCGGCGAACCGCTCACCAAGGACATGGTGAACCAGGCCTGGCGTACTGCCCTGGATCCGGACGGGGAGTGGATCCCCTCGGTGCTGGCCGCCGCGGACAAGCGCCTGACCGAAGTGCGCCGGCATGTTCCGGACGCCGGCGGACTGGTGATCGCCACCGACCAGACCAAGGCCCGGGCCTATGCCGCGCACTTGCGCCGGGTCACCGGGCAGGCGCCGGTGGTGGTGCTCTCCGACGACGACGGCTCCTCGAGCAGGATCGAGGAGTTCGCCTCCGGGGGCCAGCGGTGGATGGTCGCGGTCCGGATGGTCTCGGAGGGGGTGGACGTGCCCCGGCTGGCGGTCGGGGTGTATGCCACCTCGGCGGCCACCCCGCTGTACTTCGCCCAGGCGGTCGGCCGGTTCGTGCGCGCCCGCAAGCGGGGCGAGACCGCGTCGATCTTCCTGCCCTCGGTGCCGACCCTGCTCGGGCTCGCCGCCGAACTGGAGACCGAGCGGGACCACGCACTGGACCGGGACGGTCGCGCGGAGGCCGACGAGGGAATCTTTTCCGCCGAAGACGACGACCTGGCCCGGGCGAACCGTGAGGAGAAGGCCAGCGATGACCTGATGCTCCCCGGGTTCGAGGCCCTGGAAGCGCAGGCGTCCTTCGACAAGGTGCTGTTCGACGGCGGCGAGTTCGGGCTCGGTGGGGACGTCGGCTCGGACGAGGAGCAGGAGTACCTCGGCCTGCCCGGGCTGCTGGACGCCGATCAGGTCACCACGCTGCTGCGGTCCCGCCAGGCGGACCAGGTGGCGGCGCGCCGGCGGAGCGGACAGGGCGCCCCGGCACCGGTGGAGGACCACCGGGCGGTGGCCGAGCTGCGCAAGGAGCTGAACTCGCTGGTCAAGGCCTGGGCCCGGCGTTCGGGCACCCCGCACGGGGTGGTGCACACCCGGCTGCGGGAGCACTCTGGCGGGGGCGAGGTGGCGACCGCCTCTGCCGAGCACCTGCGCACCCGCATCGGTCAGGTGCGGCGCTGGTTCGTCGGCAAGAAGTAGGCCAGCCGCTCGCGCCGCGCCCGCTGACACCTCGCCCACCGGCGCTGAATCCATTCACTCGTCACTCAGCGCAAGGAGTCGTGCTCGCGGGTATCGAGCCGCCGCGCCGGGTGACGAACCGGCCTGCCGGCAGATTGGTCGACCTACCGCGAAACCGGGGAGATGGCGCCCGCGATCTCCGCCGGCGTTGCGGCGATCGCCTCGCTGCTGCATCCGGCCTGCTCGGGACGTTCGTGGTCCACTGGTTCGGGAACCGGCCGCGGGACCGGGAGACTCCCCGGTTTCGGCCAAGGCGTTCGATAGCGAGCCCGTCCGGTCGCTACCCGGGAGCACGACTCATCGCGCCAGATAACGAATGAATCGATTCACCGGACCTGGGTGTGTGCGGTGGGGATCGCCGGATCACCCGCGGACAGCCGCCGCGAGTACGGGGACAGCTCGGCGCGGGAGGCGGCATGTCGGGCAGCGGCGCGCCGCACCCCCTCCGGACCAGTAGTACCCGGTTCCACCATGCCGTCGCGGACCAGCGGCACCAGCAGCGGGCGCAGGTGGGCACCCTCGGGCTGCCAGTCCGGCGGTGCCCCGGCCACCACCAGCTCCTCACTGGCCCGCCCGGACGGGTCCAGCCGCCGGGCAGCGCTCTTGCGACCACCGACACTGGCCTTGGACGCCGACGCCTTCTGCACCGGCTCCATCGAACCATCGGCGCCCTCGCGCAGCACCAGCTTGTAGACCATCCCGCACGTGGGGGCGCCGGAGCCGGTCACCACTGAGGTTCCCACTCCATAGGAGTCCACCGGCGCCACCGCCAGCGAGGCGATCGCGTACTCGTCCAGATCGGAGGAGACCACGATCTTCGTACCCGCGGCCCCGAGCGAGTCCAGCTGCTCGCGGACCTCGCGGGCCACCTGGGCCAGATCGCCGGAGTCCAGCCGTACCGAGTCCAGCTCGGTCCCCGCCGCAGCGATCGCTCGGCGTACCCCCTCGGCGATGTCGTAGGTGTCCACCAGCAGGGTTGTCTCTGCACCGAGCGAGGCGACCTGCGCCTCGAACGCCGACGTCTCGTCGTCGTGCAGCAGGGTAAAGGAGTGCGCGGCGGTACCGATCGTGTCCAGCCCCCAGCGCCGGCCTGCCTCCAGGTTGGAAGTGCCGGCGAACCCGGCGACCACCGCAGCCCGGGCCGCGGCCGGGGCCGCCTGCTCGTGAGCCCGGCGGCCACCCATCTCCAGGCACGGCCGCGACCCGGCCGCACTGGTCATCCGCGAGGCGGCCGAGGCCACCGCCGAGTCGTAGTTGAGGATGGACAGCACCAGGGTCTCCAGCAGCACCCCCTCGGCGAACGAGGCCTCCACCACCAGCAGCGGGGAACCAGGAAGGAACACCTCGCCCTCGGCATAGCCGTAGATGTCGCCGGTGAACCGGTAGTCGGCGAGGAAGTCCAGTGTCTGCTCGTTCACCACCTTCCCGGAGCGCAGGAACTCCAGCTCGGTGTCGGTGAACCGGAAGTGCGGCAGCGACTCCAGCACCCGCCCAGTGCCCGCTACCACGCCGTAGCGCCGGCCGGCGGGCAGCCGCCGGGTGAACACCTCGAACACGCACTGCCGCGAGGCGGTGCCGTCGGCCAACGCCGCTTGCACCATGGTCAGCTCGTACCGGTCGGTGAGCAGCGCCGTGCTCGTGGTGCTGGCCGTGCTCGCCGTGCTCGGAACGCTCGCTGCCATCCGCTCAGACATGCTCATACGGTACTGGTTGCGGGGCTGCGGGCTCGCTCCTTCGGAATCCACTTAGCGCCTTGGAATCCGAGGTAGAAGTGGATTCCGACGGGCCAAGTGGATTCCGATGCGACGGCGCAGGTCGGGTGGCGCGGTCCCGAGCCCGCCCGAGGCGCCCGGCCGCGTGCCGCCGTCGGCCGTGCTCGGCCGCGCTCCGCCGTCGACCTGGTTAGGGTGAGGGACATGCCCGCTGTACCGGTCCCGGTCGGATCCCCGGACCTCGATAGCCACACCACCGTTGAGCCCGACCGGATCTGGCTGACGATCGTGTGGAACGACCCGGTGAACCTGATGAGCTACGTCTCGCACGTGTTCCGAAGCTACTTCGGCTACACCGAGGAGAAGGCGAACACGCTGATGCTGCAGGTGCATCACGAGGGTCGCAGTGTGGTCTCCTCAGGAAGCCGGGAGAAGATGGAGATTGACGTGCAGGCGATGCACTCCTACGGCCTGTGGGCCACCCTCGCGCAGGACGGGGACCCGCAGTGAGAGCCTTCCGGCGCCGGCGCGGGGTCTATGTCGCCGCGCTCGAAGGGGACGAGGCCACGATCCTGGCCCGGGTCGTCGCGGACACCTCGATGCTGCTCGGCGTCCCGCTGCGGCCCGGTGAGGACCCCGCGGAGTCGGCCGATCCACTCACCGAGCTGTCCTGGTCCACCGAGGGCGTGGACAGCCCGACCGACCCGGCCCTGGCCCGGCTGCTGCCGGACGCCAGCCGGACCGACGACGAGCTCAGTCAGGAGTTTCGCCGGCTCACCGAGTCCGAGCTGCGCGCGAGCAAGGTGGCGCGGCTGCGGATGGTGTGGGACGCGCTGCGGGTCTCCAGCGGCGAGATCCGGGTGCCGACCGAGCGGGCCCTGGACTTCGCCGCCGCGCTCACCGACGTGCGGCTGGTGATCGCCGAGCGCCTGGGGATCCGTACCGAGGCCGACGCCGAGGAGATCGCCGATCGGGTAGCCCGCGGCGGTGGCGACGACGACGAGGACGAGGTACAGCTGGCGCTCGGCATGGTCTACTCCGCGCTCAGCTGGCTGCAGGAGTCACTGCTGCAGGTGATGCTGCCCACATTGGGGGAGTAGGGGCTGCTCCCACCTCGCCTGCCGGTCTACCCTCGCAGGTGATGAGTGATGCACCCATCGGCATCTTCGACTCCGGTGTCGGGGGTCTGACGGTAGCCCGGGCCGTCATCGACCAGTTGCCCCACGAGTCCGTGCTCTACATCGGCGACTCCGCACACGGCCCGTACGGTCCGTTGCCGATCGCGCAGGTGCGTGCGCACGCGCTCGCTGTGATGGACGATCTGGTCGCCTCCGGGGTGAAGATGCTCGTGATCGCGTGCAACTCCGCCTCGGCCGCCGTCCTGCGTGATGCCCGCGAGCGATACACCCTCGGCCGGGGGGTTCCGGTGGTCGAGGTGATCCAGCCCGCCGTGCGCCGTGCAGTGGCCGCCACCCGAACCGGCCGGATCGGCGTGATCGGCACCCGGGCGACGATCGCTTCCCGTGCCTACGAGGACGCGTTCGCCGCTGCTCCGCACCTGCAGCTGAGCACCGCCGCGGCGCCGCGGTTCGTGGAGCTGGTCGAGCGCGGGATCACCAGTGGTCCGGAAGTGCTCAAGCTGGCCCGGGACTACTTGGCACCGGTCCTGGCCGCGGACGTGGACACCCTGGTGCTCGGTTGCACGCACTACCCGCTGCTCACCGGGGCGATCCAGTACGTGGCCGGTGACGGCGTCACTCTGGTGTCCAGCGCGGAGGAGACCGCCAAGGATGTGTACGCGGCGCTGGTGGCGCACGGCCTGGAGCGCTCCGCCGCGGCACCGGCCCGGCACCGATTCCTGTCCACCGGCGACCCGGCGGCGTTCACCCGGCTCGCCCGCCGGTTCCTGGGGCCAGAGGTGGGGGCGGAAAGTGCAGCAGAGATCACCGGGGAGATCCCGGTGGTGGGGGAGGGAACACCATGAAACTGACCATCCTGGGCTGCTCGGGGTCGATGTCCAGTCCCGAGTCCGCCTCGTCCAGCTACCTGGTCCAGGCCAGCGACGGCGCGCGCACCTACTCGGTGCTGCTCGACCTGGGATCGGGGGCGATGGGGCAGCTGCTACGCCACCACGACCCGGTCGCGCTCGACGCTGTGCTGCTCTCTCACCTGCACGCTGACCATGTGGTCGACCTCGCCGCACTGCACGTGTACCTGGAGTACGGCCCGGCAGGGCCGCAGCCACCGATGCCGGTGCACGGTCCGGTCGGCACCCCCGAGCGGATCCGCCAGCTCTGCGGGGAGGAGGACTGCACGGCGCAGTTCGACGTCTCCTTCTGGCAGCCGGGCGTGGCGCTGCAGGTCGGACCGCTGCGGATCGAGCCGATCGAGGTGCGCCACCCGGTGACCGCCTACGCGTTGCGCTTCACCGGCCCGAGCGAGGACGGCTCCCGGCAGGTGGTGCTCACCTACACCGGCGATACCGACTCCTGCGACGGGGTGATCGACGCCGCCCGGGATGCGGACCTGCTGCTCAGCGAAGCGGCGTTCAGCGAGGACGGACCGGCGATCCGCGGTGTGCATCTGACCGGCCGGCGCGCCGGCGAGGTGGCGACGGCTGCCGGTGCGCGCCACCTCGTGCTCACCCACCTGCAGCCGTGGACGCCGGCGGAGACGGTGCGCTCGGAGGCGCTGACCGCATTTTCCGGTTCCGTGGACCTCGCCATGCCGGGCGCGATCTGGGAGCTGTGACATCACTCACCAAGTTCCGGTCAAGACCCGGGCATAGTTCCACTATGTGTGGTTCCTCTTTCGTTACAGCCTGCGACGGCGGAACTCGGGTGTGATCGGTATCACGCGCTGGTCTGGGGCGGCGTCCGCGGGGTAGACGGTGGCGCCTGCCGGAGCTCCGGTCTCGGTACGCTGACGCCCATGAGCGAAGTACGCGACCAAGCCGTGACCACTCCGGCGAACGGGATCGCCTCCGGCTCCCGAAGCGGCGCGATCGATCAGATGCCCGATGTGCTGCGCCATGACGTGCGGCTCCTCGGTGAGCTGCTCGGCACCGTGCTGACCGAGAGTGGCGGACCGGGCCTGCTCGCCGACGTGGAGAAGCTGCGCGAGCTGACCATCGCGGCCTACGACGACGCTTCCTCGGACGCGTTCTCTCGCGCCGAGGATCTAGTCGAATCGTTCACGCTGGAGCGCGCCGAAGAAGTTGCCCGAGCCTTTACCTGTTATTTCCATCTGGTCAACCTGGCCGAGGAGTATCACCGGGTGCGTGCGCTGCGCTCCCGGGACACCGGGGACGTGGACCCGGCCCGGGCGCCGGAGGACACCCTCGGCGGTGCCTGGAACTTCCTGGTGGCCGAGCTCGGTGAGGACGAGGCGCGAGCGCGCATCGACGCCCTGGAGTTCCGGCCGGTGCTCACCGCCCACCCCACCGAGGCGCGGCGGCGCGCTGTCGCGGCGAGCATCCGGGAGATCACCGAGCTGCTCGGCCAGCGGGACGACCCACGCCTGGGCGCCGGCGCACTGGCTGCCAACCGCCGCGAGCTGTTTACCCAGGTGGACCGACTCTGGCGTACCTCGCCGCTGCGGCTGACCAAGCCCACCCCGCTGGACGAGATCCGCACCGTGACCGGGATCTTCGACCAGACCCTGTTCGATGCGCTGCCCCGGATGTACCGCGCGATCGACGCCCTGCTGCAGGACCCGGACGTCCCGGCGCCGGTGCTGGCGCCGTCGTTCGTGCGGCTCGGTTCCTGGATCGGAGCCGACCGGGACGGCAACCCGAACGTGACCGCCCCGATCACCCGCTCCGCGGCGGCGATCACCGCCGACCACGTGCTCGGCGCGCTGCTGGAAGCGGCCCAGCGGGTGGGCAGCGCCCTCACTCTCGACGCCACCACCACTCCACCGTCGGCGGAGCTGGAGTCGCTGTGGAGCCGGCAGCACCAGCTCGCCGCCGAGCTCACCGGCGAGGTGGCGGTCCGGTCCCCGAACGAACCGCACCGACGGGTGATGCTGGTGGTCGCTGAGCGGATCGCCGCCACCCGCCGCCGGGACGCCGATCTCGCCTATGCCGGTCCTCAGGAGCTGCTCGCCGACCTGCGCGTGGTGCAGTCCTCCCTGGCGGCGGCCGGGGACGCCCGGCAGGCGTACGGCGACCTGCAGGACCTGATCTGGCAGGTGGAGACCTTCGGCTTCCACCTGGTGGAGTTCGAGGTGCGCCAGCACTCCAAGGTGCACAATCAGGCCCTGGCTGAGCTGGACGCCGGTGGCGAGCTGAGCCCGATGAGCGAAGAAGTGCTGGAGACGATTCGCTCGATCGCGGCGATCCAGAACCGCTACGGCGTAGTGGCCGCCCACCGGTACGTGATCTCCTTCGCCACCTCCGCGGCCGACATCGCCGCCGTCTACCGGCTCGCCGAGGCGGCGATGGGCTCGGCCGCGGACATCCCCGTGCTGGACGTGGTCCCGTTGTTCGAGACGTTCGCGGATCTGCAGTCCTCGGTGGCGGCACTGGACGACATGATCGAGCTGCCGCAGGTCCAGCAGCGGATGGCCGAGACCGGGCGCCGGATCGAGATCATGCTCGGCTACTCCGACTCCTCCAAGGACGTGGGCCCGGTGGCGGCCACTCTCGCGTTGTACGACGCGCAGGAGCAGATTGCCCAGTGGGCCGCACGCAACGACATCACGCTCACCCTCTTCCACGGGCGCGGTGGTGCGCTCGGCCGCGGCGGCGGTCCCGCGAACCGCGCCGTGCTCGCCCAGCCCCCGGGCAGTGTGGACGGCCGGTTCAAGCTCACCGAGCAAGGCGAGGTGATCGCCGCCCGGTACGGCAACCCGGTGATCGCCCACCGGCACGTGGAACAGGTCGCTGCGGCCACGCTGCTGCAGGCGACCCCGGCGATCGAGGAGCGCAACTCCACCGCGGCCCGGGACTTCGCCGAGATCGCCGCCACGATGGATGCCGCCTCCCGCGAGCGGTTCTTCGAGCTGGTGCACGCCGAGGGCTTCGCGCCCTGGTTCGCCCAGGTGACCCCGCAGGAGGAGGTCGGCTGGCTGCCGCTGGGCTCGCGGCCGGCCCGCCGGGGGCTGAGCGTGGAGTCGCTGGAGGACCTGCGCGCGATCCCGTGGGTGTTCGCCTGGACCCAGGCCCGGATCAATCTCACCGGCTGGTTCGGCCTCGGTACCGCGCTGGCCGCGGTCGGTGACCTGGACACCCTGCAGGACGCCTACCGGCGCTGGCCGCTGCTGACCACGCTGATCGACAATGTGGAGATGTCTCTGGCGAAGACCGACGAGCGGATCGCCCGCCGGTACCTCGCCCTCGGCGACCGGGACGACCTGGCCGAGCTGGTGCTGGCCGAGATGGAGCTCACCCGGCAGTGGGTGGTGGACATCACCGGGCAGGAGCGGCTGCTCGCCGGGCACCGGGTGCTCGGCCGGGCGGTCCAGCTGCGCAGCCCGTACGTGGACGCGCTCTCCCTGCTCCAGCTGCGCGCGCTGCGCACCCTGCGGGACACCGACGGTTCCGACGAGTCCCAGGACGAGGCGATCCGCCGGCTGATGCTGCTGTCCGTGAACGGTGTGGCCGCCGGCCTGCAGAACACCGGCTGACCGCGTACCCCTCTCCGGGTCGTCCTGTCAGGAGTGCGCTATGGCGCACCCGTGACAGGTCGACCTGGCAGCGCGAGGCTCGCTAGCGCGGCGTCCGCGGCGGTGAGTGCCTCTCGGTGATAGGTCGAGGTGCTCGCCAGCACCTCCGCCGCGCCGGTGCGCTGCACCAGTGCGGCGAGCTGCTCGCGCACCTGGTCGGCCGTTCCGTACATCGCGTGCTGGAGCTGGCGGTCGACGGCGGAGCGCACCTTGTCGCTGAAACCGTCGAGATCGTCGGTGCGTACCTGCCGCAACGGGCCGAAGACTCCCGTGGTGCGGCTCTCGGCCATCGCCACCGCCTCGGGGAGCAACAGTTCCCGGGCCCGTTCGGCGGTGTCGGCGACCATCACGTCGAGGCTGATCGTCACCCGGGGGTGCGGCCACTGCTCGCTGGGCCGGTAGTCCTGCCGGTAGGCCTCCAGCGCGGTCAGGTCGCCGTGCAGCGCCGGCCCGCCGAGCACCACCGGCAGTCCGTGCCGGGCTGCCACCGCCAGACCGGCGCCGGTGGCGAGCAGATGCACCGGCACCTGGCCGGTCACCTCCGGTACGGCGGGCACCGGCGCAGTACCGGTCAGATGTGCGAGCACCTCGGTCAGGTCACCCTCGAACTGCTCCGGGGTGTACTCGGTGACCCGCAGGCTCTCCCGCACGGGTTTGATGAACCCGAGCGAGCGGCCGATGCCAAGGTCGATCCGACCCGGGAACAGCGCGTCGAGGGTACGGGCCTGCTCGGCCACCACCAGCGGCTGGTGGTTCGGCAGCATCACCCCGCCGGACCCCACCCGGATCGTGGAAGTCGCGGCAGCGACGCCCGCCATCAGCACCGTCGGGGCCCCACTGGCGATCCCGGGCACGCCGTGGTGCTCGGCGACCCAGAAGCGCCGGTAGCCGAGTGCCTCCGCTGCGCGTGCCCGCGCCACGCTGGCCCGCAGCGACACTTCCGGCTGTTCGCCCACGCGCGTGCGGGAGCGGTCCAGCAGGGAGATCGGTACAGGCGCCATCACCGGAGCAACCAGCGCCCGCCGAGCAACATTCCCGCCCGCCCCACCACCTGGAGGTCGTCCTGTCAAAGGTGACCGATAGCGCACCTCTGACAGGACGACCGGGCAGGGGGTTGGGCATAGGCTGGGCTGCCATGACTGAGAACTCTCGCACCGACGGCCGCCGAACCGACCAGCTCCGCCCGGTCGCCTTCCACCGAGGCTGGTCCGACCAGGCCGAGGGCAGCGTGCTGGTGGAGTTCGGTGGCACCCGCGTGCTGTGCACGGCTTCGTTCACCGAGGGGGTGCCGCGCTGGCGGAAGGGCTCCGGCCTGGGCTGGGTGACCGCGGAGTACGCCATGCTGCCCCGGTCCACGAACTCCCGTTCGGACCGGGAGTCGGTCAAAGGCAAGATCGGTGGCCGCACGCACGAGATCTCCCGGCTGATCGGGCGCGCACTGCGCGCGGTGATCGACCTCTCCGCGCTCGGGGAGAACACCATCGTGCTGGACTGTGACGTGCTCCAGGCCGACGGCGGAACCCGCACCGCCGCGATCACCGGAGCCTACGTAGCGCTCGCCGATGCGATCGAGTGGGGCAGGACGCATGGAGCAGTCAAGGCCAAGGCAACGGTCCTGAGCGACTCGGTCTCCGCCGTCAGCGTGGGGATCATCGACGGGACGCCGATGCTAGACCTGCCCTATGTGGAGGACGTGCGCGCCGAGACCGATATGAACGTGGTGGTGACCGGTAGCGGGGACTTCGTGGAGGTGCAGGGCACCGCCGAGGGGGTCCCGTTCCGCCGCGCGGAGCTGGACCAGCTGCTCGACCTGGCTGTCGCCGGCTGCGCCGATCTGACCGCAGCCCAGCGGGAGGCGCTCGCCGAACCCCTGGACCTCCGTGAGACGCCCGGCCCGCTGGCCAGCAACAGATGAGCAGCCCCCGCCTGGTCCTGGCCACACACAACGCGCACAAGGTCGCCGAGCTGCGGGCGATCTTGGCCGATCTGCCCCGGCTGGCCGCCGAGGAGATCGTCGGCGCGGGGGACGTCGGCGGGCCGGAACCGGTCGAGGACGGCGTCACCTTCGCCGAGAACGCCCTGATCAAGGCCCGTGCCCTGGTGGCACACACCGGCATCGCCGCGGTGGCCGACGATTCCGGCCTAGCGGTGGACGTGCTCGGCGGCGCCCCCGGCATCTTCTCCGCCCGCTGGGCCGGCCGGCACGGCGACGATCAGGCGAATCTTGACCTGCTGCTGGCCCAGCTGAGCGAGGTCCGCGCGGAGCACCGGGGCGCGGCGTTCGTCTGCGCGGCAGCCCTGGTCACCTCCGATGGGCACGAGCACGTGGAGACCGGGCAGCTGCGCGGCAGGTTGCTCACCGCCCCGCGCGGGCAGGGTGGATTCGGCTATGATCCGATCCTTCGCCCCGACGGCGAGAGCCGCTCGTGTGCGGAGCTCACCCCGGCGGAGAAGAATGCGATCTCGCACCGCGGCCAGGCGTTTCGGGCGCTCGCGCCGCACATAAGTGCAGCCCTGCTCGCCGGATGAGCGGCGCTCTACGCTGAGCCGGTGACCCGACCGACCGCCTGCCCTGGACGCTGATGCACTTCTTGACCGACACCACCTGGACCGAGCTCTACCTGCTCACCGTCGCCTTCGTGCTCTGCGCGGTGATCGGCATCGAGCGCCAGGTGCGGCAGAAGGCGGCAGGATTTCGCACCCACGTGCTGGTCGGGATGGGCTCGGCCGGGTTCACTTTGGTCTCCGCGTTCGGCTTCGCCAACGTGCTCGGCGACGATGTGAACCTGGATCCGTCCCGGATCGCCGCCCAGATCGTCTCCGGCATCGGCTTCCTCGGCGCCGGGGTGATCTTCACCCGGCGGGACGTGGTGCGGGGGCTGACCACTGCCGCCACGATCTGGGTTGCCGCCGCTGTCGGTATGGCTGCCGGGGCCGGGATGGTCTCCCTCGCCGTGTTCCTCACCGTGCTGCACGTGGTGGCGGTGCTCGGGGTCGGGCCGCTGGTGCGCAAGATCCCCACCCGGGACCACAACCGAGTGCTCCGGGTGCGTTACCTGGATGGGGCCGGAGTGCTCCGGGACGTCCTCGCCCTGGCCACCGATCTGGGGTTCAGCACGCTGATTCTCGGCAGTCGGCGGCTGGAGCGCGACGCTCAGGCCATGGTGGAGATCGACATCCGGTTCAAGGGCCGGATGGCGCTGCGCACCGCTATTCCGAGCGTGAACGCCATCGAAGGGGTCCGCGAGGTCGAAGTGCGTAGCGATGACGAGCACGAGGACGACGAAGACGTCATCTGATCCGTTGCCGGCCAGTGCTGCTCATCTGAGTTGAGCGGTACTGCTCATCTGATACCTTCGAGTGAACGATCCGACGCCAGGAGCCGTGATGACTTCGCTCAACGATGCTGCACTGACCAGTCTGGACCCGCAGGTGGCCCGACCCGACTACGACCGCAGCGCCCTCAGCGTGGGGATCGTCCACATCGGCGTCGGTGGTTTCCACCGCGCCCACCAGGCGATGTACCTGGACGAGCTGATGCGCGCCGGCCACGCCCACGACTGGGCGATCTGCGGACTCGGCCTGATGCCCGGCGATATCCGGATGCGCGACGCCCTCGCCAGCCAGGACGGCCTCTACACCCTGGTGGTCAAGCACTCGGACGGCAGCACCGAGGCCCGGGTGATCGGCTCGATCCTGGACTACGTCTACGCCCCGGACGATCCGGAAGCGGCGCTGGCCCGGATGGCCGACCCGGCGGTGCGGATCGTCTCGCTGACCGTGACCGAGGGGGGCTACAACGTCAACCAGGTCACCGGCGAGTTCGACCTGACCAATCCGGCGGTACGGGCCGACCTCGAACCCGGGGCGCTGCCGACGACCTCCTTCGGGTATGTGGTCGAGGCGCTGCGCCGCCGGCGGGAGGCGGGGACCGCGCCGTTCACCGTGATGAGCTGCGACAACATCCAGGGCAACGGGGACAACGCCCGGCGGATGTTCGGCGCCTTCGCCCACGCCAAGGACCCCGAGCTGGCCGCCTGGATCGACGCCGAGGTGCCGTTCCCGAACTCGATGGTGGACCGGATCACCCCGGTGACTACCGACGAGGACCGTGCCCTGGTGGCCGAGCGGTTCGGCGTCGAGGATGCCTGGCCGGTGGTCACCGAACCGTTCACCCAGTGGGCGCTGGAGGATCATTTCGTCGCCGGTCGGCCACCGTACGAGGACGCCGGTGTGCAGGTGGTGGCCGATGTCACGCCCTATGAGCTGATGAAGCTGCGGCTGCTGAACGTCAGTCACCAGGGCATCGCCTACCTCGGCTACCTGGCCGGCTACCGCCTGGTGCACGACGTCGCCCAGGACCCGATGTTCGCGACCTTCCTGCGCGGCTATATGGACTCCGAGGGGAGCCCGACCCTGCAGCCGGTACCGGGCGTGGACCTGGATGCCTATAAGGCCACCCTGATCGAACGGTTCTCCAACGCCTATGTGCGCGACACCGTCGCCCGGCTGTGTGCGGAGTCCTCCGACCGGATCCCTACCTGGTTGGTGCCGGTGATTGATGCGAACCTCGCCGCCGGGGGAGAGGTGGCCCGATCCGCGCTGATCGTGGCTAGCTGGGCCCGCTATGCCGAAGGTGTGGATGAGCAGGGCGCACCGATCGAGATCGTCGACCGGATCGCCGACCGGGTGCACGCCGCCGCCCTTGCCCAGGCTGAGGACGATCTGGCTTTCCTCCGGGACCGGGACCTGTTTGGTGACCTGGTCGAGGACGAGCGGTTCGTCGCTGCCTACCGGTGGGCGCTGTCCTCGCTGCACGAGCGCGGTTCCCGCGCCACGATTCAGGCCCTGCTCGACGGCGAGGCCCCCTGACGTAGCCGGCTCACCGCTCGTACCGGTGGACTGGGCGCCGTTGTGCCTCGTTCTGTCGGCTCGGGTGCTTCTCGGCCGGCGCTGAGGATCAGCCCGTCGCGGTCAGCTCGGCCAGCGCCGTGGCGCAGTCGGTGTCCAGGACCAGCATGTCCACGAAGCCACCGCGCACACCCGCGCGAACTGCTGTGGCGGTCTCCCGGCCGAAGCCGGAGGCGATCACCGTGGGGGTGCGGCGCAGCTGGTCCAGCGTCACCGCGACCACCCGCTCCTCCAGCGAGGGGTCCAGCTCTCGGCCGTCGGCGTCGAACAGTCGCCCGGAGCACTCGCCGACCACGTGATGCTTCTCGACAGTGCTGAGGTCCGCGGCGGACAGGGTCGGATAGACCGTGGAGGACTGCGGCGACCAGCCGCCGATGGCCACGACAGCGAGATCGAGCTCGTCCGCCTTGCGCAACGCGTCGGCGATCTGCGGCTGGGCGCGCAACCCGGCGGCGGTGGACGCGTCCCCGACGGTCAGGGGTGCCCAGATCGGCCAGGTGCGCACTCCGGTCAGCCCCTTGAAGTGCTGGATCAGGCCTAGGGAGTCCCCGCTGCCCTCCACCGGCTGAGCGCCGACGAGCTGGACCACCTCACAGGGCGGGAGCTGGTCGATGTAGGGGGCGGCCGTCTCCAGCGTCCTCGACCAGGAGATGCCGACCGTCATCCCCTCGCGCACCTCGTCCCGCACGATGTGGGCCAGCGTCCGGGCGAGCAGGTCGCGCCGCTGCCGGGCGTCGGAGTGCGAGGTGGCGATGGTCACCGGCACGCCGAGTGCCTGGGCGAGCGGTCCGGACAGGTCCTCGGCCTCCTCCGGCAGTGCGACCGAGATGCGCACGATCCCCATCTCGCGGGCCGTGGTCAGCAGCCGGGCGACCCGGAACCGGGACAGGTGTCGCTCGCTGGCGATCTCTACCTTCGACTTGCCGTCCACGTGGAAGTCGATGCTGACGTCGCGCATCAGCACGAGCTCATCACGATCCACTGAACGGCCCTCCTCTCGCAACAGATGTGCAGTCAGTGCTTGCTCATCTGAGTGTAGGCCACTACAGTCCCTAATATCAGATGAGCGGATTAGATATTCTCAGATGAGCACCGCTGTCGGTCGTAGCGCTCGACGGTTCGTGCAGACGATGTGAGGACGACGATGTTCCGAGAAGAACCGACCCGGGCCGCCACTGGCCGCCCGGTCAGCCGGCGCCGGACCAGGCTCCGGTCGGCGCGCACGCGTGTTGCGGCACTCGCCGGCGTGAGTGCACTGACGCTGGCCGGCTGTGCCGGTGCCGGTGCGATCTCCAGCGGAGGCGACACCGAACAGATCGTGGTGGCGATCGTGTCCAACCCGCAGATGCAGGACGCGATCTCGCTGCAGGAGGAGTTCCTCGCCGAGCATCCCGGCATCGACGTGCAGTTCGTCAGCCTGCCGGAGAACGAGGCTCGCGCGAAGATCACCGCGTCGGTGGCGACCGGCGGCGGCGAGTTCGACGTGGTGATGATCTCCAACTACGAGACCGGGATGTGGGCGGAGAACGGATGGATCGAAAACCTGCAGCCCTACGCCGACGAGACCGAGGGGTATCAGCCCGACGACTTCGTGCCCAGTGTCCGGGAAGCCCTCTCCTCTGACGGAGACCTGTACTCGGTGCCGTTCTACGGTGAGTCCTCGTTCCTGGCCTACCGCGAGGACGTCTTCGCGGAGCAAGGGTTGGAGATGCCGGAGCAGCCGACCTGGGACGAGGTCAGTGAGCTCGCCGCCCAGCTGCATGATCCGGAGAACGACTTCGCCGGGATCTGCCTGCGTGGTCTGGCCGGGTGGGGCGAGAACATGGCACCGCTCTCCACGGTGATCAACACCCATGGCGGCCGCTGGTTCGACGAGGACTGGAATGCCACCCTGGACGCACCGGAGGTCAACGCAGCCGTCACCGACTACGTCGACCTGGTGCGCAACTACGGTGAGCCGGGTGCGGCCACTGCCGGGTTCGGTGAATGCCTGACGATGTTCAGCCAAGGCCAGGCCGCGATGTGGTACGACGCGACGTCGATGGTCTCCTCGGTGGAGGACCCGAGCTCGTCCACCGTCGCCGGGGATGTGGCCTACGCACCCGCCCCGGTGGTGGAGACCGAGGCTTCCGGCTGGCTGTATTCCTGGGCACTGGCCATCCCCACCACCTCCGAGCACAAGGACGCTGCCTGGGAGTTCGTCTCCTGGATGACGCACCCGGACTACATGCACCTCGTCGGTGAGGAGATCGGCTGGGAGCGCGTGCCACCGGGTAGCCGGCTGAGCACCTATGACATCCCGGAGTACGCCGAGGTGGCCTCCGCCTACGAGGAGGAGATGCTCCGGGCGATGGAGAACGCGAGCCAGGAGAACACGATGACCCGGCCGGTGCCGTACTCGGGCATCCAGTTCGTGGCTATCCCGGAGTTCCAGGACCTCGGCACCCGCGTGGGCCAGCAGATCTCTGCGGCAATCGCTGGGCAGATCTCGGTGGAGGAGGCGCTCGAACAGTCCCAGCGCTACACCGAGACCGTCGCCGCGTCCTACCAGTCCGAGCAGGAGGATGGATCGTGACCACCGTCGTCGAGCGTCACCATCGCAAAGAGGCGGAGCGGCGCAGCAAGGCCGACTCGCCGCAGGCGATGGATCGCGCCGAAGCCTGGCGTCGCCGGGCGCCCCTACTGCCGGCCCTGATCTTCACCATCATCGTCACCCAGGTGCCGTTCCTGGTGACCATCTGGTACTCGCTGCGGTCGGAGAACCTGCTCCGCCCCGGTGAGGACCGGTTCGTCGGCCTGGGCAACTACGCCGACCTGTTCGCGGACTCCACGTTCCGCCAAGCCGCACTGAACAGCGTGATCTTCACCCTCGGCTGCGTGCTGGTGGCGATGCTGCTCGGCATCGGCATCGCGCTGCTGCTGGACCGCAAGTTCCTCGGCCAGGGGTTGGCCCGCACGCTGCTGATCACCCCGTTCCTGATCATGCCGGTAGCCGGGGCGATGATCTGGAGCGTCTCGATGTTCAACCCCACCTACGGGATGGTGAACTGGGTGATCGGGCTCGTCGGCATCGACGCGGTCAACTGGACGGCGACCTTCCCGGTGCTGTCCATCCTCATCGCCCTGGTGTGGCAGTGGACACCGTTCACCATGCTGCTGGTGCTCGCCGGGCTGCAGGCCCAGCCGAAGGACGTGCTCGAGGCGGCGCAGATGGACGGCGCCGGCTGGGGCCGGACGTTCGTCTCGATCACTCTGCCGCAGCTGCGGCGGTACATCGAGCTGGGTGTGCTGCTCGGCGCGATCTACGTGGTGAACACCTTCGACCAGATCTATCTGATGACCGCGGGCGGGCCTGGCACGGCGAGTGCGAACCTGCCCTTCTACATCTACCAGCGCGCCTTCCTCGGATTCGACATCGGGCAGGCGGCAGCGATGGGTGTGGTGGTGGTGATCGCGACGATCATCGTGGCCACCTTCGCCCTGCGCCTGATCTTCCGCAGCTTCGAGCAGAAGGACTGAGTCATGACCACGACGACACCTGACGCACCCGCGGCCCGTCCCACTCCGCAGTCCCACCGACCCGCACCGCGCCCGGACCGGGGCAGCGGCCTCGGGGGCGGCCTGCTCACTGCCCTCACCTGGGTGGTGGCGATCGGGTTCTTCTTCCCGGTGCTGTGGATGGCGCTGACCGCGTTCAAGCAGGAGAACGAGGCGGCGTCCAACCCGCCCACCTGGTTCTTCCAGCCCACGCTGGACCAGTTCCGGGCGGTGATCGACGGCGGCGCGGGCGTGTTCTTCGCGAACTCCCTGATCGCCACCGGGCTGTCCACGCTGCTGGTGATCGCCTTCGCCGTGCCGGCCTCCTACGCGCTGGCGATCCGCCCGGTGAAGAAGACCCAGGACGTGCTGTTCTTCTTCATGTCCACCAAGATGCTCCCGGTGGTGGCGGTGATCGTGCCGATCTATGTGATCGCCGGCCGGCTGCATGTGTTGGACACGGTGTGGACCCTGGTGGTGCTGTACACGGCGATGAACCTGCCGATCGCGATCTGGATGATGCGCTCGTTCTTCCAGGAGATCCCCGGGGAGGTGCTCGAGGCCGCATCGGTGGACGGTGCGGGGCTGATGCGCACGCTGCGCTCGGTGCTGATACCGATGGTCGCACCCGGTCTGGCCGCGACCGCACTGATCTGCGTGATCTTCGCCTGGAACGAGTTCTTCTTCGCTCTCAACCTCACCGCGGCGCGCGCGGCCACGGTGCCGATCCTGATCACCTCCACGATGACCAGCGAAGGGCTGTTCCTGGCGCGGTTGTCCGCGGCGTCGCTGCTCGCCTCGCTACCGGTGCTGATCGCCGGATGGGTGGCGCAGAAGCAGCTGGTCCGCGGCCTGTCCATGGGCGCGATCAAGTAGCGGCTACCGCCGCGAGGGTGGCCTGAGAATCGTCGCGAGCTCGTCCCTCAGGCCACCCTCGCGCGTCGTTTCACTGCTCCCGACGGCGGAGCACGGCTCGGGCGAGCAGGCGCCACCCGATCAGCAGGACAGCAAGGACCCCCGCTGCGACCAGCGGGAAGGCGCCGGAGGCGCCCTGCCCGACCAGGAGGCGCAACCCCAGGCCCCCGGCGACGGTCACCATCCACAGGCCGACCGCCGTCGGCCAGAGCTCGAGCGGCTCACGCCAGGTGTACATGCCGACCCAGCCGACCGCCAGAGCAGCGAGGAACGGCCACGCGGTCTCGGCGATACCGGCCAGCGCGTTCGCCTCGTCGTGGCTGCGCCGGCCGGCGATCACGAAGGCGAGCACGCAGGCGACGTCCAGCATCGCGGCCAGGGCGGCGAGGCGACCCGCTCGCGGGTCGACCAGCTCGTCGTAGTCCTCGACCGGCTCAGTCACAACCGTTCACACCAGGCGGCCAGTACTGGCCAGGGCGGTGCGCACCAGGGCGCCGTGTCCGTCGGCCATATCCGCCTGGATCATCGGGGAGACCGCCTCCTCCGGGGTGAACCAGGCGATGTCGAGAGCATCGTGCTGCGGTTGACAGTCACCGTCGATCGGGATGATGTAGGCCAACGAGACGGCGTGCTGACGCGGGTCGTGGTAGGCAGTGATCCCGGGAGTGGGGAAGTACTCGGCGACGGTGAACGGAGTCAGCGTGACCGGTAGCCGCGGCAGCGCCATCGGGCCGAGGTCCTTGTCCAGGTGGCGGGCGAGCGCGTCCCGGATCCGCTCGTGGAACATCACTCGGCCGGAGACCAGCGCACGGGAGATCCCGCCGTCGCGCGGGGTGCGCAGCAGCATGCCCACGTGCTGGATCACGCCGTCCGCATCCACCCGGACCGGGATTGCGTCCACGTAGACCATCGGCAGCCGCTTGCGCAGGGCGTCCAGCTCGTCCTTGGAGAACCAGCCGTCGCCGGTGTCGATCGCCGTCTCACTCACCCCCTTGTTCTACCTTGTCCGCCCGGTAGATGGCCAACGCTGGGCCTTGCGCGCGTGGCGCGGTGGGGGTCGATGTCAGGGGTGAATCGGGGGGATACCTCATAGTGCCTGACCCGGTCGGCACGGTTGTCTGGAGTCATGGATTCCCTGCTGACCAGCCTGAGCGAAGCATTCGGGCCGCTGATGCTGCTCCTCGGCG
This sequence comes from Ruania zhangjianzhongii, assembly GCF_008000995.1. Lineage (NCBI taxonomy): Bacteria > Bacillati > Actinomycetota > Actinomycetes > Micrococcales > Ruaniaceae > Ruania > Ruania zhangjianzhongii. The sequence goes on from NZ_CP042828.1 coordinate 1,427,302, forward strand.
CGCTGTTCGCGTTCGCCGAGTCGGCGTTCGGGCTCGGCTTCGTGGTGCCGGGGGAGACGGCGGTGCTCACCCTGGGTGCGGCTACCGGCTCCGGCGGGGAGCTGACTGCGGCGATGGGAACCGTTGCCGTGGGTGCGATGGCCGGGGACCACACCGGGTACCTGATCGGCCGGCGGTACGGTACCCGGCTGCGGGATACCCGGGTGGTGCGTCGGATCGGGCCGCAACACTGGGACCGTGCCACCCGACTGCTGCGCCGGCACGGGGTGCTCGCGCTGATCATCTCCCGGCTGCTGCCCGCGGTGCGCACCCTGATGCCCGCGGCTGCCGGGGCCGCCGACGTCAGCTACAGCAGGTTCCTGGCCGGCTCGGTGGTCGGCGCCGGACTGTGGAGCGGCCTCTGGGTCGGGATGGGGGCGGCTGCCCGGGCCGCCTTGCCGGAGATGGCCAGTACCCTCGGGAAAGCCGGCTGGATCGCCTTCGCTGTCGCGGTGCTGGCGGTTGCCGTCGTACTGCTGCTGCGCCGCCGGGCTCGGCGACATCGTGCGGCTGCCCGCGATGCTGTCCGCGCGGAGCTGGAGTCCAGCGAGGTCTCCTAGCATCGACGGGGCGGCGGCGCTGGCGGCTAGGTGCCGGCGGTGGTCGCCGGCGGCGGGGCCTCGGGGCGCCCGCCGCCGGCGTGAGTGAACCAGGTCAGCGGCGATCGCCGCGCTCGCAGGGGTCACCGCCGCCGTGGCCCGGCCGGCCGGTCGTGAAGCACATGCTCCACTCGGTAGTGGCCTCCGCGGCGATCTCCCAGCCGTCCAGGGGTTCCGCAGCAACGGTGACGTCTCTGTTCTGGTGGGCACGGTAGTCACCGGCCTCGGTGGGCTCATCGTTCACGAGGTACTGCACGCCCTGGCTCTCCGGGATGGTGTAGAGGTCCCGCCCGCGGCCGGGCCGGTCGGTGAACTCGGGCTCGGCCGGGGTGACGGCGTAGTGCAGGCCGTACCCGATCGGGTACAGGGTCTCGGACCCGTCGGCGGTCGGCACATCGACCGGCAGCGCGCCGGTCGGGTTGAGGTCCCCGGCGACGGCGGCTACCGCGCCGTGGAAGTTGGGCTCGAACCAGCCGTAGATGTTCAGTACCGCATCCGCCCCGGGTAGCACGTTCGCGTCATAGGGGTTGCGGGTGGCGACCACCACTACCGGGGTACCGGTCTCGGCCAGCGCGGCGACCATCTCCTGCTGGGCCTGGTTGGCGTTGTTCGAGGCGAAGATGACCACGTCGTGGTCGGCTGCCGCCGCCACAGCGCGCTCGCGGTACGCCGCAGACGGCGAGGAGCCGTTCTCGTAGTCCTCGGTGACGTCGAACCCACGCTCGATCAGCATCGGGCCCATCCGCTCCGGCCAGGCCGAACCGGCGCCCACCATCAGGACCGAGTCCGACTCCGCGTCCAGCGGGAGTACGTCACCCTCGTTGCGGACCATGGTGACCGCGCGGTCGCCGATCTCGGTGGCCGTGGCCAGGTGCTCGTCGTTGCCGACGGTGTCCATCACATCCTCGACCGGAACGCTCGGGTCGCCGTCCCAGACGCCCCGCTCCACCTTCCACTCCAGGATCCGGGTGACCGACTCCTCCAAGCGCTCGCGGCTGAGGTCGCCCGCCTCGATCGCCTCGTGCACCCCCTCGAACGTGGCGTCCACGTCTGGGGAGTTGAGCAGGATGTCCGAGCCGGCCTCGATGGCGAGGGCGGCGACGTCACCGTCGTCCAGCGGGTTGCCCGGGATCTGCTTGAGCGCAGCCATGCCGAGGGAGTCGGTGGTGATCAGGCCGTCGAAGCCCATGTCCTCGCGGAGCAGTCCGGTGAGCACGTCGTGGGAGAGCGTGCCTGGCATCTCCGGGTCGATCGCCTCGACGATGATGTGGGCGGTCATGATCATGTCGATGCCACCGTCGATCGCCGCCTGGAACGGCACCAGATGCTGGTCCAGGGTCTCCCGGTCGTAGGTGACGATCGGCAGCCCGGTGTGGGAGTCGGTCTCGGTGTCACCGTGACCGGGGAAGTGCTTGGCGGTGGCCGCGATGCCCTGGTCCTGCATGCCCGCCACCTGGGCGACGCCCAGGTCTGCGACGGCCCCGGGGTCCGCACCCATCGAACGCACCCCGATCACCGGGTTGGCCGGATTAGTGTTCACATCCAGCACCGGGGCAAAGTTCACGTTGATGCCGACGGCGTTGAGCTCGGAGCCGAGCACCGCACCCTGGTCGTAGGCCAGGTCGGTGTCGAACGTCGCGCCGAGGGCCATGTTACCGGGCAGGACGGTCGCGGGCTCGGTCATCCGGGCGACGATGCCACCCTCCTGGTCGATCGTGACCGCCAGCGGGATACCGGAGGCCTCGTCCCCGGTGGAGACCGCCTGCAGGCCGTTCGACAGCTCGGCCGCGCCGACCGGGTCATCTTCGACGATGGGGTTCGACCAGGCGAAGTAGAGCACGCCGCCGAGGTCGTATTTCTCGATCACCTCGGCAGGGGTGTCCACGCCGTAGTACTGCTGGTTCTCGGCGGCCATCGACGTGTCATCCGCGGAGTCGCCGTACACCCGGGTCCAGGTCATCTGGCCGATGAGCTCATCGATGCTCATCGCCTCGACGGCGGCGGCGATCTGGTCAGCGGACTCGGGTGCGTCCCCGTTGCTGGCCAGTGGTGCTGGTGGCGCGGCCGTGGCCGGGACCGCTCCGGCGAGCAGCAGGCCTGCTCCCAGGCCCAGGGCGACGCCGGCTCGCGTGCCTCTCGATGGTGTGGACATGGTGTTCCTCCCGGTTGGTGTCTGCGCTGACTGGTGGGTGGTGGGTTCGCTTCTAGTGCTGGCGACCGCGCGGTAGCTCGAGGTCGGCGACCACCGGCCGGTGGTCGGAGGAGAAGGCTGCTACGCCGTCGGCCGGGACCCAGGCATGCTGAACGGCGATGCCGTCGGAAACGGCGACGTAGTCGATCCGCCGGTCGGGCACATCGGCGGGGAAGGTGAACCCGTCGCCCTCGCCGGCTTCGGCGTGCGCGTCGGTCAGCACGTCCCACAGCGGTGCAAGCTCAGGCGCCTGAGGGGTGGCGTTGAAGTCACCCATCAGGACTTGGCTGGCGTGCGGGCCGTCCTCGGCCAGGATCTCCAGGGTGTCGGCCACTTGCAGCTCGCGTACCGTCGGGTCGCCGCGATAGTCGAGATGGGTGGAGTACACGTGCACCCGGGCGCCGCGAGCCTGAATCACCGCCTCGGCGAATCCCGGCGCGGGAGCCGGCTCCGGATCCTCGGACTGGGTGGACAGCCGGGTGATCTCGTGGTTGGTGAAGTCCACGATCGGGTAGCTGGACAGCACTGCGACCCCGAACTCGGCCCGTGGGCCACCCTCCTCGGCCGGATCGTTGGAGTAGATCGGCGCGAAGCCCACCCACATGTCCAGGGCGTCGGCCAGCTCTTCGGCCAGGTCCAGGTTCAGGCTGCGCTCACCCCAGTGCACGTCCACTTCCTGCAGCGCGATCACGTCCGCCTCGATGTCCTCGATCGCGGCGGCGGTGCTGGCGATATCGAACGTGCCGTCGGCGTCCCGCCCGGCGGCGATGTTGTACGACGCCACCCGGACCTCCACTGCCGGCGGTGGAGATCCGGGGCCGGGGGAGTCGGCGGTTGCGGGGACGAGGGCGGCGAGCACGAGGCCCGCCCCCAGACTGAGGGCGACGCTCGCTCGAGCGCCGGTCGATCGAAGTGACAACGTGTCCTCCCGGGGTGTGCTGGTACTAGGCCTGGGTCAGTCGATGGCGGCGAGGATCGCGCTCGCCTGGCTCCGAAGCTCGGTGGCGGCCTCCTCGGTGAGGGTGTCCGGCCCCTTGGGGTGGTCCAGGTGTGCGATGAACCGCTCCAGTGCACCGGCAGCGGGCCCGGTGCGGCTGCCGTCGAGGTGATCGCGGGCCCGGTCGAGGGTGTGGGTGAGCTGGTGCGCGATCGGCCCGGCGATGTCCCCGGTCTCGATGTACTGCGCCAGCGAAGCGTCCAGGCCGGCGATCGTCGGCACCTGCGTGGTGTCGTTGGTCAGCGCCCGATAGACGTGCGCGGAGATCGGCACCAGATCAGCGACCGGGTACTGCGCGCCGGCGAACCCGTTCGGGGGGTCGATCACCGGCGAGTGCCGCATGTTCGTCAGGATCGTGATCGTCATATCGTGCAGCGGGTCGATGATCGTCAGCGTCCCGGTCCAGCCCTGGTGCCCGAAAGTGCTCCGGCTCGGACCCCAGTTGAAGTACCAGTAGTCTGCGGAGCTGGCCGAGTGCACCCGCCAGCCGAGCCCGTAGCTCGAGGAGTCCACCTCGTCGGGATCCGGGGAGTACGGCGCGGTGAACTGCTCGATCACGTCCTCGGTGAAGTACTGCTCACCGCCGTAGATGCCGTCGTTCAGCATCAGCTGAGTGAGCACCGCCATATCCGAGGTGGTGGAGAACAGGCCCGCGTGGCCGGCCACCCCGTCCATCGCGTAGAACGCCTTCTCGTCGTGCACCTCACCGCGCAGGGTGTAGTCCCGGATGTAGACGTCGCTACCGTCGGGATGGGTCCCGAAGGAGATATTGCCGTCCCGGGTGTTCCCGTTCAGCTCGGTGGCTGCCACCTGCTCCGGTGCCACACCGTGCTCGAGTGGGTTGAAGTGGGTGTTCTCCAGTCCGAGCGGTGCGTAGAACTCCTGCTCGAGGTAGACGTCCAGCGGCTGACCGGTGACCTGCTCCACGATCAGCCCGAGGACCATGAAGTCCACGTCGCTGTAGGCGAACGTGCTGCGCGGCTCATACATCAACGGTGTCTGGCAGATCGATTCGATGATCCCGGACCGGTCGGTGTGCTCGGTGGTCTGGTACCAGAGCTCACCGGCAGCGTTCAGGTTCTGGTACTGCGGGTCCGGGATCATCCCGCCGCGGTGGTGCAGCAGGTCACGCAAGGTGATGGTGTCCTTGCCGGTGTAGACATCCTCGATCCCGCCTTCGCCGCCGACCGTCCAGATCCCGGTGTAGATCGAGCTCTCGTCGGCGAAGCACTCCCAGCCGGGGAAGCTGGCCACCGGCTGGTCCAGATCCAGCCGGCCCTGGCTGACCAGGTGCTGGATCGCGTAGTTGGTCGCGTACATCTTGGTGTTCGACGCCAGATCGAACAGCGTGTCGGTGCTGGCCGGCTCCCGCTGGCCGGCAGGCAGCAACTCCGCTGGCATCGTCTGCCCGTTCTCCTCGTGAGTGGAGTAGCGCAGGGCGTCTCCGTAGGCATCCTCCTTGACGATCTTGCCGTCCTTGGTGACGATCACCGCGACGGCCGGCCCACCGTCGTCGACCTGGGCCTGGATGTAGTCATCCAGCTCCGCGAGCCGGCCGGGATCGAAGCCGACCTGCTCCGGCTCGGCGCGCTGGAGCTCATCGTGGGCGACGTCCGCGGGCAGGAGGAGCCAGGAGTCCTCGCCCTGCGTGTGCGTGCCGACCTGGAACAGCCGCTCGATCTGGCCGAAGGAGAGGTAGTACTCACCGTCGGCCCGGAATCCGTCGACGTCGTCGAAGACCAGATCGGTGTAGTCCTCGAGCATGTTCCCGGTGACGTTCGACCCGATCCGGTTGGTATCGACGGCGATCTCGTAGTAGTCCCGGCCGCGGAAGACGGTGAGGATGTCGAGCGAGCCGGACGGGGCCCCGTCGAACTCGTATCCGTTCGTGCCGTAGGAGTAGGTGAGGTCGAGCAGCTCGGTGAGGTCCTCCACCGCCACGTACGGTGTGCCCTCGCGCCAGCTCACCTCCTCGTCGGGAATGGCCTGCGGTGCGGTGTAGCCCCGCGGGTCGCCGTCGATCGCCCAGACCTGCGCTGAACCGTCCTCGGCGCGCACGTAGCGGGTGTCCTCGCCGAAGGTGCCGTCGTCCACGGTGAAGCCCAGGTAGGCGTCCGGATCGGTACGGACGAAGCTGAAGGTGTACTCCGCGCCGAAGCGGTCGACGTCGAACCCGGTCAGTCGCCCGTCCCGCCCGTCCAGCGAGCGAGCCTCGACGGCACGTGGTCCAGCCACGGTGGGGGAGGAGTAGTGCACGGTCAGCTCGATCCGGTGGTTGCCCTCGGCAGCTGCGGGCAGGACGCCCGCGCTGAGCACGGACATCACCATCGCTGCACCCAACCCCGCCGCGATACGACGCTGCACTGTCATCGATCTCTCCCTCACCGGTGAGGACCCGATCTGCCACGACCGGAACCATCGCCGCGGTGCGATGAAACTCCCTTACGTAAGACACCACCTTGCCGTAACAGCCTTACCGTGTCAACGCGGCGCCGGCGGGCGCGATCGCGGTCTCGCGCGGTACGCCGATTGCCTGTGCCGTGCCCACGTGCGGGCACGATCTCGGCCGGGGTTTCCGGGCTGTCGGGGCCGGGAGGCCGCGCCTGTGCCGCACGACGTGCGGGCATGATCAGCGCGGCGGTCGGGCTGGGGCGGCGCTCGGTGGATGCCTCAGCGTGAAGAGCTCGGGACGAAATGGCGCCGACCTCTTGACGGCCCTTCGACGGTGCGTTATCGTCATTCATAGTAAACGGTTACTATTCCAGACCGAAAGCCGCTGAGAAGGCGCAGTGACTACCCGATGGGGGGTGCCGTGAAGGAGAACAACCGCACGACGATTCACTACCTTGCCGCGGGTACTCTCGGCCTCACCTTGGTGGGCTGTTCGGGAGGGAGTGGCGACGCGAGTAGCCCCGGTGATTACGCGCAGACATCAGAGAATGGTGTCAGTGTTCTCACACCTGACGGTGCCATCGATCCGACCGGCACCTGGAATGTCGGGACACGGTCTGGCGACTATGTTCACGTCGCCGGGATGCGTGGTATCGACCCGGACACCAATGAGCTCGTCGACGGTGACCTCGAACGGGTCCGGCAGGGCTTTCTGAACATGCAGACGATCGCCGAGTCGGAAGGGGCGACGCTCCAGGACGCTGTCCGGCTCGTCGTCTACGTCACCGATATGGACGAGCATCGCCCGCTGGTCAACGAGGTGCAGGAAGAGCTCTGGGGCGAGGCGATGTACCCGCCCCGCAGCATCATCGAGGTGACCGCACTGAACGACGACGACATCTTCGAGGTCGAGGGCACCTTCTACGCCCCGGTCGAGGACGACTAGTCCGGCACGGGCCGGCGCAGCAACCACCAGATCAGGAGGATGGTCGACCGATCACCGCAACGCAAATAGTAACCGGTTACTAGGGAGTGCACGATGGGTGTGACGATTCGGGATGTGGCCGCCGAGGCGCAGGTCTCGGTAGCAACGGTCTCGCGAATCACCTCGAACTCGGGGTACCCGGTCGGCGCGGCCACTCGGGAACGGGTGGTCGCCGCGATCGAGAAGCTGGGCTATCGGCCGAGCGAAGTTGCCAAAGGGCTCTCGATGCGCGGATCTACGCTGATCGGCGTACTCGCGCCGGACATGGCGAACCAGTACTACGCGGAGATCACCCGCGGTATCGAGGATGTCGCGCACGCCGAGGACTACCAGGTGGTGTTCTGCAGCTCCGACCGTGACTCCGACCGGGCCACTGCCTATGTCGACTCACTGGTGCGACGGCGGGTGGCCGGTCTGGTCGTCGTCGGCGGCGGTAGCGAGGTGGCCCTGGCTCCGGACGACGTCTCCCCCTACGAGGCTGCCGTCGTGATGGTCGGGCGTCCCTCGTCGGAGTTCTCCACCGTCCAGGCGGACAACGACCACGCCGGACAACGTCTGGCCCACCACTTTGCCGATCTCGGCCACCAGAGCATCGGCTACCTCGCCGGTCACTCCGAGTCCTCGGCGAGCACGGTGCGTTACGAGGCGATCACCGCCGCGCTGACCGGCCGAGGTGTCCCCGGCCCGAGGGTCGAACGCGGCGCCTACACCGAGGCGGGCGGGTACCGGGCGGCCACCGCCCTGCTCGAGGCCCGCGCGCGGCCGACGGCGATCATCGCCGCCAACGACCGGATGGCTATCGGCGCTCTAGCCGCCGCTGAAGACCTTGGACTCCGAGTACCGGACCAGGTCGCACTCGCCGGATTCGACAACACGCCGATCTCGGAATACGTGCGGCCTGCGCTGACGACTTTCTCGTTGTCCTCACGAGACATGGGCGCACAAGCAATGCGCCTGATTCTTGCTGGAAAGGAGGGCGACAACACAATCCAGCATATGACAGTGCGTGGCGATCTCGTCATCCGCGCAAGTTGCGGATCTTGAGGACGAGGACGCGTACGAGTTTCAACCGACTCCCACAATGAAGGAGAAACCAGAAATGGCAGTGAAGGACTACACCACGACCGACGCGGCAAACGAGCGCCGTCGCAACATTCTTGGCATGTCCTACTCGGAAGTTGCCGAGCGTTTGGCCGAGCCGGGTCAGGACACCGTGCTGGTGCCGATGGGAAGTACCGAGAAGCACGGTGCGCACATCCCGCTGGGGACGGACAGCTACGTGACGATGGAGGTCGTCTACCGGGCCGCCGCTGCTGTGGATGCTCTCTTCACCCCGTTGCAGCCGTTCGGGTACTCACCCCATCACATGGGGCGTAACGAAGAGGGCGCCGGCACGATCACGCTGCGTGCCGACACCTACCGCCGCGTGCTGCACGACGTGGCACGAAGCCTGATCTTCCACGGCGTGAAGAAGATCATCTTCGTCTCCCACCACGGCTCGAACACCAAGCCGATCGACGAGCTGATGCGTCAGCTGCGGTACCAGACCGGCGCCTACATCTCGTTCTACAAGACACCCACCGAGCGCGAAGCGAACGTGGTGCAGCACCTGTTCGAGAACACGCCGGAGGAAACCCCGGGCTGGCACTCCAGCGAGCTGGAGACGTCCTGCCTGATGGCCACCGCCGACAATCTGGTGCACATGGACCGAGCGGTCGACGACCGGGCGCACGCGCCTGCCTACATGGGCGATGCGTTCTCCAAGATCGACGGCGTCGGCACCGTGAAGTTCAAGGGGTCGGAGAACATCTGGGTTCCGATGGAGCACCACGAGTACTCCGACACCGCCACGATCGGCAACCCCTTCCGGTCCACCAAGGAGAAGGGCTTGAAGATGTTCGACGCGATGGCCGACCACCTGGCGGCCTACGTCGAAGAGGTGCGCAAGTTCGAGGTGGGCGAGGTCAACAGCGACTACCCCGAGCGCGCCTGACGTCCACGCGCCACCTGAGGAGGTGATCCGGATGACCAGCACCGACGATCAGTGGACGGTGCGCATGCTGCGCGAAGAGCTCGTGGCGATCTCGCAGCGCAGCTACCAGCGCGGCCTGGTGCCCGGGGTGAGCGGAAACAACTCCGTTCGAGTTCCGGGAACCGACACGATGCTGATCAAGACATCGGGTAGCTGCATGGGCGATATGACGCCTGAGGACACGGTTCATATGACCCTGGGTGGCGACGTCCTGGACGGAGAGCGGCGGCCCTCCAAGGAGTGGCAGTTCCACGCCGCGATCTACCGGGTGCGGCGAGACGTGGGTGCGATCGCGCATCTACATCCGCCGTACTCGGTGGCCTTCTCCGTCGCGGGGCAGATTCCACCGCTGGTCACGGCCGCCACCCGTGGCCACGTCCGCGAGATCGGGATGGTGGGGCTACTTCCCGCCGGCTCGATCGAGCTGGCAGAGGCGGTCGAAGCTGCGATGAGCGGCACGCAAGCGCGCGCAGTGCTGATGCAGGAACACGGCACCATTACGGTCGGCCCGGACCTGCGCACCGCCTACTACCGCACCGAGTATCTCGAGGACAACGCCCGCGTGGCGATCCTCGCCGGGATGGCCGCCGGTCAGCTCCCGGGGGACCTCGTCCTGGCCCACGACAGCGACCCGACGGCGGAAGGCGGCTGACGTGCCCACGCCGATCGTCGCCGTCCTGGCCACCCTCGACACCAAACAGGCCGAGGCCGACTATCTTGCGGAACAGATCCGCACCGCCGGCGGGACTCCACGCATTCTGGACATCGGCCTCGGCACGGGTGGTCGGGCGGGCGACGTCGGCAACGAGGAGATCGCCGGCAGGTCCGCACACACGGTCGCCGAACTGCGGCAGAGCCCTCGCCACGTGGCGATGCAAGAGATGGGCCACGGGGCGGGCGAGATCTTGCGGCAGTGGTACGAAGCCGGCGGTGTGCACGGTGTGATCGCCGTAGGCGGCAACCAGGGCACGGCGATCGCCTCGATCGCCATGCGCGAGCTCCCGATCGGGCCCGCCAAGCTGATCATCTCGACGGTGGCTTCCGGAAACGTCCGTCAGTACGTGCTGGACAGCGATATCACCATGCAGTTCTCCGTCGCCGATCTGCTCGGCGGTCCCAACGTCGTCACCCGGGACATCCTGCGGCGATCCGCTGCTGGGGTGGTGGCGATGGCGGCCGCAGCCATGACCCCACCCGAACCCGAATCGCGCACCGTGGTGGCGATCACCGCGTTCGGCAACACCGAACCAGCGGTCGTAGCCGCGATGACACATCTCGAACAGGCCGGATATGCGTGCGTACCGTTCCACGCCTCCGGTGCCTGCGGCTCAGCGATGGAACGCCTCATCGACGAAGGAACGATCGACGCCGTACTCGACCTCACCACCCATGAGGTCCTCGGCGAGATCGAACCGCGGGACATCTACGCCCCGGTCCGCCCCGGCCGCCTGAGGGCGGCAGGACGGCGCGGTGCTCCCCAGGTGGTCGTCCCCGGCGGCCTGGAGTACTTCTGCTTCGGTGGCGTCGAGACCATCCCCACCGAGTATCGCGACCGACCGACGCATATCCACAACCCCTACAACACCAACGTCCGGACCAGTGCCGAGGAGCTACGGCAGGCGGGCGAGCTCGTTGCGGCACGCCTGAACGAAGCAACCGGCCCGGTGGCCGTGCTGATCCCCACGCTCGGTTGGTCCGGCGTCGGCAGCCCGGGCGGAATCCTGCACTCGCCGGCGACCAACCAGGCATTCATCGATGCGCTGCGTGATCAGCTGGCCGACCACATCCGGCTCGAGCAGCACGCCCTCGCCATCAACGACCCGGAGTTCGCCGAACTGGCAGCACGCACGCTGATCGACCTTCTCCCGGCACCACGCTGAGGCGCCTTCGGCTACGGCACGGCGCCACCTGAAGTAGTTCATCACCCTTCGCAAAGGAGCTTTGACAATGACAGCCGATCACACCACCGCGATCCCGGACACGATGCGAGCCGCCGTCCTGTACGGCCCTGGCGACATTCGCGTCCAGGACAAGCCGGTGCCACGCCCGGGACCCGGCGAGGTCCTCGTGAAGGTCACCGTCTGCGGGATGTGCGGAACCGACCTGAAGATCTACGACGGACACTTCCCGCAGACCCCTCCGTATGGCACGTTCACCCCTGGTCACGAGTGGGCGGGCGCCGTTGTCGAGCTCGGGGAGAACGTGGACGAGGTCGCCCTGGGCGACCGGGTCTGCATCGAGGCTCACAGCGGCTGTGGTCGCTGCGGAAACTGCATGGCCGGGCTCTACACGGCGTGCACGAACTACGGCGACGTCGCCAAGGGCCACCGCGCCAGCGGGATGAGCGTCGACGGTGGCTTCGCGGAGTACGCCGTGCACAAGGTCGGCTCGCTGTACAAGATGCCGGACAACGTCTCGGACAACGACGCTGTGCTCATCACCACCGCCGGGACCGGCCTGTTCGGTCTGGACACGGCCGGCGGCTACATCGTCGGGGACACAGTGGTCGTGATCGGTCCCGGCCCGGTCGGACTGATGACCGTCCAGGCCTGCAAGCAGCTCGGCGCCCGTGAGGTGATCCTCGTCGGCACCCGCGCCAGCCGGCTCGCCAAGGGTGCAGAACTCGGCGCCGACCACATCATCGACGCCTCGGTCACCGACCCCGTGCAGGCAGTGCAGGAGATCACCGGTGAGGGCGCCGACCTGGTGATCGAGACCTCCGGTGCGGTGCGCACCCCGCAGCAGGCCGTCGACATGGTCGGCCGCGGCGGCAGGCTGCTGTTCGTCGCCTTCTACCCCGAGCCGGTCACCCTCGACCTGAGCGCCGTGGTCCGGAGAAACGTGCAGGTGTCCACCACCCGAGGCGAAGGCGGCAACAACGTCCGCCGGGCCCTCGCGCTGGCCGAGATGGGCCGGTTGCGTGGCGAGGAGCTCGTCACCCACGAGTTTGCACTCGACGACATCGCCGAAGCGTTGCGGGTCGTCCGCGACCGCGACGGGGATCCGCTCAAGGCGGTGATCAGGTTCTGATCCGTCCTGCAGGCCTGACTCCGACCGAATGAGGAGAAGTCATGAGCGTGAGTCTCAGCGTCGAAGACGTGCACGTCCAGTTCAAGAACACCACCATCATCGACGGGATGTCGCTGACCGTCGAGAACGATGAGTTCGTCAGCATCGTCGGGACCTCCGGCTGCGGGAAGACCACCTTCTTGCGGGCGATCGGTGGGCTGCTACCGCGACAGTCCCGGATCGGCGAGGCCCAGCTGCACGGGTCGCCGCTCCGGAGCCCGGAGCCGCGCGTGGCGATGGTCTTCCAACACTTCGGACTGTTCCCGTGGAAGACCGTCGAGGAGAACATCAGGTACGGCCTGGAGGTCCAGGGCCGCACCGACGGCCGGGACCGGATCGAGAGCCTGCTCGAGGTGATGCACCTCGGCCCGGCCCGGAAGAAGTATCCGAGCCAGCTCTCCGGCGGGATGAAGCAGCGCGTCGGCATCGCCCGCGCCCTGGTCCTCGAGCCGGACCTGCTGTTGCTCGACGAGCCGCTCAGCGCGGTCGACGCGATCACCCGGGAGATCATGCAGAAAGAGGTGATCGACCTGATCGAGGCCGAACGCCGCACGGCGCTCCTGGTCACCCACGACCTGGACGAGGCGATCATCCTCTCCGACCGGATCATCGTCCTCGGCGGACCACCCGCACACGTGGTCCTTGACGTCCGCTCACCGATCGAGAGGCCACGCTCCCTCGAGAAGGTGCGCAGCCACCCTGACTATCTGCCGCTGCGGAACGAGCTGTGGCAGGCCCTGGAGCTCGGGAGGAACAAGTGATGACCGATACCCCACCCCCGGCCAAGTACGACCCGCTGGCGACCACTGCCTCACAGGCCGAGGTGAAGCAGCGGCGCACGATGAAGCTCAGCCAGCCGCCCCGGCCACGACGCCTGGTTCGGTACGGCGCCCTGGTGCTGCTGCTGGTGATCTGGGAGATCTACGGGCGAAGCGTCAACCCGATCGTCTTCACCTACCCGACGGCGGTCGCCGAGGCATTCGTGGCAATGATCGCCGACGGCACCCTGACCGAAGCCCTCGGACAGACCTCGCTGGTGCTGGCGATCGGCGCCGCGGCGGGCATCGTGTTCGGCGTGACCCTCGGGCTGCTGATGGGCCGCAGCTGGATCGCCAAAGAGGCCCTCGACACTCCGGTGAACGCGCTCTATGCCCTGCCGGCGGTCGCACTCGTCCCGGTGATCGTGCTCTGGTTCGGCTTCGGCGACAGCGCGAAGATCTTCGTGGTCGCGTTCTTTGTTTTCTTCCCGGTCGTGATCAACACGACCAGGGGTGTGGAGGAGGTCGACTCCGAGCTCCTCGAGGTCACGCGTTCGTTCTGCTCGCCGGAGCGAAGGGTCTGGCGCGACCTGCTCATCCCCGCTTCTCTCCCGTATGTGTTCACCGGCGTCAAGCTGGCAATCGGCCGAGGGCTAGTCGGTGTGATCGTGGCGGAGTTCTTCACCGCGATCTCCGGCCTCGGCAACCTCATTGTGACGAACGCCAACACCTTCCAGACGGCGCGGATGTTCGTCCCCATCGTCGTGTTGTCCCTGATCGGCGTGATCCTCACCGGCCTCCTCGGTCTGGTCGAGCGGCAGCTGACTCCGTGGCGACGTGAATCCTGACGACACACTTGGAGCAGAACGATGCACAGTTCACCTACACGGCGCGGGGCCCTAGCGGCCGCGCTCGCCGCCACGATGTGCGCCGCCCTAGCGGCGTGTAACAACAGCGGAGGTGGCGCAGGCGGAGAGTCCTCCGAGCTGAACATCGCCCTTCCCACCGGCGTGACCAGCTTTGCGAACAGCGACGTCGTCGTCGCCGATGAGCTCGGCTACTTCGAGGACGTCGGGCTCACCGTCAACCTGACCAACCTGCGCTCCGGCTCCTCGGTGACCACCGGCGTCGTCGGTGGCGAGTTCGAGATCGGCGGCGCGAGCATCGAGCCGGTGATCAACGCTTACGCCGGCGGTGGCACGGTGCGGATCATCGGCAGCTACACCGACCGGCTCGAGGTGGAGATGGTCACCCCGGACGACATCGCATCGGTGGAGGACCTGCGTGGCGCATCCCTCGGGATCCAGGAGATCGGCGCCTTCCGCGAAGTGATGACCCGGATGGTGCTCGAGGGCGCCGGGATGACCCAGAACGACGTCTCCTACGTCTCCGTCGGTTCGGATGCCTACGTCTCAGCGCTCATCCAGCGCCAGATCGCTTCAGCGGTCCTGCACCCCGAGCAGCGCATCCAGGCCCAGCAGGAGGACGAGTCCCTGCACAGTCTGATCAACCTCTCCGAGGTGGAGCCGGACTACTACTACGGCACCTACTTCACCTCCACCGACTTCTTGGCAGAGAACCCGGAGACCGCTGCCGCGTTCACCGAGGCGATCACTCGCGCTCACCGCACGATGTACGAGGACCGGGAGGCCGTCGTCCCGATCATCGCCGAGGCCACCGGGATGAGCGAGGACATCATCGACGGTGCCTGGGAGGTCTACATGGAGCAGGTCTGTGCCTTCCCGGTCAACGAGGGCCTGGATGCCGACCGGCTGGACTACACCCTGCAGCGGATGGAGGAGATGGCCACTCTCGCCGAGGGAGCCGAGGTCGATCTGAACGAGCTGGTGGACCGCGGCCCGATCGAGACCGCGGTTCAGAACCTGGGTACAGCAGATGAACGATGCGGCCCCTGACCGGGTCCATCGAGTGAGGAGTAAGAATGACGATGCAGGTGGATGGGATCGAGATTGTCGGCGAGCTGCCCGAGCGCGCTGAGGACGTGCTCACCCCGAGGGCCCTCGAGCTGGTGGTGCTGCTGCACCGCCGGCTCGGGGAACGGCGGCTGGAGCTGCTGACCGACCGGCGCCGGCGGGTCGACGCGTTGGCCGCCGGCGGGTCGTTGGACTTCCTCGCCGAGACCGCCGACGTGCGCGCCGACGAGACCTGGCAGGTGGCGCCGCCGGCCCCCGGACTGGAGGACCGCCGGGTGGAGATCACCGGTCCCACCGACCGGAAGATGACCATCAACGCACTCAACTCTGGTGCGAAGGTGTGGTTGGCCGACCTCGAGGACGCCAACACCCCCCGCTGGTCGGCCGTGGTCGGGGGTCAGCTGAACCTTCTCGATGCGATCAACCGGACGGTCGACTTCACCGCGGAGAACGGCAAGTCCTACGCCCTGAAGCCGGACGAGGAGCTGGCCACGATCGTGATGCGGCCGCGCGGTCTGCACCTGCCGGAGAAGCACCTCCTCGTCGACGACGCACCCACCTCGGGTGCGCTGGTGGACTTTGCGCTGTTCGTCGCCACGGCAGGTCTGCGGCAGATCGAGAAGGGGCAGGGACCGTACTTCTACCTGCCCAAGCTGGAGTCCCACCTCGAGGCCCGGTTGTGGAACGACGCGTTCGTGCTGGCCCAGGACTTCCTCGGCATCGACCAAGGAACGATCCGCGCGACCGTGCTGATCGAGACCTTTCCGGCAGCCTTCGAGATGGAGGAGATCCTCTACGAGCTGCGGGAGCACTCCGCCGGTCTGAACGCAGGCCGCTGGGACTACATGTTCTCGGTGATCAAGAGCTTCAGGACCCGGGGTGCGGAGTTCCTGCTGCCGGACCGGAACAGTGTGACGATGACCGTGCCGTTCATGAAGGCCTACTGCGAGCTGCTGGTGCGCACCTGCCACACTCGCGGTGCGCACGCTATCGGTGGAATGGCCGCGTTCATCCCGAGCAAGGACGAGCAGGTGAACGCTGCCGCTTTCGAGAAGGTCCGTGCGGACAAGGCGCGCGAGGCCGGGCAAGGGTTCGACGGCTCCTGGGTGGCCCACCCGGGCATGGTGGAGCTGTGCCGGGAGGTGTTCACCGAGGTGCTGGGCGAGCGTGGGAACCAGATCGAGAACAAGCGCGAGGACGTGCAGGTCACCGCGGCCCAGCTGCTCGATGTCGCCGCCACGCCGGGGCAGATCACCGAGGACGGTCTCCGGATGAACATCTCGGTGGGCATCCAGTACCTGGCCGCCTGGTTGGGCGGGCTCGGTGCCGTCGCGATCAACAACATGATGGAGGACGCCGCCACCGCAGAGATCTGCCGGTCGCAGGTGTGGCAGTGGCTGCACAACGGGGTCACCCTCGCCGATACTGGGCGCCAGGTCAGTGCCGAGCTGGTCGAGCAGCTGGTGGCCGAGGAGGTGGCCAAGCTCCCCGGCAGCGAGGAGGACTATGCGGAGGCGCGCCAGACCTTCCTCGAGGTGGCGGTGGCGGAGAAGTACGTCGACTTCCTCACCCTGCCCGCCTACCAGCGGATGCCCTAGGCGTCCGGTACCGGGGCCACCAGCACAGTCCGGGGCGAACACCTCGCCGCACCGGGCTCCCGGTGGTCCGCCGTCGCCCCACCTGCAGCACCCCACGGCACAGGACTGCCAGAACGACCACGGTGAGCATCGCCGTCGGCGCCCCGAGCGTGCTCCTGCACAGCAGGACCAGCGGGAGCACCGCGAGGCCGACGGACCCGGGTCCGTCGGTACGCCTGAACGCAGGTGAGGTGGCGGCGGTCGGCCCGGCGATCGTGATCAGCGTGGGTGGCCAGACGCGGCCAGGTCGACCAGCAGCCACACCGCCGTGACGGTCGGCACCCGCGACCTCGTTTCGCTCGTCTCCTGGCTGAGGACCGATCCTCGGGAGAGGCGAGCGTCGTCGTCGGGCATCACCCGCACCGAAAGCAGCGATGAACGGTATTCAGAATCGTCGAATTCTTCACCGTCAGCGGCGTGCGGAATTTGCTAGAACAATCGTGCGTTGAATGCGCCGGAAGAGCCCGGGGGATAACGGTATCGCAACGATTCTGAGCTACGGAGATGCGGAGTTCAAGGGCGGTCGAGCATTCTGTCGCGCAGCGGTGCGCCACGACCGGATCGGCAGATCCATGCCGTTCCACGCCGCTCGCCCATCACCGTGAACGGGTGGAACGGCGCGGTTCTGGGCCCCTGCGCAGGTTTGACAGTACTGCACCCCCTCTATAGTTTCGACAGGTGGAGTGCGGATCCACATGACATTCTGACTCCTGCTCACCTGAAACTTGCGCTGAAGGAAAGGTCCTTCGTGAAATACAACAAGCGATTCACGACCACTGCTGCGGTTGCGGCAACGTTCCTGCTTGCCGGCGGGCTGGCCGCCTGCGGAGGCGGCGAGGGAGAGGGCGACGGCGGAGGCGACGGCGGCGGGCTGGAGGACTCCTATGTCGTGGCCACCGATACCGCGTTCGTGCCGTTCGAGTTCGAGGAGGATGGCGAGTACGTCGGTTTCGACATCGACATCATCAACGAGGTCGCCGACCGCGTCGGCTTCGAGATCGAGCTGGAGACCACGAACTTCGACGGCATGATCCCCGGTCTGCAGACCGGGACCTTCGACATCGCGATCGCCGGGATGACCATCACCGACGAACGTGCCGAAGCTGTCGACTTCACCAGCCCGTACTACAAGTCCGGTCTGCGGATCGCCGTACCGGTGGACAACGAGGACATCACCAGCGTCGATGACCTGGAGGGGCTGACCATCGCCACCCGGCTGGGCTCCACCAGTGCGGACTACATCGAGAACAACATCGAGGGTGCGACCCCGAACACCTACGAACAGCTCGACCAGGCCTACCTCTCGGTCGAGGGCGGTGGCTCGGATGCGGTGCTGTACGACGCCCCGAACGTGGAGTACTACATCCTCACCGCCGGTGAGGACAGCCTGAAGGTCGTCGGTGAGCTGCTCGAGGCCCAGAACTACGGCATCGCCGTGTCCCAGGGCAACGAGGAACTGGTCACCGCGATGAACGAGGCACTGGCCGCGATGATCGAGGACGGCACCTACGCCGAGATCTACACCGAGTGGTTCGGCAGCGAACCGGAGTGGTTGGACGAGCTCGCCGAGCTGCAGGCCGGCTGACTCACCGGGATGGACCTGAACGCGGGTGAGGTTTCGCCTGCCCCGACTCGGAAGGTGGGTACCGGATGAGGACCCTGGCTGACTTCGACTGGGCGGGGGTCATCGAGTTCCTGCCGGAGCTCGGCGAGGGCCTGCTGTACACCCTGCTGGTCTCGGTGGTCGGGCTGGTGATCGGCTTCGCCCTGGGAGCGCTCTTCGGGCTGCTGCGGCTGAGCCGGTTCAAGATCGTCAACGCGCTCGCCACCATCTACATCGAGGTGGTGCGCGGTACACCCCTGCTGGTGCAGGCGATCTGGCTGTTCTACGCGCTACCGCTGATCATCCAGTACACCCTGCCGTCCCTGCTCGCCGGCATCATCGTGATCGGGATCAACTCCGGCGCCTATATCGCCGAGATCGTCCGCGGTGCGGTGCAGTCGATCGAGAAGGGGCAGATGGAGGCCGGCCGCTCGCTCGGCATGAGCCACCACATCACGATGCTGAAGGTGATCTGGCCGCAGGCGTTCAAGCGGATGATCCCGCCGCTGGGCAACCAGTTCATCATCAGCATCAAGGACACCTCGCTGCTCTCGGTGATCCTGGTGCCCGAGCTGCTGTTCCAGAGCCGGACGATCGCCTCCAACCACTTCAACGCGGTGGAGATCTATACCTTGGTGGCAGTGTTCTACCTGGCGATCACGCTGACCCTGTCCGGCGTCCTACGAATCACTGAGAAGCGTCTGGAGCTGCGGTCATGATCATCGACGTCACCGACCTGCACAAGTCGTTCGGCGACAACGAGGTCCTCACCGGGATCGACCTGTCCGTAGCCGACGGCGAGGTGGTCTGCGTGATCGGACCCTCCGGCTCCGGGAAGAGCACGCTGCTGCGCTGCCTGAACCGGCTGGAGGACATCACCAGCGGTGAGGTGGTGGTGGACGGCCACCACCTGGCCGACCGCAAGATCCGGATCGACGACGTGCGCGCCGAGATCGGCATGGTGTTCCAGCAGTTCAACCTGTTCCCGCACATGAGCGTGATCGAGAACATCATGCTCGCGCCGATGATGGTCCGCCGGCTCGGCAAGGCCGGTGCCCGGGACCGCGGGCGCGCACTGCTGGCGAAGGTAGGTCTGGCGGAGAAGGAGAACGACTACCCCCGGCGGCTCTCCGGCGGCCAGCAGCAGCGGGTGGCGATCGCCCGGGCGCTGGCGATGGAACCACGGATCATGCTCTTCGACGAACCCACCTCAGCACTCGACCCCGAGCTGGTCGGGGAGGTGCTGGCGGTGATGAAGAACCTGGCCAAGGAGGGGATGACGATGGTGGTGGTCACCCACGAGATGGGTTTTGCCCGCGAGGTCGGCGACCGGGTGATCTTCATGGACGATGGCGCGATCGTGGAGCAGGGAACTCCGCAGGACGTCTTCGACCGCCCCCGCGAAGTGCGCACGCAGGACTTCCTGAACAAGGTGCTCTGAGCCGGCGGCGGCGAAGCGCCGCCGCCCTCGCATCGAATCCACCTGGCGCCTTGGAATCCAGTGGCAACCGGATTCCAAGGCGCTCAGTGGATGCCGAGCGATCAGGGCAGGATCAGTGCCGACGGCGCCCGGTCCCGCCGCGTTGCCACGGGTGCGGACCGGCCAGCGGCCGGTAGTTGACGCCCAGCGCGGTCAGGCGGCTCAGATGCGCCGGGAGGCGATCCATCAGGTCGGTCCGGGACTCTGGCGCTGACCAGCCAGCTTCAGCGACAGCGCAGAGCCGAGGGAACGCGGCGTACTCGACCTCGCGTGCCGTGGGCAGGAACTCGCTCCAGAGCTGTGCCTGGACGCCGAGGACCTGGCCGGGCAGGTCGGGTGCCTCGGCCGGCTCGGGCTCCCAGCTGAGGATGTCCGCCAGGGTAATAATCCGGCGCTGGGCGATCGGCTCGTCCGGGTCGTCGGAGGAGGCGTAGTCCAGATAGGTCACCCACTTGGTGGCCATCACGACGTCGTGACCGGCGGTCAGTCCTTGGACCGCATGCTCGGCACCCCGCCAGGCCGTGACGATCGTGTCCGCCGGCATACCGCCGTCATCGAGGATCTCGTCCCAGCCGACGGCGCGGCGGCCGTGGGCAGCGAGGTAGGCGTGCAGCTCGCGCAGGAACCAGCTCTGCAGCTCGTCCACCGACGCCAGGCCGAGCTCGCTCGCCCGAGCGGCAGCGGCCTCGCTGGCCCGCCACTCGGTCCGAGGCACCTCGTCCCCGCCGATGTGCACCCACGGTCCGGGGAACAACTCGATCAGGACATCCAGCACCTCCTTGGCGAAAGTGAGGGCCTCCTCGGTGGGCGCCAGCACGTTCTCGGAGATGCCCCAGGTACGGCGTACCTCGACCGGCTGGCCGGTGTTGCCGAGCTCGGGGTAGGCAGCCAGGACGGACTGCACGTGCCCCGGGAGGTCGACCTCGGGCACGATCGTGATCCGCCTCCGGCTCGCGTACTCGACGATCTCGCGGATGTCCGCCGCCGAGTAGTAACCACCGTGCGGGGTGCCGTCGAAGCCGGCGTCCCGTCCGACGACGGTCTCTGCTCGCCACGACGCCCGTTCGGCGAGCAGCGGGTGAGTCGGGACGTCCAGGCGCCAGCCCTGATCGTCGGTGAGGTGCAGATGCACGACGTTCAGCCGGTGCAGGGCAGCGAGGTCGATCGACCGCAGCACCGAATGCACCGGCAGGAAGTGTCGGGCGACATCGATATGGACGCCCCGCCAGCCGAACCGCGGTGCGTCCTCGATCTCACAGCAGGGCAGCGGCGGCGCTCCCGTGACCGGAGCGTGGCGCAGCGCATCGGCCGGGAGGAGCTGGCGAACGGTCTGCACCGCGCGGGCGAGGCCGTCTGCCGAGGCGCCGGTGAGCACCGCCCGCTCGCCGGTGATGTCGATGCGGTACCCCTCGGGCTGCGCCGAGATGCCGGAGTCGATGTGCAGCGCCACCGTTGCCGGCTCGCCGGGCGCCACCACCTGGACCGAGACACCGGCCCGGGTGAGGATCTCGGCGAGCAGGGTGGCGCTCGGCGCGGCGGAATCGTCTGAGCTCAGGCCGACCCGCCCCTCGAGGGTGAGCTGTCCGGTCCGCGCGCGATAGTGCCCGGGCGCGGGGACCAGGCCGGGATGCTCAGACACGGTGGGCGCCCACAACGCCGTCCTCGATGGCGAACGTCGCCCGGGTGTAGATCGGGAAGTCCGGCTCGGAGATCTTCTCCATCACCCGGAAGTCGTTCTGCAGCTGGTCCTTGGTCACGGTGATCCGGCAGTAGCCCCGCTGGAAGTTGACGAACTTCAGGTGCGGGTTCGTCTTGAGGTAGTCCTCTCCGACCGGAAGCATGTCCGCGCCGTCCTTGTTGCTGCTCAGTGACGTCCCGACGATCTCGGTGCCGACCGACGGCGAATCCGGATCGTCATAGTTGGTCTTCAGGTCCGAGATGTAGTTGCTGTGCCGGTCGCCCGTCAGCACCACGAGGTTCTCGGCCTCCCGGTCATAGGCCTCGGTGAGGACGTTGTCTCGTTCGGCGACGTAGGCGTCCCAGCCGTCCATGAAGAACTTCTCGACCTCCTCGTCCGGATCGCGGTCCACCTGCACCATCGGCACCTGGTTCCCGATGAGCTTCCACCGCGCATCGCTGGCGGAGAAGCCGTCGACCAACCAGTCGCGCTGGCGTCCGCCGAGCATCGTGGCATCCGGATCGGTGCGTGAGGACCTGGACGTGCGGTACTGGCGGGTGTCCAGCATCGTGAACTCGGCGAGGGTGCCGTACTGGAGCTTGCGGTGGATGCGGATCTCGGCGCCGTTGGGCATCTGCGCCTGTCGCAGCGGCAGGTTCTCGTACATCGCCTGGAACGCGTCCGCCTTGCGCTGGCGGAACACCTCGGGGTCCTGGTCCGGCTCGTCGTCGGGCTCGGAGTTGCCGGCCCACCAGTTGTTCTCGATCTCGTGGTCGTCGAAGGTGTGCACCCAGGGAAACTGGGCGTGAGCGGCCTGCAGGTGTTCGTCCATCTTGTACAGCGAGTACTGCAGCCGGTACCGGGGCAGGTCGAAGCACTCGGTCAGCAGGTAGTCGTACAGGGGTTCGCCGTTGTGGTGGAAGACCGGGTTCTCGATGTAGGACTCTTCGTAGATGTAGTCGCCGAGGTGGACGACCATATCGAGGTCCTCGTTCGCCAGGTGCTTCAGGGCCGTGTAGTACCCGGCCTCATAGCTCTGGCAGGACGCGACGGCGAACTTCAGTGCCTCAGGGCTCTCGTGTGGCGAAGGAGTGGTCCGGGTGTGCCCGACGGGGGAGACTTCGCGCCCCACGAAGAACCGGTACCAGTAGTCCCGTCCGGGCTCCAGCCCGGAGATCTCCGGATGGACCGAGTGCCCCAGCCGCGGCGTCGCGTGCGCGACCCCACGGCGGACCACGCGGCGGAACCGCTCGTCGGTCGCCACCTCGTAGCGGACCGGCACCACCCGCTCGGGCATCCCGCCGCGCCCGTCCGGGGCGAGCGGCTCGGGTGCCAGCCGCGTCCAGAGCACCATGCCGTCCGGCTGTGGATCTCCCGAGGCCACTCCGAGGCTGAACGGATACCCGGAGAACCGCCCGGGGGCCGCTGCTGCGGTGTCCCAGGCGCCGGTACCCAGCAGGATCGCTGCTGCGCCGGCTCCGGTATAGCCGAGAAACCCTCGTCGGCTCGGCAGGTGTACACGCGGTCTCGATGACATCCGTCGTCCTCTCCCGATGTGCCGGTCGCACCGGCGCTGGTGTCCATGACCTTCGTGGGCCGGTGACCTGGATGTCAAGTGGCTAATTCAAATTAGGGGTCCTAGATGATCAAGTTGCTCCGAAACGTTGACCAGGAGGCTGCCGATTGCTAACGTGCCCATCTAATGCGTATTGGAGAAGCCATGGCGACGCGGCCCAGACAGAGCGATATTGCGCGACTAGCAGGTGTCTCGCAGACGACCGTGTCGTTAACGCTGAATGGCAAGACCGCTGCGTACGGGATCAATCGGGAGACCGAAGAGCGGATCATGTCTGCCGCTCGCGATCTCGGGTACGTCCCGAACGTGACGGCCCGTGCGCTGCGCGGTGGCCGGAACCGACTGATCGGCGTGCACGCGTATGAGCCCCTCTTCCCGACCAGCCGGGAGTCCTACTACGAGGAGATCCTCGTCGGCATCGAGCAGGGATCGATCCGGGCCGGTCACGATCTCGTGCTGTTCACCTCGATCCATCAGGACCAGCGCCGCGCGAACATCTTTGACGAGGGACGCAACCGTCTCCGGATCGCCGACGGCGCACTGATCCTCGGCTTCGACCAGCACGACGACGAGCTCGTCCGGCTGGCCGAGGAGGGATTCCCGTTCGTGTTCATCGGCCGACGAGAGAAGCCGGCCGCGTTGGGGCCGTACGTGACCGCCGACTACGTGAGCGCCGTCGCCGACGCCACCTTGCGCGTGCACGAGGCCGGCCACCGGCGAGTGGCCTACCTGGGGGTCTGCGACAACGCCGAACCTCGCGCGGAGCGGCGAGAGGGCTTCCGGCACGGTGTCGAGGAGACCGGGCTGGAGGTCGTGGACCAGACCTGGAGCAGCACGGAGGAGTTGGACGAGGCCTGGGCCCGCCGGCTGCTCGACGGTGGCGTCACTGCGCTCCTGATCGAGAGCGCCTCGTCGCTGGAGACGCTCGCGGTGCGTTGCGCCGAGCTGGGCCTGAGCATCCCGGACCGGCTCTCCGTCGTCGGCCTCGACTCGATCACTGATCCCACGCGCACCTCACGGGCCTGGACCCACGTCCAGGTGCCGTTGCGGGAGATGGGCAGCCGCGCCGTCGAACTGTTGCTGGAGTTCCTCGACGGCGGACATGGACCCACCTATCACGAGCGACTGAGCTGCACCTTCGTCCCGGGCGAGACGCTCCGGCAGGTGACCTGACCTGACTTGACCTGAACTGCCGTGCCGGCACCGATGTTGGCACGGGCAAGTACCAACGAGAGAGGACAACCACGATGAGACGAACTCGACGCGTGCCCACGGCGATCGCCGCCGGCGCCCTGGCCGGATCTCTGCTGCTGACCGCCTGCTCCGGCGGAGGATCCGGTGAGGGCGACGGTGACTCGCTCACTGTCTGGTTCCCCGGCAACAGCGAGGCCGAGATGGCCCTGGTGAACGACACGATCGTGCCTGCCTTCGAGGAGGAGTCCGGCATCGATGTGGCGGTCACCTACGTCGACTGGGCTGACCTCGGCCCCAAGCTGAACGCCGCGTTCGCGGCCGGTACCGCCCCGGACGTGATCGGTCACGGGTTGGCCGCGACCGCCGACCTCGTGGCTAACGGCCGCGTCCTGGATCTCTCGGCCTATGTGGACGAGATGGACCCCGAAGCGGTCGAGGACATGTCCTCCTCCCTGCCCGGCGGTGAGGTGGATGGCGCGCCGTACATGGTCCCGCTCTTGATGACCGCCCGGATGATCGCCTACAGCGGCACCGACTTCGAAGACGCCGGTCTGGACCCGGAAGCACCGCCGGAGACCTGGGGCGAGGTCAGGGACGTCGCCGAGCAGCTCACCGAGCGCGATGGTGCGGACATCAGCCGGGCCGGACTCGTGGTGCCCAGCGACCCGATCGGCGTGCAGCAGAGCTTCGGGACATTCCTGTGGTCCAACGGTGGGGAGTTCCTGAACGAAGACAACACCGCCGCGACGATGAACACTCCGGAAGGTGTCGAAGCCCTGGAGTTCTACGCCAGTCTCTACCAGGGCGAGACCGCCGTGGACAACACCCTCGGCGTACAGCTGCCGGGTCAGCCCGCTGAGGCCCCCGTGGTCACTGGTGCCGCCGCGATGCAGCTGGTCTCCGCCGGGGACATCGTCAACCTGCAGGAGTCCGGCCCCGACCGAGACCTGCGCCTGATGATGCCGCCCGCCTTCGAAGGCAACGAGCCGGGTGCGTTCGGCGGGCCAGGGAACGGGCTGATGATCAACGCTGACAGCGACGTCCCCGATCTTGCCTGGGACTTCATCTCCATGATGATCGAACCCGAGACCAACCTGGAGTACGTGCAGTCGCTGGGTGCGCTGCCGGTGCACGCCTCCTCGATCGACTCCGAGTACATCTCCGCCAGTCCAGATCTGGAACGGGCGGTGGAGGCCCTCGCGAGCACCCACTCCAACCCGAACGTTCAGGGGTGGACGCAGATGCGGGATGCGATGGGTCAGCACCTGGAGCGGGCGCTGCACGGCGAGGTCGACCCCGCCGAGGCTCTCGAGCAGGCGAACGGCGAGGTGGAGCAGGTCCTTGCCTCGGCTTCGTGATCCAGAGGTGCGCCGGGGCGCTGCGGCGCCCGGCGCACCCCGCGCGCGGCCGCGGAAGAGCAGGCTGGGCCGTCCGCAGGCTCGGATGGGACTGCTGTTCGTGGTCCCGGCGGCGCTCTATGTGGTGATCTTCCAGCTCGGTCCGGTGCTCTACGGCCTGGTGCTCAGCTTCAGTTCGTACAGCCCGATCAGCCGCTCCGGTCCGGAGTTCATCGGCTGGGACAACTACGCCGCGATCTTCAACGACCCTCAGTTCGGCCAGGCGATGCTGGTGACCGGCCGGTACGTGCTCCAGGTGCTGCCGGTCACTGTGGTGATCGCTCTGGGCCTGGCGATGCTGTCCAACCGGGCGTTCCGTGGCGTTGGACTGTTCCGGACCGGCCTGTACGTCCCGCATGTGGTCTCGCTGACTGCGGTCAGCATGGTCTGGCTGTGGATGTACTCCGACCAGGGTCTGGTCAACCAGGTGCTGGACTTCTTCGGGCAGTCCGGCCAGCGGTGGCTGACCACTGAGGGCGGCGCGCTGAACGCCGTCTCGGTGATGCGCATCTGGAAGGCGCTCGGCAGCAACATGGTGCTGCTGCTGGCCGGGCTGCAGACGGTTCCGAAGGACTTGTACGAGGCAGCCCGGGTGGACGGCGCGAACGCGTGGCAGCAGTTCCGCGCCGTGACGTTGCCGGGGATCCGCCCCATGCTGACTTATGTGGTGGTGATGGACATCATCTACCTGGCCCAGGGCTTCGCGGAGATCTTCGTGCTCACCCAGGGTGGCCCGTACGGCACCACCACCACGGTGAACTACCTGATCTATACCGAAGCGTTCCAGTACAACGAGATGGGTAGCGCGTCGGCGATGGCCTTCGTGCTGTTCGCCTTCATCGCCGGACTGACGATCGTCGCGCTGCGAGCTGGTCAGGGGAGGAGAAGCTGACATGATCGGACGTCGACGACTCACCCGACGGGCGTGGCCCCGGATCGTGGCGCTTGCCGCAGTCACCGCGCTGGTGCTGCTGCCGTTCTGGTGGATGCTCAGCCTGGCGTTCACGCCCGAAGGTCAGAGCGTGAGCTTCATCCCGGAGCAGCCCACGGTCGAGAACTTCCAGATCGCGGTCCAGGCCGCCAACTTGGACACCGCCTTCGCCAACTCGACGATCATCACCGTCGTCGCCGTGGCGACGAACTGCATCGTGCCGGTGATCGCGGGCTACGCCTTCGCCCACCTGCCGTTCCGTGGTAGCAAACCGCTCTTCTACGTGTTGCTGTCCACAGTGGCGATCCCGGTCTCGGTCACGCTCATCCCGCTGTTCCTGATGGCCCGCAACTTCCCGTTGGCGGGCGGCAACGACCTCTTCGGCGACGGCGGAAGCGGGCTGCTCGACTCGGTCGGCGGGCTGATGCTGCCGTACCTAGTGGGCACGATGAACATCTTCCTGTCCCGCCAGTACTTCGCCGGGATGGATCGGGACTTCGCCGAGGCGGCCCGGATCGACGGTGCGAGTGAGTTGCGAACCTTCGCGAGGATCTACCTGCCGATGGCGAAACCGCTGCTCGCGCTGGTGGCGGTGTTCTCCTTCACCGGGGTCTGGGACGACTTCCTCTGGCCACTGGTGGTCTCCGCCTCGGAGCGCAGCACTACCGTCCAGCTCGCCATCACCACATTCGCCGCCAGCGGGAACGTGCGCTACGGCGCGTTGATGGCCGCGACGATCCTGGTCACCCTGCCGGTCCTGGTGGTCTTCCTGTTCAACCAGCGAGGGTTCATCGCCGGTCTGTCCGAGGGTGGGATCAAGGGGTGACGGTTGCGGCCGGCCTGACCTGTTTCAGCAACCATTCACGAAGGAGCATGCGCACGTGCCACATCACAGCGCTGACGTACTGATCATCGGGGCCGGACTGGGCGGCGTCGCCGCTGCACGCGCGGCCCTCGCCCTCGGGCGGACGGTGATCCTCACCGACGCGGGGGACTGGCTCGGTGGACAGCTGACCACGCAGGCCGTGCCGCCGGACGAGCACCCGTGGATCGAGAGTGATCTGGTGTCGGCGAGCTACCGCGACCTGCGCACCCGGATCCGGGACTACTACCGCAACCACCGCCCGCTGACCGCTCAGGCGAGCCAGGACGAGCACCTCAACCCCGGTGCCGGGTTCGTCTCCAAGCTCTGCCACGAACCCCGCGTGTCGGCTGCTGTGCTGGCCGAGATGCTCGCCCCCGCCGTCGCCGAGGGACGACTCACTCTGCTGTTCGGGCAGGAACCGGTCGCTGCCGAACGGGACGGCGAGCGCGTGGCCTCCGTGACGACCCGGGATCGCGCCACCGGTCAGCGGCAGGAGCTGGTCGGTCAGGTGGTGCTGGATGCGACCGAGCTCGGCGACCTGCTCGAGCTTGCGGACATCCCGCACGTGGTCGGTGCCGAGTCCCACGCCCAGACCGGTGAGCTGCATGCACCCGAGCAGGCCGACCCGCTGGACCAGCAGGCGATCACCTGGTGTGCGGCCGTGGAGTACCGGGCCGGCGAGAACCACGTGATCGAGGAGCCGGCGAGCTATGCCTACTGGCGGGACACCGTCGATCCCCGGTGGTCCGGTTCGCAGCTGTCCTGGACGGACATCCACCCGATCACGCTGGAGCACCGCTACCGGCCGCTGTTCGCCGGCACACCGGAGCAGGCGATCGACAGCAAGGATCGCGACCTGTGGCACTACCGCCGGATCCTCGCCCGCCGTCAGCTGCAACCGTCCTACACCGGCGGTGACATCTCGCTGGTGAACTGGCCGCACACCGACTACTGGGAGCTGCCGCTGGTCGGGGTGCCCGAGGAGACCCGGCAGGAGGCGTTGCGCAGCGCTCGCGAGCTGACGCTCTCGTTCGTGTACTGGATGCAGACCGAGGCCCCGCGACCCGATGGTGGCCACGGTTATCCCGAGCTGCGCCTGTGCGGCGAGGTGCTCGGCACCGAGGACGGCCTGGCCCGTGAGCCCTACGTCCGCGAGTCGCGGCGGATCAAGGCGCTGTTCACCGTGACGGAGGCGCACATCGGCTGCGAGATGCGTGGCGCGAGCGCTGGGTCCGCGATCTTCGAGGACACGGTCGGCATCGGGCACTACCGGATCGACCTGCACCCGTCCACGTCCGGACGCACGTACGTGGATATCGCTTCGTTCCCGTTCCAGATCCCGCTCGGTGCCCTGATCCCGGAGGAGACCACCAACCTGCTGGCGGCGAACAAGAACATCGGCACCACGCACATCACCAACGGCGCTTATCGGCTGCATCCGGTGGAGTGGTCGATCGGTGAGGCGGCTGGTGCGATCGCCGCGTACAGCCTGAAGGTGGGCCTGACCGCGGCCGAGGTGCGCGAGGACCCGACCGAGCTGGCCGCGTTCCAGCAGCTGCTCGCCGACGAGCTGGGGGTGACGCTGGAGTGGCCGGACGAGATCCGCCGGACCGGGGCGCCGGACGCCACCGGGCCCGTGCTGAAGAAGCAGCTGGCGAGTGCCGCCGTGCGGAAGCCGTCACGATGACTGAGGCACTGGCGGAGGACGGGGTGCGGGCACAGCCGAACATCCTGCTGATCATGGCGGACCAGTGGCGCGGGGACTGCCTTGGCGCCGCCGGGCACCCCGTGGTGCGGACCCCGTTCCTGGACCGGCTGGCTTCCGGGGGGACCCGCTACGCGAAGGCGTACTCGGCGGTGCCGTCCTGTACTCCCGCGCGCGCTTCGCTGATGACCGGGCTCCGGCCGACGACGCACGGGCGGGTCGGGTACGAAGATGCGGTGCCGTGGGACTATTCCACGACGCTCGCCGGAGAGTTCACCCGCCACGGGTACCAGACCCAGGCGGTGGGCAAGATGCACGTCGATCCGCCGCGAGCGCGGCTCGGGTTCGAGAACGTCGTCCTGCACAGTCCGCTTGGGATCATCCGGGCCGCGCGGCAACAGGGCCAGGACCCCGATCTGGTCGATGACTACCTGCCGTGGCTACGACTGCGGTTGGGCCGGGACGGGACCTTCTTCGACCACGGCATCGACAGCAACTCCTGGGTGGTCCGCCCGTGGGACAAGCCCGAGCACCTGCATCCCACGAACTTCGTGGCGACCGAGGCGGCGGACTTCCTCCGCCGGCGCGATCCGACCAAGCCGTTCTTCCTGTTCGCGTCGTTCAACGCACCGCATCCGCCCTATGACCCGCCGAGCTGGGCCCTGGACCAGTACCTGCACACCGAGATGCCAGATCCGCCGGTCGGCGACTGGGCCGAGGCGTTCCAGCAGTGGGCCGACCCGCTGAATCCGACCGCACTGGTTGGTGCGGTGCCGGATGAGACCCTGCACCGGGCACGAGCCGGCTACTACGGTCACATCAGCCATGTCGACCAGCAGATCAATTATCTGCTGGAGGAGCTCGACCACCGGGGACTGCGCGAGAACACGGTGATCTGCTTCCTCTCCGACCACGGCGAGATGCTCGGCGACCATCACCTCTACCGCAAGGGCTTTCCCTATGAAGGATCAGCCCGGATACCGATGATCCTCAACGGCCCGGGTGTCCCGTCGGGCGAAGTTTGCACCGACGTCGTCGAGCTGGGGGATGTGATGCCCACACTGCTTCAGGCGGCTGGGCTTCCGGTGCCCGACGACGTGGAGGGGCTGAGCTTCCTGCCCGCCGCTGGCGACGAGCACGCGCCAGCGCGCGCTTGGCTGCACGGTGAGCACACCCTGTTGGGACAGTCGTTCCAGTGGCTGACCGATGGGCACGAGAAGTATGTGTGGTGGAGCGCCACCGGCAACGAGCAGCTTTTCGACCTCGAGGCGGATCCGGCGGAGTGCACCGACCTCGCACAGTCAGCCGAGGCGCAGGAACGGCTCGCGCGCTGGCGGGAGAGACTGATCGGCGTGCTGACCAGCCGGGAGGAAGGGTTCGTCGCCGACGGCCAACTGGTGCCGAATCGACCCGTCCGGCCGACCCTGAGCAGTGCGCGAGGTGGGACTCGAACCCACACGCCCGAAGGCACAGGAACCTAAATCCTGCGCGGCTACCAGTTACGCCACTCGCGCTCTCGTCCCATAGCCTAGGGCCGTGTCGACTTCAGATCCATCCGCCGTCCTCGTTCTCGACTTCGACGGGACCGTCTGCATCGGCGACGACCCGGTGCTGTTCTACGCCGAAGAGGTCGCCGCCCGCCACGGCGCCGCAGCCGGCGTTGCCGACCAGGTTCGCGAATTCCTCGCCGGTGAGCGGCACGTGGCCGGTGCTGCCGACGGGTACCACGCCGTGCACCGGCTCTCGGCCGCGGTCGGCGCCGGCCAGGAACTGCTCCGGGAGGCCTATCTCGCTTCCCGCTCCAGACTGGACGCCGGAGAAGGAGACACCCGCGCCCCGCACGGGCTCAGCGACGCACTGGCAGAGCTGCGCGGGGCCGACGTACGGCTCGTGCTGGCTACCAACTCACCCCGGATCGGCATCGAGAAGTGGCTCGCCAGCCGGGACCTGGACCACCGGATGGACGAGGTCATCTCCGATGCCGGGAAACCGGCCGGAATGCCCGACCTGCTGGAACAGGTGGCCAGCCGTGCGGGGCTGCAGGTGCCGAGCACCCTGGGCAGCATCGGGGACGTCTGGGCGAACGACGTCGGCCCGGTGATGGCCCGCAGTGGTACCGGCTTCTTCATCGACCGCTTCGGCACGGGTCAGCAGCCGAGCTCCTACACCGGCAGCACGTTCGAGGACCTCCTCCCGGCACTGCGGGAGTGGGCCGCCCAGCCCCGCTGACGACGGCGGGTGACGCGGGCCGTGTCCGGCTCACCGGGGCGCCGAGGTGCTGTCCGTCTGTCTGCCGTTCGTGGTGCCTGCCGTGCACCAGACGGTTACCGAGATGCAACCTTCCATTCCCTGGCGCATCGGCGGCGCGGTCAGTACCGTGAAATCCGTGTTCACGGCCGAGACGTTCGATGCAATGGCGTTTCGGCACTCCATTCCGGTGCCGCGGCACCACCGAACCGTGAGGTGCGAACGATGAAGCGAAACCTGCGTTGGGCCGCCGTGGGCGCCGTGGCTGCCTTGGCTCTGACCGCCTGTGGCAGCAACCCGAACGAGCCCGAGGACTCTGCTGACGGGGGCGACTCCGGTGACGGTGGTGGCCAGGAGGAGACGGTCGAGAACCCGGAGACGTTGATTCTCGGTCTGGTGCCTTCTCAGGAGGTGGACACTCTCGTGGAGGACGCGGACGCGCTCGGCGCGCTGATCTCCGAGGAGGTCGGTATCCCGGTGGAGACGTTCGTCTCGGAGAGCTACGCCGCACTGGTGACCGCGATGGGCACCGGCCAGGCGCACATCGGTATGTTCGGTCCGATCGCCCTGGTGCAGGCCGCGGACCAGGGTGGTGCGGAGATCATCCTGCAGTCGGTGCGCTACGGCTCGCCGACCTACCACACGCAGTGGTTCACCAACGATCCGGGCACCTACTGCCTCGACGACGTCGTAGAGGTGACCAACGACGACGGATCGGTCTACACCTTCTGCAACGGCACCGATAGCGCGGAGTCCGGCCCGGCGGGCGAGGACGCCCTGGCGCTGATCGAGCAGGACACGCCGATCTCCATGGTGGACGCCGCCTCAGCCTCGGGGTACTACTACCCGGCCACCCAGCTGCAGCGAGTGGCGGACCTGGACCCGTTGGCACTGAACACCCAGTTCGCCGGTGGCCACCCCAACTCGATCCTCAATGTCGCCAGCGGCGACTACCCGGTGGGGGTGAGCTTCGACGACGCCCGGGACAACCTGGTGGAGGAGAACCCGCAGATCGGCGAGGAGGTCACGGTGTTCGCCTACTCCGGCGAGATCCCGAACGACGGTGTGGCCGTGGCCGGCGACCTCTCCGACGAGCTGACCCAGCAGATCTCTGACGCCATGATCGCCGTGATGGAGACCGAGGAGGGTGCGGCCCAGTTCGATGCCGTGTACTCGATCGAGGGGCTGGTCCCGGCCGACCTGGACGCCCTCGAGGAGGCCCGCGAGGTCGAGGCGAACTTCGCCGGTCTGTGACCGGCGGACCCGGGAACTGCGCGGGGCGGGCGATGCCCGCTCCGCGCGTTGCGGGGAGTCCGCACAGTGAGCACCGTCCGGCAGTGAGGGAGCAGCATGATCGAGTTCCGTGACGTGTCAGTCACCTACCCCAACGGCACCAAGGGCCTGGACGGGGTGAACCTGAGCATCCCGGACGGTGAGTTCGTCGTGGTCGTCGGCCTGTCCGGCGCCGGTAAGTCGACCCTGGTGCGCACGATCAACGGGCTGGTGCCGGTGACCGGTGGTGAGCTCACCGTCAACGGGGAGAACCTCGTGGGGGCGAGCAAGCGCCGGCTGCGGGCGCTGCGCTCGAACATCGGGATGATCTTCCAATCCTTCAACCTGGTCAACCGCACCTCGGTGATGAACAACGTGCTCACCGGCCGGCTGCACGCCACCGGCACGCTGCGGTCCCTGCTCGGCTGGTTCTCCGCGGACGACAAGGAGGTCGCCTTCGACGCCCTGGAGCGGGTCGGCATCGTGGAGAAGGCCTACATCCGCGCCTCCCAGCTCTCCGGTGGGCAGCAGCAGCGAGTCGCGATCGCCAGGGCACTGGCCCAGGACCCGCGGGTGGTCCTTGCCGACGAGCCGGTCGCCTCCCTCGACCCGCCGACCGCGAACGCGGTGATGCGGGACCTGCAGCGGATCAACCGGGACCTGGGCATCACCACGGTGGTGAACCTGCACTTCCTCGATCTGGCGCGCCGCTACGGCGACCGGATCATCGGGATGCGTGCCGGCAAGGTGGTCTTCGACGGGACCGCGGCCGAGGCCGATGACGCCGTGTTCGAGGACATCTACGGCCGCTCGCTGACTGCCGAGGACGTCGCGGAGAGGGAACCGGGAGCGCTGGCGTGAGCGCACCCGCGGCCCAGGCGACCACCGGCGCCAGGCGGCCCGACCGCCCCCGCAAGCCACCGCCGTCGATCGGAGGGCTCGTCGGCCTGGTCGCCTTCGCGGTCATCACCGCCTGGGCGGCGATCGGCGTGGAGTTCACGCTCGCACCACTGATCACGAACCTCACCCGGGGCAGCGACGTGATCTGGTACTACCTGCACCCGAACTGGGAGATCCTCACCCGCCCAGCGGTGGCCGAAGGCTTCCTGGAGACCCTGTACATCGCGATCATCGCCAGTCTGATCGGCTGCATCCTCGCACTCGGACTGTCCATGCTGGCCTCGAAGGTCTCCGCCCCCAATAGTGCGGTCTACCAGGTCAGCAAGATCGTCCTCTCCCTGATCCGGTCGCTGCCGGACATCGCCTATGGTCTGCTGTTCGTCGCGTTCGTGCAGACCGGGGCACTGCCGGGCATCCTCGCCCTGATCGTGTTCAACATCGGGGTGGTGGCCAAACTCACCCCGGAGAGCATCGACGCCGTGGACCGCGGCCCCATCGAGGCGGTCGAGGCGGCCGGCGCCACCCGGTTCCAGCGGGCCCGGTTCGCGATCTTCCCGCAGGTGGCACCGAACTACCTGTCCTACTGCTTCTATGTGTTCGAGCTCAACCTGCGCGCCTCCATGGTGCTCGGTTTCGTCGGCGCCGGCGGCATCGGTGAAGTGATCAACCTGCTGATGACCCGGCTCGACCACTCCTCGGTCTCGGCCGTGGTGGTCGCCCTGTTCGTGGTGGTGTTCGTGCTCGACCAAGCCTCCCGCACGGTGCGAAGGAGGCTGACGTGACCGCTACGCAGACCCGCACCGGCAGCAGCACCGTCCGGCCGAAGCCACCGTCGAAGCTGCGGCCCACCCTGGTGGTGGTGATCACCGGCGCGATCGCCCTGGCGGCGCTGCTCGCCGTGGATGCCCGCTGGGAACGGTTCCCGCAGATCTTCACCGAGGCCCCGGCCTACATCGCGCTGATGGCCGACGGCGTGTTCCAGAACCCCTTCACCATGCCGTGGAGCGAGTACTGGACGAAGACCTTCGGGTACATGTTCGAATCGGTGCAGATGGCCTGGATGGGTACGGTGATCGGCGCGCTCCTGTCCTTCCCGCTGTCCTTCTTGGCAGCGAGCAACGTTGCTCCGCGCTGGGTGGTGCTCCCGGTACGCCAGGTGCTGAACGTGATCCGTGCGCTACCGGAGATCGTGCTCGCCATCGCGTTCATGATCCCGATCTTCGGGCTCGGCGCCCTGGCCGGCACGATGGCCCTGGGCATCGGCTCGATCGGCACCTTGGGCAAGCTCTCCAGTGAGGCGATCGAAGGCATCGACACCGGGCCGGTGGAGGCCTTGAGCGCCACCGGCGCGAACAAGGCGCAGGTGTTGCGCTGGGCCGTGGTGCCGCAGGTGCTGCCGGAGATCGTGGCCTTCTGGCTGTACCGGTTCGAGATCAATATCCGCGCCAGCGCGATCCTCGGCATCGTCGGCGCCGGTGGGATCGGCTCCATCCTCGGCCAGCTCTTCAACGGCCGGATGTGGGACCGGATCGGTATCACGCTCGTGGTGATCATCGGCGTGACCGTGATCGTGGACCAGATCTCCGCAGCGGTCCGGCGGCGGATCATCTCCGGTTCGGCGCGGCCCTCGGTGGAGGCGAGCAGCGGCCCCGTGGAGGCAGCATGAGCGGCACAGTGATCCCGGAGATGGGTTCGGTGCCCGCCCTGATCCGGGCCGGCGTCTCCGCGCTGCACCCCAGCGAGCAGCGGGTGGCACAGGTGTTCATCGACCGCCCGGAGTGGACCATCGAGGCCGCCGCCCAGGACGTCGCCGATGCGGCCGGAACCTCGCGGGCCACTGTGGTGCGCGCCGCGCAGCGACTGGGTTTCACCGGCTACCCCCAGCTGCGGGTGCTGCTTGCCCGGGATCTGGGCCTGAGCGCCACTCAGCCGCCACTGACCGACCACAGCGGCGCCGTCGGCGTGGTGCGTGCCTACGTGCGGGAGGTGGCCAGTGCCGCACACGACCTGGCCGCGCTGCTCGATCCCGAGGACGTGCAGCGTGGTGTGGACCTGCTCCGCGCGGCCCGTTCGATCCTGGTGCTCGGCAATGGGCTCTCCGCACCGGTGGCGATGGAGGCCGCGATGCGGCTGAACGCCATCGGCCGCAACGCCGAGGCGCCCACCGACCATGTGGCTCAGGGAGTGCGGGCGCGGCTGCTCGGACCGGAGGATGTCTGCCTGGTGGTCAGCGGCTCGGGGTCCACCCGTCCCACGGTGCAGGCGGCACGCGCGGCTCGGACCGCTGGAGCGGCGCTGATCGCGATGACGGCGTTCACCACCTCACCGCTGACCGAGATCGCGACGGTGAGCTTCGTCTCGGCGCTGGGTGCCGGCTCGTTCCGGGACGAGATCAC
The DNA here is from genome assembly GCF_008000995.1 of Ruania zhangjianzhongii. Lineage (NCBI taxonomy): Bacteria > Bacillati > Actinomycetota > Actinomycetes > Micrococcales > Ruaniaceae > Ruania > Ruania zhangjianzhongii. The sequence continues at coordinate 1,463,178 of NZ_CP042828.1, forward strand.
CCGCACCTCGCGGCTGTCCCAGACGATCATGGTGAATGCGTTGATCCGGGCCCTGATCCAGGCTGACCCGGAGGCCGCGCAGATGGCGCAGGCACGGATGCTGGACGTGATCGGCGAGGTGTTCCTGCAGGATCCGCCGTAACCGCGGCCCTCGGCGCTTGATCACGCTCGTGTGTGTGATTACTGGGGCCATACCCCCAGTGATCGCACACACCAGATGGTGCGAGTCGACGGCGGAGCTCAACGGGCCTAGATCGGTCGCCTCAGTCGATCTTCAGGTCGCGGCGCAGCTTGGCCACATGCCCGGTGGCGCGCACGTTGTACTGGGCCAGCGCTACGGTCCCGTCCGGGGCGACGACGATCGTCGAGCGGATGACGCCGGTGTAGGTGCGTCCGTAGTTCTTCTTCTCGCCCCAGGCGCCGTACGCCTCGAGAGCGGTGTGCTCAACGTCACTGAGCACCGGAAAGGTCAGCGATTCGGCCTCGACGAACGCCGCGAGCTTGTCCACGGGGTCGGGGGAGATGCCCACCACGGCGTAGCCGGCGCCGCCCAACGAGGCCAGCGAGTCCCGGAAATCGCAGGCCTGCTTGGTGCAGCCGGGGGTCCCGGCAGCCGGGTAAAAGTACACGATCACGCCATTTTCAGCCTGTGGCAGCAGGTCCGACAGGCTCACCGTGGAGCCGTCGGCGGCGGGGAGGGAGAAGTCGGGTGCGGGCGTGCCCACCTCAAGACGGGACATCGAACAGGCCTCCTCAGAGTCGGTGTCCGGCCAGCCTATCCGGGCCCGGTGCGGGCCTGTGGCGGGGTGCCGGCGGGTTCGCTTCGGCCGCGCCGCGGCTGCTAGTATCGCTGTCGCGCAAGCGCCTCTAGCTCAATTGGTAGAGCAAGTGACTCTTAATCACTGGGTTCCGGGTTCGAGTCCCGGGGGGCGTACCAGAATCGTTGGAATATCAACGGAAACGGCAGACTGGGGCTTGACCGATGGTGGTAGCGGCCCAGGTCCGCCGGACCTGACGGTACGGTTTGGTCTGTGTCCACTCCACGACTGGCCCTCGTTACCTGCGCCGACTATCCCCACCTGTTTGAAGAGGACGCGCCGCTGATCCCGGCGCTGGCCGAGCGGGACATCGCCGCCGAGGCGGCGGTCTGGGACGACCCGGGGGTGGACTGGGCCGCCTACGACATGGTGGTGATCCGTTCCACCTGGGACTACACCGCCCGCCGGCGCGAGTTCATCGAGTGGGCCGGATCGGTGCCCCGGCTGGTGAACCCGCCGAACGTGGTGCGCTGGAACACGGACAAGCACTATCTGCAGGCACTGGAGGACCATGGGCTGCGGGTGGTGCAGACCACCTGGCTCGAGCCGGATCGTGGCTATGACAAGCGCGCCCTGCATAACAGGTTCCCGGCCCGGGAAGACTTCGTGATCAAGCCGGCGGTCAGCGCCGGCTCAGTGGGTGCTGGCCGGTACACCGCCACTGATGCGAACTCCCGGCGATATGCGATCGAACACGCGATGCGGTTGCTGAACGAGGGGCACTCGGTGATGGTGCAGCGGTACATGCCCCAGGTGGACGTGCACGGCGAGATCGCGCTGGTCTACTTCCACGGCACCTACTCGCATGCGATGAAGAAGGCCGCCGAGCTCACCGACGTCGGCGAGGTCGCCACCGCCGATGGCTTCGAGACCGAGGAGATGGAGGTCTACAAGGCCACTCCCGCCGAGATCGAGGCCGGCCAGGCCGCCCTCGCATTCGCCCGCGCCCGGATTCCCGGGCGAAGCCTGTCCAGCCGACCGCTCGCCTACGCGCGGGTGGATATGGTGCCGGCCGGTGACGGTGAGCCGGTACTGATGGAGATGGAGCTGGTGGACCCGCGGCTGCACCTGCCACTGGGCCGGCAGGCGCTGGGCCGATTCGCTGACTCGCTCGCGGCCGAGCTGCGGATGGGGCCGGACGCCGCCAACATCGATCTCGCCTGAGAAGCGCGCAGTGCCCCGGACGCCACTCGCGTCCGGGGCACTGCCCGTCTCCGGGTCGGACCGCCTAGCGGCGTGCCTGCAGGGCTAGCGACCGCCTGCGCAGCAGCAGGCCGGCTGCCAGCAGGAGCAGCGCCACCACGGCGACGCCGAGCACTGTGGCACCGGTGACGGCCAGTCCGCTGCCGTCATCGGAGCCGGCACCGGCCTCCGGGTCATCGGCGTCCGGGTCGCCGCCGCTACCGGCGGCCGCATCGTCCTCGGACGGGTCCGAGGCGTCGCCCGGGTCGCCGCCGCCACCTGTCGGCTCCTCGCCCGGATCCTCGGTGGGGGAGTCGGTCGGGTCCTCGGTCGGCGGGTCCGTGGGGGCGGCCGCGGCCGGGAGCACCGCCGGCACCGAGGTGACACGGTTGCCGTCGGGGTCGCTGACCCGGGCGTACCAGAGCCGGTCGACGTCCGAGGCTTCGGCCAGGTCGACCTCTGCCGTCTCCTCCGGAGCTACTGTTCCGCCGTCGATCTCCTCGGCGGGGCCGGTGACAGCCCACAGTTGCGGCGCCAGGGTGGTGCTGCGGACCAGGTCCACCGCCACCACGAACTCTTCGTCGGAGGCGTCGTAACGGGCATCGTCCCCGCGGAACGCGGGCTCGTCATACCGCCACGACTCGAACGTGTCCAAGGTGGGGGAGTAGGCGTTGACCGCCATCAGCCCGGCGTCGAGGTCCAGCTGCAGCAGCCGCTGGAACCCGGTGTCCCGATCGAGCCAGTCGTCCCGCGTGACGGTCGGGTCCTCCGCCTGGGTGGACCGGTAGCCCTGGTAGTCCGCGAGCATCTCCACCACCATCCGGCCAGAGGAGCCGACGTTCTCGACCGCCACGGTGCCGGGGGTGACTTCGGTGGCGTCGGTCTGCTCACCGGTCACCGGGTCGCCGTACTGCGTGGAGACCCCGTGGTAGTGCCCGCCGAGGACGAGAAACACGTTCTCGTTCGGGGCCACGACCGTCTCCCACACGGCGACGCCGGTAGCCGGGTGGCGCAGGTCGACATTGTCACGCACGCCACTGGTGTGCAGGTAGGAGTGGGTGGACAGAACCACGCTGTGGTCCGGGTGCGCTGCTGCCTGATCGGAGGCCCAGGCCAACTGCTCGTTGCTGGGCCGGTAGGGCAGGCTGATCACGAGGAAGTCCACCCCGCCTTCGGAGAAGTAGTCCGTGTGCGCGGAGTTGTCCCCGGGCGCCCACGCCTGGCCGTACCAGGACTCCTCCTCGAACAGGCTCGGCCCGAAGTACTCGTTGTACAGGGTGTTGTCCCGACCCCAGAAATTGTCGTGGTTGCCCGGCAGCACACCGTTGGGAACGTCGGCGTCGTTGAGCAGGCCAATGATGTTCTGGGCGGCCTGGAACTCCCGGTCGGCCCGCTCCTGCGGGTGGTTGCCGTTCATCCAGTTCTCCACGATGTCACCGGTCAGCGTGCTGTAACCGATGTTCCGGGCCGCGGCGTTGGCGATCAGCCAAGTCGCCTGCTGGCGGAAGACGTCGCGGAACCCTTCGGCGAGGAACTGGGTGTCCGGCATGTGGTTGATCGCGACGTCGTAGCTGCCCGGATCCGCGAACGCGTTGTCGTGGACACCGATCTCCTCGATCAGCCCGCCGTTCGTCCGCGGGCCGTCGATCACCAGCACATGTGCGGTGCCTTCGGAGATGGCCGACGGCGGAATTTCCGTGGCGAGCGTCAGGTCACCGTCCGCAGAGGGTACGGCGGTATCGCCGCTCTGCCAGGCGCCGTCGGACCAGATCAGCAGCTGCAGCTCGTTCCGGGCGGTGGCGCTGCCGTGCCAGACGAACTCTGACTCCTCGGTGGCGTCGATCTCGAACCGTTGGAACGGGTAGCCGGTACCGGAGGCAGTCACCTCACCGGGTTCGGCGACGATCTGCTCACCGTCGATCTCGAGGGTCTCCGGCACTGGCACCGGGCTCACCCCCTCCCGCACGACGGCGTCGCTCGTCTCGCGCAGGTCTGCCACCCGGGCGGTCACCTCGAGGGTGCTGCCGGACTGGTCCGAGGTGGTAATGCCGGTGGGCTCGCCCTCGCCGCCGGATACGGCCGGGGTGCCGGGCACATGGTTCGTCTCGACCGTGACTGGGTCGAGCTCACCGGGCAGCGGCTCGGTGGGGTCGATGATCTCTGCGTCGATCAGCTCGCCGGGCGTGCGCTCGGCGGTGACGACGAAGTCCAGCTCGTTGTCCCCGGTGGACTGGGCGCGGGTGTAGCTCTCGCCCTGGTCGGTCTTCGTCCAGTTCCGGGCCTCCTCGCCGAGGCGGCAGGGGGTGTACTGGTCGACGATGACGTCGTAGGAGGCGAAGGCATCGACGAGCTGGTTGTTCTCGTCGGTGAGGTAGAGACCGTAGCCGTCGGTGTGGTTCAGACCGGTGCCGTACAGGCCGTCGGCGATCTCCTGCAGCGCGGCGGGTGCTCCGTCGGACACCCCGAGGTAGGTCTGGCCGGGCTCGATGGTGGCGTCCAGGTCGGCGATCTGCACCGACTCGCCCACCCCGGGTTGGCCGGTGCCGAAGCAGCGGTAGGCGCTCCACCCGGACAGGTCGACCGGTTGGTCCCCGTAGTTGCCGAGCTCGAAGAACTCGTCGCTCCCGCCGGCGGGCCCGCCGGCGGTGATCTCGCTGATCCGCACGTCCTGGAAGCCACCCCACTCGGGTACCGGCTCGAAGTCCGTCGACGGGTCGTCGATGCCCGGGGTGCGGGTGGCGGTCTGGATGAAGTCGGTGAGGTTGTCCCCGGTGTCCGAGACTCGCTGGTGGGTGGTGTTGTCGAAGTTGTTCAGCTTCTCGTGGATCGGCCGGCCGTCGCTGCAGGCGCTGTTCTTGTTGTTGTAGACACCGATGCGATCGACGATCTCGTCCTCGGCGGTGAGCAGCATGGCGCCGGAGTCGCGCCAGTGCATGGCGGTGCCGTAGGTGATGTCGGCCTCCTCGGCGTGGGCGCCATTGGCGCGCGCGGCGAGATAGCTCGCGCCCGGCTCGAGGGTGGTGCCCTCGGGCAGCGCGCCGATCTGGAGGTACTGGGTACCGTTCTCGCCGCAGCGGAAGAGCTGGTAGCCGGTCATGTCGACCGTGTCGTCACCGTAGTTGGTGACCTCGACGTACTGGTCCCAGGTGGAAGTGTCACCGCCGTTGGTGAACTCGGAGAACCGCAGCCCATTGTCGATGCGGGGCACGTCCTGCTCCGTCGCATTCGGCTCATCGACAGTACGTGGGGCGATGATCCAGTCCGCCTCGATGTCCCCGGTGTGCGACACGCGCTGGTGGGACTCCTCCAGCCGGTGCTGCAGAGCGTCCTGCAGCCACTGGCCCTCGACGTCACAGTCGTTGTTGACGTCTTCGTGGTAGAAGCCGATCGCATCCACCCGCTGCCCGGTCTCGTCCTCGAGGATCGCGCCGTAGTTGTAGCTGGCCAGGTTGGTGCCGTAGTAGGAGTCCGCCTGATAGCCGGAGCTCTCACCTGCTGCCGTGTACTGCTCGCCCGGCTGGAGCACCGTGCCCTCGGCCACGATCGCCTGCGGACCGTAGGAGGCGCCGGTCCCGCCACAGCGGTAGATCCGGTAGGAGGAGATGTCCATCGGTGCATCGCCGTAGTTGGTGATCTCGATGAAGTTCCTCGCGGAGGACCGACCCGCCTGGGTGTCACCGTTCTGACCACCGTTGGCGATCTCGCTGATCAATACCGGTGAGCCTGGTTCGATGTCGTAACGCAGCGGTGCGGGAGCTGCCGCGGCTGGGACCGCTGCGGCCAGCACCAGTGCGGCGGCGACGCCGGTAGCCGCGAGAGCAGCCCCGGATCGCCGTGGGAATGGGTTGTGCATGAGATCCTCTCGTCACCTGCGGACGGGATGTCGGCAGGCCCAGGACAGCCTGGCGGTCCGGGTGGAACGACCGGTGTCGGTCAGGCGACCAGGTGATGACGGGCAGGAGACCGAGTCAGAGGCCGAGGATGGCGCGGGCGATGGTGAAGTAGATGATCAGGCCGGTGGCATCACAGAACGTGGAGATGAACGGGGTGGAGAACACCGCTGGGTCCACCCGGCAGGCCTTGGCGATGATCGGCATCAGCCCGCCGACGGTCGCGGACATCGTGCACACTGCCAGCAGTGTCAACCCGATCACCGCCCCGATCGGTACCTCATAGGCGAGGCTGGCCACTGCGAATCCGAGTGCACCGAGCGTCAGTCCGAGCGCGAAACCGGTGCGCAGCTCTTTCAGCGCCACCCGGCCGGCATCCCGGGTGCTCAGCTCGTTCATCGCCAGTGCGCGGGTGACCGTGGTGGCAGCCTGGGCACCGGTGTTGCCACCGGTGCCGGTGAGCAGCGGGATGAACAGGGCGAGTGCTACCTTCTCCGCCAGGGTGGCTTCGAACAGCTCCAGCACTTGCACGGTGAGGATCGCTGAGACCGCCAGGACCAGCAACCACGCGATCCGCGCCTTGGTGATCGCCCGCACGGGGGTGAGCAGGTACGTGCGGCGCAGCGGCTCGCTGCCGCCGGCGCGCGCGTGGTCCTCATCCTCAGCGGCGCGGATGATGCGGATCGCATCGTCGATGGTGAGCAGCCCGACCAGCCGGTCCTCACGGTCGACCACCGGTAGCGCGAGCAGCCCTCCGTCCAGGCAGCGGCGGGCCGCCCTCTCGTCGCCGTCGTAGGCAGGCGCCGAGACCGGCGTATTCATCACCGCGGCCACCAGGTCGCTGTCCTCGGCACGCATCAGCTCGCGCAAGCTCATGATCCCCACCAAGGTGCGCGAGGAGTCCACCACCGGCACGGTGTAGATGGTCTCGTAGGTCGCCTCGTCTCGCCGCACCCGCGCCAGCACTGCCTGCACCGTCTCGTCCGGGCGAGCGATCAGATACTCCGGGCTCATCTTCCGCCCGATCGACCCCTGCGGATAGCCCAGGATCGGCGCGGTCGCCGTTCGCTGCCGCTCGCTCAGGGTCTTCAGCAGCCGCTTGGTGACCTTCGCCGGCAACTCGTCCAGCAGGGCGACCACATCGTCCGGGTCGAGCGCCTCGAACACACCGACCACCTCAGCCTCGGCGAGTTCGGTGATCAGGTCGGCCTGCGCCGCCGGCTCCAGGCGTTCGAACACGTCGATCGCGGTGTCCTTGGGCAGCAGCCGGAAGACGACAGCGGCGTCCACTGGGGAGAGTCGGTCGAGGAGCTCGGAAATCTCTGGCCGCGGGGTCGAGGCGGTGAGCGTCGCCAGCGTGGCCAGATCGGCGCGTTCGACCAGGTCGTGGATGGTCTCGAGAGTTTCGGTCATGGTCATGGCGGCACCTCCGCACAGGTGACGGCGCGGACGCGCTGTGCGCGGCCGGACCGGGGGAGTGGGGCCGTAGCAGGCACTGTGGAGTGCCCCGGGGCTACGGCGGGAATGCGCCTGGGTTTCGCCTGGCTCAGGAGTGCGCGGCGCGGCACGCGGACCTGATGGCGCGGCAATGTCGGCTACTACTGCCGGTGTCCATGGCCATCTCCGTTCGCGCGTGAGCCGATCCTGACGGTAGCCAGATTACCTGGTCCCAGGTCCGGGCCGGACACCGACGGATCGGTAGGGTGGGTGATCCTGTGACTGCCACCGCGCTGACTCTGGTGCTCTGTGCCGCACTGTTCCACGCGCTGTGGAACAGCGCAGCCAAGGGCGCCAGTGGCGACAGCTACGTGTTCGTGTGGGTGAACTCGGTGGGCTCGGCGGTACTCTGCCTCCCGCTCGCGCTGGTGCAGCTGGCCCAGGCGGGCTGGCCGTGGAGCTGGGAGCTGCTGGTCGCCGCCGTGGGGTCAGCGCTCTTGCATATCGTGTACAGCCTGGTGCTCCAGACGGGCTACCAGCGCGCCGAGCTCGGTGTGGTCTACCCGGTGGCGCGTGGAGTCGGACCGCTGCTCACCATGCTGGTCGCGTTGCTGGTACTGGGGGAGCGGCCTGGCGTGGCCGCGGTGCTCGGCGGCGTCGTGGTGCTCGCCGGCATCCTGGTCGTGACCACCGGGAATAGTGTGGCCCGCCGGGACCGGCTGGTGCGTGGGCTGGTCTACGGCAGCGCTACCGGTGTGGCGATCGCCGGGTACACCCTCTGGGACAACCACGCCGTGGTGGCCTGGGAGCTGGCGCCGCTGACCTACTTCGCGTTCACGATCACGATCCAGTCCCTGCTCCTCACTCCCGGTGCCCTGCTCCGGCGACGCCACTGGCAGGGGACTGTTCGCGCGAACTGGCACCGCAGCGCCGTCGTGGCCGTGCTCTCTCCACTCGCCTACATCCTGGTCCTGATAGCGATGCAGACCACCCCGGTTTCCGTGGTGGCACCGGTGCGAGAGTCCTCGATCGTGATCGGCTCGTTGTTGGCCTGGTGGCTGTACCAGGAACCGAACCCGGTGCGCCGGCTCATCGGTGCGGTGGTGGTGCTCGCCGGGATCGCCCTGATCGCGGCTGGGTAGCGGCCCGATCGGACGTGCGCTGGGACCAGGCGGGCAGCAGCCGAGGGCTCAGGCCAGGGTGTAGGCACCGGCGAACTCGGCGGACGGAGCGATCGGCTGGATCACGTCCAGGAGTACCCCGTCCGGTGCGGGCACGATGAAGTGACGTTGGCCGAAGTCCTCGTCCCGCAGGCTCAGCACCGGCTGCAGACCGGCCGTGGTGGTCAGCCGATCGTGCACCTGGTCGACGTCGTCCACCTCGACATTCACCAGCACTCCCTGGGGGAGAGCCCGATACTCCGGTGGAACGGTGGCGTGCTGGTAGTCGAGCAGCGCCAGCTCGAACGAGCCCAGGCGCAGACTGGCGTACCAGTCGATCTCGAACGTGGTCTCGAACCCGAGCGCCGTGCGGTAGAAAGCTGCCGCGGCGGTGACGTCCCGTGACATCAGGACCGGGTAGAGGCTGGTGACGGACATGGCATCTCTCCTTTTACGTACACTAAGAATGTAAAGAGCACGATACATACACTGTGTACGTAAAGGAAGGGTCCGTGCCCCGTACCTCTGCTGCCGTCGCCGCGCAGACCTCGCGCGACATCCTCGACGCCGCCACCGAGCTGCTGGCCGGCCGTGGCATCACCGAGGTCTCCTTGGCCGATGTCGCCACCGCCGCCGGCCTCACCCGCGGGGCCGTCTATCACCACTACCGGAACAAGGCCGGACTGTTCCGCGCGGTCGTCGCCCACCTGCAGGCGGACGTCGCGACCGCCGTGGTCGCAGCTGCCGAGCGAGCCGGCGCTGACCCCGGCGACCAGCTGCGCGCCGGCTGCCACGCGTTCGTGGACGCGATCACTGCCGCCCCCGCGGCCCGGGTCCTGCTGATCGACGCGCCGGCCACGATCGGCTGGCAGGAGTGGCGGGATCTGGACGCGCAACACTCCGGGCAGCACCTTCGCGAGGCGCTCGCCAGTGCAGGTGTGCTCGCCGACCTCCTCGAAGCCAGCGCGGTCCAGCTCTCCGGGGCGATGAACGAGGCGGCGCTCTGGCTCGCCCAGGACGCCGGCGGCCCTCGTGCGCATGCCGGTGCCCACCGCGTGCTGGATCAGCTGCTGGACGCAGTACTGACCTGACCACCGTGACCTCCGCCGTCGAGATGATCGGCGGTGGACAGGAAACCTTCGATGAGCTCATCGGCTGCGACCCGGTCTCCGCTCAGGCAGAGCTCGAACAGAGCGCCGCGCGCCAGTGCCAGCGCGGTCCGCGCGTTCCGGGCCGCCTGCTCGGGCCGGTGACCGGCGCGGAGGAAGACCTCGGTGAGCACCTCGTTCCACGCCGCGACCCAGTCGCGCAGCGTGCTCGCCCAGGCTCTGCCCTGCATCGCCGCAGCAGCGCACTCGAAGAACAGCGGACCCCAGAGCGAGGCCTCGTCGGCCAGGCGTTGCCAGAGCGCCCGGGCGGCCCCGAGTGGATCAGCCTCGCGGGTCAGCAGCGCCTCGAGATCCTGGGGGCGGCGGGCCCAGGTGCTCGCCACGACCGCCGTCAGCAGGCCGTCTCGCGAGCCGAAGTGGTAGATCAGCATCCGGTGGCTGGTGCCGACTCGCTCGGCCAGGGTGCGCAGGCTGGTGTCCCCCACCCCGTGTTCGGCAAGATGAGCGACGACCCGGCCCAAGAGCTCCTCCCGCGGACTCATCTCAGCTCACCGTCACCGGGCCGAGGAGGTCTTCGGCTCTGGCCCGAGCAGCGGCCACGTCTGCTCCGGTCGAGGCGATGTACCCGTCGGGCCGGACCAGGACATAGCCGGTGCTGCGGCGGTAGGCCCTGCGCACCGCGCCACCGGGGTCGGTGCCGGCGTCCACGACGACCGTGCGGAAGTGGCCGTGGCTGCGCTCGAGGCCGCCGGCTCCGAAGGTGATCAGTGTGCAGTGGTCCACGCCGAACTGCTGGTGCAGCCTGCCGCCGGCATACGGGGCGTCCGGTGCGCGGTCGCCGACCTGCGGACCGCGTGCCAGCACCTTCCGACCGGTGCGGTAGGTGGTCGCGAGCTGAGAGTTCGCCAGGCTGCCTCGGGCAGCCGCGCTACGACTACGGCCGCCGAGACGCAGGACGAGATCCCGGAGCCTGCGCACCAACGGATGGCGCACTGCGTACATCCGCCGCCGGGCGTCGACGTCCTTGATCGTGGCCACCGCGACCGGCCGGCGCTCCGCCTCGTACTCCGCCAGCAGGGAGGCAGGGGTTCCGCGGGTGACCGCGGCGATCCGCCAGCTGAGGTTGACCGCGTCCTGGATGCCCAGGTTCATCCCCTGCCCACCGAACGGTGGGAACACGTGTGCGGCATCGCCGGCGAGGAAGGCGCGCCCGCGGGCGTAGCTCGCGGCCAGGCGTAGCCGGCTGTGGAAGATCGAGGTCCAGTCGATCCGCTCGATCCGGGCAGCGGTCGGCCCGCGCTCGCGGAACAGGCCGACCAGGACCTCCTCGGTGAGCTCGGGCAGAGCGCCGGTGCTGGCAGTGTCAGTCATATCGGCGAAGAATCGCCACAAGCCCTCCTCGCCCGGCAGGCGCATCAGCATCAGCGGCCCCTGCGGACCCAGCCACATCGCGCTGTCGCCGATCGACACGCCGGGATCGAGCACCGCATCGGCGAGGTAGTACGTCTCGCCGGTGTCATCGCCGGGGAAGTCGATCCCCAGCTCGGCGCGCACCTGGCTGCGGGCACCGTCGGCACCGATCAGGTAGTCGGCGGTCAGCCTCTGCCCATCGGCGAGCCGGGCGTGCACCCCGGAGTCGTCCTGGGTGAGTGCGGTCAGCTCGGCGCCGGTCTCCACCCGCACGCCTCGCTCGGCCAGACGACGGCGGAGCAGGTCCTCGAGTCCTGCCTGGGGGAGGACATAGGTGTAGGGGAACCGGCTCGACGGCGGGATCCAGGGCATCCGGACGAGCTCCCGGTCGCCGGTCATCATCGAAGCACCGGAGAGCCGGTAGGCCACCTGTTCGACCTGATCGGCGATACCGAAGCCGTCGAGCAGCTCCATCGAACGGGCCTGCAGCCCCAGGGCGCGTGAGGTCCGGCTCGGCCCGGAGCGCCGCTCGATGATCCGGCAGGGGACGCCACCGGCGGTCAGCGTGAGTGCTGCCACCATCCCGGTCGGCCCGGCGCCGACCACGAGCACAGTGGCATCGGAGCTCTTCTTGATCATGTACCAAATGGTACATACGTGAGGGCGGGCTGTCACGAGTGAGGTACGTCATGCGGCCGAGCCGGGTGTCCGACACGGAGATCTCCTATGGCACGTCGCAGACCCGAGGGTCAGGTCTGCTCCTTCCCGCTGGTGTCCGCCAGCGTGCTGTCAGTCGTGCTCGGGGAAGCCGAGGTTGAGACCGCCGTGGCTGGGGTCCAGCCACCTGCTGGTCACTGTCTTCTCCTGGGTGAAGAACGCCAGTCCGTGCGCGCCGTAGGCCTTGGCGTCCCCGAACAGCGAGGCTTTCCAGCCGCCGAAGGAGTAGTAGGCCACCGGCACCGGGATCGGCACGTTCACCCCGATCAGGCCGACGGTCGCCTCGAGCTGGAAGCGCCGCACGGCACCGCCGTCGTTGGTGAAGATCGCGGTACCGTTGCCGTACCGGCTGGCGTTGATCAGCTCCAGACCTTCGTCGTATCCGGCGACGCGGATCACCGAGAGCACCGGTCCGAAGATCTCGTCGGTGTACACCGACGACGTTGTCGGCACCCGGTCCAGCAGCGTGGGGCCGAGCCAGAAGCCGTTCGGGTCGCCGTCCGGCTGCACGTCGCGTCCGTCCACCACCAGGTCGGCGCCGTCAGCCGTCGCGACGTCGAGGTAGGACCTGACTTTGTCCCGGTGCTCGGCGGTGATCAGCGGGCCCATATCGCACCCGCGACGCCCGTCTCCGGTGCGGAGCCCGGACATCCGCTCCCGGATCTTGGCGACGAGCTCATCTGCGATCGACTCCACGGCGAGCACCACCGAGATCGCCATACAGCGCTCTCCGGCCGAACCGAAGCCGGCGTTCACCGCAGAGTCCGCGACCAGGTCCAGGTCGGCGTCGGGCAGCACCAGCATATGGTTCTTCGCCCCGCCCAGGGCCTGGACCCGCTTGCCGCGGGCGGTCGCCGTCTCGTACACGTGCTGGGCGATCGGGGTGGACCCGACGAAGGAGATGGACGCCACCTCGGGGTCGGTCAGCAGCGCGTCGGCCGCCTCGGCGTCACCGTGTACCACGTTCAGCACGCCGTCCGGCAGTCCGGCCTCCTTGAGCAGCGCAGCCATCCAGTTCGCCGCGCTGGGGTCTTTCTCCGAAGGTTTGAGCACCACCGCGTTGCCGGCCGCGATGGCCAGCGGGAAGAACCACAGCGGCACCATGGCCGGGAAGTTGAACGGGCTGATCACTGCGACCACGCCCAGCGGCTGGGTCAGGGAGTACACGTCGACGCCGGTGGAGACGTTCACGGAGTACTCGCCCTTGAGGTGGCTCGCCGCACCACAGGCGAACTCCACCACCTCGATGCCGCGGGCGATCTCACCGCCGGCGTCGGACAGCACCTTGCCGTGCTCCGCGGTGAGGATCTGGGCGAGTTCGTCCTTGCGGGCCAGCAGGAGCTCCCGGAACGCGAACAGCACCTGTTGACGTTTGGCCAGGGACACCTGGCTCCAATCAGCGAACGCGGCCTTGGCGGCCCGCACCGCGGCGGCGACGTCATCGGCGGAACCGAACCGGACCTGCTTGCTCACCACCCCCTGTGCCGGGTCGTAGACCGGGCCGGTCCGGGTACCGGTGCCAGGAGAGGGAGCGCCGTCGATCCAGTGGTCGAGTACGGTCGTGGTGGTCATGATCGGTTCCTTCCAGGACGCGGGCAGGGGCGGTTAGCCGAGCAGGTCGAGGGACAAGACCTCGTCCAGGGCAGCGACTCCCTGGGCGACCTCCTCGGCCGTGATGACACACGGTGGGACGACGTGGATGCGGTTCCCCGCCAGCTGCGGCAGCACCCCACGCGCGAGCAGCTCGGACTTGACCCGGTTCATCACGACCGCCCCGACCGGTTCCCGAGTCGCGCGGTCGGTGACGAGCTCGAGGGCCCAGAACACTCCCTCGCCGCGGACCTCGCCGACGACCGCGTGCCGTTCGGCCAGGTCTGCGAGTGCCGGACCGAGGACGTCGGAGCCGATCTGCGCGGCATGGTCGATGATCCCTTCGGCGGCCATCGCACGGATCGAGCCGACGATGCTGGCCATCGCCAGCGGGTGCCCGCTGTAGGTCAGGCCGCCGGGAAAGACCCGATCGTCGAATGTGGCAGCGATCTCGTCAGAGATGATCACCCCGCCGGCCGGGACGTAACCGGAGTTGACGCCTTTGGCGAAGGTGATCAGATCCGGCACGACGTCGTAGCCGTCGAGTGCCAGCCAGCGGCCGGTCCGGCCGAACCCGGCCATCACCTCGTCGAGGATCAGCGTGATCCCGTGCCGGTCGGCCAACGCGCGTACCCCGGCCAAGTAACCCGGTGGGGGAATGAGAACTCCGGCGGTGCCCGGAACCGTCTCCAGCAGGATCGCGGCAATGGATGCAGGGCCTTCGCAGGTGATCACCCGTTCCAAGTGGTGCAGGGCGCGTTCGCACTCCTGAAGCGGTGCGGACGCCCAGAACTCGCTGCGGTACAGGTAGGGACCGAAGAAGTGCACGTGGGCGCGGTCGTACTCGTTGGACTGCCGGCGCCAGTCCCCGGTGGAGGCGATCGCCGCACCGGTGTTGCCATGGTAGGAGCGGTAGGAGGAGAGCACCTTGTCCCGCCCGGTGTGCACGCGAGCCATCCGGATCGCGTTCTCGATGGCGTCGGCACCGGCGTTGGTGAAGAAGATCTTCTCCATACCCGCGGGTGCGCGCTCGGCGATCAGCCGGGCAGCTTCGCTGCGGGCAGCGTTCGCATGCGGGGGCGCCACCGTGGTGAGGATCTCGGCCTGCTCCCGGATCGCGGCGACCACTGCGGGGTGCTGGTGGCCGATGTTGGTATTGACCAGCTGGGAGGAGAAGTCCAGATACTCCCGCCCGCTGTGGTCCCACACCGTGCTGGCCCTGCCGCCGGCCAGCACGAGGGGATCCAGCGCCCGCTGGGCGGACCAGGAGTGGAACACGTGTGCACGGTCCAGCGCGCTGATCTGCTCAGCGGTGGTGGAGTCGGACCTCTGGAACATATCGCTGCCCTCCTGCTCGTGCGGACCACCGTTGGCCCACGGTGCTGATGCGGTGCTAGTTGCCGCCTTCTTCGAGGGCGACCTGTGCGTCCAGAGCCGGGATCACGGTCTCGCCGTAGGCCCGCAGAGTGCCGTCCTGGTTGTCGTGCTGTAGATATCCGGCGAACTGGTGCACGCCGAGATCGCGAAGTGCGCGGAGCTTCGCGATGTGCTCCTCGGCATTGCCGAGAAGGCAGAACCGGTCCACGATCTCGTCTGGGACGAAGTCGGTATGGGTGTTCCCGGCACGTCCGTGCTCGGAGTAGTCGTACCCCTGGCGGCCGGCGATGTAATCGGTCAACGCGTGCGGGACGGCGCCGGTGGAGCCATAGCGGGCGACGATGTCAGCGACGTGGTTACCCACCATCCCGCCGAACCACCGGCACTGCTCGCGCATGTGTGCGACATCGGAGCCGATGTACATCGGCGCAGCCACGCAGACGGTGATCTCGTCCGGATTGCGCCCGGCCTCGGTAGCCGCCTGGCGCACGGCCGCGATCATCCATTCGGCGATGTCCAGGTCGGCCAGCTGCAGGATGAACCCGTCGGCCACCTGACCGGTCAGCGCCAACGCCTTCGGCCCGTACGCGGCGACCCACACCTCCAGCTCGGACCCCTGACTCCAGGGGAACTGCACCTGCGTGCCGCGGTAGGTGACCGGTCGGGAACTGGCGAGCTCGCGGATCACGTGCACCGATTCGCGCAACGTGTGCAACGTCGTCGGCGCGGCACCGAGGACCCGTACTGCCGAGTCGCCCCGGCCGATACCGCACACCGTCCGGTTGCCGTACATCTCGTTCAAGGTCGCGAACACCGATGCCGTCACGGTCCAGTCCCGGGTCGCCGGATTGGTGACGAACGGGCCGACCTTGATCGTTTCGGTCTGGGCGAGGATCGCCGAGTGGATCACATAGGGCTCCTGCCAGAGCAGGTGGGAGTCGAAGGTCCACACGTGGCTGAAGCCATACTGCTCGGCAGCGCGGGCCAGCTGGACAGTGCGCGCGGCCGGCGGGTTGGTCTGTAAGACGATGCCGAAGTCCATGGCGACTCCTCAGAGGAGGTACTGGGAAAGGTCGCGCTTGAGATAGCGGCCGTCGCCCTTGCGGCCCAGGTAGGTGTCGGCATCGACGATGACCTTGCCCCGGGACAGGACCGTGTCCACGTGACCGTCGATCTCGAACCCCTCCCATGCGGAGTAGTCCATGTTCATGTGATGCGTCGCCTCGTACCCGATGGAGGTGTGTCCGTTCGGGTCGTAGATGACGACGTCGGCGTCCGCGCCGGGGGCGAGGACACCTTTGCGGCCGTACATGCCGAACATCCGAGCCGGTGTGGTCGAGGTCAGTTCGACCCACCGTTCCAGGGTCAGCTCCCCGGTGACCACACCTTGGTAGATCAGATTCATCCGGTGCTCGATCGAGCCGATCCCGTTCGGGATGGCCCGGAAATCCGCCCGGCCCAGTTCCTTCTGGTCCTTGAAGCAGAACGGGCAGTGGTCGGTGGAGACCATCTGCAGATCATTGGTGCGCAGCGCCTGCCACATGGTGTCCTGGTGCCCTTCGGGGCGCGAGCGCAGCGGCGTGGAGCAGACCCACTTGGCACCCTCGAAGCCGTCGGTGCCACCCGCGCCGAGCTGATCCTCCAGAGACAGGTACAGGTACTGCGGGCAGGTCTCACCGAACACGTTCTTTCCGGCGGTTCGAGCGGTGGCGAGCTGGGCGACGGCCTGTTTGGCGCTGACGTGCACCACGTACAGGGGCGCGTCGGTGACGTCGGCGAGCATGATCGCCCGGTGCGTGGCCTCTTCTTCCATCTGCCAGGCCCGGGCGATGCCGTGGTAGTACGGACCGGTCTTGCCCTCGGCGACCAGCTGCTCGGCGAGGACGTCGATCGCGGGGCCGTTCTCTGCGTGCATCATCGTCAGCAGCCCGGTGTCACGGGACTTCTGCATCGCCCGCAGCACCTGCGCATCATCGGAGTAGAACACCCCGGGGTAGGCCATGAACAGCTTGTAGCTGGTGACGCCTTCGTTCACCAGCGTGTCCATCGCGGCCAGGGAGTCGGCATCGACTCCGCCGATGATCTGGTGGAAGCCGTAGTCGATAGCGCAGTTGCCGGCCGCTTTCTCGTGCCAGGCGGCCAGACCGTCCTGGACTCGCTCGCCGTGACGCTGGATCGCGAAGTCCACGATCGTGGTGGTGCCGCCGTGGGCAGCGGCGCGAGTGCCGGTCTCGAAGGTGTCCGAGGCATTCGTCCCCCCGAACGGCATCTCCATGTGGGTGTGGGCGTCGATACCGCCGGGAATGACGTACTGACCGGAGGCATCGATCACCGTGTCCACGGAGGTGGTCAGCTCCGTGCCGAGGAGAGCACTGCCGGGGGCAAGGAGGGCGACGATCCGCTCGCCGTCGATCAGGATGTCCGCTTCGCCGCGGCCGGTCGCGCTGACGAGCGTCCCGCCGGTGATCAGGGTCGTGGTCATGGTCAGCTCCGTCGCTGGTTACGGTCGGGTGGTCGCTGTATAGGTGTCCGGCCGGCGGTCCCGGTAGAACTGCCAGTCGTCGCGCATCTGCTGCACCATCTCCAGGTCGATCTCGCGGATGAGCACCTCCTCGTGCTCCGCGGAGCCGCGCTGACCGACGATGTTCCCGCGCGGATCGATCACCTGGCTCGTGCCGTAGAAGAAGACGGCCTGGTCGCCGTACTCGTTGTCCTCCAGGCCGACACGGTTGGGCTGGAGGACGAAGTAGCCGTTGGCAACGGCCGCAGCCGGGCCCTCAACTTCCCACAGCCGGTTGGACAGCCCGGGTTTGGTGGCGTTGGGGTTGAAGACCATGTGCGCGCCGTTCAGACCCAGCTCGCGCCAGCCTTCCGGGAAGTGCCGGTCGTAACAGATGTACACCCCGACCTTACCGACGGCGGTGTCGAATACCGGGTAGCCGAGATTCCCGGGGCGGAAGTAGAACTTCTCCCAGAACTTCTCCAGGTGCGGGATGTGGTTCTTGCGGTACTTGCCCAGGATGGTGCCGTCCGCGTCGACCACGACGGCGGTGTTGTAGTAGATCCCGGCCTGTTCCTGCTCGTAGATCGGCAGGATCATCACCAGGCTCAGTTCCTTGGCCAGGGCCGCGAACCGCTGCACGATCGGACCATCGGCGGCCTCGGCGAAACGGTAGTACGTGGCGTCCTGGGTGATGCCGAAGTACGGGCCGTAGAACAGCTCCTGGAAACAGATCACCTGTGCGCCCGCCGTCGCAGCATCCCGGGCAAACTGCTCATGCTTGTCCAGCATGGACGCGGTGTCCCCGGTCCAGGTGGTCTGGGTGATTGCTGCCTTGACGATGCTCACTGCTGCCTCCACGTGTCGTGGCCGGTCGCACTATCGGCCGCATCCGTTGGTCGGTGGATCTCACCCCCGGGTCAGACACCAGACCGCCAGACCCAAGCGCGCGTCTCGGGGCGGTGGGATGCCTCTACTTCCCAGGTGACCTCTCTTCCTTGAGGGTGTGGCCGCACGCTATCTGACCGAGGCCGGATCCGGGAAGGGGCGGGGGCGAGCTCGGCGTCTCCTTCCGCAGAATCCTCCGGCCCTTCCGTAAGTGGTGAGGCAGAGCGCCTGCTGGCATCGTCAGGGTAAGGCCGCGGCCCGCCCGCTCTGGCGTTGCCGGCGGTAGCGGCCGGGTGCGATGTCGTGCGCACGCCGGAACGCGGCGGCGAAGGCGAACTCGGAGGTGTAGCCGACCCGGAGGGCGACCTCCCGCAGCGGAGCGTCGGAGTCGGTGAGCAGTCGCGCCGCCAGGGTCATTCGCCACCAGGTCAGGTAGGCCATCGGCGGCCGACCCGTCAGGCCAGCGAATCGGCGGGAGAACGCGGCGCGAGAGAGTCGGGACTGCGCGGCGAGGTTGGGCACGGTCCAGGGGTGGGCAGGATTGCGATGCATGGCATCGAGTGCAGTGAGCATCGCCCGGTCGGCCAGGGCGGCTGCCCAGTCTGTGGCGCCATGGCCGCCGCCACGTGCGGTGTCGAACCAGGCACGGAGAACGTAAAGGAGAAGGGCGTCCAGCAGGGCCGGGACGAGCGCATCGGTCCCGAGGGTGGGAGTCTCCAGCTCAGCGGAGAGCGCTTCGATCGCCATCTGTAGCTGGTGGCGGTGCCCCGCTCTGGCCGGGAGGTGAAGGATCGCGGGCAGCTCGCCCAACAGCGGATGCGCTCGCGTCGGATCGACCCGGTATCCGCCGCACAGAGTCACCGTCGTGCGCCCACCAGGGGTACCGGCGCAGACAGACCCGAAGGACTCTGTGGGTGCGAGCTCGGCCACCTCGGTGGTCAGCGGTGTCGTGGGTTCGCTGGAGATGGCGTAGGCATCTCCGCGTGGGGAGAAGACGACGTCTCCGACACCCAGCTCCACGGGCTGGTGGTCCTCGGTGCGCAACCAACCAGACCCGCGGACGACGATCAGAAAGCCCGCCGTCCGGGGATCGGCGGAGAAGTCGTGACCCCACGGCTCGTGCCACTGAACCCGTCCCGCCCCGGGCTGACCCGTCCGCATGCTGACGATCACGTCGCTGAGCAGGTCCATGAGCAACACGTTACAGCACCTATCTACTGAACAAGAGGAATGCGTATGAAAACAAGCCAATGACGCATTGGTCGTGCTCGATTACGTGGATAGCGTCGTATCCATGACTACTGAGACCAAATCGGCCGCCCCGCCTCGGGCCGGAGCTCGAGAATGGGCGGCACTGGCCGTCCTGGCACTGCCGACAATCCTCCTGGGCCTGGACAACAACGTCCTCTTCCTCGCCCTGCCGCACCTGACTGCCGAGCTTGCGCCGAGCGGTACGCAGCTGCTGTGGATCACTGACATCTATGGCTTCATGATCGCGGGCTTCCTGGTCACGATGGGCAGCCTCGGTGATCGAATCGGCCGCAGGCGACTGCTCCTGATCGGCGCCACGGCGTTCGGGCTGGCCTCGATCGTGACGGCCTACGCGAGCAGCCCGGAGATGCTGATCGGCGCGCGGGCACTCCTCGGTGTCGCCGGCGCCACGCTGATGCCGTCGACCCTGGCCCTGATCAGCACGATGTTCCTCGATGGCAAGCAGCGTGCCACCGCGATCGCGGTGTGGATGAGCGCGTTCCTCGTCGGGGGGTCTGCTGGGCCGATCGTCGGCGGCCTCATGCTCGATCGCTTCTGGTGGGGATCGGTGTTCCTGCTCGGCGTGCCGGTGATGGCAGTGCTACTGGCCCTGGGCCGGGCCCTGCTGCCCGAGTCCCGATCAGCGACCTCCGGCCCGTTGGACCTGGTCAGTGTGGGTCTGTCGATCGGCGCGATCCTGCCAGCGGTCTACGGCCTCAAGGAATTGGCAACGGAGGGGGTCGGCGCGGTCCCGATTCTTACCGTGCTCGGTGGCGCCGTGGCGGCGATGCTCTTCGTCCGGCGGCAACGGTTGCTGATCGCTCGGTCGGACCAGCCGCTTGTCGACCTGCGCCTGTTCGGAGATCGGGCGTTCAGCACAGCCGTGGTTCTCCTGCTGCTGGTCACGATGATCATGGGTGGTGCCCTGCTGTTCGTGACGCAGTACCTGCAGCTTGTCCAGGGGTTGACCGCTCTGCATGCCGCACTGTGGTTGCTGCCCTCAGTCCTCGCCCTGGCCGGTGGGAACATGCTCGCGCCACTGCTCGTCCAGCGCGTTCGGCCCGGCGCTCTGATTGCCGGATCGCTGCTGATCGTGGCGGTCGGGCTAGCCGTGCTGACTCAGGTCCCGAGCGTAGACGGCCTGGCCTGGTTGATCGCGGGCTACGGCATCACGAGCCTTGGCATGGGGCCGCTCGCGACGGTGGGGACTGACATCGTCGTCGGCTCCGCGCCACCAGAACAGGCTGGATCGGCGTCTTCGCTGTCCGAAACCAGCAGCGAGCTCGGGATTGCGCTGGGGGTTGCCCTGTTCGGCAGCGTAGGTGCGGCGGCCTACCGCTCGCACGCGGTCGGTGATGCTCTCCGGGGGCTGCCGACCCAGGTGACCGAACGGGCTCAGGAGGCGCTCGCCGGAGCCGTCGCCGAGGCTGGTCAGCTCACCTCAGCGCAAGCAGCCGAGCTGTTGGCAGTGGCCCGAGGTGCCTTCACGTCTGGGCTGCACGTGGTCGCGGGGGTGAGCGCCGCCGTGGCACTGCTCTTCGCGGTCGTGGCGCTTGCAGTCCTTCGGCGCCTACCCGCTGCCGGCGATACCGCGGCAGTTGCTCATCAAGGAGACCACCACGATGCCTGACTACGGACATGACCTGCGCTTCGGCGCCGGCCTTCCCTCGACCACTGCCTCTGCGGCCGCCGTCGTCGAACTTGCCGAGATGGCGGACCGAAGCGGGGTGGATCTGCTGGCCTTCGCCGATCATCCTTATCATCCCGGCTTCCTCGATACCTGGACGTTGCTGAGCTATGTGGCCGCCCGCACCACCACCGTGCGATTGGCGGCGAGCGTGCACCCGGTTCCGCTCCGAGGGCCGGCTGTGCTGGCTCGCGCTGCCGCCAGCCTGGACGTTCTGAGCGGTGGCCGGATCGATCTCGGGCTCGGCGCGGGCCACTTCTGGGACGGGATCGAGGCGATGGGTGGGCCGCGGCGAACCCCTGGGGAGGCGGTGACCGCGTTGGCGGAGGGGGTCCAGGTGATCCGCGCGCTCTGGGATGTTCGTGCGCCGGGCCTCGCCCACCTGCACGGGGAGCACTACCGCCTCGCTGGTGCCCATCGCGGCCCCCGCCCGGCGCATGACGCTGGCATCTGGATCGGTGCGTACAAGCCGCGGATGCTGCGGCTGACCGGACGGCTCGCCGATGGTTGGTGGCCGTCGTTGCCCGCTCTGGCCGAGCACGGTTCGATCACCCTGGCCGAGGGGAACGCGGTCGTCGACCAGGCTGCCGCAGACGCCGGCCGTTCACCGGCAGATATCCGGCGCCTGCTCAACCTGGGTGCTCTGCTTCCGGTGCAGCAGATTGCGGAATTGGCGATCGAGGACGGCGTGAGTGTCTTCACCGTGGACGTGTCTGATCGGTACTCGCTCGAGCACGTGGCTCGAGAGACTGCTCCGGCTGTCCGGGAACTGGTCGCAGCAGAGCGACGCCGCAACGCGCCGCGCTAGCAGCTTGACCCCGGTCGCGGGCCTTCACCCGTGCGGGCGAGGAGACGCAGGAGCTCTCGGTTGAATGCGTCTGGATTGTCCTGGTTCGCATTGTGGCCCGCATCGGGGATCACCACGTAGTCGATGCGCGGGTCGCTCGCGGCCCAACCAGGGGCGTCCTTGGGGATGTTGCCGGTGCCGTCGTGCTCACCGTGAGTCAGCAGGAACGGGACATCGATGCGAAGGTCGGGGAATCCCGCTCGGCTCACGGCGGTGGCTATGGCTTGGAAGACCCGGACCAGGTCGCGCTGTGCGATCACCGACATCGCGTCCACCGCGTATGCCTGCACGTCCTGACGAACTGCCGTGGCTTTCGCCATCGAGCGGTGCAGATGGGCGAGCGGCCACACGCCGAAGCTGCGAGCGACGACCTGCAGCGCTACCTGATCGGCCCAGCTCAGCCCGAACGCGATCGGGGTTGAGCCGATCACCGCGAGGCCCACGACTCGCTCGGGTGCGCGCAGGATGATGTGCTGGGCGAGGTACGCCCCCATCGACTGGCCGACGAGCACCACCTGGCCGATGCCTGCGTCGTCCAGGACTGCGAGCAGATCCTCGACATAGTCGGTGATCGTGAGCCGTTCGATGCCGAAGGGCTGTGACCGGCCGTGGCCACGAGCGTCCCAGACGAGTACGCGGTGTTCGGCGAGCACCGCCGGGATCTGGGCATTGAACATGCGATGGTCCATGGTCGCCCCGTGCAGGAAGGCGACCGCTGGATGGCCCTGGTCACCGCCCACCCAGTAGTGCAGAGCGCTACCGTTGCGCTCCAGCACGCGCGGCTCGAGACCGTCAGCGGTGACCGTCCAGTCGGTAGTCATCATCGTTTCCCTGGGGCTACCCGTGTCGATCGGCGTCGGCGGTCGGTGAAGGCGAGATCCAGCCCGTCTTCGCCGTCCTCGTCCAGGGCCGGATCGCGGCTGAGGCCCGCCTTCAGCGCTACAGTACGCGAGGCCACGTTCTCCGGCCGGACCCGAGCGAGGATCGTTGCTCCTGGTTGAGAGGTCTGGGCCCAGGTGATCGCCGCACGCGCCGCCTCGGTGGCGTAGCCGCGGCCCCATACTTCTGGGCGGAACCGGTAGATCAGGTTCAGCACCGGCTGCTCCCGGGCCAGCATGCCCTTCACTCCGCAGTAGCCGACCACAGGAGTCCGGCCGGTCTCTCGCACGCACCAGTAGCCGAAGCCGTGCCGTTCCCAGTGCTGGATCCAGCGACCGACCAGGTCCTCAGCCTCGGCCAGATCACTGATCAGGTCGGAGGGATTGTGTTCCACCGCGCGTGGGTCGCCGGCGATGGCCAGCACCGCGGCCGCATCGCCACGCTCGGGCGGGTCCAGCCTCAGCCGGTCAGTGTGCAGCACGAAGCTGTTGTTCGAGTCGGGCGTGCGTGCTCTAGAAGGCATCGTGACATTGTCGCGGACTGTGCCGCCGTCTCGCGTGGCGCGGCTGGGCAGCGTCCGCTACTACCCACTCGCACCTGCGCCCAGATACTCCCGCAGGATGCGGGTCCAGGCCTCGACGGCGTCCAGATGCCCGTCGTGGCTCGCGCCGGCGAGCGCGGCGCGTGCGGTGGCCGGCCGCCGCCGGATCAGCTCATCCTGCTCCTCGAGGCTGAACATGCCGTGCTCGGCGAAGATGGCAAGGGTCGGGACGGTGAGCTGTTCCCACTCCGCCCAGCGGGGCCGATGTACCTCGAGGATGGTCCGTCGCATCACGTCGGCGTCGAACCGCGGTCGCAGTCCCTGCGGTGTGGTTTCGAGATCCGCGATCCAGGCGTTCGCCAGGGGAGTGTCGCCCAGGTGTGCCCGGGCGTGGTCCACCCCGGCGAACGGCACCGGCCAGGAGGCGAAGTAGTCGCCGAGCTGGTCTGCCTGCTCGGGGTCATCGTCACCGGCCACATGACCTTCGAGCATCACCAGGGCGCTGACCAGATCGGGTCGACTGGCCGCCGTCAGGAAAGCGGTGTGGGCGCCCATCGACTGGCCCACCAGTGCGGCGGGCTCTCCGGGCAGGAGACGCTCCAGCACGGCGACGACGTCATCGACGAATGCTTGCCGGGAAACATCGGCCGGGTGACGGGAGCTATCGCCGTGACCGCGCTGGTCGATCAGCAGCACGCGGAAGCTGTCGGCGAGCCGGTCAGCGGTGGGCAACAGCTCCCGGGAGCTGCCCGCCAGCCCGTGCAGCAGGACCACTGCGGGCCCGTTGCCGCCGCGGTCGGTCACCGAGATGTCGACATCTCCCCGTCGGATCAGGCGTCGGGCTGTGGTCACGAGGTCTGTCCTCCTGCATCGGTTCCTGAGGGGCGTGCAGTGCCCAGAACCAGACGAGGCCCGGACCTCGACCGGGATCTGCGGGTCGTGGTCTCGGGCCTCGTGCGTCTGGGGTGAGTAACGGGACTTGAACCCGCGACATCCGCGACCACAACGCGGCGCTCTACCAACTGAGCTATACCCACCATGTGCCTGCCGGGCGTACCGCGGCCTGCGAACAACCAGTGTAGCGAAGATCGACGCCGCCTTGGTACATCGCCGGTGTGCGCTCGGCCACCCGGGCGTGGCCGCTGCAGGTTCATCGCGCCTGCGCCGGACTCACTCCACGCCTGGCGCAGGGGCGCTCGCATCCGCGGGAGCGGCGGCCAGCGTGGGGGAAGCGGCGATCACCTCCGCCTTCCGCTTCGCGGTCGCCGAGTCCGGCCCGACACCCTCGGGCAGTAGCACGCTGCGGTAGTAGCGCAGCTCGTCGATGCTCTCCGCGATGTCGGCCAGCGCGCGGTGCCCACCGTTCTTCTTCGGCGAGTTGAAGTAGGCCCGCGGGTACCAGCGGCGGGCCAGCTCCTTGAGCGAGGAGACGTCGATGATCCGGTAGTGCAGGTGAGCGACCAGCTCGGGCATATCCCGTTCCAGAAAGCCCTTGTCGGTACCGACGGAGTTGCCGGCCAGTGGTGCCTTGCCCGGATCGGGCACGAACTGCTTGATGTAGTCGAGCACCTGGGCCTGCGCATCGGCCAACGTGGTGCCGCCGGGGAGGTCCTCCAGCAGACCGGAGGTGGTGTGCATCGTGGTCACCACCTCGCCCATGTTCGCCAGCGCCTCGGCCGGTGGTGCGATCACGATGTCGAATCCGGGGTGCAGCGCGTGCAGCTCGGAGTCGGTGACGATCACGGCGATCTCGATCAGTGCGTCGTCGACCAGGCTCAGCCCGGTCATCTCGCAGTCGATCCAGACGATCCGGTCGCCTTGTCCGGAAGAAGGTGCGGTATTCACCGCCCCAGCCTAACGGCGCCCGGTGCTGCGGGCCTCGCCCCGTCGACCCGCGCCGCCACCCGCGCGGGCCGACGTGGCGTCAGCTCGCGCGGGTGAAGGTGCTCGGGTCAGACAGGGCCGGAGACGACGAAGGGCGGCCGGTTTCCCGACCGCCCCGCGCTGCCACCGTAGTGCTGCGCCTATTCCGGATCCGCTCCAGGATGCTCCTGCGGGATGCGGCTTCGGCGCGAAGGTGTGCCTGCTCGAGGCGTTGTATGTCGTACACGATGAGGGGTTCCATAGGTGGGCCTTTCGGTGGTGGCGTCCTCATGCCCAGTGGGGCACGGGAAGTTACTGTCGCACCGCCGACGGCGCACGGTCACGTCTTTTTCTTCCGCTCTTCTGGGTCGGTGGTTACGGTAAGTGCTCATGACCAGCTATGCGGTGCTGCTGCGCGGCGTGAATGTCGGTGGGCGCACACTGAAGATGGCTGAGGTGCGCGAGGCACTGGCCGAGGGCGGGTTCCCCGCGGCGCGTACGGTGCTGGCGAGTGGAAACGTGCTGCTGGACAGTGCAGCCGATGCTGCCCAGGTGGGCCCCGCCGTCGAAAGCATCCTCACCGAACGGTTCGGCTACCGGGCCCGGGTGCTGGTGCGCAGCATCCAGGAGCTGGCCGAGATCGTCGCCGACTACCCGTTCGACACCGACGAGAGCAGCCACCATCCCTACGTCGTGTTCTGCCGGAGCGCGGCAGTGCTCGATGACCTCCGCGAGGTACTGACGGCGATAGACGAGACGGAACGGATCGCCCCCGGCGCCGACGTGCTCTACTGGGAGCTGCCGCGCGGGCGCAGCCTGGACACCGCCGTCGCGAAGGTGCTGGCACGAGCCAGGTACAAGGAGGACACCACCACCCGCAATCTGCGCACGCTGCGGCGCCTGCTGCCGTGACACGTTCGGCGCTTCCGCGCCCCGCTGTGCTGGGCTTGATCCTCGCCGGGGGAGCGGTAGGCACCACGGGGCGCTACCTGCTCGAGACCGCGTTCGCACCGCCGGCGGGGCACTGGCCGTGGGTGACCTTCGTGATCAATGTGACCGGGGCGTTCCTGCTCGGCGGACTGCTGTTCGGACTGGGCCGCAGCGGCGAGGACACCGGCGCGCGGCGCGGCCTGCGGCTCGGCGCGGGCACCGGCCTGCTCGGCGGGTTCACCACCTACAGCACGTTCACCCTCGAGGTCCATGGCCTGTTCGGCGGCGGTCAGCTCTGGACCGGGCTGGGCTACGCCGCGGGCAGCGTGCTCACCGGTGTGGCGGCCGCCGCCGGGGGAGCGCTGCTGGCTCGGTGGCTGGTGCCGGTGCAGCGCCCGGAGGCAGGCCGGTGATCGTCCTGGCGGTAGCACTGGCCGGGGGTGTGGGCGCGGTCCTGCGGTTCGTGGTGGACGCTCTGGTGGCCCGATGGCACGATCGCTCGGTGCCGCTGGGCACGATCGTGGTGAACGTGACCGGCTCGTTCCTGCTCGGCCTGCTGGTGGCACTGGTTCATGGCCACGCGGGCTTGGACGCGCTGGTCACCGTGCTCGGCACCGGCCTGCTCGGCGGCTACACCTCGTTCTCCACCGCCAGCGTGGAGGCGGTGACCATCGCGCTGCGTGACGGCGCCCGTGCCGCCGTCACCGCCGTGGGGCACGCCGTAGTGATGCTGCTGGTGAGCCTGGCGGCGGCCGGGCTCGGGCTGTGGCTCGGCGCAGGGTTCTGACCCGGTCGGCGCCCTGGCCGGCCTCGCTCACGCGAACCGCTTGCGGTAGGTGACCCTTGCGAGCAGGTACGCGCCGACAAGGACGCCGGTGCACCAGGCGAGAGCGACCCACAGGTCGCCGCCCACCGGCTGGCCGGCGAGCAGGGCGCGCAGCGCGTCCACGATCGCGGTGACCGGCTGGTGTTCGGCGAACCACCGCACCGGTCCGGGCATCGTGGCGGTGGGCACGAACGCGGAGCTGACGAACGGCAGGAAGATCAGCGGGTAGGCGAACGCACCCGCACCGTCCACAGTCTTCGCGGCCAGCCCAGCGACCACGGCGACCCAGGTCAGGCTGAGCGTGAACACGGTGAGAACACCGAGCACCGCAAGCCACGCCGTCGCGCTCGCAGGTGAGCGGAAGCCCATCAGCAGGGCCACGCCGACCACGATCGCCACCGAGGCCAGGTTGGCCACCAGCGAGGTGAGCACGTGCGCCCAGAGTGCGCTGGCGCGGGCGATCGGCATGGCCTGGAACCGCTCGAAGATGCCGGCCTTGATGTCGGTGAACAGCCGGAGCGAGGTGTAGGCGACGCCGGAGGCCACGGTGATCAGCAGGATCCCCGGCAGCATGTAGCTCACGTGCGAGGTGGCGCCGGTCTCGATCGCGCCGCCGAGCACGTAGACGAACATCAGCATGATCGCGATCGGCATCACCGCGCCGGTGATGATCGTGTCCGGACTGCGGCCGATGTGGCGCAAGGAACGTCCGGTGAGGGCTGCGGTATCGCTGAGGACGTGGGTGGTCATCATGGCTCCTTAGGCGGCGGGTTTGTCGGCGCCGCTGGAGCCAGAGCCGGTGAGGTGGAGGAAGATCTCCTCGAGCGTCGGCTGTTTCGCCACGTACTCGACCGTGGTGGGCGGCAGTTGGGCCTTGAGCTCGGCCAGCGTGCCGTCGATGAGGATCCGGCCCTCGTGCAGGATGGCGATCCGGTCGGCAAGCTCCTCGGCCTCGTCCAGGTACTGGGTGGTGAGCAGGACTGTCGTACCGCGGGCGGCGAGCTCGGTGACGGAGGCCCAGACCTCGCGTCGCGCCTGCGGGTCCAGGCCGGTGGTCGGTTCGTCCAGGAAGACCACGGCCGGGTCACCGGTCAGGCTCATCGCGAGATCCAGACGGCGGCGCATCCCGCCGGAGTAGGTCGACGCCTTCCGCGCGGCCGCCTCTGTCAACGAGAACCGGGCCAACAACGCATCGGCGACGCCACCCGGGTTGGGCAGGTGCCGGAGCCGGGCGATCAGCACCAGGTTCTCCCGGCCGGTGAGGACCTCGTCCACTGCCGCGAACTGCCCGGTGAGACTGATCGACTCCCGCACCTGAGCGGCCTGGGTGGCCACATCGAAGCCGTTCACCCGAACACTGCCGGTATCGGCGGTCAGCAGGGTGGACAAGATCCGCACCGTGGTGGTCTTGCCGGCACCGTTCGAGCCGAGCAGGGCGAAGATGCTGCCACGCGCGACGTCGAGGTCCACACCGCGCAGCACCTGGACGTCGGAGTAGGACTTGGTCAGGCCCCGGACCTGGATCGCCGGCGCGGTGGTCGCAGCGGTCATGACGCAGACTCCTCGGACTCGGCGCGAGCAACGGCCTGGATCAGGCGCTGACGTTCCTTGTTGATCCACTGGCCCTCGGAATAGTTCGCCAGGAAGGTCTCGGCGAACTCCACCGGGTCCTCGCCGACGATCTCGCGCAGCGGCGTACCGGCCTGTGCGCTCTGTTCGAAGAACTCGACCAGGTCTTCCAGCATCGTGACCAGGACGTCCCCCTTGGCGATCGCGCCGAAGTAGAGCAGGTAGCGGTCCAGGGCCTCCACCGTGGTGCGGTACGGCGCGGGCAGCGCCTTGGCGCGGGTCTTGTAGTCCCGGTAGCGCTTCTTGTCCTCGAGTGGTCCGGTGACCTTCTCGATCCATCCGATCATGACTGGTCTCCTTCGTGGAGCTCGTTCAGTCGTTCTGCGAGGAAGCTCCAGGTCCTCCAGAACTCATCGAGGTAGTCCTGCCCGACGGCGTTCAGCGAGTAGACCTTGCGCGGCGGGCCTTGGGTGGAGGGCACCTTCTGCACGTCCACCAGCCCTCGCTTCTCGATCCGGACCAGCAGGGCATACACGGTGCCCTCGGCGGTGTCGCTGAACCCCATCTCGCGCAGCCGGGCGGTGATCTCATAGCCGTAGGCGGGCTGGTCGCTCAGGATCGCCAGGACGATGCCGTCCAGCGTTCCTTTGAGCATCTCGGTCATCTGCCGACCCATCGCTATCCCCTTCCGGCTACTTAGCGACAATGACTACTGGTAGATAGTAACGCTGAGTACTGGAAGGGGCAACACCGATAACGGGCATCGGCCCGGTCGGTTCGGGGTGTGGGTCATGGATGTGGTGATTGACTGTGTGCGCAGGTCGGCGCTCATCGTGGTGGTGCACTGCACCATCAGATGCGAGGACACTCACTGGGGTCGTTCCGGAGGGGGTGGGGGCTCGCGCGTGCTGATTTCGCTCTGATCGGGATGGTCCTCGACTGTGGTGTGGTTGTGACGTACTGGGCACGTCAAAATCACTCCGTAGCGGCCCGTTCGGCGGGTGCCGGATCCGGTTCTCGGCTGAGGGGTGGTGTCGGTGGCCGCTGGTTCACTGCGGAGATGACGAACCTCACCATCGACGAGACCGAGAACTACCTGCGCAGGCTGGCAGCCCAGCTGACCGACCCGCACCCGGGGGAGTGCCTGCTCTGCTACGTCTACCGGATGCTCGAGCACGGCTGTACCGGCCTGCGCTGGGCGAGCCGCTACCGCGACCTGCGCGCACCGAGGGCGACCGCACTGGAGCGGCGCCTGGGGGACAAGGGCGGCTTCTGCGACTGCGAGATCTTCATGAACGGCTTCGACCTGCGTTCCGAGTTCCTGGTGCCTGAACGGGAGGAGGTGGACGCCGAGGGCGTCGTGACGATCACCGATCCGATGTACCCGAACGTCATGCCGCACTGTCTCGGCGCGCGGCGAGGGTCGACCCGGCCGTGCGGGCTGTGGGCGGCTCGCCGCAGAGGGTGGGCGGCGTTCTGAGCTCGGGCGGCGGTGCGGATCCGGGTGACGTACCGTGAACCGCACGCTGGTCAGTGTGAACAGGTGGAGGATCTATGACGCTTGATGATCTCCTTGACGTCTTGAATGCCGGCGGGACGATCACGGGCGACTCGCCGTTGCACGTGGTCATGCATGAGGTCAGCCAGGAGGCGCTGCAGATCACCGGTGAGCTTAACGACGGTTACCAGGAGCCCGCCCGGGTGCGCGAGCTGCTGGCCCAGCTGATCGGCACAGCTGTGGATGAGTCGGTGTCAGTCTTCCCGCCCCTGTATTCGGACTTCGGGAAGAACATCACGCTCGGAAAGCGAGTGTTCATCAACGCTGGCTGCAAGTTTCAGGATCAGGGTGGGATCGTGATCGGGGACGACTGCTTGATCGGTCACAACACCGTCGTGGCCACGCTGAACCATGATCTCAGTCCTGACCGGCGTGCCGATATGCACCCGGCCCGCGTGGTCATCGGCCGGAATGTATGGATCGGCTCGAATGCCACCATCCTGCCGGGCGTGACGATCGGGCCTGATGCAGTCGTGGGTGCCGGCTCTCTGGTGACGAAGGACGTCCCTGCGGCAACCGTCGTCGTGGGGTCCCCCGCGCGGGTGGTGCGCACGCTCGCTCCTTGAGGCCCAGCACCAGGTCGAAGAACTTGCCGGCCAGGATGAGTGCGACGAGCGCAACAGCGGAGACGACTAACTGGATGAAGAAGTCCACGTGAAGGATCGTCGCGTTGCGGCATCGCCACTACCAGTGGCCAAAATGTCGCTGTTCGATACATTGTCGCCATGCATCGGGTAGCGGTATTGGCGGCGAATCATGTGAAAGGCCTGGAGCTCGCGATCCCAGGCCAGGTGTTCGGCACGGCTCACTCGGCGGAGAAGTCCGAGGGCGCGGTATTCGGTGCGCCGCTCTATGACGTGTTCATCTGCGGTGAACGGCCTGACCAGGTGGTAGTCGGGCGTTCTGGTAGCGAGATGTACCGGATGACAGCGCCGTACGAGGTGAGCGCGGCACTGTCCGCAGACACGGTGATCGTCCCTGGAATCCGCACGGATCTGGAAGCGCCGGGGGAGGTGCTCGACGTGCTCCGGGAGGCGCACCGACGCGGTACGCGCATCGCCTCGATCTGCTGCGGTGCCTTCGTTCTCGCCGCTGCGGGTCTGTTGGACGGGCGACGGGCATCGACCCACTGGACGAACGCAGCCCTGCTCGCAGAGCGGTTCCCCCAGGTCGAGGTTGATCCGGACGTGCTCTTCGTCGACGGAGGAGATGTGCTCACCTCCGCTGGTGCGGCCACCGGACTCGACCTGTGCATCCACATGGTGCGCAACGACTTCGGCGCGGCAGTCGCCGCCGACACGGCCCGCCACATCGTCATTGCTCCGCAGCGTGCCGGGAGCCAAGCGCCATTCATCGTCCATCATGAGTCGCCTGGCTCGACAGGATCGCTGCAGCCGACCATGGAGTGGCTACAGCTCCGGCTCGGCGAGCCGTTGACCTTGTCAGACATCGCCCGGCATGCAGCGCTGAGTACCCGCACCTTAGGCAGAAAGTTCCACGAGCAGACCGGGACCTCGCCGCTGCAGTGGCTGCTGGTGCAGCGGGTGCGGTGGGCCCGCGAGCTTTTGGAGAGCTCCGACCTGTCCGTGGAGGAGATCGCGCGACAGTGTGGGTTCGGTACCGCCATCAACTTGCGGAAACACTTCACCCGGCGGATCGGGCTCGCGCCGCAGGCTTACCGCCGAGTCTTCCAGCCACCCGCGCAGCGCTGAGGGATCGCGACAACCCAGCCGCGGCGCAACGGCTCCTGCGTCGCCAGTGCCCCCGGGCAGGGCCGTCGCTGCGCTCCTCCTCGTCCCGCCGGGGCAACGGCTCCTGCGTCGCCAGTGCCCCCGGCAGGACTCGAACCTGCAACCTACGGATTAGAAGGCCGTTGCTCTATCCATTGAGCTACGGGGGCGTGCTGTTCCGGTGACGGCAGAGCGCCGGGACGCACCACCGGACCGCTCACAGGATAGCGGCGTGCGGCGCGCGAAGTTGGTCACAGGGCACTCCACACGGCAGGCTAGGGAGGGTGACCCCCGAATCCTCCGACGTCCGGCCCGCGCCCGGGGAGGACTCCGTGGCTCACCCGGCGCCCTCCACCGGGGAAGAGCGGGTGCCGATGGTCGAGGTGATCGAGCATCTGCTGGCGAACCTGGACGCCGCCACGCTGCCGCTCGAGGTCCCGGGCGTGCCGGCGGCCCGAGAGGACCGCGACCGGCTCGCCACCCAGGTGCGCCACCACCTGCTGCCCCGGCTGCGTCAGGTCGCAGCCCCGGTGATCGTGGTGGTCGGCGGCTCCACCGGAGCGGGCAAGTCCACGATCGTGAACTCCGTGGTGGAGAAGGAGATCACCACTGCCGGTGTGCTGCGGCCCACCACGCGCGAACCGATCCTCGTGGTCCATCCCAAGGACGCCGACCTCCTCGAGGGGCACCCGGTGGCCGATATCGCCCAGGTCAGCCCGGAGGAGGTCGTACCGCGCGGAATGGCCTTGCTCGACGCCCCCGACCTGGACTCCGTGCACGCCGCCAACCGGGGGCTCGCCGATGAGCTGGTGGAGCTGGCGGACCTCTGGGTGTTCGTCACCACCGGCTCCCGCTACGGCGATGCCGTCCCGTGGGCGCGCCTGCATGCCGCCAGAGAGCGCGGGGTCTCCCTCGCGGTGATCCTCAACCGGGTGGACCCCGCCGCGCTGGCCACGGTGCGCCGGGACCTGTTCGAGCGGTTGGAGAGCCAGGGTTTCGGCTCGGTGCCGTTCTTCGTGATCGCGGACGTCGGACCACACGAGGGAGTGTTGCCCACCGAGCGGATCCGCGAGTTCACCCAGTGGCTGACCGTGCTCGGTGCGAAGAGCCAGTCCCGCAGCATCATTGCCCGTACCGTCCGCGGCGCCTGGCCGGCGTTGCGTGAGGACGTGCAGCGGGTGGCCGTCGCCGTGGAGGACCAGCGGCGCCACCACCTCTCGTTGCGCAACCAGGTGCGGGCCGCCACCACCGGCGCTGCTGAGCAGGTCGAGGCCGATCTGGCAGCCGGCGGGGCAGCCGTCGGCGCACCCACGACCGCCTGGCTCGCCGGTGCCAGCTCCGGTGGAATCCTCTCGCCGCTGGTGGCACCGGCGGCGAACATGGTGGAGTCCTGGCGGCACCGCCGGGCGGTGCCCGCTCGCCGCGCCGCCGTCGCCTCCTTGCGCGAGGTGAGCATGAACTCCGCCCGCACGCTGATCGCCGAGGCCTGCGAACGAGCCGAACGCTCGATCCGGACGGGCGCCGCACAGTCCACCAGCGGTGCCCAGCTCGCCGCGTTGGTCAGTCCCGAGGACGCTGCCACCACCCGCACCGAACGGCTGGATGTCCTGTTCACCGAGTGGGACGAGGTGGTCGCCGAGCTGTGCGCCACGCTCACCTTCGACTCCGACGACGCCGGTCTGGACGAGGCGGCCAAGGCCGCCCTCGTGGAGGTGGCCGCGACCGGCCTGGACGGAGCAGAACGCGCAGTGGCGAGACTCCTGTCCGACCGGGGGACCGCCGTCGTGCGGCGCCTGCGAGGCGACCTGTCCACCTGGGCGAGAGTGGCCACCGAAGGTGAGGCCGACGTCTTCCTCACCGCCCTGACCACGCTCGGGGTAGATGACGGTGCGGCCCGTAGCCTCCGGTTGCGTGCCAGTGAGCTGAAGGGATACCAGTGAGCGCTTCCTCCCCGGCCGAGACCGCGGTGCCGACCGGTGGTGCTGGCCAGGAGCTGCACCACGAGGTCGAGCAGATCACCGAGGCTCTGGCCACCGCCGGTGCCCGCGTGCCCGGCGAAGCGACCGCGGCCGCCCATACCGATCTGGCGCAGGTGACCGAGCGCCTAGCCCTGGGCGTGGACTACACCGTGGTCGCACTGGTCGGTGGCACCGGTTCGGGAAAATCGTCCCTGTTCAACGCGATGTCCTCGTTGCAGTTCGCCGACGTCGGCGTGATCCGTCCGACCACCTCCCAGGCCGCCGCGTGCATCTGGGGGAGCAAGGCGACGGCGCTGCTCGACTTTCTCCAGGTCGCGCCCGACCGGCGGATCCAGCGGGAGTCGGCGCTGGACGGCGACGCTGAAGAAGGACTGGCCGGTCTCGTGCTCCTCGACCTGCCTGACCACGACTCGGTGGAGTCGGGGCACGCCGAGCAGGTGAACCGGCTGCTCCCACTGATCGATCTGCTCATCTGGGTGGTGGACCCGCAGAAGTACGCCGACAACGTGCTGCACGAGGACTATCTGCGCGCACTGTCGGCACGGCACGAGGCGATGGTGGTGGTGATCAACCAGATCGACACGATCCCGGACGCCACGCACGAGCAGGTGCGCGCTGACGTGGCCCGCCTCCTGGTGGAGGATGGCCTGACCGACGTGAAGATCGAGCTGGTCTCGGCACGCACCGGGGACGGTATCGATGACCTGCGCTCGCTGCTCGCCGAGGTGATCGCCGGGGAGTCCGTGGCGGCACGGACCGCTCGGGACGAGGTGGCAGCGGTACGCCGACGGCTCTCCGGGCACGTGGGGGCCGCGGATCCGGCACCGCCGGAGGCTGCGCAGGTGGCCGAGGATCTGGCGACGGCGTCCGGGGTGCCGTCGGTGGCGGAGTCGATCCGCCGGGCGGTGGCCTCACCGCGCCCAGTGGCGCTGAGTGCTGTGCAACGTCCGGCAGGCAGCCGGACCGCGGCGATCCGGGACCGGTGGCTGGCAGCAGCGACTGCCGGTCTGCCTGCGCCGTGGTCCGACGCGGTCCAGGCCCAGGTAGCCACCGAGGAGTCGTTCGACGACCACGTGTGGACGGCACTCGAAGGACAGCAGCTGCCCCGCAGCACCGACCGGGTGGCCAGCGGGCAGCGGTTGGTCGGCTTCGTAGCCGGCGGGCTCGGGCTGGCACTGCTGATCGCCGGCGCCGCGCTCTTCGCCGGGTCCGCCGTGGTTGGTGGCTCATTGGCCGGGGCGGGGGTGGCGCTGCTGCTCGCCTGCCTCGTGCTGATCGTCGTGGCCGGCAGGCGCAGGCGCCGCACCTCCGCCGAACGCGCTGAGGGCTATATGCAGAGCACGACGGCGGAGCTCGCCTCTGTGGTCTCAGCGGACCTGGTCCGGCCTGCTCAGGCACCTCTGGACCAGCACCGCACGGCGCGTGCCGGCATCCACGGCGATGCCACAGTTTCCACAGCCCGGGGGTGAGGCCCACCCGCGGTGTGCTCAGTTAGGTGAAGGTGACTCTATGCACCGGACAGGCCGGTGCCTGAGCAACTGGAGTCACCATGGTCAACGAGATCGAGGTCACCCTTCGGGGCCACGTGGGGCACGAGCCGAACCTGCTGGCGAGTCCGGGAAAGCAGACGTTCCTGCGGTTGAACGTCGCCAGTACGCCGCGGGTCCGCAGCCGCGAGGGGGAGTGGGGTGACGGCGCCACTCAATGGTTTGCGGTGAAGCTCTTCGGGGAGTTCGCCGAGCATGTGGCGCACAGTGTGCGCAAAGGAGATGCGGTGCTGGTCCGCGGCCGGTTGGAGCATGAGGAGTACCAGACCCGCGACGGTGAGCAGCGCTGGACTGCCGTGATCGTGGC
Organism: Ruania zhangjianzhongii; assembly: GCF_008000995.1. Classification (NCBI taxonomy): domain Bacteria; kingdom Bacillati; phylum Actinomycetota; class Actinomycetes; order Micrococcales; family Ruaniaceae; genus Ruania; species Ruania zhangjianzhongii. The sequence goes on from NZ_CP042828.1 coordinate 1,498,770, forward strand.
CGACGCATTCGGCCCGGATCTGCGCACGGCCACGGCGCACGTCACCCGCGCGGTTCGGCGCGCCGACGCCGAGACCGAGACCGGCTCGGCGGCTACCGAGGAGGCGAGCGAGCCCGCCGGAACTGCTGCCGACTCTGCGTCGGAGGAGGAGGCGGATTCGGCCACGGAGGCGGGCGAGGCTACCGAGAGCAGCGAGGAGCAGGACGCCGGGGTGGACCTATCCGGATTCCAGGTGCTGCCCGATGACGACACCGAGACGGAGGAGTCGATGGCGGAGCGGATGAGCGCCTGACCTGCGCCCGGGCTCCGATTGCCATGATCGGGGGGCGACGGGCGTAGAGTGAGGGGTTGATCTAACCCTGAAACCTGCTCATCGCTGGGAGAAAAGTGGCCGAGTACATCTACTCGATGGTGAAGGCGCGCAAGGCGCATGGCGACAAGGTCATCCTCGATGACGTGTCGATGTCGTTCCTGCCCGGAGCGAAGATCGGCATGGTCGGCCCGAACGGTGCCGGAAAGTCGACGATCCTGAAGATCATGGCTGGACTGGAACAACCCTCCAACGGTGACGCCCGGCTGGCCCCGGGCTACTCCGTGGGCATCCTCCTGCAGGAGCCGCCGCTGAACGAGGAGAAGACCGTTCTCGGCAACGTCGAAGAAGGCGTCAGCCAGATCAAGGGCAAGATCGACCGGTTCAACGAGATCGGCAACCAGATGGCCGAGCCGGACGCCGACTTCGATGCGCTGATGGCGGAGATGGGCAAGCTCCAGGGCGAGATCGACGCCGCCGACGCCTGGGACCTGGACTCCCAGCTCGAGCAGGCGATGGATGCGCTGCAGCTGCCGCCGGGGGACGCGGAGGTCACCCACCTCTCCGGTGGTGAGCGCCGTCGAGTGGCGTTGGCCAAACTGCTCCTGGAGCAGCCCGATCTGCTCCTCCTCGACGAGCCGACGAACCACCTGGACGCGGAGAGCGTGCAGTGGCTCGAACAGCACCTGGCGAAGTACCCGGGCGCCGTCATCGCTGTCACCCACGACCGGTACTTCCTCGACCATGTGGCCGGCTGGATCGCTGAGGTGGACCGGGGCCGGCTGTACCCCTACGAGGGCAACTACTCCACCTACCTGGAGAAGAAGTCCGCCCGGATGGAGATCCAGGGCAAGAAGGACGCCAAGCTGGCCAAGCGTCTTAAGGACGAGCTGGAGTGGGTGCGCTCCTCCGCGAAGGGTCGCCAGACCAAGTCCAGGGCGCGGTTGGCCCGGTACGAAGAGATGGCGGCCGAGGCGGAGCGCACCCGGAAGCTCGACTTCGAGGAGATCCAGATCCCGCCCGGCCCGCGCCTGGGCTCGCTGGTGATCGAGGCGGAGAACCTGAGGAAGGGCTTCGGCGACCGCCTGCTGATCGACGGGCTGAGCTTCACCTTGCCGCGGAACGGCATCGTCGGTGTGATCGGCCCGAACGGTGTGGGCAAGACCACCTTGTTCAAGTCGATCGTCGGGCTCGAAGAGCTGGACGGCGGCGAGCTGAAGGTCGGCGACAGCGTCAAGATCTCCTATGTGGACCAAGGTCGGGAGAACATCGACCCGAACAAGACCCTCTGGGAAGTGGTCTCCGACGGGCTGGACTTCATCCAGGTGGGCAACGTGGAGATCCCCTCGCGGGCGTACGTCTCCCAGTTCGGGTTCAAGGGCCCGGACCAGCAGAAGCCGGCCGGAGTGCTCTCCGGCGGTGAGCGCAACCGGCTGAACCTGGCGCTGACCCTCAAGCAGGGCGGGAACCTGCTGCTGCTGGACGAGCCCACCAACGACCTGGACGTGGAGACCCTGGGCAGCCTGGAGAACGCACTGCTGAACTTCCCGGGTTCAGCCGTGGTGATCTCCCACGACCGGTGGTTCCTGGACCGTGTGGCCACGCACATCCTCGCCTATGAGGGCACCGAGGAGAACCCGGCGAACTGGTACTGGTTCGAGGGCAACTTCGCTGACTATGAGGAGAACAAGGTCGAGCGGATGGGGCCGGAGGCTGCCCGTCCGCACCGGGTCACCTACCGCAAGCTCACCCGCGACTGAGCTATGGGCCGCATGCGGGTGCCGGTGCAGATGCGCTGGGCGGACCTGGACGCCTACGGGCATGTGAACAATGCCGCGATGCTCACTCTTCTGGAGGAGGCGCGCATCGCGGTGTTCTGGACCAGTCAGGGCGAGGAGTCGATGGTCTCCGGCGCCAAGGTGCTCTCTGGCGGCCCGGGCAGCGATACGCACACCCTGGTGGCGCGTCAGGAGATCGAGTACCTGGCGCCGCTGTCCTACAGCCAGGACCCGGTGGGCGTGGAGCTCTGGATCGGGCAGATCGGCGGAGCAAGCCTGCTGGTCTGCTACGAGGTGCTCACTCCCACCGGTGAGGTCTGTGCCCGGGCCGCGAGCTCGATCGTGAAAGTCGACGCCGGTACCGGCCGCCCCGCCCGGTTCAGCGATGCCGAACGGGAGGCGCTGGCCCCACTGGTGGACGATCCGGTGGAGTTCCGGCGGCGGTAGCCTGACCGACCCCACCGCGACCTCGCGCCGGGAGCGACCTGGCCCGGCAGCGACCCGGCCCGGCAGCGACCCGGCCTCGCAGCGACCTCGCGCGGGTAGCGACCTCACCCTCGGAATCCACTTGGTCCCTCGGAATCCGCTTCCTCCTGGATTCGGAGGGGGCAAGTGGATTTCCAGGGCCGGGCAGGTCCCGGGACCGAACGCTCCCTGGTGCGGCGACCTCGTACGGCCTGCCGCACGAGGGAGCATTCGCCCTCGCTAGCTCGGCTGGCTAGCTCGGGTCCGCTAGCGCAGCGGGGTGACGTCCCGGTTGCCGATGTAGCCGGGTCGCGGTGCCGGGGCGGCGTACGGCTCCTCCAGCGCGTTCTCCACGCTGTTGAACACCAGGAAGATGTTCGACCGGGGGAACGGAGTGATGTTGTTCCCGGACCCGTGCATGATGTTCGCATCGAACCACAGCGCCGAACCTGCCGGACCGGTGAACTGGTCGATCCCGTGCTCGGCGGCCATCCGGGTGATCGCGGCCTCGCTGGGCACCCCCACGGTCTGTTCCTTCAGCGAGGAGGCGTAGTTGTCCTCCGGGGTGACGCCCACACCGGGGATGAACGTGCGGTGCGAGCCCGGGATGACCATCAGGCCGCCGTTGAACGGATAGTTCGGCGTCAGGGCGATCGAGCAGCTCACCGCCCGGGGCAGCGGCATACCGTCCTCGGCGTGCCAGGTCTCGAAGTCGGAGTGCCAGTAGAAGCCGGTCCCCTGGAAACCCGGCATGTAGTTCACCCGGGTCTGGTGCAGGTACACCTCGGACCCGAGCAACTGGCGCGCCCGGTCCAGCAGCCGAGGGTCGCGGCTGAGCGCATCGATCGGCGCGCTGAAGTCCTGGACCTCGAAGAGGGAGCGGACCTGGCCGGAGGCCTTCTCGGTGATCACGCGCTCGTCGCTGCGCAGTGTGGCGTCAGAGGTGAGCCGGGTCAGCTCGGCGCCGAACGTCTCCACCTCCTCGGCGCTGAGGAAATCCTCACAGATGGTGAAGCCGCGTTCTTCGTGAGTCCTCAGTGTGTCAGCGTCGAACGGACCGTCCGAGGCCGAACCCCACACAGTGGGGTGCTCGCGGGCGATCGGATCCTCAGTGCTCACGCGCGTGGGGTAAGCGTCCGTCCGTGCGGTAGCGGCTGTCATCGATTCTCCTTTCGTCGGCGAAAACGCCGCACCCGGTGCGGCAGTTGGCCGCACCGGGTGCTAGATGACGACACCGTGGTGCCGCCAGGTCCTTCCAGCGCAAACGCCCTCCCGCGCGGTGCAGATCATCAGATCTGCTCGCGCGGAAGAGCGTTCGCGAGGTACTACTGAGGGGCCGCGTTGCGAATCAGGCCTCTTCGACGATCAACGGGTACACGCCATTCTCGTCGTGCACCTCCCGGCCGGTCACCGGCGGGTTGAACACGCACACACACCGGATCTCGGTGCGTGGGCGCACCCGGTGCTTGTCGTGGTTGTTCAGCAGGTACAGCGAGCCCGGCGCCAACTGGTGCACCTCACCGGTAGCCAGGTCCTCGATCTCGCCCTCACCATGGGTGATGAAGACGGCCTCGATGTGGTTGGCGTACCAGAAGTAGTTGTCGGTACCGGCGTACAGAGTCGTCTCGTGTACGGAGAAGCCCACACCCTCGCGGGCGAGGATGATGCGCTTGCTGCGCCAGTTCTCGGTCTTGATGTCATCCTCGGTGTCGGTGACGTCGTCGAGGGTGCGAACGAGCATGAACGGGTCCTTATCTCTGGTGACGGTTGTCGATGCTGCTCAGGCTACGGCGTCCGCCGTGGCCTGGCGCAGGATATCGAGACCGCGAGCCAGCTCCTCGTTCGTCAGCGTCAGCGGCGGCAGCAGCTTGATCACCTCGTCGCGCGGACCGGAGGTCTCCACCAGCAGACCGGCCTCGAAGGCGTTGCGGCAGGTGGCGGCAGCGTGGTCCGGGTTGGTGAACTCGAGCCCACGGGCCAGGCCGCGACCCTTGGCGGACAGGCCGTGCTCCGGGTGGTCGGCGACGATCGTGTTCAGCGCCGACTCCGCGAACGCACCCTTGGCGATCGTGGAGCGCTGCAGGTCGTCATCGGACCAGTAGGTGCGGATCGCCTCGGCTCCGGTGACGAAGGCCGGTGCGAACCCGCGGAAGGTGCCGTTGTGCTCACCCGGCTCCCACACGTCCAGCTCGGGACGCAGCAGGGTCAGCGCGAGCGGCAGGCCGTAGCCGCTGATCGACTTGGACAGGCAGATGATGTCCGGGACGATCCCGGCCTCTTCGAAGCTGAAGAAGCCGCCGGTGCGGCCGCAGCCCATCTGGATGTCGTCGACGATCAGGATGATGCCCTGCTCCTTGCACAGCGAGGAGAGCTGACGCAGCCACTCCCGCCGGGCGGTGTTCACGCCGCCTTCGCCCTGCACGGTCTCCACGATCACGGCAGCCGGGGTGTTCAGGCCCGAGCCGGCATCGTTGAGCAACCGCTCGAGGTACATGAAGTCCGGCACGTCACCGTCGAAGTAGTCGTCGTACGGCATCGGCGTGGCGTGCACCAGCGGGATACCGGCGCCGCCGCGCTTCATCGAGTTCCCGGTCACCGACAGGGCGCCCAGGGTCATCCCGTGGAAGGCGTTGGTGAACGTCACCACCGACTCCCGGCCGGTCACCTTGCGGGCGAGCTTCAGCGCGGCCTCGACGGCGTTGGCGCCACCCGGCCCGGGGAACATCACCGTGTGGTCCAGGCCGCGTGGGCGCAGAATCTGGTCGGTGAAGGTGGAGAGGAAGTCGGTGCGGGCCGTGGTGAGCATGTCCAGGGAGTGCACCACGTTGTCACCGGCGAGGTACTTGATCAGTACCTCCTTCAGGTGGCGGTTGTTGTGGCCGTAGTTCATCACGCCGGCACCGGCGAAGAAGTCCAGGTACTGGTCGCCTTCCTCGTTGTACATGAAGCTGCCCTGGGCCTTGGTGAACGTGGTCGGCCAGGTGCGGGAGTAGCTACGGACACCAGACTCAAGAGCAGTGGCATCGATACTGGTGAGTGTCATGTGAGGTCGCTTTCCTTCGTGAGGTTGCGGATCAGGTCGGGTCACGCGGTGCGAGCCGCGCGCAGCACGCCGAGGCCGGGAAGGCCGGCGCAGCCTGTGGCTATCAGGTGCGTGGAATCAGCTCCTCGAGAGCGGACTGATCAGGAGGCGGGGTTCCGCCTCGTGCCCATCGGGGAAGTCTTCGGCCCGCACACCCGCGGACCAGCTGAGCTCGGCGCCCCGGTTGCGAGCGAAGGCGGCGAACAATCGTCGGGAGGCGGTGTTGGACTCGGTCACGGTCGCTTCCATCGCCTCGACCTCGGGCAGGCCGTCGACGAGATCGTCGAGCATCCGGGCAGCGACCCGCCGACCGCGCTGGTCGCTGCGCACCGCCACCTGCCAGACGAACACGTGACTCGGGCGGGCCGGGGGACAGTAGCCGAGCACGAAGCCGACCACCTCACCGCCGCTGACGGCGACGCGGCAGGTGGCCGCGAAGTCGTCGGCAAGGATCAAGTAGGCGTAGGAAGTGTTCAGGTCCAGTTCGCCGCCGTCGCGGGCGAGGCGCCACATCGCGGCGCCTTCGCCGGCCTCAGGCGGGCGGATCTGCAGCGGCTCGTCGGACGCCGTCGGGGTGGTGCTGAGGATGTCGGTGGTAGCTGAGGGTTCAGGAGTACCAGGGCGCGTATCGGACTCAGTCGGTAGTGGCATACGGCTTCTACGGTAGGCAGTCATTGACGAGATTGAAACCGGTCCTTGACCGGAATCGGGCGATTCCCGCCGACAGCGGGCATGGAGATACTCGCTCGCTGCTGCGGGAAACCTGGGGGCACCGGACGGCCGGAAAACTCCCTCCAGATTGAGTCCATATAGTGAGACGGCCCGGGAGGTCGGAACCCGATCCCTCGATATCGAGATGTCGGTCACACTCGGTGGCTACGCTGGTGAGGTGGAGCTCGAGGGTGCGGCGGAGGGTAAGCCCGTCCTGGCCGTCCAGGTCCGCTCACCCACCGAGGAGCGCAACCCGCGCACTACCGATATCGACACCCTGGACGCCAGCGGTGTGGTGGTGGCGATCCTCACCGAGGACGCGTCAGTGGCGGCTGCCGTGGCCGCCCGGTCCGCGGCGATCACTGTGCTGGTCGAGCGCGGGGTGGCCGCGCTGGCCGACGGTGGCCGAGTGGTCTACGTCGGTGCCGGTACCTCCGGTCGGCTGGCAGTGCTCGACGCCGCGGAGCTGCTGCCCACCTACCAGGTGAGCGAGGACCAGGTCCGGGCGCACATCGCCGGGGGAGCGCCGGCGATGCTGCACCCGGTGGAGGGTGCCGAGGATGATCCGGAGCTGGGCCGGGTGGCAGTAGCGGACGTGACCGCACGGGATCTGGTCCTCGGACTTGCCGCCAGTGGGCGCACCCCCTACGTGGCCGGCGCGCTGCGGCACGCCCGGTCTGTCGGTGCCAGCACCGGGCTGGTCTCCTGCAATCCGCACGCCCCGCTGGCCGAGCTGGCGGATGTGGCCGTTCTGGTGGACACCGGGCCAGAGGTGGTGACCGGGAGCACGCGGATGAAGGCCGGCACGGCCCAGAAAATGGTCCTGAACACCTTCTCCACCGCAGTGATGGTGCGGTTGGGCAAGACCTACTCGAACCTGATGATCGATGTTCTGCCGACGAACGAGAAGCTGCACGGGCGGGTGCTGCGGATGCTCACCCAGGCCAGCGGTGCGGATCTGCACCGGTGCCAGGAGGCGCTCGAGGCGTCCGGCAGCCCGCGGGTAGCGCTGGTCAGTCTGCTGGCCGACGTTCCACCGCAGGCAGCGGCGCAGGTGCTGGCTGCCCACCCACCCGATGACCGGCGTGCGGGGGATCCCTCGGGGGTGCGATCCGCCGTCGAGCAGCTCCGCGTGTCGCGTCGCTGAGGTGCGTCGCTCCGCCTGTCCAGCCGCTGAGGTGCGTCGCTCCGCCTGTCCAGCCGCTGAGGTGCGTCGCTCCGCCCGGTGAGGCGTGCGGCTCAGCTGGGGATCTGCGGAATCCGGATCATGCCCTCCTGGGCGATCGTCGCTACCAGCTCACCGGAGCGGGCGTAGACCTTGGCCTCGCCCAGCCCGCGGCCGCCTCCAGCCGACGGGGAGGACTGGGCGTAGAGCAGCCAGTCGCCCACGTCCACGTTCCGATGCCACCACATCGCGTGGTCCAGGCTTGCCACTGAGGCGTCCTTGGTCATCCAGGACAGTCCGTGCCGGCGCATGATCGGCTCCAGCATCACCTGGTCGCAGGCGTAGGCGAGGATCGCGCGCTGCTCCAGCTGCCCAACCGGCAACGGTCCACGTGCGCGCATCCACAGGTACTGCCGGTCGGTGCGGACCTCGCCAGGGCTGGTGAACAGGGCGCCGTCGACGTGCCGCAGATCGAACGCGCCGTTGCGGTAGAAGAACTTCGCGATCGGGTGGTCCAGGGAATTGAAGAACTCCACCGAGCTGTCCAGCTCCTCCGGGGCCGGAACCTGCGGCATCGGCTCGGCGTGGTCCAGACCCTCCTGCTCCACCTGGAACGAGGTGATCATCGACAGGATCGGCTTGCCGGACTGGATCGCGTGCGTGCGCCTGGCGGAGAACGAGCGGCCGTCCCGGAGGCGTTCGACGGCGAAGGTGATCGGCTCGTCCAGGTCACCGGGGCGCAGGAAGTAGCCATGCACGGAGTGCGGCAACCTGTCCGTGGTCATCGTGCGCCCGGCGGCGAGCAGCGCCTGGGCGAGCACCTGGCCGCCGTAGACCCTGCCGTGGATCTGCGGCAGCGACGTGCCCACGAACGTGTCCTCGCCGGCCTGCTCCAGCACCAGGGCGGCCAGCACCGCCTGCAGCGGGTCGACCTCCTGCCCGCCGGTCATGCGTCCTCCTCCAGGGTGTTCACCATCGAGTGCGCGGCCCGCTCCAGGTAGTCCAGCAGCCTCGCCTCGTGCATCGGGGCCAGCTCGGCCTCCTGGACCGCCACGGTCATGAACTGCAACCAGCGGTCCCGAGCGGTCGGGGTGACGCGGAACGGTACGTGCCGCATCCGCAGTCGCGGGTGGCCGCGGGTCTCGGAGTAGGTGGTCGGGCCACCCCAGTACTGCTCCAGGAACATCCGCAGCCGGTCCTCGGCCGGTCCGAGATCCTCCTCCGGGTACATCGGCCGGAGCAGGTCGTCAGTGGCTACCTGCTGGTAGAACCGATGCACGATGAAGCGGAACGTCGGCTCGCCACCGACAGCGGCGTAGAAGGAGTCCGGGCGTTCGGCCCGCGCGGGTGTCACACTCAGGCCGGGCCGAGCGGCTGGGCGGGGGCTGGGATCTGGCAGGCTCACGGGTTCAGCCTAAGCGGTTCTCTCGGTGGGTTCGGCGTTGCTCGTCGGCCGGCTGGCCGCGGTCCGGACGTCACAGGGCAAGCTCGGCCAGGGCGGGGAGCGCGCCGCGGGCCGCGCGGCGGGCGTCCTCGGCGCTGTCGGCGGCGAGTGCCAGACTCGCTGCCGTGCGGCACTGCGCGAGCGTGGTGGCCGCCAGCAGGGCGCCGACGTCGCCGAGCGCCCGCGGCGTCATCGACAGACTGGACACCCCCATACCGACCAACACCGCTGCCAGGGCGGGATCGGCGGCCGCCTCCCCGCAGACCCCCACCGGACGGGACTGGGCTGCTCCGCCGTCGCAGGTGCGCTGGAGCAGCTGCAGCACCGCGGGGTCCCACGGCGTGGACAGCGGTGCCAGCGACCCGAGCAGCCGGTCCGCGGCCAAGGTGTACTGGGTCAGATCGTTCGTGCCGACCGAGGCGAACGCCGCCCGGGCCAGGATCGGCCCAGCCAGCAGGGCGGCGCTGGGCACCTCCACCATCACCCCGGCGGTCTCCAGCCCGTGCGCCGCGCACGCGGCCACGAAGTCCTCCGCCTCGGCCACCCGGGCGATCATCGGTGCCATCACCCACACCGGTCCGTCATGGTCGGCGGCCGCCCGCGCGATCGCGGTCAGCTGATGATCGAGCACGTCCGGGTTCTGCCAGCAGGTGCGGATCCCGCGAACCCCCAGTGCCGGGTTCACCTCGTCCGCGGCGGTGAGGAACGGCATCGGCTTGTCCGCACCGGCGTCCAGGGTGCGGATCACCACATGCCGTCCGGCGAACGCGGCGAACACCGCCGAGTACGCCTCCACCTGCTCCTCGACGCTCGGTTCGGCATCTCGGCCGAGGAAGGCGAACTCCGTGCGGAACAGGCCGATCCCCTCGGCGCCAGCGGCGGCTGCCGGTTCGGCGTCGGCCACCTCGCCCACGTTCGCCAGCAAGGCCACCCGGTATCCGTCCTGGGTGCGACCCGGCGGGTCGAAGGAGCGGGTACGCACCCGCTCCCGGGCGGCCTCCACCTGCTCCGCGGTGGGATCCAGGAGCACCTCACCGGCACCGCCGTCGACCAGCACCACCTCCCGGGCAGCGACCTCCTCGATCCCGCTTCCCACCCCGACTACGGCCGGGATGCCCAGCGCGCGCGCCAGGATCGCCGTGTGCGAGGTGGGCCCACCCTCCTCGGTGACCAGCCCTCGCACCACCTCCGGATCCAGCTGGGCGGTATCGGCCGGGGCGAGGTCCAGAGCGAGCAGGATGTAGGGCTCCTCGCGCTGGGGGACCCCCGGGCTCGGGGCACCGAGCAGTCGGGCGATGATCCGGTCTCGGACGTCGGCCACGTCCCGGGCGCGCTCGGCGAAGTAGCCGCCGAGGGACTCGAACTGGCTGGCGACCGCTCCGGCAGCCTCCCAGACCGCACGCTCGGGGGTGATCTGCTCCTCGCGGACCCGGCGCTGGGCGTCTTTGACCAGTGTGGGGTCCTTCGCGATCTGTGCCGTGGTCTGCAGCACCTCCCGCGCGGTCCCCTCCGTGTGGCCGGCTCGTTCGGTCAGATCGTCGGCGACGGCGGTCGCGGCCGCGAGGATCGCGTCCGTCGCCTCCTCGGGGCCGACGGTGGCGCGCCGTCGGGCCGGTTCGCCGGCAGCCGTTGCCATCCGTACGGTGGGGCCAGCGGCGCGGCCGGGGGAGACCCCGGCACCGTGGATGATCCGAATCTGCGTCTCGCCTGACATGCTGCCTCCCGTCGCCGCTGGGTCGAGCCTCATTCTCGTCCGGTGGCGAGAGGGCGGCCATGCGGTTGTAGAGTGGGATGTATCACAAGGAAAGTGTGGAGGAGTGGACGTGATCAAGGCCGAGGATATCCTCGCGGCACTGGGTGGAGACACCAACGTGGTCGACCTGGAGCCGTGCATCACGCGCCTGCGGGTCGAGGTGACCGATCCGGCGCTCGTGGATGAGGAGAGCCTGCGGGCCCACGGTGCGTACGGCGTAGTGCGCTCGGGCCGGGTGGTGCAGGTGGTGGTCGGCCCGGTGGCCGACGATCTCGCGGCCGACATCGACCAGCTCCGCCCCGCCCCCTGAGTTGCTGGTGCCCTGGGCTGCCGGAGTTCGGCGGTGGGCCGGAGGGCGTGAGTCGATGGGTGGGCCGCACCGGCCGGATGCGATCGATCTCTGTCGGAATGCCGGTGGTCGGCGGCTTCGGGTGTGGGCGACTGAGCAGCGACCGGCGCCAACGCGGCAGAACCCGGGCTGACTCTGGCAAGATCTAGGCAGCGGGCACAGAAGGACCGCCACCGATCGATGGGGAGCACTGGTTACACGCCGTGATGGAGGACAACATCGACGTCGGCAGCGACGCCCTGCGTGCTCTCGCCACCGCGTATGGGGTGGCCACCGAGTTCTGGGACTACCACGGCACCCATCGGCACGTGCCCGCAGCGACGTTGCGAGCGGTCCTGGCCGCGATGGATGTCCTCGCCGAGACCGACCACCAGGTGCAGGCCGCACTGACAGCTGCCGAGGCGGCGCCCTGGCGGCGCACGCTGCCGCCGTCCGTGGTGGTCCGGCAGGGCACCCGGGCCCAGGTGCCTGTACACGTGCCCGACGGCGCGATGGTGCGGCTGCGGGTGGTCCTCGAGGACGGGTCCGAGCGAGCGCTGCGGCAGGCGGACGTGTGGGTGGAGCCACGCGAGGTGGACGGCGCGACGGTCGGCCGGGCCACGTTCGACCTGCCGAGGGACCTGCCGCTGGGCTGGCACGAGCTGGTCGCGGACGTCGACCAGCGCAGGACCGCCAGCCGGGCGCCGTTGGCCATCACCCCGGCGCGGTTGCCGCTGCCGGAGCTGCGCACCGAGCAGGGCGAGCGCGCCTGGGGGCTGATGGCGCAGCTGTACTCGGTCCGCTCGGCGAACTCCTGGGGGATCGGCGATCTGGCCGACCTGACCGAGCTGACCAGCCTGTCCGGTGAGTTGGGCGCGGACTTCCTGCTGATCAACCCGCTGCACGCCGCCGAGCCGAGCCCGCCGATGACGCCCTCGCCGTACCTGCCGACCACCCGCCGGTTCCTCAATCCGCTCTACATCCGGCCCGAAGACATCCGGGAGGCCGCGTACCTGCCGAACAGCCAGCGCACGCTGCTGGAGTGGGCCCTGGACGCACTGAAACCGATGAACACCGACTCCGGCCCGATCGACCGGGACGTCGTCTGGGCGGAGAAGAAGTCGGCGCTGGAGACGATCTTCACGGCTGGCCGCAGCCGTGCGCGCGCGGGCGCACTGCGCAGGTTCCGCACCGAGCAGGGCCGCGGACTGGAGGATTTCGCCCTCTGGTGCGCTGTCGCCGAGCAGCACACCGACGGGGAGCCCTGGCCGCTGGACGACCCGGCCCCCGGCGCACTCGCCGCGGTGCGCCGCGAGCTCGCCGAGCGGATCGACTTCCACTGCTGGCTGCAGTGGATCGCCGACGAGCAGCTGGAACGGGCCCAGCACACGGCGCTCGCTTCCGGGATGCGGATCGGGGTGATGCACGACCTCGCCGTCGGGGTACACCCCCGGGGCGCGGACTCCTGGTCGATGCGCGATGTCCTCGCCCGGGGGATCACCGTGGGTGCACCGCCGGATATGTACAACCAGCAGGGTCAGGACTGGTCCCAGCCACCCTGGCGGCCGGATGCCCTCGCCCGCTCCGGCTACCGGCAGCTGCGGGACATGGTGCGCACCATCGTGCGGCACGCCGGTGCGCTGCGGGTGGACCACATCATGGGGTTGTTTCGGCTCTGGTGGATCCCGGACGGGGCGGCGGCCGACCAGGGCACCTACGTGCGCTACGACCACGACGCGATGGTCGGGGTACTGGCCCTGGAGGCGCACCGGGCCGGTGCGACGGTGATCGGCGAGGACCTCGGCACCGTGGAGCCGTGGGTGCGCGACTACCTGGCTGATCTGGGCGTGCTCGGCACCTCGGTGCTCTGGTTCGAGCAGACCGACGACCGGCCCCGGCCACCGGAGGACTACCGGGAGCTGGCGCTGGCTACGGTCACTACGCACGATCTGCCACCGACGGCCGGGTATCTCGCCGAGGAGCACGTGGACCTGCGCCGCCGGCTGGGACTGCTGGTGGAGCCAGTAGCCCAGGTGCGGCTGGCCGCACAGATCGAGCGGGAACGGATGCTGCAGGCGCTGCGGGAGCGTTTCCTGCTGCCCCCTGACCCGACCGAACGGCAGGTGGTGGAGGCGTTGCACCGGTTCGTGGTGCACAGCCCGTCCGTACTCGTCGGCGTGGCGCTGACCGATGCGGTCGGGGAGCGGCGGGCGCAGAACCAGCCCGGCACCGACACCGAGTACCCGAACTGGAAGATCCCGTTGGCCGACGGTGGCGAGACCGCGGTGCTGGTGGAGGACCTGGCCGGTAACGCACGGTTCTCCTCGCTGGTGACCGCGGTGCGCCGCGAGCTGGTCGAGCGAGCCGCCACCCGAGAGTCGCCGACCCGCCGGTCCGCGCGGCCGTGAGGGTGCACGCTCCGCTGGCCGGGCGGGTGCTCGCGCTCGCGGACGTACCCGACGAGGTCTTCGCCCAAGGGCTGGTCGGCCCGGGTCTGGCGATCGAACCCAGCGGGGCCGGAGCGGTGACGGTGGTGGCACCGGTGGACGGGCAGGTGGTCAAGGTGCACCCGCACGCCTTCGTGCTGCTCGCCGCCGAGGGGCGGGGTGTGCTGGTGCACCTGGGTATCGACACGGTCGAGCTGGGTGGGTCCGGTTTCACCGTGCAGATCGCCGAGGGGCAGGCTGTGGTGGCGGGTGAGCCGATGATCACCTTCGATCCGGCAGCCGTGGCCGCGGGCGGGCGTAGTCCGGTGTGCCCGGTGGTAGCTCTCGACGGCGCAGCCGAGCAGGTGCACCCGCTCGCCCGGGAGCAGGTCGCCTCGGGCGCTCCGCTCTTCGACTGGCGCTGAGGCCGCTCGTCGTGGAACCGCGAACCTGAGGCGATCAGATCAGGGGGAGGTTCAGGGTGTCGATGTGCACCGTTCTTCCGGGGTCAGCCGGGGTTGCGGTCCCGGGCCTGGGCGGCCAGGGCCCGGCGCACAGTGTCCCGGGACTCGACCACGAGCCGGCGCAGTGCGGGCAACCGGTCACCGAGCGTGGTGAGGAACTCGTCGGTGCGGGCCAGCACGTCGACCCCCAGCGAGTCGTCCAGATCGGCCAGCTTCGCCGGGTACAGGCCGATCACGATGTTTTGCGCCATCTCGTTGGTCCGCTCGGCCCAGACCCGTTCGATCGAGTCGAAGTAGCGCTCGGTGAACGGGACAAGCAGGGATCGGTTCCGGGCCCGGCTGAACCCGCCGATCACCGCGGCCTGCACAGCGTTCGGCAGATCGTCGCTCTCCACCACCGAGGCCCACACCGCCTCCTTGGCCTCTGCGGTGGGCAGAGACGCGCGGGCTCCGGCGGCCGCGCGCTGCCCGGTCGCGGTCGCGTCCTGCCTCAGCTCTGCGGCGATCTGCTCCTCACCCGCGGCACCGGCGGCCACCAGCGCCGTGAGCAGCTCCCAGCGCAGATCGGTGTCCACGGTCAGCCCGGTCAGCGTCGTGCTGCCAGCGAGCAGGCCCTCCAGCACCTCGGCGTGCGCGTCAGTGCTCGCGCGCGCGGCGAACGCCTTCACCAGCTGGAACTGGCTGTCCGAACCGGCTTCGGCAGCACCGGCCAGCGCCCAGAGCCGGTCCGCCACCTCGACGGCGACCTGCTCACGCCGCGCGGGGTCGGTGTAGAAGTCCACCGCCGTGGCCAGCTGGCGCAGCAGCACCAGCGTCGTGGTGGAGTCGGTCTCGGCGCCCAGGTTCGCCAGCAGCAGGTCGAGGTAGCGGCTGGCCGGCCATTCGCCGTCCCGGGTCATGTCCCAGGCCGCGCCCCAGACCAGCGACCGCGGCAGTGAGCTGGTGAAGTCGGACAGGTGCTCGGTGGCCACCGCGAGCGACTTCTCGTCCAGGCGGATCTTGGCGTAGGCGAGGTCATCGTCGTTGACCAGGATCAGCTGCGGCCGGGTCAGCCCGACCAGCTCCGGCACCGAGGTGGCCGGGCCATCGATGTCCAGCTCGACCCGGTGGGTGCGCACCAGCGCGCCCTGGGCGTCCACGTCGTAGCCGCCCACCGCGATCCGGTGCGGGCGCAGCACCGGATGACTCTGTGGTGCGTCTTGGGTGATGGTGAAGGAGGTGATCCGGCCGGTCGCGTCCGTCTCCACCTGGGGTCGCAGCACCGTGACACCGGCCTCCTGCAGCCACACCCGGGACCACGCGCTCAGGTCCCGGCCGCTGGTGGCCTCTAGCTCGGTCAGCAGGTCGGTCAGCTCGGTGTTGGCGTAGGCGTGCTTGCGGAAGTAGGCACGGACTCCGGCAAGAAACTTCTCCTGCCCCACCCAGGCGACCAGCTGCTTGAGCACGGAGGCACCCTTGGCGTAGGTGATGCCGTCGAAGTTGACCTCCACGTCCTCCAGGTCGTTGATCTCCGCGACGATCGGGTGGGTCGAGGGCAGCTGGTCCTGCCGGTACGCCCAGGACTTCTCCAGTGCGGCGAACGTGGTCCAGGCCTCCTGCCACCGGGTGGCTTCGGCGGTGGCGAGGGTGGAGGCGTACTCGGCGAACGACTCGTTCAGCCAGAGGTCGTTCCACCAGCGCATCGTGACCAGGTCCCCGAACCACATGTGCGCCAGCTCGTGCAGGATGGTCACCGCGCGCCGCTCCACTGTGGCCTCGGGCGCCTTGGACCGGAAGACGTAGTGCTCCACAAAGGTCACGCAGCCGGCGTTCTCCATCGCACCGGCGTTGAACTCCGGCACGAACAGCTGGTCGTACTTCTCGTACGGGTAGGCCAGGTCGAACGCGTCCTCGTAGAAGGCGAACCCGGCCCGGGTGATGTCCATGATGTTCTCGGCGTCCAGGTGCTCGGCGAGTGAGCTGCGGCAGAACACGCCGAGCGGAACCCGGCGGCCATCGCGAGAGGTGAGCTCGCCGTCGACGCGGTGATAGGGCCCGGCCACGAGCGCGGTGACGTAGCAGGGCAGCACCGGGGTGGGTGCGAAGGTCCAGGTGGCACTGCCTGCACCGGCTGGCGCCGGCTCTGGGGTGGGGGAGTTGGAGACCACCTGCCAGTGCTCCGGCGCGGTCACGGTGAACGCGAACGTTGCTTTCAGGTCCGGCTGCTCGAAGACTGCGAACATCCGGCGGGTGTCGGCCACCTCGAACTGGGAGTACAGGTAGACCTCGTCGTCAACGGGATCGACGAACCGGTGCAGTCCCTCGCCGGTGTTCATGTAGGCGCAGTCGGCCACCACGGTCAGCTCGTTCTCCGCCGCCAGATCCTCGAGCTGGATGCGGGAGTCGGCGAACACCTCCGCCACCGGCAGCCCGCGCCCGTTCAGCACCACCTCGTGCACGGTCGAGGCGATCAGGTCGATGAAGCTGCTCGCGCCCGGGGTGGCGGTGAAGCGCACAGTGGTGCGAGAGGCGAAAATCGTCGGCCCCCGGGTCAGGTCCAGCTCCACGTGGTATTCGCTGACCGAGAGCACCTCGGCGCGCTCGCGGGCTTCGATCCGGGTGAGGTTCTCTCCGGGCATCTGCACTGCTCCTTGGGGTGACGGGCGATGGTGCGTCATCGACTCTGACCGGTGGGCCGGAATCGATCCTGCCACGTTGCCGGCCACCTGCCGAGATGATTGAGCGGGCGCGCGGCCGCCGGCCGTAGGGTGAGGAACATGCTCGATCAGCGATGGATCTTCCACGACGACGTTCCGACGACCGCGGCTGGGGAGGGCGTCACCCGCCGGGTGCTGGCCTACGACAGCGAGGTGATGTGCGTGGAGAACACCTTCGCGGCGGACGCTGTCGGCCCGCTGCACCACCACCCGCACACCCAGATCACCTATGTGGTCAGCGGAGTGTTCGAGTTCGAGATCGACGGAGTGGTCAAGACGGTCCGCGCCGGGGACTCGATGCTGAAGTCCAGCAACGTCCCGCACGGCTGTGTGTGCCGTGAGGCCGGTGTGCTGCTGGATCTGTTCACGCCGATGCGCGAGGACTTCGTCTGAGCCGACGGCCCTCCGGCGGGAATGTCTACTGTCACGGCGCGGTTGTGCCGGACGAGAAGAGCACCGAGCTGAAAGCCGAGGAGCCACAAGAGTGAGCACGCAGACCGAGATCCCCGACACCGGTACCGAAGAGCAGTCCACGGATGTGGCGGACTTCTGGTTTGACCCCGCCTGCCCGTGGGCTTGGATGACCTCCCGCTGGATCACCGAGGTGGAGAAGGTCCGCGATATCACCGTGCGTTGGCACATCATGAGCCTGTCCGTGCTGAACGAGGGGCGCGAGGAGCTCGATGCCGGCTACCGGGAGATGCTCGGCAAGGCGATCGGCCCGGTCCGGGTGATCAACGCCGCCCGCCAGCTGCACGGCGAGCAGTGGGTCAAGCCGCTCTACGACGCGATCGGCACCCGGTTCCACCCCGGTGGTCGGGGCGAGGACCGGCACGCCGTGCTGGTGGAGGCGCTCGACGAGGTCGGTCTGCCGGCAGAGCTGATCCGGTATGCCGAGACCGACGAGCTGGACGAGTCGCTGCGCGCCTCGCACGCGAAGGGCATCTCGCTGGTCGGCGAGGATGTCGGTACGCCGGTGGTGGCGTTCAATGGCACGGCGTTCTTCGGCCCGGTGATCACCCCCGCACCGAAGGGTGAGGAAGCCGGTCGGCTCTGGGACGGGGTGGTGGCGGTGGCGGCCTATCCGGGCTTCTACGAGCTCAAGCGCACCCGGTCTCAGGGACCGATCTTCGACTGAGCCGAGACGCTCGAGCGTTCACCGCCCCGCCAGCGCCTTGGCCACGGTCACCAGCCGGGTGACCTGCATCCGGTCGACCTCGGCTGCCTCGAGCTCCCAGAGTGCGTCTCGGACCAGGCGTAGGTGGGCGAGCGCCCGCGCGCGGTCGAGATCCACCCCGGTCACGTCCGCGAGGGTCTCCAGACGCCGTCGCACCGCCTGGCGCAGGTTGGTGGCGCGCTCCAGGGCAGGCCAGGTGTTCAGCAGCACGGGCTGGAACGCCCAGCCGGGCTCAGCGGCGAGCACCGAGGCGTCGATGGCCACCCACTCGCCAGGGTCCGGGCGCCAGAGCACATTGCCGTGGTGCAGGTCGGTGTGCGTCAGCCGGGCATCAAGGCCGTTGTCGGTGAGCAGGTCGGAGGCCAGCGCCCGCGCCTCCTCGAGCATCCGCCTGGGGAAGGCGACGGCGTTGCTTGCCGGGGCGAGCGCGACGTCCAGGTCTGTGCGGAGCTCGCGCAGGTGGTCACTGAGCGTGTCCGCCCAGGGCGGTGCGGACCGGTCCAGCGCGGTGATCAGGACCCCGAGGTCCTCGGTGGCGGTGAGCTCACCGAGTGCGGAGCCGGCTGCCTCCTGCTCCAGGGTGCGGTCGGCATCCAGGCGCTCCAGCAGCATCGCCCAGCGGGCCGGGTCGGCGGCGAGCAGCCGCACAGCGCTGCGCCCGTTCCACAGTTGCAGCGCCCGGTGCTCATCCCGGCCCTCGGTGTGCGGCCAGACGATCTTGGCCACGGCCCGCCCGCGCGGGGAGCGCACCGGCAGCACCAGGGCGGAGTAGCCGTGCCGCGGGGGCCCGTCGAGCTCCAGGTCCCACTCCTGCAGCACAGCAGAGGCGAGTGCCGGCAGCCGGTCCAGCCAGTCCGCGCCGGTGGGCATCCCCGGGTCCGGTACATGCCTGGACACCAGGCGGACCAGTTCGTCCGGGATGATCACGTCGGCGGAGGGCACCCGTCTTGCCTATCACCTCCGTCCCGGTTGGGAGCGCAGCGGCCGCTACCGTTAGAGTGACATGCTGATCGGCGCACGAACGGAGGAGACATGGCCAAGCGCGGCGCAGTGGGTCCCGCAGCGATCACCCTCATCGTGATCGACGTGCTGCTCATCGCCGCACTCGTGGTGATCATGGTCACTTGGCCAGATACCTCCGGCGCCGAGGAGGAACCCACCTCCTCCGCCAGTGCCTCGTCAGACGCGTCCGGTGCCGGCGGCAGCGGAGACGGGGAGGAGACCACCCAGGCCGATGCGGTCGAGGTGCCCGAGGGTGCCCGGGATGTGGCTGGGTTCGTGATGCCCAGCGGAAACATCTGGTGCGAGCTCGCCGAGCAGGACACCCAGTGCGTGATCGAGAACTTCAACTATTCCCCTCCCTCGATCGAGGACTGCGGCGACGACGTTGCCGGACACGTCTGGCAGGTCACCGCCGAGGAGGCCGGACCTGCCTGCCCCGGTGATGAGGTCCCCGAACCTTCTCAGGAGCTCACCGAGCTCGACTATGGCGAGGCCACCACTGTCGGTGACTTCCTCTGCGAAAGCACCGAGGAAGGCGTCACCTGCCGCTCGGTCTCCACCGGGCATGGCTTCGAGATCGCCCGGGAGGGCACCCGCAGCTTCTGACCAACGTCCAGAATCCGAGACGATCCGCTGCTCGTCCCGGCCGGATCGCCGGCGCTGTTGTGATGGTGCTACTCACCCGCACCAGGCGGGTACCAGCACCCGAGCGAGCAGACCATGACTCTTACCACCGGAACCACCTGGGACCTCGTCCTCAGTGCGCCCACCCGGCGCAGCACTCGGGCCGGTGGGTGTGGGATGAGCCCGCGGGCGCTGTACCAGGAGCTGCTCTACGACCGGGTGCGGGTGGTGGACCTGCGCACCAGCGCTGAGCGATCGGCGGGCGTGCTGCACCCGGACTTTCCCCTGGACGTGGTGCACCCGGCCGAGCTGGTCGCACACCTGGTGAACACTCCTGCTCTGCAGCCGGTGGTGCTGCTCAGCCAGGACGGCACCGCCGCCGCTGCTGCGGCGGACCAGCTCCGCACGCTCGGTCTTGCCCAGGTGGGCTACGCCGACGGCGGTTACCGGGCGTGGGCCGAGGCCGGTCTCCCAGTTCTCGGCCACACCGGCTGAGCGAATCGACCTCGACACCGGCTGAGCGGGTCCAGACCCGTACCGGCTGAGCGCAGCACCGGCCGTGCTCAGCCGGGCCGGCAGGTGCTCACCAGATCTGCACCCGCTCCTCGGGCGGGAGGTAGAGCCCGTCTCCGGGCTGGACGTCGAAAGCGGTGTAGAACTCGTCCAGGTTCCGCACCACCGCATTGCACCGGATCTCGTCCGGGGCGTGCGGGTCGATCGCCAGCAGGCGGAGCATCTCCTTGTCCCGGACCTTGGTGCGCCAGGCGCGGGCCCAGCCCACGAACAGCCGCTGCATGTCGGTGAGTCCGTCGATCACCTCGGCCTCGCGGCCGGAGCGGGCCAGCGCGATCCGATAGGCCTTGATCGCGATTCCCAGGCCGCCGATGTCGCCGATGTTCTCCCCGACCGTCAGCGCGCCGTTCACCTGCTGGGCATCGTCGAGCTGTGCTGGGGAGATCTGGTCGAACTGGGCGATCAACGCCTGGGTGCGCTGGTCGAACTCGGCCCGGTCGGACTCGGTCCACCAGTCGTGCAGCCGGCCCGCGCCGTCGTAACGGCTGCCCTGATCGTCGAACCCGTGCCCGATCTCGTGTCCGATCACGGCCCCGATCGCCCCGTAGTTGGTGGCGTCATCAGCCTCGACGTCGAAGAACGGCGGCTGCAGGATCGCCGCGGGAAAGACGATCTCGTTCATCGTCGGGTTGTAGTACGCGTTCACCGTCTGCGGTGTCATGAACCACTCGTCGCGGTCGATCGGTCCGCCGAGCTTGCCCAGCTCGTAGTCCGTGTCGAACGCGTGCGCGGCGCGGACGTTCCCGAGCAGGTCGTCAGCGCGCACCCGCAGTGCGGAGTAGTCCCGCCACTTCACCGGGTAGCCGATCTTCGGCGTGAAGGCCTCGAGCTTGGTCAGGGCCAGCTCCTGAGTGGCCGGGCTCATCCAGTCCAGGTCCGTGATGGATTGCCGGTAGGCCTCGATCAGGTCGGCGACCAACACATCCATCGCGTCCTTGTGCGACGGCGGGAAGTGCCGGGAGACATACAGCTTGCCGACCGCTTCGCCGAGCACCCCCTGCACCAGGGAGACGGCACGCTTCCACCGCTCGCGGATCTGCTGCGCTCCGGTCATCGTGCGGCCGACGAAGTCGAAGTTCTCCGCCACCACGGATTCGGTCAGGTACGGCGCACGGGCGCGGACCACTCGCCAGCTGAGCCACAGCTTCCAGTCCGCCAGGTCACCGTCGGCCCACAGCGTGCCGAAGCCGGTGAGGAACTCCGGCTGCCGCACCACCACCTCGGCCAGGGCGCCGGCGTCACCGAGTGCGGTGGTCCACGCGTCCCAGTCGAAGCCGGGAGCGTGTGCGCGCAACGCCTCCGCGGTCATCGGGTTGTGGGTGGCCTGGGCGTCGCGGCTGCGCACGTTGTCCCAGTGGTGGCCGGCGAGCCGGGTCTCCAGGGTCATGATCCGCTCGGCCGCGTCGGCGGCCTCGGCGCCGGTGACCACACCGGCCAGGGTGAGCATCCGGGCGAGGTGCGGGGGATAGGCCTCGCGCACTCCCGCGTGTGCCTCATCGGTGTAGTAGGCCTCGTCCGGCAGGCCGAGCCCGGACTGCTCCAGGTACACCCGGTACCGGGTCGGGTCGGCGGCGTCGACGTCCACGAACGGGGCGATCACCCCACCCACTCCACTGCGCTGCAGTGCTCCCAGCACTGCCGCGAGCTCGCTGTGGTCGGCCGCGGCCCGCACCAGGCTGAGCTCCAGATCGAGCGGTTCGGTGCCGAGCGCCTCAACCTTCTCGGTGTCCATGAACGAGGCGTACACGGCGGCGATCTTCGCGGCCTCGGCGCCGGCCGGGTCGTCAGCGGGTACCGCGGCTGCTTCGGTGATCAGGTCGCGCACGTCCTTCTCCGCCTGGTCGTGGAGCTGGTGGAGGGTGCCGTCCCGGCCGCGGTCGGCCGGGATCTCGTGAGTCGCCAGCCAGGTGCCGTTGACGTGCCGGAACAGGTCGTCCTGCGCCCGTACGGTGGGATCCATCGCGGCGCGGTCGGCCGCGGCTCGGTCGGCCGCTGTCAGCCGGTCGGTGGGCTCGCTCGGCACATGCGGGGTGGGATCGGCAGCGGAGGTCTCGGTGCTCATCCCTCGAACATACCTGCGCACCGCTGCCCGATCGCCCACGCGGGGCCGCGCCTCACCGGCCGGTGCGGCAGAATGTCGCTATGCGCATCCACATCGCCGCCGACCACGCCGGGTACGAGCTCAAGGCCATCCTGATCGAGCACCTGCGCAGCGAGGGGCACGACGTGCACGATCACGGCGCCCTGGTCTACGACGCCCAGGACGACTATCCGCCGGTGTGCTTCGCCGCCGGGGAGGCGGTGGTCGCCGATCCGGGCTCGCTCGGTGTGGTGATCGGCGGCAGCGGAAACGGTGAGCAGATCGCGGCGAACAAGGTGCGCGGGGTACGCGCGGCGCTGGCCTGGAACACCGAGACCGCGCAGCTGGGACGCCAGCACAACGATGCCAACGTGGTGGCGATCGGTGCCCGCCAGCACACCACCGAGGAGTCGGTGCAGATCGTCTCGGCGTTCGTGGCCGAAGCGTTCTCCGGTGATCCCCGCCACCAGCGGCGGATCGACCTGGTCAGCGAGTACGAGTCCGGTCGCTGAGCAATCGCCGGGTGCCCGCCACCAGCGCCAGGTGCAGCGGCACCAGTACCACCGCGACCGCGGGCAGTAGCCAGCACAGCGCCACCCAGAGTCCCATGATCAGCGCCGTGGCCACCACGGTGACCAGCTGACGCCATTCGTCGCTGTGCTCGCGTTCCCGCACGGCCGAGGCCCGGGACACCTCGCCGGCCCTGCTGTCGGCTGCGAGCAGCCCACGCAGCCGTAGCGCTCGGACCACATCGGCAGCAGCGGAGCCGGCCAGCCACCCGGTGGCTGCCGCCACCGCCACCGCCACGATGGACCCATCGGCCCAGGCGCGGCCGGCCAGGGCGACCAGCAGGGCCAGCACCGGGGTCAGCGCCGCCCCGGTGAGCACCGAGACGGTCACCAGACGACGTTCGGTGGCAGTGCGGGGGGCGTTGCCGTCGCGCCGAGCCAGGTCCGCGGAGGCGACCAGCAGGCCCACCGCGGTGGCGATCAGCCATGCCAGCAGACCCGCCCCGACCCAGGTGAGACCCGCCGTCGCCGGCAGCAGGAGTCCCACGGTGACGACTGCGAGCAGGACCAGCGCCGCCCGCAGTCCGGAGACCACGGCGAGCCGGGACCGGTAGCCACGCACCACGGCGCGTTCGTCCACATGGTCGTGCTCGTGGGTGGCCTCGCAGTGTGGGCAGATGTACGGCTCTGCGGGCGCGGGTGTCTCGCTCATCTCATAGGCGATCATAGGCAGGTGCGCGAGGTGGCTGAGGACTATGTGGAGGCGGTGCTGGACCTGGTGTGTGCCATCCCACCCGGGCGGGCGAGCACCTACGGCGTGATCGCCGAGACCATTCGGGAGGCGACTGGACGTGGTGGGCCCCGGGTGGTCGGGATGGTGATGTCTCGCTACGGCGGCGAGACTCCCTGGTGGCGGCTGGTCAATGCGCGCGGCGACCTGCCGGACGACAAGCGCGACCGGGCACTGCCCCGGTGGCGCGAGGAGGGGATCCCCCTCATCCGGACCGACCCGCCGCGGGTGGACCTGCGGCGAGCCGGTTGGGAACCGGGGGAGGAGCCGGAGGACGGTGGCGCTACCGCCACCGTCGACCGAGCCACCTGACCCGGGCGAGCGCAACTCACCTGACCCAGGCGAGCGCAACTCACCTGACCCAGGCGAGCGCAACTCACCCGACCCAGGCGAGCGCAACCGGGGCGCACCCGCCTGGACCGACGTCAGGTGGCGGTGAGCGGCCGCGGGTCGAACGTCACCCGGATGCGGGTGATCAGACCATCCTCGACGCGGCTCCAGTTCACCGTCGGGATCGGCGGAGTGTGATCGGTGATCAGGTCGAACCAGGTCATCGCGTCGACGCCCTCGACCACCCGGGCATGCAGCACCAGGTCGGTCATGATCGAGGTGGCCATACCGCGAAGCCCGGCCACGCACTCCTCCACCCCGGACGCGGTGCCCATCACCCCGGCGAACTCGACACCGGGGGCGAGCACCGTGCGTAGTCGCTCGAAGTCGCGGCCGCGCCAGGCGTCGAAGTAGGTGGCGACGGTGGCCCGGGTGGTCTCAGTCCGGTTCACAGCGCCGGCGTCCAGGCTCGGGTGGAGACACCGACGGCGTTCCAGGCGTTGATCGCGACGTTCAGGCTGACCAGGGCGCTGAGCTCGGCCGGTGTGAGGTGCGTGGCAGCGTCCTGCCAGACCGCCTGGGGGACGTGGGTCTCGCTGAGCCGGGTGATGCTGTCCGTGAGCGCGAGCGCCGCCCGCTCCCGGGCGGTGAAGAATGGCGACTCCCGCCAGAGGCTGACTGCAGCGATGCGTCCGGCCGGCTCGCCGGCAGCGGCCGCGTCGCGGGTGTGCTCGTCGACGCAGTACGCGCAGCCGTTGAGCTGTGACGCTCGGATCCGGACGAGCTCTCGAAGGCCAGGTTCGATCCCGGCTTCGTCGAGCTCGTGAGTGGCTGCGGCGTCGAGAGTCGTCAATGCACGAGAGAACGTGGGTGCTGTGGTGTCGATGTCCAGCCGGGTGAGGATGTCGACGGTCGTCGTGGTCATCAGCAGTTCCTTTTCTGTGGGGATGCCACCAGCCTCACGCGCATCGGACCTATCTGTCCAACATCAGAAACCGATCAGAAGTATCATTGGTAGATATGGAACTGCACCAGTTGCGCTACTTCCTCGCGGTCGCCGACACTGGATCGTTCACCGCTGCGGCAGGGGCGGTGCGGGTCAGCCAGTCCGGTATCAGCACCCAGGTGCAGAAGCTGGAACGCGAGCTCGGGCTCTCGCTGATCGACCGCTCGGCGCGCCGCATCTCGTTGACTCCTGCCGGGGAGCGGCTGGTGCCATTCGCGCGCGGGGCGGTCTCCGCCGTCGAGGACGTGTCCGGGGCCGCGGCCGACATCCGGGGACTGGTGACCGGATCACTCAGTGTCGCGACGGTGACCGGCCTGGCGTGGCCCGGACTGTTCGACGCCCTGGCGACGCTGCACGCACAACACCCCGGTATCGACATCCGCCTCCGCGAGGGGACTTCCCAGGACCTGATCGAGCAGGTGCGCGAAGGTTCGGCCGATGTCGCGATCGCCGCATGGTCCGACGTCGAACCGGCCGGCCTCCGGTCCTGCGTGGTCTTCGATGACGCGCTGGTCGCGGTGGTCGCCCGCGGCCACCCCTGGGCTGCGCGCAGTGGCCTGAGAGCCATCGATCTCGCCCACGCCGACCTCATCACCCTCCCGCGCGGAACCGGGGCCCGTGCAGCGCTAGAGACGCTGATGACCGGTGTGGGTAGCACTGTCGAGCCGCGCTGGGAGGTCACCACGCCCACGTTCGTGCAGATGCTCACCACTCGCGGGCTCGGCGTGGGCATCGTGAGCGCGACGACCGCCGAGCAGTGGGACGGAGTGGTCGCCGTGCAGGTCTGCGATGGACGCGCGCGCTCGCGGCTCGGCATCGTCTGGCGGGACCGGCCGAGTCACGCAGCCCGCGCGCTGGTGGACGAGCTTGAGCAGCGCGGCACCGCTCAGATGTAGATCGCCGGGTCGATCAGGTCGTCCTCGGCGCGGGCGGGAACGTGCCGGGGCCGCCCCGGTACGCCCACCACCACGGCGCCGTCGGGCACATCCTTGACCACCACCGCGTTCGCCCCGACCTGCACGTCGGACCCGAGGGTGACCGGGCCGAGGACTTTGGCTCCGGCACCGATCACCACCCGGTCGCCGACCGTCGGGTGCCGCTTGCCCTTGCTCATCGAGCGTCCACCCAGGGTGGAACCGTGGAACATCAGCACGTCGTCGCCGACCACCGAGGTCTCCCCGATCACTACCCCCATACCGTGGTCGATGAAGAACCGCCGACCGAGTACTGCCCCAGGGTGGATCTCCACTCCGGTGAGAGCGCGCGCCAGCTGGGACAGCAGGCGTGCCGGGAGTCGCAGGATCTGGGTGCGCCACATCTGGTGTGCCAGCCGGTACAGCCACAGGGCGTGCACGCCGGGGTAGGTCAGCGCCACCTCGACGGCGGAGCGTGCGGCCGGGTCACGGCGTCGCGCCGTGGCCAGGTCCTCGGCGATCAGATCGCGCAGGGGCAGGTGGGGTGACACGTGCTCCTCGGTCTCACTCGGCCAGGTCGGCGAACAGCAGGGTGGACAGGTAGCGCTCACCGAAGTCCGGGATCACGGCCACGATCGTCTTCCCGGCGTTCTCCGGGCGCTTCGCGACGTCGACGGCGGCCTTCAGCGCAGCGCCGGAGGAGATGCCCACGAGCAGGCCCTCTTCCCGGGCGGAGCGGCGGGAGTAGTCGAGCGCGTCGTCAGTGGCGACGGGGATCACCTCGTCGTAGATGCTGGTGTCCAGCACCTCCGGGACGAAGTTCGCGCCCAAGCCCTGGATCTTGTGCGGTCCGGCCTGGCCACCGGAGAGGATGGGGGAGTCCGCGGGCTCCACCGCGATGATCTGCACCTCGGGCTTGCGCTCCTTCAGCACCTGGCCGACCCCGGTGATGGTGCCGCCGGTACCGACACCGGACACGACGATGTCGACGTTGCCGTCGGTGTCGTTCCAGATCTCCTCGGCAGTGGTCCGGCGGTGGATCTCTGCGTTCGCCTCGTTCGCGAACTGGCGGGCGAGCACCGCCCCGGGCCGCTCGGCGGCGATCTGCTCCGCCTTCTCCACGGCACCCTTCATCCCGCCGGAGCCGGGGGTGAGGACGAGCTCGGCACCGTAGGCGCGAAGGAGCATCTTGCGCTCGTTCGACATCGTCTCCGGCATCGCCAGCACCACGTGGTACCCGCGGGCGGCGCCGACGAACGCCAGCGCGATCCCGGTGTTCCCGCTGGTGGCCTCGACGATGGTGCCGCCGGCGGGCAAGTCCCCGGAGGCTTCGGCGGCGTCGATGATCGACACCCCAATCCGGTCCTTGACGCTGTTGGCGGGGTTGTAGAACTCGAGCTTGGCGAGCACTGTGGCGCTCGCGCCCTCGGTGAGCGAGTTGATCCGCACCAGCGGGGTGTTGCCGATGAGCGCGGTGGCGTCGTCGTAGATACGTGCCATGAGAGGAAGTCCTTTGCTGCTAGTGGTCGGTAGATGCTGCTGAGCTGGTAGTGCCCGTCCGGTGTGGCGGGCTCAGGCAGGTGCTGCAATGCGTCCTAGCCTGCGGGGCGAGCGCGGGGGCTCGCAGGCGCCCGCGCTCTACGGACAGCAGCAGCCAGACGGCACGATCACGGTCAGCCGCGAGGGCGACATCCGAGCTCCAATTGGTTGAAGGTGCGAGTGAATCGCATCCTATCCTCTCACTTGTCGCCCGGAACTGGAACAGCACGGCCCCGTCAGTGACCACCGGCGGCGGAGGCCTCCCGGCTGCGCTCGGCGATCGTGTTCAGCAGGGCCGCAACCTCTGCCGCGCCATCGATGGTCACCACGAACACCCGGTCCCCGGACCGCTGCACCTGGATCGCCTCGCCGGCCCGAGTGACGACCCCGGTGCGACCGTCTCCAGCCGCGCGCAGCCCCCAGCCGCCGAACTCCTGGAAGGGGGATACCTGGACGACGTCAGCGCGCACCACCTCGTTCGCCGGGATCTGCTCGCGCGGCCAGCCCGCCTGCGCGGCGACGGTCAGGCCGCGATGATCGATGCGTACCCGCCAGCGGAGCAGACTTAGCGGCAGGGTGCCCACCACGACCACGAACGCCACCGGCCACCAGTGTCCGGTGGCGCTAGCGAACCACACGCCGAGGCCGAGGAGCACCGCTGTGGCGAGCCAGATCGGCCAGACCCGCGTGGTGCGTGCTTCCCCGGCCCAGAACGCCGAGGTGGGCAGAGCGGATCGCGGTGCGTCTGCGGGCACCGGGGCGGTGCTCGGCTGCGGAGGGTCATCGCCGGCGAGAGCTCCGGCGCCGAAGCCGATGACCAGTGCCGCCACGACCGTCACCGCCATGCCGATCGCGGGATCGGCGGCAGCCGCCGGGTCGATGACGTCCAGTTGGACTGCCGCACTGCTGAGGACGATCCCGGCGAACAGTGCACCCATCCCGGCCGAGACCCCCACCAGCAGCCGCCTGGTGAGCGCGATTCGGGCGGCGGTGAGGCAGAGAATGCTGACGATCAGCCAGCTCACCCCGCCGAGCACCAGCGGCACGGCGATCAGCTCGGACAGGCTGCCGGTGCGATCGACCCCGTTCGGCCCCCAGTGCACAGCGACCTCCGGTGGCATCCGGTCCCGCCAGCTCAACACCACCAGCACTGCGGTGACCAGAAGCACGGCCGGCAACGCGATGCCGAGCAGCACCGTGCGGGTACGGTGAGGGGGTGGAGCTTGAGCCACAGCGGAGTACACCTCGCGAAGTTCGTCACGGCCGTCGTCACGGATTTCGATCCACAGCAGCACCCTACTGTGAGTGATGCGTCACATCTGCTGCGAACCAGGGCGGATGTGCTGCTGCGCGGCTAGGTGTTCCCGCCAACTTGTGGGTATCATCGTCCGGGCGCTTCGTGACTGCAGTCTCGCGCGCCCAGCGTGTGCTGCCAGGGTGCGGACCGTGTTCCGGCGCCGCCAGCCACACTCCTGACGCCGCAACCGCGCAGCCGAACTAGAGGGAAGCAGACATGAAGAAGGACATTCACCCGGACTACAAGCCGGTCGTGTTCCGGGACATCTCCGCGAACTTCGCCATCCTCACCCGGTCCACCCTCACCTCGGAGACCACGGTGGAGTGGGAGGACGGGAACACCTACCCGGTCGTGGACGTGGACATCTCCTCGGCCTCGCACCCGTTCTACACCGGTAAGCAGAAGATCCTGGACACCGCCGGCCGCGTGGAGAAGTTCCGCCAGCGGTACGCCAAGGCGGGCTCCAAGGCCTGAGGCCGATCCGCCGGGCCAGGTCCCGGTGATCACCATTTCCACACCGCGCACGCCCGCGTGCCGGTCGACACACCACGACAGAAGGGGAGGTAGGGCCCATGGCAGTTCCCAAGCGCAAGATGTCGCGCAGCAACACCCGCTCGCGCCGTTCGCAGTGGAAGACGCAGCCCACAGACCTCGTCCCGGTCCGCTCCGGTGGGCGCGAGGTCAAGGTGCCGCGGCGCCTGGCCCGGGCCGTCGAGCGCGGCCTGGTCGACGTCGAGGACTGAGCGCCGACACAGACCACACACCGGCCGTCTCCGCAGCAGCGGGGGCGGCCGGTGTTCTTTCTGCCCAGGACGTCCGGGGCGAGGCGACCTCTCTGCTCTGAGCGGAAGACCGCCGTCGGGAAGCGCCTGCGGCCATAGCATCAAGCATGCGCAACCGACGACTGCATGCCGTGCCCACCTCACCGCCGAGCGCAGCGCCGCGACCGGGACGCACGGCGCGCGAACCGCTGTGGCGACACCTGCTCGGGCAGCGGCTGCGGCGCGAGCGCACCGACCGCGGCCAGACTCTGACCGAGACTTCCGACCGCGCCGGTATCTCCCCGCAGTACCTGTCCGAGATCGAGCGCGGTATCAAAGAGCCATCCAGCGAGATGATCGCCGCCGTGGCCGGGGCGCTCGAAGTCACTTTGTTGGACCTGACCGTTGCCGTGGCGCGCGAGCTGAACGGGCAGCGGGCGACGGCGCAGCACCAGGCGACGACGAACTCCGGTCAGGGCTTCGCGCTAGCCGCCTAACATCCGCACCCGCCGCCTAGGTCGTCCTGTCAGGCGTGCGCTATAGCGCACGGGTGACAGGACGACCCGGAATGCGGGCTCAGCCAGCCAGTGCGGCGCGAGCCGCGGTCTCCCGCTCGGCGAGTACTGCGTCGATCAAGCCGTACTCCACAGCCGCTGCAGCGGTGAGTACCCGGTCCCGGTCGGTGTCCGCACGTAGGGTCGCGCTCGGGTGCCCGGTGGCGCCGGCGAGGATCTCTTCGATGTCGGCGCGCACCCGGACCAGTTCGTCCGCCTGCACGATCAGGTCCGGGATGGCGCCCTGACTCCGGCCGACCGGCTGGTGCAGCACCATCCGGGCGTGCGGGAGCGCGGCCCGCTTGCCCGGGGTGCCGGCGGCGAGCAGCACGGCACCCACCGCGACCGCCTGGCCCACGCAGATGGTGGCCACGTCCGGGCGGACGTAGCGCATGGTGTCCACCACGGCGAGCATCGCGCTCGGGTCGCCGCCCTCGCAGTTGATGTAGAGCTGGATGTCCGCATCGGGGTTGTCCGACTCCAGGTGCAGCAGCTGGGCGATCAGCACGTTGGCCACTCCGGCGTCGATCGGGGTGCCCAGGTAGACGATCCGCTCGGTGAGCAGGTGGGAGTAGACGTCCATGATCCGTTCGCCCCGCGGGTGGGCGGCGATTACGTTCGGTACGGCGTAGGTGCTCATCGCATGCCTCCTGTGCTCTCGTGCAGCCGCGGGCCGATCCCGACCGGGCGCTGGCGGGTTGGGGCGATCGTGTGGAAGGAGTCGACGATCTCGTCGATGAAGCCGTAGGTCAGCGCCTGTTCGGCAGTGAACCAGCGGTCGTGCAGGGAGTCGGCGAAGATCTTGGCGGGGTCCTGGCCGGTGTCCTCGGCGATCAGTCCGAGCACGGTGTCCCGGGTGTGCCGGAGCTCGTCGGCCTGGGTCTCCACGTCCACTGCGGTGCCGGCGAACCCTGCCGAGCCCTGGTGCATGAGAATGCTCGCGTGCGGCAGGGCGCGGCGTTTGCCCGGAGTGCCCGCGGACAGCAGGAACTGGCCGGCACTGTAGGCGGTACCTAGGGCGAGGGTGGCCACATCGGGACCGATGGTGCGGATCACGTCCCGGATCGCCAGCATCGAAGGCACGGAGCCGCCGGGGGAGTGGATCCACAGGGAGATGTCGGCGTGCGCGTCCTCGGTCGCCAGCGAGATCAGCTGGCTGAGCAGCAGCATGCCGTTGTCGTCATCCAGCGGGCCGTCCAGGACGAGTACGCGCTGGTGGTACAGCTCGGCCCGGGCGCGTTCGCCGAACCGTGGTGGGCTGGGGTTCTCTTCGCTCATGTCCCCACGATGGGCCGATGGGCGCAGGGCGTCATGGCGGTGCTGCCCAGAGCAGCGTGCTGCTGCTGTGAGCAGAGTGCGCGGCGCTGGCGGCGGCCGGACCGGCACTTCGGCGCTGGCGGCCGCTCGTTCCGCTCCGCCGCCGGCCGGTTCGACGTCGGCCGGTTCGATACTTCCTGCACTGAGGCGATACCCGCGAGCACTACTCAGTGCCGGGAGTATCGCGTGAATGGATTCACGCCGGGGAGGAAGTCTCGGGATGACAGGAGCCGTCGCTGGCGCTCCTCCCAAATCCTGGCAGTGCGCGATGTGCGCGCCCGGCCACCCTCGTTCCTCGGGCGGCCAGTCGCACACATGGTCGGGATGACAGGATTTGAACCTGCGACCTTCCGCTCCCAAAGCGGACGCGCTACCAACCTGCGCCACATCCCGTGGACCGGGCCGCACCGGATCGAGGCGGCCGGGACCGAGACCGAGTCTAGAGCGTGCCGGCGGGCTCCGGTGACCAGGTCGCTGTGGTGGCCCGGCGGTGCACCCACCCCTGCGGACCCGGTAGGCTTGTTCCCGCCCGCGGGTGTAGCTCAATGGTAGAGCCTCTGCCTTCCAAGCAGATGGTGCGAGTTCGATTCTCGTCACCCGCTCCACAGTCCCTGGCCCAGCCAGGGCACTACCGGGCTCCGCCAGGCCCCGTCAGCGTCCGAGCGCGCCGCCGATGAACGCCGGTGCGTCCGTGACGATCCCGGCCACCCCCAGCTCCACCAGATCCGGCAGGTCGTTGGTGTAGTTCACCGTCCAGGCGAAGACTGGCAGGTCCGCAGCCTCGGCATAGGCGTACGTCTCCGGGGTGAGGGACTGGTGGTCGGCCGCGATGCCGGTGGCGTAGTCGGCCACGCCGTCCACCCAGGCCTGGTCGGGAATCTCGCCGATGATCGGCCACACCGGGACGTCCGGTAGCGCCTCGTGAAACGCGCGGGTGGCCTCGGTGTCGAACGAGGAGACGACCACCAGGTCGTCAGCAACGAGCTCAGCCCATACCTCGGTGCCGAGTGCCTCGGCGACAGCCTCGGCCAGCCCCGGTGAGTTCTCTGGGGACTTCATCTCGATGTCCACCCCGAGGTCCGGGCCGACCGTCTCTGCGACCTCGTCGAGGGCTGGGATCGAGGTCCCCTCGAACTCTGGCGAGAACCAGGCGCCCGCGTCCAGCTGCTGCAGTTCCTCCCAGGTAAAGGAGGTGATCGGATCGTCGATGCGGTCGGGGAACACACCGGCGACGTCGGTGGTGCGCTCGGGGGTGTCGTCATGGAACAGGAACGGCACACCGTCGGCAGAGAGCTGGACATCCACCTCGACCAGATCGGCCCCTGCCTCAACTGCCGCATCAAAAGCGGGCACCGTGTTCTCCGGCGCATCCTGCGATGCCCCGCGGTGCGCGATGATCGTCGTCTCCGGTGCCTCGGCCACCGGACTGGACTCCGGCTCCGGAGCGTCGGACGAAGGATCCTGCGTACCGGTGCCGCTACAACCCACGGCAGCAGCGAGCAGGAGGGCGGTCGGTACAACGTGACGGAACTGGAACTGCATCGTTCTCCCCGGTCGGGAACCCCGCAGCGCCGCCTCCGGCGACCACGGCTGGACCGGAGTGAGGATAGCGGAGTCGATGCTCCAGGCTCGATCGCCTCGCCCCCGGGCAGAGGCTGCACGCCGTGTCAAGGTCGGGCGAGCGCGGCAGGTACGATAGAAGCCGCTGTTCGCTGCCGCATGCCCTCATGCGTGCCCGCGGACACATCCAAACGATCTGGGCCTCGCCCCCGCCGGCCCATCAACCCACGAGTGGAGAGCACGTAGTGAAGAGCGCCGTCGAGAACCTCGAGCCCACCCGGGCAAAACTGACCGTTGAGGTGCCTCTGGACGAACTGCAGCCGAGCGTGGACCACGCGTACTCCCACATCGCTGAGCAGGTCAACGTCCCAGGCTTCCGCAAGGGCAAGGTGCCGCCCCGGATCATCGACCAGCGCGTCGGTAAAGGTGCAGTGATGGAGCACGCCGTGAACGACGCGCTGCCCGAGCTGTACCGCCAGGCGATCAGCGAGACCGAGCTCCGCCCGCTGGGCCAGCCGAACATCGAGGTCACCGCGGTCCCCGGGCTCAGCGAGGATGCCCCGGACCTGGTGTTCACCGCTGAGATGGACGTGCGCCCGGACTTCACCCTGCCCGCCCTCGAAGAGATCACCCTCACCCTGGACGATGTGGACGTCACCGACGAGGACGTCCAGGAGCGGCTCACCTCGCTACGCGAGCGCTACGCCACGCTCGTGGGCGTGGAGCGAGCCGCTGCCGACGGCGACTTCGTCACCCTGGACCTGAGGGCCACCATCGGCGAGGAGGAGATCGACTCGGTCTCCGGCGTCTCCTACCAGATCGGCTCCGGGGACATGCTGGACGGCTTGGACGAGGCACTGACCGGGTTGGAGGCGAACGAGACCACGACCTTCACTGCGCCACTGGCAGGTGGGGACCGGGCCGGTCAAGAGGCCGAGGTCACGGTCACTCCGACCGCGATCAAGGAGCAGGAACTGCCCGAGGTGGACGACGAGTTCGCCCAGACCGCTTCCGAGTTCGACACCGTGGCCGAGCTGGACGAGGACCTGCGCAAGCAGGTCTCCGACGCCAAGGAGAACAACCGCGCCGTCGCCGCCCGGGACCAGCTGCTCGAGCACCTGCTGGAGTCGACGGACTTCCCGCTGCCCACCGGTGTGATCGAGAACGAGGTGCACCAGCACCTGGAGAACGAAGGACGGCTCGAGGACGACGAGCACCGGGCCGAGGTCACCGAGGAGACCACCAAGGCGTTGCAGCGTCAGCTGCTGCTCGACACGCTCGCCGAGCAGGTCACCGTCAACATCGAGCAGAACGAGCTGCTGGAGTTCCTGATGCGCACCGCGCAGCAGTACAACCAGGAGCCCAGCGAGTTCATCCAGCAGGTCAGCCAGAGCGGCCAGATCTCGCTGTTCGTTGCCGAGCTGACCCGGAACAAGGCACTGGCCGTCGCCCTGCGCCAGGTCAAGGTGGTCGACTCGACCGGCACCGAGGTTGACCTCAGCGCCTACATCGGCTCCGACGAGGAGGACGCTGCTGCCGCTGCCGCCCAGGAAGCCGCGGCAGCGGGCACCGGCGCCGGGACCGAGCAGGTCCTCGTCGAGGACGTCAGCGCCGCGAGCGCGGAGTCCGGTGAGTCGGGCGACAGCGCCGACTCTGCTGACAGCGCCGAGTCAGCCGAGAGCGCCGAGTCCGCGCCGAGCGCTGACAGTGCCGAGGATGCCGCCAAGGCCTGAGCCGTACCTGCTGATGCCTCCCGAGGGAGTGCGACGGCGTCCCGTGGCCCGAACGCCCCTGCCTCACCACATCGAGGCGGGGGCGTTCGCCCCTCCCCGGTGCACTAGTGCTGCCCCGGCGAGTCCCGCCGTCGCCAGGCGCTGGAACGACTCCGGCTGCGCCGTCAGCGAAACCAGCGGGAGCCGGGCAGATCTGGCCCGGCGGCGGCGTTAGTGTCAAGCACAGGACCCACCAAGTCATTACCCGACGATCAGGAGCACACACGTGAGTGAGTTTCCGCAGTCCGCCGCCGGCGACACCCCAGGGCTTGCCCTGGGTGACCACATCTACAGCCGGCTGCTCAAGGAACGCATCATCTGGCTGGGCTCGGAGGTCCGCGACGAGAACGCGAACCAGATCTGCGCGCAGATGCTGCTGCTCGCCGCCGAAGATCCCGACCGGGACATCTGGCTGTACATCAACTCCCCGGGCGGTTCGGTGACCGCGGGCATGGCGATCTACGACACCATGCAGTACGTCGCGCCGGATGTGGCCACCGTGGGCATGGGGATGGCCGCCTCGATGGGGCAGTTCTTGCTCGCCTCCGGCGCAAAGGGCAAGCGCTACGCCACCCCGCACGCACGAGTGATGATGCACCAGCCCTCCGGCGGCATCGGCGGCACCGCCTCCGACATCAAGATCAACGCCGAGCTGATCCTGCACATGAAGAAGCAGATGGCCGAGCTGACCGCCGAGCAGACCGGCCGCAGCGTGGAAGAGATCAACCGGGACGCCGACCGGGACCGGTGGTTCACCGCCGCCCAGGCCCTGGAGTACGGGTTCATCGACCACGTGGTGACCGAAGCGACCGCTGTTGCCGGCGGTGGCGGCACCAAGAAGTCCTGACCGCCGAGCACCGAAGAGGAGCAACAAACGTGAACTTTTCCCCCCAGGCTTTCGGCGGCCGGGCCGGTAGCGCCCCCTCGGCCCGGTACGTGTTGCCGCAGTTCGAGGAGCGCACCCCCTACGGCTTCAAGCGCCAGGACCCGTACACCAAGCTGTTCGAGGATCGGATCATCTTCCTCGGTGTGCAGGTGGACGACGCCTCGGCCGACGACATCATGGCCCAGCTGCTGGTGCTGGAGAGCCAAGACCCGGACCAGGACATCACCCTCTACATCAACTCCCCGGGTGGGTCCTTCACGGCGATGACCGCGATCTACGACACCATGCAGTACATCCGACCGCAGATCCAGACCGTCTGCCTCGGCCAGGCCGCCTCCGCTGCGGCCGTGCTGCTGGCTGCCGGTACCCCCGGGAAGCGGCTCGCGCTGCCCAACGCCCGCGTGCTGATCCACCAGCCGGCCCTCGAAGGCGGCTACGCGCAGGCTTCGGACATCGAGATCCACGCTAACGAGGTGATGCGGATGCGGGAGTGGTTGGAGACCACGATCGCCCGGCACAGCTCGACCAAGCTCGAGCAGGTCCGCCAGGACATCGAGCGGGACAAGATCCTCTCCGCCGAGCAGGCCAAGTCCTACGGCCTGGTCGACCAGGTGCTGGAGAGCCGCAAGGCGCCCGCGGAGCTACCGAAGGGCTCCTGAACCCGCTGTACCCAGGGGTGGTCCGCAACTGCGGGCCACCCCTGCGTGCATCGTCGACGGAAGGACGACACGCCCCCGCTAGGTCGATATCCCCCTCGTCGGCGACGTATCGTTGATGGTGGTGCGTCCGCCGCACCGGCAGGAGAACCCGTAGGAATTCCAGTGGTCGCCACCGCCCGGATGACGCAGAATGACCAGACGGCCACGTTGTCCCAGCATGACGGCAGAGAGGTGAGACGAGATGGCCCGAGTGGGTGAAGGCGCCGATCTGCTTAAGTGCTCGTTCTGTGGCAAGAGCCAGAAGCAGGTCGTCAAGCTCATCGCAGGACCCGGTGTGTACATCTGCGACGAGTGCATCGACCTGTGCAACGAGATCATCGAAGAGGAGCTCGCGGAGGCGAATGAGCTCGGGCTGGTGGACCTGCCCAAGCCGCGCGAGATCTTTGACTTCCTTGAGGAGTACATCATCGGCCAGGACCCGGCGAAGAAGTCGCTGGCGGTCGCCGTCTATAACCACTACAAGCGAGTCCAGGCCGGTCCGGCCGCTGCTTCCACCACCGGCGAGGACGCCGATGTCGAACTCGCCAAGTCAAACATCCTGCTGATCGGTCCCACCGGCTGCGGGAAGACGTACCTGGCACAGACCCTCGCCAGGATGTTGAACGTCCCGTTCGCCATCGCCGACGCCACGGCGCTCACCGAGGCCGGCTATGTGGGTGAGGATGTGGAGAACATCCTGCTCAAGCTCATCCAGGCCGCGGACTTCGACGTGAAGAAGGCCGAGACCGGGATCATCTACATCGACGAGATCGACAAGATCGCCCGGAAGAGTGAGAACCCGTCGATCACCCGGGATGTCTCCGGTGAAGGGGTGCAGCAGGCGCTGCTGAAGATCCTCGAGGGCACTCAGGCTTCCGTGCCGCCGCAGGGCGGGCGCAAGCACCCGCATCAGGAGTTCATCACGATCGACACCACGAACGTGCTGTTCATCGTGGCCGGTGCGTTCGCCGGGCTGGACGAGATCATCTCCTCGCGTGCGGGGCGCCGTGGCATCGGCTTCGGTGCACCGCTCAAGGAGGCTGAGCAGGCCGATGTGATCGAGGACGTGATGCCGGAGGATCTGCTGAAGTTCGGGCTGATCCCGGAGTTCATCGGACGACTGCCCGTGCTCACCACTGTCTCCCCGTTGGACGCACCCGCGCTGGTGCGGATCCTCACGGAGCCGAAGAACGCGCTGATCAAGCAGTACGAGCGGATGTTCGAGATCGACGGCGTCGAGCTGGAGTTCACTGACGATGCCGTGGAGGCCGTGGCCGACCAGGCGATCCTGCGCGGTACCGGGGCTCGTGGCCTGCGGGCGATCATGGAGGAAGTCCTCCAGCCGGTGATGTTCGATGTGCCTAGCCGCGAGGACATCGCGCGGGTGGTCATCACCCGTGAGGTAGTGCTGGAGAACGTGAACCCGACACTGGTTCCGCGCGAGGCTCCCCGGAACAAGCGGACGCCTCGGGAGAAGAGCGCCTGACCAGGTAGCGGATGCCCGCCCGCTGTAGCAGGGTGGGAGAGACCAAGCACCCGAACAGGAAGCGATGGTCTGCCGTGCACGTTCCCGTACCTGATCTGCCGGCGGATGCGCCGGTGCTGACCGTGATCCTCGACGCGACCTCAGGCGCCGACTCCCGCGACACGACGGTGCTGCACCGGTGGTCGGACCTGCGCCGTGCGCTCACCCCGGAAGGGGTCGACGCCGTCCCGTCAGTGGATTGCGACGCCGTCACCGAGGCTCTGGGCGTCCCGGTCCACGTGCGTGGTGAGTTCGGCCGCGTCCTCGTCGCCGCCGGTGGTGAGGTGGTCCTGGACCGCCTCCTCCCGGAGCCGCCCCGGGCGGATCGCGCTGTGGTCAGCGACCGTCCGCATGCCTTCGCGCTCGCGAGGGCCGCCGATGCCACGGTGCGGTACCTGCTGGTCACCGTGGACCGAGCCGGTGCGGACTTCGCTCTCTACGACGCGCCGGCCGGGCTGACCGGTGAGGTGGAGGAGTCCCGGACGGTGGAGGGTGGGCACGACGCTCTGACCAAGCCGAACCTGGGTCCGCTCGGTCACAAGCGCATCGACAACCGCGCCGAGGACTCGTGGGAGCGCAACGCCGAGGCGGTGGCCACCGAACTGGAACGGATCTACACCGCACGCGGCCCGGAGCTGGTGCTGCTGACCGGCGACCTGCGCGCAGTGGCGTTGGTGCGGGAAGAGCTCGGCCGGCCGGTACGCGAGAAGGTGGTGGAGATCTCCGGTGGCGGGCGAGCCGAGGGGGTGAACGCTCGGGCTCTGCGGGACCAGGTCGCGGCGGCGCAGACCGAGCTGCGCAGCCGCCGCCGCACGTCGACCGTGGAGAAGTTCCGCCAGGAAGCCGGCCGGGACGGGGCTGCAGTATCCGGTGCCGAGGCAGTGCTGGACGTGCTGCGCAAGGGGCAGGTGGCGGAGTTGATGCTGGCACCGGACGTTGCCGGGCCGCCGAGCCGGCTCGCGAAGCGGTCGTTGTGGATCGGTCCCGGGTCGTTGGAGCTGGCACGCGATGCCGAGGACCTGCACAGCCTCGGTGTGCAGAACCCTCGCGAGGTCCGAGCCGACCTTGCCATCGGCCGAGCGGTGCTGGAACAGGGCGCCGGGATCACCATTGCCGAGGAGATGGACGCCGTACCGGACGGCGTCGGCGCGCTGCTCCGGTGGCACGACTCCGGCACGCCCGGAGAGCACGCTCTCGCTGGGAGTGCAGACAGCCGGCGGGTCTAGACCACCCGCACGATGGTCGCGGCTTCGGCGGCCAGCAGACGATGCAGGTCGGTCAGGAACATCTCTGCGACAGCCCGCTGTGGTTCGGTGGGCGTCTGCCGGAACTCATAGCGGGCAGCGACGACTCCACAGGCAGCCCAGAGGTTCGGTGCGGTGAGAGCACGGACAGAGACCTCCGCCGTCAGCGGAGAGAGAGCACGGTCGAGTTGCCCCGGCCACTGGATCGACTCCCCGCGCGGGACGTCGGTGCTGGTGCCACGGAGCCGTAGGTGAGAGCGCAGACGGTGCCGGTGGCAGAACGTGGCAGCCTCCTCGGTGGTCAGCCGCACGCGGGCGAGCAGGCCGGCCCGCAGCAGGGAGGCGATCCATGGCTCCGGTTCGGCCACCTGCAGCGCCCGGGCTGCCGTGGTGGTCTCCTCCGGACCCCAGGGCCGCGCCCCGGCCGTCGCAGTGTCCGCACGAGTACTGTGCGCCGCCTGCCAGACCCGGTACTCCTGCTCGCCGACGTGGTGCTGGTCGATGCCATCATCGATCCGGGCGGTTGCCCACTCCGGCATCTTCCCTCCCCCCTGGACCACCGAGCCGATGGGCAGCAGCAGCTCGGGCCTCGGCTCCCAGCCCGGGAACGTCGTCTCGGCGTGATTGTCCTCATGGGTGTCCGTCGGGGCAGTGGAGGCAGGCGTGAGATGGCGGAGCACCACGCTCAGATCCCGGATCTCGGGGTCGTCGCCGAGCGTCGCGATGGCGCCGTCGTGGAAGTTGACCGCGTTGGCGTCGAGCTGGTGCATCTGCTCGGCGGGACCGTAGTTCAGGAAGCCCAGGGTTCGCCCATCGGCGGTGACGTGCTCAGCGTTGCTCAACGTGTGGTTCGTCCACACGGCCCACGCCGGGTCGAATGCTCCGACGAGCACGCGCAGCAGCGCCTGGGCGGTGGCAGCGCTGCGTAGCGTGTTACTGCGACGGGGTGGATAGACGGCGCAGGTGCTGATCGCCCGGTCGTTGACCTGACCGGCGGAGACCTTGACTTGCAGCCCTGGCACCCCGACCGCGTTGAGGTACAGCAGATAGCCAGCCGCCTCGATGTGCACGGGCGGCTTCTGGGAGTCCTTGATCGCACCCGCGGTCACGAACTTGGCTAAGCCGGCGACATCGTCGCCAGCGACCACAGTCTTCGGCCGCTGCCGCTTCCAGCCGTTGATCGCCGGCTCGTGTTCGCTGATCGCGCTGAGCAGCACGGAGAGGCGCGTCGCGATCTCCTCCGGCGTCCAAGGCCGGGCCGGCCAGGCACCGGCCAGGGCCAGACCGTGCGGATCGAGGAGCAGGACTGCGGACATGTGCACCCTTCATCAGACCTGTGTCAGCCTATTGGGCGTCCACCGGATGATCGCCGGCGGCGCGGCCCGATCGGTGTCACCTAGGATCTCCCCATGACTGAGGGAACCGACCGCGGTGTACCTGCCGAGCTGCTTCGGATGCGGGGCAGCATCGACAACATCGACGCCGCGCTCATCCATCTGCTCGCCGAGCGGTTCAAGTGCACCCAGCTGGTGGGGCGGCTGAAGGCGGAGGAGGGGCTCCCGCCGTCGGACCCGGCGCGGGAGGAACGCCAGATCGCGCGCCTGCGCGTGCTGGCCGAGGAGTCGGGGCTCGACCCGGTGTTCGCGGAGAAGTTCCTCGCGTTCATCGTCGCTGAGGTGATCCGCCACCACGAGGACATCGCGACGACCAGGAACGCTCAGTCGGGGCGTATCGACGGCGAGCAGCGGGGCGCTCAGCGGGTCGATGGCGAGTAGCGACGCGCTCAGCGGGTCGACGGCGAGCAGCGACGCGCGCGGCGGGTCGATGGCGAGTAGCGACGCGCGCGGCGGGTCGACGGTACCGTCAGCCTGCGGGCCTGCGGGCCTGCGGGCCTGCGGGCCTGCGGGCCTGCGCGCCTGCGGGTCCAGGTGCGATGACGGTCACTGGTGCCGGCACCGCGGTGAGTCCTACCAGCCCGCCACCCAGACACGCCGAATGCCCCGCACGTGGCACGCGCGGGGTCCGGGGCGGGAGGGTCAGAACGGGGGCGGGTCGCCCGGTGACTCCGGTGTCACCCGTTCGGTGCTGGCCGTCTCCAGATCTCTCGGAGCAGCGCCGGCGACAGACGGCACTGCCCACGGTGGCGGCTCGACGAGCTCCTTCGCGGCGGCATGCGCACAGACTTCCCCGACGGCTGGGACACGGAACGTTCCGCGGCCGTCCACCAGGTAGCGGTCACCGGCCGATGAGTACCAAAGGTAGGTGCCCGGCGTGACCATCACGTATGACCAGCCAGCATGGGTCTTCGCCCGGTGATGCCGCCGACACAACGGCGCCAGGTTGCACCCGCAGGTGGGCCCGCCCTCGTCGAACGGCACGATGTGGTCCAGATCGGCCCGTCGCGAGCTCCGCGTGCAGGACGGGAACACGCACTGCGCGTCCCGGACAGTCACCTGGGTACGCATCGAGGCGGGAACCTCGTACTTCTCGACCGGGTGGTGCCCGGCCAGATCGATCACTGGGAGCACAGTCACGCGGGCCCCGGGGCTTGCGCACCAGCGGCGAATCTGTTCCGCCGACACTGGTGTTCGGGTGTTCGCACAGCGACCGAGGCCGCCGAGCCCGCCGAGCCCGCCGAGCCCGCCGAGCCCGCCGAGCCCGCCGAGCCCGCCGAGCGGGGTCAGTTCCTCCGCATTCAGGTGCAGGATGAGCTGCATCCGACGGCCGGCAGGCTCCACCGGCGGGCTCGGCAGCACCGTCTCGCCACCTGGCCCACCCGAGGCATCCGGGTCATCGGCGAGCGCGCTAGGGATATCCGGCGCACCGCTTGCCGCGTGCTGGGAAGCGGGGTCGCCTGCGGGGGCGACGCCGCTGCCGGTCGCCTCACCGGCCGGGATCGGCAGTGACTGATCTTGCCGAGCGATCTCGCCCAGTGCCCGGGCCCGCCGCACGTCGAGGCCCTCCTCGGAGCCGCAGGTGCGCAACTGGGCAGCTCTGGCAGCCACTGCCGCATCCAGATCCAGGGCATCGGCAGTGTCGAGCAGCCCATCGACAGGCACGACACCGTCGGAACCGGGCCGTTGCGGATCTGCCAGGTCGCCGAAGTGGAACGTGAAGTGCTGCCCATCCGCGGCCAGGCGGCGCTCGGCCTCAGCCGCCTCGGGGTCGAACCGGTGCAGCGCCGCGGAGACCGCCCGCCGCACCTGCGCGCCAGAGCACGACCCGATCACCGGTGCGAGCTGGGCATCCACCCACGCTGCGCCGTCGGCGGGAAGGCGCATGGTGCTCCGGGCGACCTCCCGTGCCCGCCACAACCGCACCTCGCCACACCGGACCCGCTCCCACAGACACGGCAGCCGGAAGCCGAGTTCGGTCACCTCGCCCACGTACCCGCGCGCCGCGTCCAGAGACATGGACAGGGTGGTCGCGAGCTCACAGAAAGCCAGGTCCCACACCATCGGTGCTCCCGGGCCGGCGAGACGCATCGGCGCCTGGAGCCCGGGCAGGGCGGGCCGGACCACCCCCTCGTCGAGCTCGATCACCTGCTCGGCCAGGGTGCTGTCGGATGCGGTGAGGCGCTCAGCGATGCGATGCCCGCGTACCCAGTCGGTCACCAGGCTCGCCGCTTCGACCTCCCAAGCGGTCGTCGCCTCACGTGCGGCAACCAGCGAGCGCAGCACACCCTCCTTGGGCCCGCGGCGCAGCGGCGGCTGCGGGGCGGGTGCCGGGAGTGCTGTGGTCGTCATGAGTCCACTCAACCATCGACCACTGACACGCGAGATCGTGCCGGGGAGGGCTGTGGACAACCTGGCAACAGTGATCGGAGCACCTGCCTACGGTGCGTACCGGTGGGTGCCCCCGTGGTCTCAGTGGGTACTCGTGGTCGCCGCCTGCGGCCTCGATAGAACCCGTGGTCGCCTCGGGGCGGTCTGGGGCCGTAGATTGAGCGGAAGTCCAACGATCGACGACCTGGAGAGTGCCCGCATGCTTCCACTGACCCTCGGCTACAAGGCCTCTGCTGAACAGTTCGGCCCGCGTGAGCTCGTCGAGCTCGGCGTGGCAGCGGAGGCGCACGGGATGGAGTCAGCGGCTATCTCGGATCACTTCCAGCCGTGGCGGCACACCGGCGGGCACGCGCCGTTCTCGCTGGCGTGGCTGGCGGCCGTGGGGGAGCGGACCTCGACGATCCGTCTCGGCACCTCGGTGATGACCCCCACGTTCCGGTACAACCCGGCCGTGCTGGCGCAGGCCTTCGCCACTCTCGGTGTGCTCTACCCGGGCCGGATGATGCTCGGCGTCGGCTCCGGAGAAGCACTGAACGAGATCGCCACCGGGTACGCCGGTGCCGGTGAGCAGACCTGGCCGGAGTTCAAGGAGCGGTTCGCGCGGCTGCGTGAGGCAGTCCGGCTGATGCGGGAACTATGGGCCGGTGAGCGGGTCAGCTTCGAGGGCGAGTACTACTCCACCCACGAGGCGAGTATCTACGACCGGCCCGACGGCGGTGTGCCCGTCTACATCGCCGCCGGCGGCCCGATGGTCGCCCGGTATGCGGGCCGTGCCGGAGACGGGTTCATCTGCACCTCCGGGAAGGGGATGGACCTCTACACCGAGAAGCTGCTGCCCGCAGTGGCCGAGGGTGCGGCCAAGGCCGAGCGGGACGCCGAGAACATCGACCGGATGATCGAGATCAAGATCTCCTACGACACCGACCCGGACCTGGCGCGGGAGAACTGCCGGTTCTGGTCGCCGCTGTCCCTGTCCGCGGAGCAGAAGCACTCCATCAACGACCCGGTGGAGATGGAGCGGGCCGCGGACGCCCTGCCGATCGAGGAGATCGCGCAGCGGTGGATCGTCGCTTCCGACCCCGACGATGCCGTGGAGCAGGTGCTCGCCTACCGGCGCGCCGGCTTCAACCACCTGGTCTTCCATTCCCCCGGGCACGATCAGCGCCGGTTCCTGGAGCTGTTCCAGCGCGACCTTGCGCCGCGGCTGCGCGACGCCGGCTGAGCGGGGATCATCCGCACTGGCACCCCGCCAGTGGAGGGCCTTAGCCGGCCGCCCCCACGGTCAGCACGATCTTCCCGGTTGCCTGCCCGCTCTCACAGCGGCGGTGCGCCTCTGCGGCCTCGGACCAGTCCAGCTCACCGTCGATCAACAGCTCCAGCTCACCAGCGGCAACGAGGTCGGCCACCTCGGCCATCGTGTCCCAGGACCGACCCTCGGACCCGCTGGTGACCACCGCCTCGGTGCTGCCGGAGAAGTCCGCGATGGTGACCACCTTGCCCGCATCCCCGACCAGCTCGACCAACTCGCCCGCGGAACCGTGACCAGCCAGGTCCGCTGCGCCGTCGACGTGGGAAGCCAGTGCGCGCACCCGCTCGACCAGCCCCGGGCCGTACGGGACCGGGGTAGCACCCAGCCGGCGGACCAGCTCCTGCTTACCGGCCGAGGCGGTGCCGATCACTGCGAGCCCGCGGCGTAGCGCCAGCTGCACCAGGATCGTGCCGACCCCGCCGGAGGCGCCGTCGACCACCAGCACCGACCCGGGCTGATCAGGGAGCAGGCCGAGCACCCGGCCG
This sequence comes from Ruania zhangjianzhongii, assembly GCF_008000995.1. Lineage (NCBI taxonomy): Bacteria > Bacillati > Actinomycetota > Actinomycetes > Micrococcales > Ruaniaceae > Ruania > Ruania zhangjianzhongii. Next base: position 1,543,129 of record NZ_CP042828.1, read on the forward strand.
GCCGTCTCGGCCACTGTCGGCAACGCGGCTGCCTGGGTCAGGCTCAGACCGTCGGGAACCGGGGCCCAGGAACTGAGCACGGCGCGCTCGGCGAGCACGGCGGACCCGGCACCGAACACCCGGTCGCCGACCTGCACCCCGGTCACCTCCGGTCCCACCTGGTCCACCACGCCAGCGGCGTCCAGCCCGGTGCCCCGGGGCTTCCGTAGCGGCCCGGAGGCCATCGCCCCGGAACGCAGCTTGACGTCCATCCGGTTCACCGAGGCCGCGCCGACGGCGATCCGCACCTGCCCAGGTCCGGCCTCCGGGGTCGGGGCGTCGGTGATCCGGAGCACGTCCGGGTTGCCGTATTCGTGGTATCGCACTGCACGCATGCGGCCAGTATGCCGGGTGCATCGAGCCGGGGCAGCGGCCTATACTGACACGGTGCGGACAAGTGCGAGCCCAGAAGCAGCGCGGACCGGGTGGACCGACCGGGAGTTCATGCCGAAGCTGATGCACGTGTTCCTGCGCGTCGGCCGCCTGATGCTGTTGGCCGGAGCCGGCATGCTCGCCCTGGGCGGGATCCTGACGATGCTGTGGCCCGGCGTGATCGCGAACTCCCTGCTGGTCTGGATCGGCCCGCAGATCACGATCGTCGGGGCCTTGAGCTATGGCTACGCCCGATCAGAGGTGGCCAAGCACCACCGCAGCTGAGACCGAGCCGCCCGCCAGCGGCCCTACTTCTTCTTCGGCGGCGGGGGGAGCAGCTCGCCGGCCACCTGCACACCGTCGGCGCCATCGGCCGCAGCACTCAGCGTCAGCTCGCCGGCCACCCGGCCGGCGGCCCGGAGGTCGCCCAACACCGACTGCACCGCAGCATGGTTGGCCTCCGCGAGCGCGAGCTCGGCCGAAGCAAACTCGGTCCGTTGGGACACCTTCGCCTCCGACTTCACCTTCCGCAACGCAGCCAGCGCGGAGCCGGCCGTCGAGACCAAGGAGGGATCGCCGTCGCCGGCAGCGGTGCGCAGCACCTGCGGGGTGGGCCAGGCGGCGCGGTGCACCGAACCTTCCCGCCACCAGGTCCAGACCTCCTCAGTGGCGAACGGCAGCACCGGGGCGAGTAGCCGCAGCAGCACGTCCAGCGCCAGCCAGAGCGCCGCTCGCGCGGACTCGGTGGCCGCCAGGGAGAACATCTCGTTGCCGTATGCGCGGTCCTTGACCAGCTCCAGGTAGTCGTCGCAGAAGGTCCAGAAGAAGGACTCGGTGATCTCCAGCGCACGGGCGTGGTCGTAGCTCTCGTAGCCGGCGGTCGCAGTGTCCACCACAGTGGCGAGCTGGGCGAGGATGGCCCGGTCGATCGGCTCGGTGACCGCCTCGGGGCGCAACGTGACCTGCTCGTCGCCGGCGAAGGAGAGCGCGAACTTGCTCGCGTTCAGCAGCTTGATCGCCAGCCGGCGGCCGATCTTCATCTGCCCCTCGTCGAAGGCGGTATCCCCACCGAGGCGCGCCGAGGCTGCCCAGTAGCGCACCGAGTCCGAGCCGTGCTGCTGCAACAGACCGAGCGGGGTGACCACATTGCCCTTGGACTTGGACATCTTCTTCCGGTCCGGGTCCAGGATCCAGCCGGAGATCGCGGCATGGCGCCACGGCAGCGAGTCGTGTTCGGCGTTCGCCCGCACCACAGTGGAGAACAGCCAGGTGCGGATGATGTCGTGACCCTGGGGCCGCACGTCGTAGGGGAAGACCCGGGAGAAGAAGTCCTCGTCGCGCTCCCACCGCCCGGCCAGCTGCGGGGTGAGCGAGGACGTCGCCCAGGTGTCCAGGACGTCCGGGTCGCCGATGAAGCCGCCGGGCTCGCCGCGCTGAGACTCGGTGTACCCCGCGGGCACATCGGTGGCCGGATCCACCGGCAGCAGGTCCCCGGTGGGCACCAGCGGCTCGTCGTAGATCACTTCGCCCGTCTGGTCCAGGCGGTACCAGAGCGGGAACGGCACGCCGAAGAACCGCTGCCGGGAGAGCAGCCAGTCGCCGGTGAGGCCGTCCACCCAGTTCTCGTACCGGGACTGCATGTACTCCGGGTGCCAGGACAGCTCGCGGCCCCGCTCCACGAGCTTCGTCCGCAGCTCCGCGTCCCGGCCACCGTTGCGGGCATACCACTGCCGGGAGGAGACGATCTCCAGCGGCTTCTCACCGCGCTCGTAGAACTTCACCGGGTGGCTGATCTTCCGGGGCTCGCCGTGCAGGTCACCGGAGGCGGTGAGCAGCTCGACCATCTTCTTCTGCGCGGAGAACACGGTCAGCCCGACCAGCTGCTCGTAGGCGGCCAGTCCCTGAGCAGAGGTGATCGCCGCCGGTGGCTCGGCGAGGATGCGGCCGTCGCGGCCGAGGATCGTCCGGGTGGGCAGGTTGAGCTCGCGCCACCAGGTGACGTCGGTGGTGTCGCCGAAGGTGCAGATCATCGCGATCCCGGCACCTTTCTCCGGGTCGGCCAGCGGATGCGCCAGCACCGGCACCTGCACTCCGAACACCGGGGAGGTGACCTCACGGCCGAACATCGGCTGGTAGCGCTCGTCGTCCGGGTGCGCCACCAGCGCCACACACGCGGCGAGCAGCTCCGGGCGGGTGGTCTCGATGTACACCGGTGTGGTGCCGTCGTGGAAGGAGATCCGGTGGTAGGAGCCGTCCCGCTCCCGGTCCTCCAGCTCGGCCTGTGCCACGGCGGTCTGGAACGTCACGTCCCAGAGGGTGGGGGCCTCGATCTGGTAGGCCTCACCCCGGGCGAGCTGACGCAGGAACGCCCGCTGGGAGGTCTGCTGGGAGGTGGGGCTGATCGTCTGGTAGGTCTGTGCCCAGTCCACGCTCAAGCCCAGGTAACGGAACACCTGCTCGAAGCTCTTCTCGTCCTCGGCGGCGAGGGTGAGGCACAGTTCGACGAAGTTCTGCCGGGAGACCGGGGTGGGCCGGTGGTTCTTCGGCACGTCCCCGGCGAACGGCGGGGCGAAGTCCACCTGGTAGGGCAGCGAGGTATCCACCTGCACGCCGTAGTAGTTCTGCACTCGGCGTTCGGTGGGCAGGCCGTTGTCGTCCCAGCCCATCGGGTAGAACACCTCCGCCCCGCGCATCCGCTGGTAGCGGGCCAGGCAGTCGGTGTGCGTGTAGGAGAACACGTGGCCGATGTGCAGCGACCCGGACGCGGTGGGCGGGGGAGTGTCGATGGAGAACACGTCTGCCCGCTCGGCGCTGCGGTCGAAGGCGTAGGTGCCCTGCTCGCCCCAGGCGGTGGCCCAGCGGTCCTCGAGCCCGTCCAGCGACGGCCGGTCCGGTACCTGGGCGACCGGGCGGATCGGCTCGGTCGGCAGGTGCGGGTTCGGCGGTGTGGTCGCTGCATCAGTCATGAGCCTGATCATCCCAGAAACCCGGGCCTGGCCAGAAATCCGATCATGGTCAGTGCGGGCTCAGCACCGGAATGCCCGCATCGGTGACGGCGTCGCGCACACGCAAGCGGAGAGCAGTTGCTTCGCGTCGGGCAGCAGGGCCGGGCGTGCTCTGGTCACGACGCGGATGGTCTCGATCCTTAGCACTACTCCCGCACCGCCCCTTCAAGCATGCCGCGGATGAAGTGTCGTTGCAGGAACAGGTAGACGATCACCACCGGCAGCGCCACCAGCACCGCGGCCGCGGCGAGCAGCGAGGTGGCCTGCACGTGCTGCCCCTGGAACAGCGCGAGTGCCAGTGGTGCGGTGCGGTAGGCGCCGTTCGGGCTCATCACCAGCGGGATGAGGAACTCGTTCCAGGTCCACATGAACACCAGCACGGTCATCGTGATGATCGCCGGCCGGCCCAGCGGCACCAGGATGGACCAGAGCACCCGGCGTTCGCTGGCACCGTCCAGCTGGGCCGCCTCCATCAGCGATCGTGGTGCGGTGCGGAAGTACGCGCGCATCCAGTACGTGCCGAAGGCGATGGACTGCGCCATCTGCGGGAACGCCACCGCCCAGAGCGTGTTCGTCATTCCGAGGGTGCGCAGGTCGTAGAACAACGGCACCACGATCGCCTCGGTGGGCACCATGATTCCCACCAGGATCAGGGGGAAGGCTACGCCCGAGCCACGGAAGTTCATCGTGCCGAACGCGTACCCGGCCAGGATCGACGCCACCAGCGCGACAGCGAGCACTGTGCCGGAGACCAGCAGGGAGGTGCGCAGGTAGCGGGCGAAGTTGCCCTCGCTCCACGCCTGCGCATAGTTGCCCAGCGCCACGCCGGACTCGCCGAGCGGCGGCTGCACCGAGGTGAACAGCACCACCGCGATCGGGGCGAGGGCGAACGCGGCCACCACGATCAGCAGCAGATAGTTCATCGCAGTCTCGAACCGGGAGACGATCATCGCGACTCCTTCGGCTCGACGATCCGGTTGATCACCAGGTTGATCGCGAAGATCAGCACGGTCAGCGTGATCGCCACCGCTGCCGCCGAACCCACCTGCCCGGTGCGGAACGCGCGCTGGAACACCTCGTAGGCGGGCACAGTGGTGGAGTTGCCCGGTCCGCCGGCGGTGGTCACGTAGACCAGATCGAACGTCTTCAGTGCGGCCACCACGGTCAGCGTCAGCGCCACGGCGATCTCCCCGCGGATGCTCGGCAGGGTGAGTGCGAAGAACTCCCGCACCGCACCGGCACCGTCCAGCCGGACCGCCTCGTACTGTTCGGTCGGCACCCTGGACATCCCGGCGAGCATCAGCACGGTGACCAGCCCGGTCTGCACCCAGGTGCCGACCAGGCCCACTGCCGGCAAGGTCCAGGTGTAGTCGCCCAGCCAGGCGCGGGTCAGCTGGTCCAGCCCGACGGCGGTCAGTGCGGCGTTCAGGGGACCGTCCGGTGCGTAGATGGCCCGCCAGGCCACTGCCACCACGACCATCGCCAGCACCTGCGGCACGAACACCACGGTCCGGAACAGGCCGAGGCCACGCACGCGGGCCCGGTTCAGTACCGCGGCCACCGCCAGGCCGATCACCAGCGGCAGCAGCGCGAAGAACGCGATCAGCACCAGCGCATGCCCGAACGCTGCCCGCAGGCCGGGGTCGGAGACCAGGTCGGCGTAGTTGGCCAGACCCACGAACGTGGACGTGCCCAGCCCGTCCCACTCGAACAGGGAGAACTGGGCCGAGCGCACGAGCGGGTAGAGCAGGAACGCCCCGTAGACCACGAGCGCGGGCGCCAGGTACAACCACGGCCGCCACCACCGCGCGCGCCTCCGGCCCGGGCGTTCACGCGTGCTGGGCTGGGCCGCGGTCATCTCAGCCGCCCGAGGTGAACGCGCTGTAGTCGTCCTCCAGCATCTGCATCGCCTCCTCGGGCGTGGACTCCGCCGCGATCAGGTTCTGCAGGGCAGCTCCCAGGGTGTCGCCCATCGTGGGGGTCGCCCAGTCCAGGTAGGGCAGCAGGTTGCCGTTCTCGGTGACCTCGCCGAAGGCGGCGTAGATGTCGGCGTTCACCCCGGAGGCGGGAGCCAGGTCGGCGGTGCGGTTGACCGGCATGTTCCCGGTGTCGGCGAGCACCTCCATCGCCTCGTCGCTGGTGATGAAGTCCACGTAGCCGGCGGCGGCGTCCGCGTTCGGGCTCTGCTCGGTGACGGCGAACGGCAACCCGGTGCCTCCGGTGGTGGACAGTGTGCCGTCGGCCGCCGCGGGCACGTAGAAGCCGAGGTCGTCACCCATCGCCTCCTGCAGGTCCGCGGCCAGCCAGGACCCGCCGATCAGGAACACGCCGTCCCCGGAGGCGAAGTTGGACCAGGCGGCGTCGTAGTCGGTGCCGTTCGGCCCGTCGTTGAAGTAGCCGCTGGCGGACCAGTCGGCCAGCTCGGTGGCGGCGGCGATGTTCTCCTCGCTGGTCCAGGACGCACCGGCGTTGCCCATACCGAGGGCGCGGATCGCCTCGGCCGGGGTGTGCTGGGCCTGGATCGGGCCGAACACGTGCCCGGCCGGCCAGCCTTCGATGTTGCCAAGCTGGATCGGGGTCAGGCCCTCCTCGGCCGCCCGGCCGAGGACATCCCGGAAGGTGTCGAAGTCGCCCTCGAGCAGCTCGTCCTCTCCTCCCACCTGTTCGAGCGCGGAGCGGGAGTAGAACACCCCGACCACCTCGCCGACCTGCGGCAGGCCGTACAGGTTGCCCTCGCCGAACGTGACACCATCCTCGGAGTAGCGGGAGACGGCGAGCACATCGGCGGAGAATCGGTCGGCCCAGCTGTACGCCTCGGCGTAGGGCTCGAGGTTGAGCAGCAGCCCGGCGGAGACGAACGCGCCCATCGTGCCGCGGCCGTTGTTCGCCTGCACCACGTCCGGTGCCTCGTTGCCGGTCAGTGCCCCGCGCAGCGTGGTCTCCAGATCGTCGAAGGACTGGGAGTTCCGTTCGATGGTGATGTTCGGGTACTCCTCCATGAACGCCTCGTTCAAGCGCTGCATCTGCTCGTCCTGCCCGCCGCGGACCTCCTGGTCCCAGACCGTCAGAGTGACCTCACCGAGGGAGGCCAGGTCGGTGCTCACCTCGCTGGCTTCGGCCGGAGTGGTCTCCTCCTCACCGGTACCGCTGCCGGGGGCGCAGGCGGCGAGCAGGCCGGCAGCGGTGGCCAGTGCTGCGGCCGCGGCCAGAGAGCGTCGTGAGATCATGGCTGTCCTTCTTCCTGGGTGGGTGCCTCCGGCGGAGTGGCCGCGGCGAGTCCGGCGTCGGAGATCCGGGCGATGGTGGCCTCGGCGCGGCGCACCCGGCGGGTGGCCATACCGGTGAGCAGGTCGTCGACGAATGCGTAGTCGCGCGCGGTGATCGCGGCCTCCGGGTCGGTGGCTGCGCTGCGGAGCACCTGGCGGCGCCAGTCGGCGATGTCGCCCCAGCCCGGGGCAGCCAGCGAGCCGCCGAATTGTTGGACCGCGAGGCTGGAGCACAGTACGGCGAACCGGAGCCGTTGCTCCAACGGCCAGCCGCGCAGCGTGCCGAGCACCAGGGCGGCGGCGAACACGTCCCCGGCACCGGTCGCATCCACCAGGTCGGTGCGCAGCGAGGGCACCCGGGCGCGCTGCCCGGTGCTGCGCTCGACCGCCAGCGCCCCTCCGCTGCCGCAGGTGACGACCGCGAGCGGGACGTGCTCGGCGAGGGTTTCTACTGCCTCTTCGGGGGAGGAGGTGCGGGTGTAGCCCATCGCTTCGTCGGCGTTCGGGGTGAACGCGTCGCAGTGCCTCAGGTCGTCGAGGATCTGCCGGTCCCACGCCTGCTCCGGGTCCCAGCCGGCGTCGGCGAAGATCAGCGCACCCGCCTCACGCGCTCGGCGCCACCAGGGGGCTGCGCGCAGCTCCGGATCGCCGAGGTCCACCAGCACGGCCCCGGTCCGCGGCGGATCAGCGATCAGATCGGCGACCGGCTCGGGGGTGCGGTGCCCGTGGGTGACCATGCTCCGGTCATCCTCCAGGGCCAGCGAGACGGTGACCGGCGTGTGCCAGGCATGGAACTGGCGGGAGTAGCTCAGGTCGACGTGCTCCTGGTCGGCGAGCACCTGCCACATCCAGTCCCCGTACAGGTCGTCGGCGAACCCCGCTGCCAGCCCGGTGCGCAGCCCCAGACGAGAGCAGGCGACGGCTAGATTGGCGATACCACCGGGGGAGGAGCCCATCCCCGTGGTCCACACTTCGGTGCCCGGAGCAGGGGGATGGGCGAAGCCGGTGAAGATCAGGTCGAAGAACACGGTCCCGGTCAGCAGGACGTCCATCGACGGCGCGGACGCAGGCGGCGGTACGGGCGGGTGAGCGGAGGCGGTCATAGTGATTCCTGAGTGTGCCACGCGGCCGGTGTCGGAGCCATGAGCCCTGCCGCTAGTAGGCTGCCCGGCATGGTGCAGATCGGCTTCGCAGCGGCGTTGGAGCATCTGCACCCCCGGCAGGCGGTCGAGCTTGCCGAGCGCGCCGAAGCCCACGGCTTCTCCGGAGTCGCGGCCTCGGACGTGATGGCGCCCTGGGTGCCCGCCCAGGGGCAGGCCTCGTTCGTGTGGAACGTGCTCACCGCGATCGCCGAGCGCACCACCGGAGACGTCGGTCCCGCTGTGGCAGTACCGACCTTCCGCTGGCATCCGGCGGTCCTCGCGCAGGCCAGTGCCACGCTGGCAGCGATGTACCCGGGCCGGCACTGGTTGGGTATCGGTGCCGGAGAGGCGATCAACGAGCACTCGGTGGCACCGTACTGGCCGGAGGCCCCGGAGCGGATCAACCGGATGTTCGAGGCGATCGAGATCATCACCAAGCTGCTGGCCAACTCCGCTGCCGGGAAGGACACCAAGCACTCCGGGAAGTATTTCAAGATGGAGTCCACCCGGCTCTGGACCATGCCGGCGGCGCCGCCGCCGATCCTGGTCGGCACCGCCGGACCGGTCACCGCCCGCCGCGCGGGTCGGCATACCGACGGCATCCTCTCCCTCGGCGGGCCGAGCGAGAAGGTGGCCGCCCTGTTCGATCGGGTCCGCCAGGGTGCGCGGGAGGGCGGCAAGGATCCCGACGCCACCCATCGGGTGGTCCAGCTGCACTCCTCCTGGGCGCCGACCGACGCCCAGGCACTGGAGAACACGCTGCGCACCTGGCCCAACGGCGCGCTCCGGTTCGCCAAGGCGGACCTGCGCTCCCCGTTCGAGGTGGCCCAGATCGCCCGGATGATCCGCCCCGCGGACGCCCGCGCCGCGATGGTGATCTCCGCAGATCCGGCCGACCACCTGGCCGAGATCCAGCGCTACGTGGACCTCGGCGCCACCGCCATCTACCTGCACAACACCGGCCCGAACCAGGCCGAGTGGATCGAGAAATTCGGAACCGACGTCCTTCCCCAGGTGGTGCACTGATGTTGCTTGCCCAAGCTCCCGACGGCCTCGGCGAGGTCACCTCGAGTACTGACCTCGCCGCCGTCCTGACCCCGCTGCTCGGCGGACTGACCTGGCCTCAGGGGCCGGGCGGCGTCACCGACGGCGACATCGTGGTGGTGGCCTCCAAAGTGGTCGCCAAGGCCGAAGGCCGGCTGCGCGCCGCGACCAGCCGCGAGGAGGCGATCGACGCCGAGACGGTGCGCGTCGTAGCCACCCGTAGCTATCCGGACGGGTCCACGCTGAAGATCGTGGAGAACCGGCAGGGTCTGGTGATGGCCGCCGCCGGGGTCGACGCCTCGAACGTGCACCCGGGCACCGTGCTGCTGCTGCCCGAGGACTCCGATGACTCCGCCCGACGGTTGCGCCGCGGGCTGTCCGCCCGGCTGGGCGTTCGGCCCGCTGTGCTGGTCACCGACACGGTCGGCCGGCCCTGGCGGCGCGGGATCGCCGATATCGGTATCGGTGCCGCCGGACTGCAGGTCCTGCAGGATCTGCGCGGGCAGCGCGACCAGCACGGCCGCGAGCTGGCCGCCACGATCGTCAACGCGGCCGATGAGATCGCCGCCGCCGCCGATCTGGTCCGCGGCAAGACCGATGGCCGCCCGGTCGCCGTGGTGCGCGGGCTCGGCCACCTGGTCACTCACGAGGACGGCGACGGTGCTGCCTCGGTGATCCGACCTGCCGAGGAGGACATGTTCCGCACCGGCAGCTGAGCCGCGCCGTGCACCGCGAGGGTGGCCTCAGTGTCTAGATTCAGCGGATTCTCGACATCGAGCCCACCCTCGTGGTCCGGGAAAGACTCACATCAGCGGGCCGAACGGTTTGATCAGGTACTCCAGCACCCGGGTGAACCAGCCGCGGGCGTTCCACTGCTCCAGAGTCAGCTCGGTGCAATTGGTCAGGTCGGTGGCGAACACCCGCTCCATGTGCTCGGCCAGGCCGTCGTCGTAGAACTCCAAGTTCACCTCGAAGTTCCCAGTCATGGACATCCGGTCGATGTTCGCAGTGCCGATCGTGGACCAGCGCCCGTCCACGGTCATCGTCTTCGCGTGCACCATCGCGTCCCGGAACAACCAGAGGGTGACCCCGGCCTCGAGCAGGCGCGAGTAGTAGGACCGGGCCGCCCAGTCCGCGAGCACGTGGTTGGACACCCTGGGCACCAGCACCCGCACGTCCACGCCGCGTCTTGCCGCGGCGATCAGGGTGTCCAGGATCTCCCGGTCCGGGATGAAGTAGGCCTGGGTGATGTACACGTGGTCCTCGGCCCGGTCGATCGCCTCCAGGTACAGCCCGCGCACGGGGAACAGCAGCCGGCTCGGTGCGTTCTCCGCCGCTCGGATCCGTGGCTCCCACGCCCGCGAGCCGGTGTCCGGCAGCTTCGGGTGCTTGCGCCGCCGGTGATCGTTCCAGAAGTCCACGAACGCGTCCTCGAGCTCCCAGACCGAGGGCCCGGCGACCCGCACGTGGGTATCGCGCCACATCGTGGCGTACAGCGAGCCGATGTTGTACCCACCGACGTACCCGACCTCGGAGTCCACCACGAGGATCTTGCGGTGGTCCCGCCCGGTCTTGCGCGGGTTCATCGTGACCAGCCCGGGGCGGATCAGCGGGAACCAGAGCGCATGCAGGGTGGGCAGGTCCGGCATCCGCTTGAACCGGGGGTCGACCACCAGGTTTCCCCAGGTGTCCACGGCGATGTACACCTCCACCCCGCGCTTGGCCGCGGTGATCAGCTCGTCCTTGAAGATCTGCCCGATCTCGTCCGACTTCCAGATGAAGGTCTCGAAGTAGATCGTCTCCTTCGCTTCCCGGATGGAGGCGAGCATCGCGTCGTAGACGTGCTGGCCGAAGGTGAACACGGTCACCTCGGAGCCGGCCACCGGCAGTGTCCGCGGCGGCGTGCGCGGGAACTCGCCGCCGGGCGGGTAGCGCCGCTTCCGCATCCGGTCCACGGTGACGACCGTGGCGATCCCCGCTCCGTGTGCCGCCACCGCTGCGATCACCCACCAGCGCGCCGCGCGTTGGACTCGCCGCAGTACTCCGGACCAGTTGACCATGGGTGCCAACGTACCGTGCACTGGCCGACGCGGGATCCGCCGCAGGTCGGAGCCGGAGTCACTCCAAAGGGGCAAACGTCAGGGTCGGTCCGTACCGTCCGGGCACCCACTCCGCTGCCACGCCGTACACCTCGGCGATCAGGTCTGGGGTGAGCACGTCCTGCGGTGCGCCGGTGGCCACCACCAGTCCGCGTTCCAGCACTACCACCTGGTCGCACACCCGCGCCGCGTGGTTCAGGTCGTGCAATGCCATCAGTACCCCGGTGCCGGCGTCGGCCACTTCCTGCACCACGGAGAGCATGGCCAGCTGGGCCGCGATGTCCAGGTGGTTGGTCGGCTCGTCCAGGAGCAGCAGCTGTGGCTCCTGGGCGAGTGCCCGGGCGAGCTGCACCCGCTGCCGTTCGCCTCCGGAGAGGGTGGCGAAGTTGCGGTCGGCGAGCTCGGCAGCGCCCGCGCGGTGCAGGCAGGCGTCGGCCAGCTCGGTGTCGGTTGTGCTCTCTGCCCCGAACATCCCCTGGTGCGGGATGCGGCCGAGCAGCACCACGTCCCGGGCGGTCAGCGGGATATCGGTGCGGGCGTCCTGCTCCACCAGGGCCAGCACCCGGGCGCGCCGGCGCCGGCTCATCCCGGCCAGGTCCGCGCCGTCAAGCCGCAGCTGCCCGGCCGACGGCGAGAGCGCCCCGACGATCAGCCGCAGCAGCGTGGACTTGCCGGACCCGTTCGGTCCGATCACCCCGGTCACCTCGCCGCTGCGCAGCCGCAGGTCCACGCCGCCGAGCAGCGTCGCCGACTCCACCCGGTAGGTCAGGTCCTCGCCGGTCAGCTCGGTCACCGTCAGCTGCGCGACGGCGGAGGTGTGCGTGCTCATGATCTGTTCCGGTTGCGCATCAGCAGCCAGGCGAACACGGGTGCGCCGATCGCCGCGGTGAGGATCCCCACCGGAACCTCCGAGGGCGCGAAGAACGAACGTGCCCCGGTATCGGCCCAGAGCAGGAACACCGCACCGACCACAGCGGCCACCGGCAGCAGCCGGGAGTGCCGGGCGCCGAGCAGCAGTCGCACCACGTGCGGCACCACCAGGCCGATGAACCCGATCGAGCCACTCACCGCCACCATCGCGCCCACCAGCAGCGCCGTCAGGGTGAGCAGCAGCCACCGGGTACCGCTCACGTGCACACCGAGCGAGGCGGCAGCGGTGTCGCCGAAGGTGAACGCATCCAGTGTGCGTGCTCGCGCCAGCAGCACTGTGCCGATCACCACCAGCGCCCCCACGGCGATCGCGACCGAGCTCCAGGTGGCACCGGCCACCGACCCCATCAGCCAGTTGATGATCTCCCGGTAGGAGTCGCCCTGAGCGCTGGCCACGATCGCGAACGAGACCAGCGCCGAAGCGCCCTGCGCCACGGCGATCCCGGCCAGGATGGTCCGCGAGGGGGTGAGCCGCCCGCCGATTCCCGCCAGCGCCAGGGTCGCCCCGAGTGCCAGCAGCGCTCCGACGAACGCGGCCAGTGGAAGCGCCACGGCGAACCCGAGCAGCAGCACCGCCACCGCGCCCAGCGCCGCACCGGAGGAGACTCCGAGCAGGTACGGATCGGCGAGCGGGTTCCGGGTGATCGCCTGCATCACGGCACCGGACAGCGCGAGCCCGGCACCCACCGCCGCCGCGGTGAACAGCCGCGGCGCCCTACCCTGCCAGACGATCGCATCCCGGATCCGGGAGAGCGGGTTGGTGCCGGGGTCCAGGAAGCCCAGACCGTGCTCGGCCAGCCAGGTGAGCAGATGGTGCCGGGCACTACCGAGCACCTCGGCCGGGGTGATCCCGGCCGGGCCGATGGTCAGCGCCACCAGCCCGGAGACGATCAGCAGCCCGGTCGCCAGCAGCAGCCACGGAGCGAGCCGCGGTGCTCGGCCGGCACGCGGCACCGGCGCGGCCTGCGCCGCTGCGGTGGGTGCGAGCTCGGTCCGGGTCATCGGGCTCGCTCAGCTCTGCCCGGTCAGGTCGGCGAGCTGGTCGGCCAGGTCGACGGCGGCGGGTGCGCTGCGTACTCCGGCTTCGCTGGCGGGGAACGGCAGCACCAGGTAGCGCTCGTCGATCACCGCGTCCATCGTCGAGGTCACCGGGGAGGATTCGAGCACCTCGATCTTGTGCTCGGCGGTGTTCCACGCCGAGTCCACCAGCACGATCACGTCCGGGTTCTGCGCAGCGATCGCCTCCCAGGACCCCGATGCCCAGGACTCCTCGACGTCGGCCATGATGTTCTGCAGCCCGACGGTCTCCAGCAACAGCTGTGGCGCCCCGATCCCACCGCCGACGTACGGGATGTCCGAACCGGAGGAGTACCACAGTGCGGTCAGGTCCTCGCTGGAGGGCTGCACCTGAGCCAGGGCATCCCGCTGCTCGGCCACCAGGGCCTCGGCCCCCTCCGGTGCGCCGAGCAGGTCCCCGGCTTCGAGAATGTCATCGAAGATGTGCTGATACGTCAGCGGGTTCGGCTGGTAGTCCTCTTCCAGGCAGGCGGCCGGGTTCACGTAGGTGGCGATGCCCAGCTCGGTCAGCTCGCTGCGCTCCCCGGCCGAGTCGGCGGAGAAGTTGGACTCCCAGCCGGCGAGCACGAAGTCGGGTTCAGCGGCGAGCACCACTTCCGAGGACGGCGCGCGCTCGGCGAGCACCGGAACCTCACCCCCCGCTTCGGCCAGGTCGTCCGGGAGTGGGCCGTCGGCAAACGCGGTGCCGACCAGCCGGTCCGCCAGACCGAGAGCCAACACCAGCTCGGTGGAGGTGGACTTGATGGTCACGATCCGCTGCGGGGGAGCATCGACGGTGACCTCGGTACCGCAGTTGTCCACGGTCAGCGGGTAGCCGCCGGTGTCTGCGGAGGCGGCACCACCGGAGGAGGTGACGTCCTCCTCGTCCGGCGAGGCTCCGCCGTCGGCGGTCGAGCAGGCGGTGACGGTGAGGAACGCGAGCACAGCGGCAGCGATCGGGGCACGACGGGGCACGGGCAGAACTCCAGCACAGCAGGAAGCGATGGTGGGTGCGGGACCATCCGGCCAGATCCGGCCGGTCGTGCCCGGGGCACATCAGCCCCAGGGTGTCCGTGCGACGAAGTCTAACCTGCCGGCGCGCTCGACGGCCGTCTGCAGCGCGGATCGGTACCGGAGGCGCATATCGCGGCGCTGCAGATACGCCAATCGCACTGCAGACGCCCGTTCGATGCGGCTCAGCCGCCGGCGTGGGTCAGAGGCTGTCGCACACCGCGCCCCAGTTCGTGTGGCCCCACCAGGCCTTGTGCCAGAACGCTGCGGAGAAGTGGTCGTAGCCGGCGTGGTAGACCGAGCGGCTGTAGGTGGTGCCGCTGTAGAAAGTGCCGGACCGGGTGCCGAGCGTGCTGCCGGTACCGCAACCGGAGGAGCTGGACCGCTCGTAGACCCGCAGGAATCCTTGGGTGGACCCGCCGCCGCGGTAGGTGTAAGAAGCCACCACGTAGCTCCCGGAGCGGTTCAGGCAGATCGTGCTCGGTCCGCTGATGGACCGGCAGGCACTCGCCACGGTGGCGTTCGCGGAGAGCTGCTGCGCCTCGGGGGAGGAGGTGCAGTCCTCTTCTCGGTCGACCATCGGCACCTCGAGCTCGGCGGGTGCTCCGGCGAAGGTGCCCTCTGGCACAGTGGTGCTCACAATGTCGACCGAGATCAGCTCACACCCGCGGGTGGCGGAATCCGCGGCCCAGTCCGTGCTGCGTGCCTCGGCGAACAGGTCGCTGGACCAGTCCTGCCACTCGGTGGCGCTGGCGTTCGTTCCCGGTGTCGACGGCTCGTCCGTCGGGGCGTCGCGGCCCGGTGTGGCGAGTGCTTGTGCGGCCCCGACGGTCAGGAGCATGGAGGTCAGTGCCGCTACGGTGACCGTGCGTGCCCGGCGCCGCCGTGAGGCCTGCGGTGCCGGGAGCGACGGCGCCGAACTCGCGCTGTGGCGGATGTGCTGCTGGTCTGGAGTCATCATCGTCGATCCCTCTCCCCACCGGCTCTCGGCGGCCGGCACTGCGTCCGATGCAGTGATGCTCTCAGAAAACTCGTCTGTAATCATCTCGGGGGTGCCGGACATATCTAGGTGTAAGGGACGGGGAGGCGGCGGATGAGGGCCGACCCGGAGGGACGGTTCGACGCCCTGTACAGGGCTCACCATCAGGAGTTGTTGGCCTTCATCCGCCGCCGGTCAGAAGTTGGGGATGCGGAGGACGTGGTGGCCGAGACCTTCGTTGTCACGTGGCGCCGGATCGACGATGTCCCCGATCCGGCGCGGGGCTGGCTGTTCGCCGTCGCCCGCAACATCCTGCGCAACCACGAGCGCTCGCATCACCGGCAGCGCTCCTTGCGGGTGCACCTGGCTGCTCAAGGGCCGGTGTCCTCCCCGGACCCGGCAGCAGCGATCGCGGGCCGTACCGATCTGGTGCGCGCCTGGAACAGGCTCACCGACAATGAGCGGGAAGTCATCGCCCTCACCGCCTGGGACGAGCTGACCCAGGACGAGGCTGCGACTGTGCTGGGCTGCACCAAGGCCGCCTACGCCGTCCGTCTCTACCGGGCGCGCCGCCGACTCTTGCATCTGATCGACCGGACCACCTCGGGGGTGCGGCGTGCCTGAAGACTCGACACTGCTGCGCGCAGTGAAGACCCTGAACCCGGTACCCACCGGCGAGGTGCCGGTCTCGGCGACCCTCCGCGAGGAGATTCGGGCCCGGATCGACGCCGAGGCGGACACGGTACCGACCGCGGACGTGGTGCCGCGCCCGATCTCCCGGCCGACCCGCCGGATCCTCGCCGGTGCAGCGGCGGCGGTGCTGTTGCTGGTCGGAGTGTTCACGCTGATCCCGCAGAACTCGCCGGAGGCATATGCGAGCTGGACCGCCACCCCCACCGAGCTTGCACCGGCCGGGCTCGAGGAGATGGCCGAGCTCTGCCCACCCAGTGAGATCCCGCTGGGGCAGGAGATGGTCGAGGTGACCCCGACCATCGCCGAGCAGCGCGGTGACTACCGGATGATGCTGTCCGTGGCTGACGCCGGCTACCAGTGGTGCTTCGTGATGCCGGATCCCGAGGCGGAGGGCGGGGTGCAGCGCGGAGCGGAAGGCGTCGCCTGGCCCCCGGAGCAGTCCATCGAGCCGGAGGGCCCTGGTGAGGTGACGTTCCTGGAGGGCGGCACCCAGGAACCGTTCCCGGACCTCGGGCCGCTGACCATGGCGGTCGGCACCGCCGGCTCGGACGTGACCAGCGTGCGGGTGACCACCGCCGACGGTAGCTTCGCCGATGCCACCGTCGCCGACGGGTGGTGGATCGTCTGGTTCCCGGGCGAGGTGGAGTTCGCCGGCTCGCTCACGGTGACTACCACCGACGGGGAGCAGACCGAGGTGCCGGCGCAGTCCGCCCTCGGCTGACTCGCCGGCCCGGCTCGAGCTGACGTACGCGCCGTGCTATTGCTGCTCGCCAGTAATTCATCTACCGTTGAATTATTGGCGGAAGGACGAGCGATGGACGCTGCTATCGAGATCACCGGACTGGTGGTGGATCGCGGCGGGCGCACTGTGGTGCGGGGCGTCGACCTGAGCGTGCCGGCCGGATCGGTGACCGGGCTGCTCGGCCCCAGCGGCAGCGGGAAGACCACGCTGCTGCGCGCCATCGTCGGGGTGCAACGGGTGCGTTCCGGCTCCGTCGAGGTGCTCGGCCACGCGGCCGGTAGCCCCCCGCTGCGCCACCGGATCGGGTACATGACCCAGGCACCGAGCATCTATGCCGACCTGACGGTCACAGAGAATGTCCGCTACTTCGCCTCGCTGTACCGGCTCGGCCGGGACGCTGCCGCCCGGGCGATCGACGCCGTCGGCCTGACCGACCACGCCGACCAGGTGAGCCGCACCCTCTCCGGCGGGCAGCACTCCCGCGCCTCGCTGGCCTGCGCGATCGTCGCTCAGCCGGACCTGCTGGTCCTGGACGAACCGACCGTCGGCCAGGACCCGCTGCTCCGCGACGAGCTGTGGCAGCAGTTCCACGATCTGGCCGCACGGGGGACCACGATCCTGGTCTCCAGCCACGTGATGGACGAGGCGAACCGGTGTGATGAGCTGGTGCTGATCCGCGACGGCGCCCTGCTGCACACCGGGACTCCTGCGGCACTGAAGGCTAAGGCCGGCTGCGAGGACCTGGACGAGGCGTTCGGTCGTCTGGTCCGGCGGACGGAGGCGGCCTGATGCATGCCCGGCTGCTCGGCGCCACAGTGGGCCGGATCCTCGGCCAGTTGCGCCACGACCGCCCGACGATGGCGCTGGTGCTGCTGATGCCGATCGTGCTGCTCACCTTGGTGAAGTACATGTTCTCCGGCAACGACCCGTCCTTCCAGCGGGCCGCCCTGGTGATGCTCGGCATCTTCCCGTTCGTGCTGATGTTCGTGGTGACTTCGATCGCCATGCTTCGCGAACGCACCTCGGGCACGCTGGAACGGTTGCTGACCACCCCGATCGGCAAGCTGGACATCCTGTTCGCCTACGGTCTCGCGTTCGCGCTGGCGGCTACGGCCCAAGGTGCGGTGGCCACCGGTCTGGCGTACTGGCTGCTCGGGCTGGAGACCGCCGGGCCGGTGTGGCTGGTGATCCTGATCGCGGTGGCGAATGCGGTGCTCGGCGTGGCGCTGGGGTTGCTCTGCAGCGCGTTCGCGCGCACCGAGTTCCAGGCGGTGCAGTTCATGCCCGCTGTGGCGATCCCGCAAATCCTCCTCTGCGGACTGTTCGTGCCCCGGGAGCAGATGGCTGGCTGGCTGGAGGCGATCAGCAACGTGCTACCGCTGTCCTACTCGGTGGAAGCACTGCTGGAGGTCGGGGCGAACGTCGATCCGACCGGGGTGATGTGGCGGGACCTGGGCATCGTGCTCGGCGCGGTCGTGCTCGCGCTGGCGCTCGGTGGGCTGACATTGCGCCGCCGCAGTGCGTGACCGGGTGTGCGCCGCGCGCCGGTTAGGGTGCTGACGTGGCACGGCGGACCGGGAGACGCCCGGGGAACTCGGGGGCGAAGGCGCAGATCCTGGCGGCCGCCCGGGAGCAGTTTGCCGAGAACGGGTACGAGGGTGCCTCGATCCGCGCGATCGCGGCTGCAGCCGAGGTGGACCCGGCCCTGGTGCACCACTACTTCGGCACCAAGGAAGAGTTGTTCGTGGCGGCGGTCGCACCGCCCGCCGACCCGGGTGAGCTGATCCCGCAGGTGATCCAGGGCGATGTGGACCACCTGGGCGAGCGGGTGGTGCGGATGTTCCTGACCATGCTCGAGTCACCTGGCACCGGCCCAGGGTTCCGGGCGCTGCTGCGTGGGGCACTGGCGAACGACCTGTCCGCGCGGCTGCTCCGGGAGTTCTTCACCCGCCAGGTGGTCCGCCGGCTCACTACCGCGCTCGACGGCGTGGTGCCGGCCGGCGAGATGCCGATCCGCGCCGATCTGGTCGCCTCGCAGATCTTCGGGCTGGTCTTGGTGCGGTACCTGATCGGAGTGGAGCCGATCGCGAGCATGGACCATGAGCAGGTGGTCTCCGCGGTGGCCCCCACGGTGCAGCGATACCTGACCGGCGACCTCAGCTGAGATCGCGGCAGCGGAGGCAAACCCGTTGCCCAGGCCGCTCGGGTGGCTCTACCGTTCCGCCATGTCCCACCTCACCTCTCTCGACCGTCTGCGGACCCTCTGGCCGCCGAGCCTGCTGCGCGCCCGGGCTGGTGACCTGGAGTTGCGCTACCTCGACGACGACCTGCTCATCGAGTTGGCGGAGCTCGCCCCGCGCGGGGTGCACGACCCGGGCACGATGCCGTTCCTGTTCCCGTGGACCCGGGGGACGCCTACGGAGGTGGCCCGGAGTGTGCTCGTCTATCAGTGGCGCGCCCGCGCGGCGGTCACTGCCCACAGCTGGAGCCTGGAGCTGGCGGTGCTGCACCGCGGCGAGCCGGTAGGGATCCAAGCGATCGAGGCTGACGACTTCCCAGTCGCCCGCTGCGTCACCTCCGGCTCCTGGCTCGGTCAGGCGCATCAGGGGCAGGGCCTCGGTACGCAGATGCGCGCGCTGATGCTGTACCTGGCGTTCGAGGGGCTCGGCGCCGAGACCGCGACCACCTCCGCGTGGGCGGACAACCCTGCCTCGAACGCTGTCTCCGCCAAGCTCGGCTACCGCCCGAACGGCAGCAGCCGGCAGGGCCGTGAGGGCAAGCCCACCGAGCACCGGCACTACCGGATGGACCGTGCGAACTTCGACGCCCAGGCGGCCGCCCACACCGAGCTCCTCGGCCATGTGCACCTGGCGGGTGTGGCCGAACTGCGCGATTTCCTGCAGATCCCCGCGGAGCGCTGAGCTGGCGTTCTGCGCTGCGGTGTGGTTCCGACGCGCCACATGCGTCGGAACCACCCCGTAGGGCGGGCGCAGCGATCTCCGCCCGCGGCCATCGCCCCCGTGGCATCCTGACCCTGCGGGCGATCCCCGCACGAGGTAAGGAGAGTCGATGCCGATTCTGACCACCGCCGCAGACCCGGCGAGCGAAGAGTTCACGGCGAACGAGGTGGCCCAGCGCGCCCTGGCCACCGAGCTGCACCAGCGCCTCGCGCAGGTGGCCCGCGGCGGTCCGGAACGCTCCCGTACCCGGCACGTCCAGCGCGGCAAGCTGCTCCCGCGGGAGCGCATCCGGGTGCTGCTCGATCCCGGCAGCCCGTTCCTGGAGATCGCGCCGCTGGCGGCGTGGGACCTGTACGACGGGGAGTCTCCCGGGGCGGGGGTGATCGCCGGGATCGGCACGGTCGCCGGCCGGCAGGTGATGGTGCTCGCGAATGATGCCACTGTCAAAGGCGGCACCTACTACCCGATGACGGTGAAGAAGCAGCTGCGCGCCCAGCAGATCGCCGCCGAAAACCGGCTGCCCTGCCTGTACCTGGTGGACTCCGGTGGCGCCTACCTGCCGATGCAGGACGAGGTGTTCCCCGATGCCGACCACTTCGGCCGGATCTTCGCCAACCAGGCGACCATGTCCGCCGCCGGTATCCCGCAGCTGGCCGCAGTGCTCGGCTCCTGCACCGCCGGCGGTGCGTACGTGCCGGCGATGAGCGACGAGTCCGTGATCGTGCGCGGGCAGGGCACGATCTTTCTGGGCGGCCCGCCGTTGGTGAAGGCAGCGATCGGCGAGGAGGTCACCGCTGAGGAGCTCGGCGGCGGCGACCTGCACGCCCGCACCTCCGGCGTGGTGGACCACCTCGCCGAGGACGACCCGCACGCCCTGGCCATCCTGCGCGACGCGGTCGCCACGTTGCCACCACCGCTCCCGCCGGCCTGGGATGTGCACGAGACCCGGCCCCCCGCCGTCGATCCGGACACGCTCTACGGTGCGGTCACCACGGATCTGCGCACCGCCCAGGACCCGCGCGAGATCATCGCCCGGATCGTCGACGGCAGCCAGACCCACGAGTTCAAGGCGGAGTACGGAGCCACCCTGGTCACCTGCTTCGCCCGGATCCACGGCCACCCGGTGGGCATCGTCGCCAACCACGGGGTGCTGCTGAGCGAGTCGGCGGTCAAGGGCGCCCACTTCATCGAGCTGTGCGACCAGCGCGGCATCCCGCTGCTGTTCCTGCAGAACATCTCCGGCTTCCTGGTCGGCAAGGACGCCGAGGCCGGCGGGATCGCCAAGCACGGCGCGAAGATGGTCACCGCCGTGGCCACCACCCGGGTACCCAAGCTCACCGTGGTGGTCGGCGGGTCCTTCGGTGCCGGCAACTACTCGATGTGCGGGCGCGCCTACGCACCGCGGTTCCTGTGGATGTGGCCGCAGGCGCGGATCTCGGTGATGGGCGGGGAACAGGCCGCGAAGGTGCTCACCACTGTCCGCGCCGACCAGGCGGCGGCCCGCGGTGAGGAGTTCGACGACGCCGCCGCCGAGGCACTGGCCGCACCGGTGCGCGAGCAGTACGAACGCCAGGGCAACCCGTACTACGCCACCGCCCGGCTCTGGGACGACGGCCTCATCGACCCGGCGGACACCCGCACCGTGCTCGGTCTGGCGCTGGACGTGTGCTCCCGCACCCCGCTGCCCGCACCAGGCTTCGGCCTGTTCCGGATGTGATCGCGATGACGATCCCTTTCGAGACAGTCCTGGTGGCGAACCGCGGTGAGATCGCCGTGCGCATCATCGCTACCCTGCGCGCGCTGGGGATCCGCTCTGTAGCGGTGTACTCCGATGCCGACGACGGCGCGCCGCACGTTCTGCAGGCAGACGTCGCCGTGCGGCTGGGGCCGGCTCGGGCGAGCAAGTCCTATCTGGACGTGGCCGCGATCATCGCCGCGGCCCGATCTACCGGGGCCGAGGCGATCCACCCCGGGTACGGCTTCCTCTCCGAGAGCCCCGCGCTGGCGCGCGCCTGCGCCGAGGCTCAGATCACCTTCATCGGCCCCCGGGTAGCGGCACTGGCAGCGATGGGGGACAAGATCCGGGCGAAGGAGCTGGCCCGGGCGGCCGGGGTACCGGTGATCGACGGCGTGGCCGAACACCCTGCGGACACGGGGCACGGCGCGCCAGTTGACGGGGCCGACCCGGGCGAGCGGGACCGGGCGCTGGCCGAGGTGGCCGCCAGTCTCGGCTTCCCGGTGCTCATCAAGCCTTCGGCCGGGGGCGGCGGCAAAGGGATGGTCCGCGCCGAGGACGCCGCCGCACTACCCGAGGCGATCGCCTCCGCCCGCCGGGTCGCCGCTGCCGCGTTCGGCGACGACACCCTGCTGGTCGAGCGATTCCTGCCTGCACCCCGGCATATCGAGGTGCAGGTGCTCGCCGATGTGCACGGCCGAATGGTGGCGCTGGGGGAGCGGGACTGCTCGCTGCAACGCCGGCACCAGAAGGTGATCGAGGAGGCACCGGCCACTCTGCTCGACGGTCCCACCCGCACCCGGCTGGCCGAGGCCGCGTGCGCGGTCGCCGCGAGCGTGGACTATCGCGGTGCGGGCACAGTGGAGTTCCTCGTCTCCGCTGAGGATCCGGAGCAGTTCGCCTTCCTGGAGATGAACACCCGGCTGCAGGTGGAGCACCCGGTCACCGAGGCGGTGCTCGGTGTGGACCTGGTGGCCTGGCAGGTGCGTCTCGCCGCCGGGGACCGGCTCGACCTCGACCCCGGTCAGCTGCACCCCGCCGGGCACGCTGTGGAGGCCCGGATCTACGCCGAACGCCCGGACGCCGGCTTCCTGCCAGCCACCGGCACTGTGCACCAGGTTCGCTGGCCGGTCGGGGTACGGGTGGACGCCGGGATCGATGCCGGGTCGGTGGTCAGCACGCACTACGACCCGATGCTGGCGAAGGTGATCGCCACCGGCGCCGACCGCGCGGAGGCGCTGCACCGCCTCGATGGCGCGCTCGCCGAGACGGTGCTGCTCGGGGTGGACACCAACATCGGCTACCTGCGCCAGGTGCTGGCCACTGAGGATGTACGCGCCGGCACCGCCGATACCACCTTCCTGGACACTTTCGGTGCCACCACCACCGCCACGGGCGCGACCGCAGCCACGGGCACCGCCACGGGAGCGACCGCAGCCACGGGCCCCGCCGCCGCGCCGCGGCCACTACCGGAGGAGGCGGTGATCGCCGCGGGGCTGCTGCGGCACGCCGCTCGCTGGCGCGGCGGTCTCTGGGCGCAGCCGTCCGGCTGGCGGATCGGTGCGCCGGAGCCACCGGTGTACCGATTCGAGACGGCCACTGGCGGCGTCGGTGTGGCGATCAGCGGAGCGCCGGAAGCAGCGACCGCCCAGGTCCTGCCGGCGGCACCGACCCGCGACGCCGCCGTGGGGGTTGCTGACTCGGACCTGGCCACCCCGGCGGCACCCACAGCCGCCGAGTACCCGCTACGCCAGGTGAGCCTGACCCTGCGGCCGGGCTCCGCCGTCGAGCAGCTGCTCCGCATCGACGGGACAACTGTGCGGGTGCACTCCACCCTGACCGAGGAGGATCTCTGGCTGCATACTCCCGCCAGGACTCACCATCTGGCGATCGCCCAGCCCGTGGCCAGCACGACCCGTGCGGCCAGGGCTGATGCCCAGGTGCGATCCCCGATGCCCGGCACTGTGGTGGCCGTGCACGTGCTGGAGAACGACCTGGTGGCTGCCGAGGACCTGCTGGTGACCGTGGAAGCGATGAAGATGGAATATCAGGTGCGGGCGGGCAGCGCAGGTAGAATCCACCTGGCAGCCAGCGTCGGCGACCAGGTCGCCGCAGAGCAGGTGCTGGCCCACATCGACCCCGACGATCCACAAGATCACCCGGGGTGAGCAACGATCCACAAGATCAGACAGGGAAGTCACCATGCCTTACGGGTTCACCGCGGAGCACCTCGCGCTCGCCGACCAGGTCCGCTCCTTCGCCGATGACGTGGTCCGGCCGGCCGCCTACGACTACGACCGCAAGCGCGAGCTGCCGCTGGAGATCATCGCGCAGATGGGCCAGCACGGGATGTTCGCGCTCCCGTTCCCGGCCGAGTACGGCGGCCAGGACGACTTCGTGGGCTTCTGCCTCGCGGTGGAGCAGATCTCCCGGGTGGACCAGTCCCTGGGCGTCACCCTGGAGGCCGGCATCGGGCTCGGGGCGCTGCCGATCTTGCGGTTCGGCACCCGTGAGCAGCGCCAGCAGTGGCTGCCGGCGCTCGCCCGCGGAGAGGCCCTGGCGGCGTTCGGACTGACCGAGGCCGGCTCCGGGTCGGACGCCTCCGGCACCGCCACCACTGCCCAGCTGACCGACGGGCAGTGGGTGATCAACGGCACGAAGCAGTTCATCACCAACTCCGGCACACCGATCACCTCGGTGATCACCATTACCGCCGTCACCGGGCAGCTGAGGCGGCCGGACGGGTCCACCGTTCCGGAGCTGTCCGCGATCCTGGTCCCGGCCGGCACCCCAGGCCTGGAGGTCGGCCCGGCCTACGACAAGATCGGCTGGCACACCTCGGACACCCATCCGCTCACCCTCACCGACGTGCGCGTGCCGGAGGCGAACCTGCTCGGCGAACGCGGCCGCGGGTACGCCAACTTCGTCGCTTCCCTGGACGAGGGTCGGGTGGCGTTCGCCGCGCTGTGTTCCGGCGCCGCCGAGGGCTGCCTGGAGGAGGCGTTGGCCTACGCCAAGGAGCGGGAAGTGTTCGGTCGGCCGCTCGCGACCAACCAGTATGTCGCGTTCACCCTGGCCGAGATGCAGGCTCGGGTGCACTCCGCGCGGCTGGCCTGGATGGAGGCTGCGCGGATGATGGCCTCCGGGGAGAGGTTCAAGCTGCAGGCCTCGCTGGCCAAGCTGATCTGCTCCCAGGCTGCCGTGGCGAATGCCCGCGACGCGTCCCAGCTCTTCGGCGGCTACGGGTTCCTCGCCGAGAACGTGGTAGCCCGGCACTACCGGGACTCGAAGGTGCTCGAGGTGGGGGAGGGCACCACCGAGGTGCAGCTGGGCGTGATCGCCCGAGAGCTCGGGCTGTGCGATACGGGGTTCAGCCACCGCCCAGCGGATGCATCGGCGGCACCGGCCGCGCCGGAGGCACCGGCTGCACCGGCTGCACCGGCTGCACCGGCTGCACCGGCGGCATCGGCGGCACCGGCCGCGCCGGAGGCACCGGCTGCACCGGCGGCACCGGCCGCGCCGGAGGCCACCGGATGAGCGAGCAGCCCGAACCTGCGCCGCGGGAGATCCGCCAGCGCGGGCTGTACTACGAGGAGCTGGAGCTGGACGTGATCTACCGGCATGCTCCGGGTCGGACGCTCACCGAGAGCGACAACGTGCTCTTCTCCACGTTGAGCATGAACCCGCAGGCACTCCACCTGGACGCCGCCTGGTCGGCTGGCCAGCCGTTCGGCAAGCCGTTGATGAACTCGCTGTTCACCCTGGCCACGCTGGTCGGGCTCTCCGTGGGGCACCTGACCCAGGGCACCACTGTGGCCAACCTTGGCTTCGAGACCGTCACCTTCCCGGCGCCGCTGTTCCACGGTGACACGCTGTACGCCTCGACTGTGGTGCAGGCGAAGCGGCCGTCGAACAGGCGCCCCGGGCAGGGTGTGGTCACCTTCGAGCACACCGGGCACAACCAGCATGGCGAGCTCGTGGCCACAGCGGTACGCTCGGCGCTCCTCTGGTTCGCTCCGACGGAGTGAGAAGATGGAGGCGATCGCCCGCCGATGGGCCGACGGAGCCCGCCCGGGCGACCGCATCGATGCGAGAAAGGCACTATGAGTACCAGTTCGTTCACCCTCGGACCTGCGCTGCTGTTCTGCCCGGCGGACCGGCCGGACCGGTTCACCAAAGCGGCCGAGCGGTCCGACGGCGTGATCCTCGACCTCGAGGATGCGGTGGCGAACCGGGCGAGTGCCCGGGAGGCGCTGGTGGCCCACCCGTTGGATCCCGGCCGCACGGTGGTGCGGGTGAACGGAGTGGCCTCCGGTGAGCTCGAGGAGGATCTCTCCGCCGTGCGTGCGGCCGGCTACCACACGGTGATGCTGGCGAAGATGAGCACCCCGGAGGACGTGCAGCATCTCGACGACCTGCAGGTGCTGGCGCTGTGCGAGACCGCGCGCGGTGTGCTCGCCGCTCCGGAGATCGCCGCCGAACCGTCAGTGGTGGGGCTGATGTGGGGCGCTGAGGACCTGATGGTCTCCCTCGGTGGCACCTCGAGCCGGTTCTCGATCAGTACTGGCGGGGTGGCCGCCCCGTACCGGCCGGTCGCCCGGCACGCCCGCTCCCGGGTGCTGCTCGCCGCCCGTGCCTTCGGCAAGGCCGCGATCGATGCGGTGCATGTGGACATCGCGGACATGATCGGGCTTCGCGCCGAGGCCGAGGACGCGGTCGCCTCCGGCTACACCGCCACTGCGTGCATCCACCCGGACCAGGTGCCGGCGGTCCGGGACGCGTACCGGCCGACCACCGAGGCGGTCGCCCGGGCCCGCCGGGTGCTCGAGGAGGCCTCCGGTGCCGGCGTGCACCGGGTTGATGACCGGATGATCGATGCGCCGATGCTCGCTCAGGCTCGTGCCGTGCTGGACCGTGCCGAGCAGCTCGGCGACGCGGACTGACGCGCGTGCCGGCGGCTTGGCCGCGAGGCGCGCGGGCGCTGCTCGGGATGGCCGGGCTCGGCCCGTCGCCGGAGCAGGTGGGCCAGGTGGTCCGTGGCCGCATCGTGGTGATCACCGGCGCCTCCCGCGGTATCGGAGCGCAGCTGGCGGTGCGCCTGGCCGCTGTCGGCGCCACCGTGGCGCTGCTCGCCCGGGACGCAGCGGCCCTGGAGGCTGTCGCCGCCCGCTGCGGGCCGGCGGCGCACGCCTACCCGGTGGACCTGCGCGATACCGGGGCCGCGCGTGCCGTGGCCGAACGGATCCTGGCCGAGCACGGCACACCGGCGGTGCTGGTGGCCAATGCCGGCCACTCGATCCGCCGGTCGGTGGCAGCCAGCACGGACCGGTTCCACGACATCGAACGGCTCACCGGGGTGAACTTCACCGGTCCGGTGGCGCTCACCCTGCCGCTGCTGGCGGCGATGCGTGCCGACGGCGGAGGTCACCTGGTCTGGGTCGGTTCGGCCGGAGTAGGGCTGCCTGGGCCTGGGTTCAGCGGGTATCTGGCGACGAAGGCTGCGTTCGAGGCGTGGCTGCGCTGCCTCGGCCCGGAAGCGGCCGCCGACGAGGTGCAGATCAGCACGGTGCACCTGCCCCTGGTCCGCACGGCGATGAGCGCCCCGACCCGGGGCTATGACCGGCTACCGGCGCTGACCGCGACCGATGCGGCGGCGGTGCTGTGCCGCGCGATTGTGCACCGGCCCCGGGTGATCAGCCCGTGGTGGGCGCGGCTGGGTAGCGTCCTGACCGCTGCCGCACCAGCGACCGCGGAGCGGCTGGCTGCTACGAGCATCGCCGCCGCTGGTTCGCCCGCAGGCGGGTCGAGCACCCGTGCCCGGTAGCGGGCCGAGCCGCGCGGCGCGCAGTCGCCGGTCCATGTGGCACCTGGTGCCGGAGGCGGCGAGCGTGCTCCGGGCGGCGGGCCTGCGGCCGAAGGACGTCGCGGCACTGGGCGCGTTCACCGGCGTCGGCAGCAGGTGTGGCTCAGCTGGCACCGGCAGCTCTGGTGCCACCGGGCCCGAGCGTTCGGGCAGCCTTCGCGGGTATGGGCTGACCGTGGCCGGGGTGGGGATCTGGGCGGCGCGGCGCGCCAGGCACGCTCCGGTGCTCATCGACGACGGCGGGCCGGTCAGCGGGACCGCGTTGCTGCAGCTGGTGGCGGCAATGGCGGATGACCTCCGCGACGAGCGTGCCGTAGTGGTCAGCCGGGCCGACGACCGGCACCTGGTGGCCACGCTGATCGCCGCCGGAACGGTCGGGGTGGACGTGGTGCTCGTCGGGCCGCGGGCCGGCGCCGAGGAGGTTGCGGCAGCGCGGCAGCGGGCCGACGACCTGGCCGGGACCGGACCCCGACTGTCGGGGCAGCGACGGCGCGCACCTGCGGTGGTGTTGCACAGCTCCGGCACCACCGGTCGGCCGCACCCGCGCACCCAACGGGACGTCGGCCTCGCCCAACTGCCCACTCTCGTCTCGCTGATCGCGGCCCTCGGCCTGCGGCGGGCCGAACCGATGCTCCTCGCCGCGCCGGTCAGCCACGGACACGGCCTGTCCGCACTCGCCGCCGGGTTGCTGCTCGGGTCGCCGGTACTGCTCGGTGCCGCCCGCGCTCCGGACCGTGGGCTCAGCCAGCTGGCCGAGCACCGCGTGCGCACCTGGGTGGGGCTACCGACCCAGCTCGCCGACCTGATTACTGCCGCTGATGCCCGCCCGGGCAGCCCCGCGGGCGCTGCGCTGGGTGGACTGCGCCGAATCGTCACCGGGTCTGCGCCCCTGCCGGAGGAGCTCACCGCCGACGTGCACCGCCGGCTCGGCGAGGTGCTGGTGAACTATTACGGCAGCACCGAGGCCGGAACGGTGACTATCGCCAGGCCTGCGGACCTGGCGGCAGTACCAGCCACCGTTGGCCGCGCCGCCACCGGTGTGCAGATCGAGATCCGCGACCCGGCCGGCCGGGTCGCACCGGTGGGACAGGTCGGTGAGGTGGTGCTGCGCTCGCGGTGGCGGGCCGCCGGAGAACCGGTGTGGATCCACAGCAAGGACCGGGGCTGGCTGGACGAGGCGGGCCGGCTGGTGCTGGTCGGGCGTAGCGACGATGCCGTGCTGGTCGGCGGGCATGTGGTCAGCCTGGCGGCGGTGACGGCCTGGCTGCGTTCCCGGCCCGGGGTGCAGGAGGTGGCCGTGCGGGTGCAGCCCGACCAGCGGCTCGGCAGTGTGCTCGCGGCTCGGGTGCGCGGCACTGTGGACCTGCCCACTTTGCACGCCGAGGCCCGGACGGCCCTCGGTGACGCGGCCGCACCGCGGCACCTGTTGCCCTGGTGAGCCACCACCAGGGCGACCCGTGCAGGCCAGGGGAGCACCGCCGTCGACGACTGTGCTGCTCCGGGCGTGACCTACCGGCTGAGCGCCGGGCATCGAGCGCCGGTGGTGCTCTAGGGTTCAACACATGGATTCCGAAGAGCGTCTGGCCGTCTTCCTCGACTACGAGAACCTCGCCCTCGGGGCGC
This sequence comes from Ruania zhangjianzhongii, assembly GCF_008000995.1. Lineage (NCBI taxonomy): Bacteria > Bacillati > Actinomycetota > Actinomycetes > Micrococcales > Ruaniaceae > Ruania > Ruania zhangjianzhongii. Next base: position 1,571,688 of record NZ_CP042828.1, read on the forward strand.
GTGACCATCTGGGCGGGATGTCCTTCGACTTCGGTCCGATCGCCGACGCGCTCGCCGTGCGCGGCCGGGTCGTGGTGCGCCGGGCGTACGCCGACTGGTCCTACTTCGACGAGGACCGCCGTTCGCTCACCCGGCACCAGGTGGAGCTGATCGAGATGCCGCAACGGATGGGCGCCTCCCGGAAGAACGCCGCCGACATCAAGATGGTGGTGGACGCGATCGAGATGGCGTTCGAGCGGGACTACATCTCCACGTTCGTGATGTGCACCGGGGACAGCGACTTCTCCCCGCTGGTGCACAAGCTGCGCGAGCTGAACAAGCGCGTGATCGGCGTGGGGGTGGAACTGTCCACCTCCCGGCTGCTGCCCCCGGCATGCGATGAGTTCCTGTTCTACGACCGGCTCGAAGGGGTGGAGGCGCCGGACGAGAGCGAACCGACCGAACGCCGTCGCCGAGGCCGCCGCAGTGCGAGCCCGCCGGCCACCGGCCGCTCCAGCACCGGCACCGGAGCCGCTGGCGGACCGGCTCCCGTGGTCGCCACGCCAGCCCCGGAGGATGCCGCCGACCCTGTCGCCACCTCCGCCGACGATGACGATTCCAGCGGCTCCGAGGAATCCCAGTCGCTGGAAGTGCTGGTGGCGCAGACCCTGGCGGGGCTGCAGACCTCCTCCAGCGGCGAGATCACCGCGTCGGTGCTCAAGCGCACGCTGCTGCGCAAGGACCCCACGTTCAGCGAGTCCGACCACGGGTTCCGCAGCTTCTCCGAAGTGCTGCGCCACCTGGCCGAGCGCGGCATCGTGGAGCTGGCCGCCGGCCCGGCCGCCGGGGACCCGGAAGTGTCGCTGCCCGAACAGGGGGAGACCGAGGATGCGTTCGCGCTGCTGCGCTCGGTGGTGTCCGGCTCCGGCGGTCCGGTGCCGCTGTCCGGACTGAAGAACCAGTTGCGCAAGCAGCGGCCGGACTTCTCCGAGAAGACCCTCGGCTACCGCAGCTTCCTGCAGTTCATCAAGGGTGCCGAGGCCGCTGGCGTGGTCGTCCTGCGGTGGGACGAGGATGCCGAGGACTACCTGCTCACCGTGTGAGCGTGCCGGGCGGGAATCGCCCTTGGTGCCTCCGCTAGACTGGGGGGCACAGGCATCGACCCGGCTATCACCGGTGAGCCTTTCGGAAGAACAGCCCTGCCGGGCCCAGTAGAACCGAACGGGTAGGCCCGTCACAGCCGCAGATGAAGTGGCGGGCCCCCTGCGGGCCGGCAAACGAGGTGGTACCGCGGGTCGCGCCTACTCGGGCGCGGATCGTCCTCGGACAGATCCGACCTCGAAGGACCGCAGATGAGCAGCGAGCGCCACTACCCCCGGCACACCGACGCTGACGGGGTCACCCCCTCCCCGAGTTTCCCGACCGTCGAGACCGACGTGCTGGCCTACTGGAAGGCCGACGACACGTTCCAGGCGTCCATCGATGCACGGCCGGCGGGCGAGGACGGGGCGGACGAGTTCGTCTTCTATGACGGCCCGCCGTTCGCCAACGGGCTGCCGCACTACGGGCACCTGCTCACCGGGTACGTCAAGGACGTCGTTCCGCGGTTCCAGACGATGATCGGCAAGCGGGTGGAGCGCCGGTTCGGCTGGGACACCCACGGTCTGCCGGCCGAGTTGGAGGCCGAGCGGCTGCTCGGCATCTCCACCAAGGCCGAGATCGAGGAGATGGGGATCGAGGCGTTCAACAAAGAGTGCCGCGAGTCCGTCCTTCGCTACACCAAGGAGTGGCAGGAGTACGTCACCCGGCAGGCCCGGTGGGTGGACTTCGAGAACGACTACAAGACTCTCGACCTGACCTACATGGAGTCGGTGATCTGGGCGTTCAAGCAGCTCTACGACAAGGGCCTGGCCTACGAGGGCTATCGGGTGCTGCCGTACTGCTGGCAGGACGAGACTCCGCTGTCCAACCATGAGCTGAGGATGGACGACGACGTCTACCAGATGCGCCAGGATCCGGCGGTGACTGTCGGAGTGCGGCTGTCCACCGGCGAGATCGCCCTGGTCTGGACGACTACCCCCTGGACACTGCCGTCCAACTTGGCCATCGTCGTCGGCGAGGACATCGACTACGTGGTGGTGGAGTCGAAGGCAACCGGCACGACTGAACGCTACGTACTCGCCGAGGCCCGGCTGGAGGCCTATGACCGTGAGCTGCGCAACGAGGGGGTCGAGGACCTGGCCGAGCAGGTGGTCGCCCGGCTGAAGGGCGCCGATCTGCTTGACCGCAGCTACACCCCGCCGTTCAGCTACTACCTCGGGCACGAGAACGCGTTCCGGGTGGTGGCCGCCGACTTCGTCACCACGTCGGACGGTACCGGGCTGGTGCACACCGCCGGTGCCTTCGGTGAGGACGACAAGGTGGTCACCGACCGGGAGAACATCGAGGCAGTGATGCCGGTGGGTCCGGACGGGAAGTTCACCGAACCGGTCAGCGACTACGCCGGCCAGCTGGTGTTCGACGCGAACGCCCCGATCATTGCCGACCTGAAGGCCGCCACCCGCGGCGAGGCAGCCGGATCGGTGACGGCCGGCACTGTGCTGCTGCGGCACGAGACCTACGACCACTCCTATCCGCACTGCTGGCGGTGCAAGAACCCGCTGATCTACAAGGGCGTGGAGTCCTGGTTCATCGCCGTGACTCAGTTCCGGGACCGGATGGTGGAGCTGAACGAACAGATCACCTGGGTGCCCGAGCACATCAAGCACGGCCAGTTCGGCAAGTGGCTTGAAGGTGCGCGGGACTGGTCGATCTCCCGGAACCGGTACTGGGGCACGCCGATCCCGGTGTGGGTCAGCGATGACCCGGCTCACCCGCGGATCGACGTGTACGGCTCGATCGCTGAGCTGGAGGAGGCGTTCGGCGTGCAGGTGAATGATCTGCACCGGCCGTTCATCGACGACCTCACCCGCCCGAACCCGGACGATCCGACCGGTCGCTCCACGATGCGGCGCATCCCGGATGTGCTGGACGTGTGGTTCGATTCCGGATCGATGCCGTTCGCCCAGGTGCACTACCCGTTCGAGAACACCGACTGGTTCGAGCATCACTACCCGGGTGACTTCATCGTGGAGTACATCGGGCAGACGCGCGGCTGGTTCTACCTGCTGCACGTGCTGGCCACCGCCCTGTTCGACCGGCCCGCGTTCCGGACGGTGCTCTCCCACGGCATCGTGCTCGGCAACGACGGACGCAAGGCGAGCAAGTCGCTGCGCAACTACCCCGACCCAGCCGAGATGTACGACCAGCACGGCTCCGACGCGGTGCGCCTCGCCCTGATGGGCTCCCCGGTGCTGCGCGGGGGCAACCTCGTGGTGGCTGAGGAATTGATCCGCGATCAGGTGCGCCAGGTGCTGCTCCCGCTGTGGAACACCTGGTACTTCTTCGGGCTGTACGCGAACACCTGCGACGGCGGAGCGGGCTTGGATGCTCGACCTCCCCGTGCGGAGGAGGTACCGGAGCTGGCCGTGCTGGACCGGTACGTGCTCGCTCGCACCCGGTCGCTGACCGAGGCGGTCCGGGCTGATCTTGAGGCATATGAGATCGCTAGTGCCGTGGCCCGGGTGCGTGAGCACCTGGACGTGCTCACCAACTGGTACGTCCGTACCTCTCGGAACCGGTTCTGGGAGGAGGACGAGGGCGCCTATCGCACGCTGTACGCCGCGCTCGAGGTGCTGCTGCGGGTGATGGCACCGCTCGCACCGATGGTCACCGAGGAGATCTGGCGGGGCCTGACCGGCCGGCGCAGCGTGCACCTGACCGACTGGCCGGTGCCCGGCAACTCAGGCGATGCCAGCGCTGCCGCTCTGGTGGCCGACGACGACCTGGTCGAGGCGATGGACGCCGTCCGGGACGTGGTCTCCACCACGCACGGACTGCGCAAGGCGAACCAGCTCCGGGTGCGCCAGCCGCTGCGCCGGGTGCGGGTGGCCGTGGACACCCCCGAGGCGCTGGCTCCGTTCACCGACCTGATCGCGGAAGAGGTGAACGTGAAGTCCGTGGAGGTGCTGAACCTCGCTGACGGTGCGGCCGCCGAGTACGGCGTCTACACCAAGCTCACCGTGAACGCCCGCGCCGCTGGGCCGCGGTTGGGCAAGCTGGTGCAGCAGGCGATCGCCGCCTCCCGGTCGGGAGCCTGGCAGCAGGCCGCGGACGGGACCGTGGTGGCCGACGGGATCGTGTTGCAGGAGGGGGAGTTCACCCTGAGCACCGAGATCGAGGACCGGTTCGGGGACACGATCGCTGCGGGCGTGCTCGACGGCGGTGGTTTCGTGGTGCTGGACCTGGAGCTGGATGATGAGCTGCTCGGGGACGGGTACGCCCGGGACGTGGTGCGCCAGGTGCAGGACGCGCGCAAGGCCGCCGGTCTGCACGTGGCCGACCGGATCACGCTCGCGCTCGGAGTGCCGGGCAACTGGGCCCAGGCCGTTGCCGACCGGTCCGACTTCATCGCCGCGGAGACGCTCGCCACCTCGGTGCGGGTGGACGCAATGGCGGCCACCAACGATCCGGATCACTCTGTCGGGATCGAACTGGCGAAGGACCTGCAATGGACGTGACCAGTCACCGGTACGGGTACGGCGAAGAGGACAAGCCGGTGAAGTCTCCGGCCGAACAGGCCGCCGCAGCCGCCGCCGAGGCGGAGGCTGCTGAGATCTACGCCGGGATCGTCGCCCGCGCGCCGGAGCACAAGATCTCACCGACGATCGACCGCGTCGCCGAACTGGTGGATCTGCTCGGCTCCCCGCAGCATGCCTACCGAGCGATCCACCTCACCGGGACGAACGGGAAGAGCTCCACCGCCCGGATGATCGAGCGCCTGCTCCGGGAGGTGGGGCTGCGCACCGGCCGGTTCACCTCCCCGCACCTGCACTCGGTGCGCGAGCGGATCTCGATCGACGGCGAGCCGATCAGCGCCGAGCAGTTCGTGGACACCTGGCGCGACATCGAACCCTATGTGCAGATGGTGGACACCAGCCTGGCCGAGCGTGGGCAGAGCCGGCTGAACTTCTTCGAAGTGCTCACCGCGATGGCCTACGCCGCCTTCGCCGACGCCCCGATCGAGGTGGCTGTGGTGGAGGTGGGCCTGGGCGGGGAGTGGGACTCCACGAACGTGATCGACGGCGAAGTTGCGGTGTTCACCCCGATCGCGCGGGACCACGAACGCTGGCTCGGCCGCGAGCTGGAGGAGATTGCCGGCGTCAAGGCCGGGATCATCAAAAAGCTCGACCCACCCGCTGTCGTGGTCTCCGCCGAGCAGCCGGAGGAGGTGGCTGTGGTCCTCGCCCAGCGGGCCGTCCAGCAGGGCGCCCGCGTGGTCGCGCAGGGCTATGACGCCGAGGTGGCCGAGCGGATGGTGGGCGTCGGTGGACAGCTGATCAACCTGCGCACCCCCGCCGGGCTATACACCGAGATCTTCCTGCCGCTGCACGGCGCCCACCAGGCGCAGAATGCGCTGCTGGCGCTGACCGCCGTCGAGCAGTTCCTCGGTGGCGGGGCGCTCTCCGGTGAGGTGGTGGAGGCCGCATTCGCGGACGTGACCTCCCCGGCCCGGCTGGAGCTGGTCCGGTCCAGCCCGGCGGTGCTGGTCGATGCGGCCCACAACCCGGCCGGTGCCCAGGTCCTGGTCGACGCCGTGGAGGAGGCGTTCGCGTTCACCCGGCTGGTCGGTGTGGTCGGCGTGATGGCGGACAAGGACGCCGAAGGCATCCTGTCGGTGCTGGAGCCGCTGCTGGACGAGGTGGTGATCAGCCAGTCCACCTCGATGCGGTCGATGGATCCCGACGACCTCGCCGAGATCGCCCGGGACATCTTCGACGAGGACGTGGTGCACGTGCAGGCCAACCTGGCCGAGGCAATCTCCCTGGCTGCGGACCTCGCCGAGCAGGGCGAGCGGGACCAGATCGCCACCGGCACCGGTGTCCTGGTGACCGGGTCGGTGATCCTGGCCGGCGAGGCTCGGGCGGTCTTCGGGAAGAAGGACTGACCCCGTCGGTCGGGAGTGCCTGCTCGTGCGAGGAGCGAGCGATTGCCGGCCGCATGAGTGAGGGGGTTGCCGGCCGCATGAGCGAGCGCTCGTGAGCGCGGCAGGGCATACTGACGCGGGAACGCGAGTGTGATCGCATCGCCGGTGAACTGAAGATGCCGGGCTATCCACAGCCCCCGTCGGCCCCAGCAGCGGGTGAGACGGTTCAGTGGTGGAATCGCCATCGTCGATGATCCACACTGAAGGAGTGATCACGTTGGGCCTGGAGATGTGGGTGTCGATCGCCGCCCTGCTGGGCGTAGCGATTGCGCTCTACAGTGCCCTGAACGCGTCGACCAAACGGCTTCACGCAGAGATGAGTAGTTTCCGCACCGAGATGAGGGACGGTATCTCGGAGCTACGCATGGAGTTCAAGGCTGAGCTCTCGGAGGTACGCACGGAGCTCAAGGGCGACATTGCTGGTTTGGATGAGCGCCTTGCCGGGTTGCGGACGGAGCTCAAGGGTGACCTTGCCGGTTTGGATGAGCGCCTTGCCGGGTTGCGGACGGAGCTCAAGGGCGACATTGCTGGCCTGGATGAGCGGATCACCGGGTTGGACGACCGCGTCGCCAGCCTTGATTCGAGTGTCGTGAGGCTCGATGAGCGGATCGCGCGTCTCGATGATCGGGTGGCCGGCGTGGACACGCGCGTCGCCCGGTTGGATGACCGGGTCGCAGGCCTGGATGACCGCGTGTACGCGCTGGCGGTGGGCCTGAGGCCGCAGCTGCATCAGCGTGAGGGTGCGGAGCACGGCGGTCCCGCGGGGAGCACTGCCTGACCGCCGCTGGCGCCATCATCAGTACTCTGGGCGGCATGAAGGTTCTGGTCACCGGCGGCGCCGGGTATATCGGCTCCGTGACCGCTCGTGCGCTGGAGCAGGCCGGCCACGTCCCGGTGCTGCTGGACTCGTTGGTCGCGGGGGAGCGGGCATTCACCGAGGGCCGGATCTTCTACCACGGTGATATCGCCGACCGAGAGCTGCTGCGGCGGATCCTCGTCGAGCATCCGGAGATCAGTGCCACCGTGCATATGGCCGCCCGTACGGTGGTCCCGGAATCGATCGCGCAGCCGTATGAGTACTACCGCAACAACGTGGCCAAGTCGCTGGAACTGTTCGACGAGCTGACGCGGTCAGGCAGGCCGCGAGTGCTGTTCTCCTCCTCAGCGGCGGTGTACGGACCGGCACCGGATTTCGAGGTGCACGAGGACCATCTACTCGCCCCGTCCTCCCCGTACGGGCGCACCAAGCTGATGGTCGAGGAGATCCTTGCCGATCTGAGTGCCGGTACCGACCTGCGGGCGGTGGTGTTGCGCTACTTCAACCCGATCGGCTCGGACCCGGAGCTGCGCAGCGGCGTCTACGCCGGTGTGCCCAGCCATGTCCTCGGCCAGCTGGTGCGCACCGCCCTCGGGGAACAGGAGAGCTTCACTCTCACCGGCACCGGCCTACCCACCCGAGACGGCACCGGGTTGCGCGACTACGTGCACGTATGGGACCTGGCCCGGGCACATGTGCGCGCCCTGGAACGCTTCGACGATGCGCTCGCGCACGCCGAGACCGACCATCTGGTGCTCAACGTGGGCACCGGTCAGGGCGTGACGGTCCGGGAGCTGCACTCCGCCGTCGAGCGGGTGAGCGGGGTGAGTGTGCCGGTGGTGACCGCACCTCCCCGGCCGGGTGACGCCGTCGGCGCGTTCGCGAACGTGGACCGGGCGGCCGAGCTGCTCGGCTGGCGTGCCGAGCTCAGCCTTGAGGCCGGTATTGCTTCCTCGCTCGACTGGATGCGGCGGCGGTCCGAGGTGCTCGGCGGCTAGCCGGCCTCCCTGGGCCGCGAACGCTCCCGGGCGCGTCGACACTCGCGGTTCTCGCACCAGGGAGCGCTCACGAGATTGGTGGATCAAGCCCCGCGCGCGAGCGCTCCGGCCAGGAAGGCGATCTGGCCAGCATGCTGGTGGTCCTCACCGAGCACGCTCATCAGCCGCACGGCGAGCGTGACCGGCGGATCCCAGGCATCGTCCACCACCCGGTCCAGGTCGGCGTCGGTGAGGGTGGCCAGGTAGCGCGCGGTCGCCGCATGGGTGGCGCGGTGATAGTCGACCAGGTCGGCAGCGCTGAGCCCACGCACCTGCGCTACCTGGGCGCTGCTGTGCCCGAAACCGGTGTCGCCGGTCTCGAACGGGAGGCCGAAGCGCCCCGCCCAGTCGTCGGCGGTCCACACCTGCTCGGTGCCGGCCACCTCCGCCACGTGATCGTCCTGCACGCGGGTCAGGTGCCAGGCGAGCCAGGCGATCGAGTTCGCCTCCGGATCGATCCGAGCCTCCAGCTCAGCCGGCCCGATCCCGTCCAAGGCGCCGGTCAGTACCTGCTCCACGCGGGCGAACCCGTCCTTGAGCAGATCGGTGGCAGCGGTCATCATGCTCCTCTCGGTCACAGACCCGCCTCGGCGAGCCAGCCTTCGGCGATCGTGGCAGAGTCCTGTTGGTCGTTCACGCTGGCAGCGTTCATCTGGATCAGCGCGTCAGTGGTCAGCGCCTCGCTGACCGGGTCCAGCACCTCGGCCAGTTCCTCACTGAGGTCGGCGGAGACGAGCGGCACCACGTTCTGCGCCAGGATCATGTTCTCCGGGTCCTCCAGGGTGACAAAGTCCCCGGTGGCCAGGTCCGGGTCGGCGGTGTAGATGTCGCCCATGGTGATCGTGCCGTCCCGGATCGCATCCTTGGTGAGCGGGCCGCCGCTGTCGCCGATCGAGGTGAACTCCACCTGCACTCCGTAGAAGTCGCTCAGTCCGGGCGGACCGTAGGGGCGGGACTCGAGCTCAGCGTTGCCGCCTACGGTGATCGTGCCGTCGTAGTCGGCCAGATCCGCGAGGCTGGTGATGGCGTTCGACTCGGAGAACTCGGTGGTCACGTTGTAGGAGTCGGCATCCTGCGCCTCGGCGTAGTTCAACACCGCCAGCCCCTCCGGCAGCGCATCCGGAAGCGCCGCGGCGACGTCCTCCGGGCTACGTGCCTCGGTGTCCTCGGCGTAGAACTGCAGCAGGTTGCCGGTGTACTCCGGCAACACCTGCACATCCCCGTCATCCATCGCCTGCAGGTAGGCGTCCCGCTGCCCGATCTGGAACTGCCGCTCCACGGTGTAACCGGCATCCTCGAGCACCTGGGCGTAGGCCTCGGCGATGATCTCGTTGGAGTAGTAGGCCTGCGAGCCCACCACGATGGTGTCTGCGCCACCGCCGCCGTCCTCGGATCCAGCGTCGTCCGGGTCCTCCAGCGGGTCACCGGAGCCGCAGGCGGCCACCAGCGCCAGGGCGAGGCCGGCCACCAAGCCGGCGGGGGCGGTGCGGCGCCAGGAGCGCGGCGTGGCAGGAGTAGTCATCAGGATCCTTCCGTTGCAACAGCGGGGGAGTGCGAGGTCTCGGTCTCGGCGGGGCTGCCCGGCCCAGGGACTTGGTCCGGTACGCGGCGGGAGCGGGCGAGGAGCCACATGATCAGTGCGAACAGGCCGTCCAGCACCAGGGCGAGTGCCACGATCACCAGCGCGCCGCCGAGCATCTGTTCATAAGTCCGGATCGCGATCCCGCGGATGATGTAGATACCGAGGCCACCCAAGCCTACGTAGGCGGCGAGCACGGCGGTCGCCACGATCTGCAGAGTGGCGCTGCGCAGCCCGCCGAGAAGTAGCCCGAGGCCGATCGGGGCTTCCACCCGAAGCAGGATCTGCCACTCGGTCATCCCCATCGCCCGGGCGGCGTCCACCACGTCCGGATCCACCGACTCGATCCCGGCATAGGCACCGGCCAGCACCGCGGGAACACCGAGCACCACGAAGACTACGGTCGCAGCCAGTACAGCGTCCCCCGACCCCGACCAACAAGGTGAGGATGGTCAGTAACCCGAGCGAAGGAAGCGCCCGCGCGGCACCGGACAGCGCCACGGCGAGCTGCTTGCCCCGGCCGGTATGGCCGATCGCATAGCCGATCGGGATCGCGATGACGGCGGAGACCACCACCGCGATCACCGTGTACAGCAGGTGCTCACCCAAGCGGGTGAGGACGGCGTCCGGTCCGGTCTGCTGCTCGGGGGCGAACAGCCAGGCGAGCGCCTCGCGGAACAGATCCATCAGCGGACCCCCTCGCCTGCGGCACCACCAACGGAGGCGACGGCGGAGGCAGAGGTGCCCGATCGTCGTCGCCGTGGTGGACGCCGCGCCCACGGCATCAGCAGCCGCCCACCGAGGGCCAGCAGCAGATCCAGGACGAGCGCGATGACCACGGTCATCACGATCCCGGTGGCGATCTCGGCCATGATGCCGCGCTGCAGTCCATCGGTGAACAGCAGTCCGAGGGAGTCGATGCCGACCAGGATCCCCACCGTGACCAGGCTCACCGTGCTCACCGTCACCACCCGCAACCCGGCGAGCAGCGCCGGGCCGGCCAGCGGCAGGTCCACCGCCCAGAACCGCCGCCACGGTGAGTAGCCGACGGCCACCGCAGAGCGGCGCACGGACTCGTCCACCGAGGCGAACGCGTCCGCGGCGAATCGGGTCATCAGCGCGACGGCGTAGATGCTCAGCGCGATGATCAGGTTCGCATCGGCCAGCACACTGATCCCGATCACCGGCGGAAGGAGCACGAACAGCGCAAGGGACGGGATCGTGTACAGCAGGCCGATCACGCTGAGCAGGCCGCCGCGAAGCCAGGTGTAGCGCCATGCAGCCAGACCGAGCGGCACGGCGAGCAGGAAGCCGATCACGATCGGGCGCACGCTCAACCACAGGTGCCGGACGCTCAGATCCCACACGTCGGCCCAGTTGGCGGCGAGCCAGGTCACTGTCCGGCGGCCCTCTCCGCCAGCACACCGGCGGGCCGGCCGCGACCGTCCACCACCACCTGGGTGCCGTCATGATCTTCGATCCGCAACGCCCGCTGGCCCCGCTCGGCGCCGATGAACGAGGCCACGAAGTCGTCCGCCGGGGCGGCGAGGATATCCGCGGGTGTGCCCTTCTGTGCGACCACCCCGCCCGGTTTGAGGATCACCACCTGGTCACCGAGGATGAACGCCTCCTCGATGTCGTGGGTGACGAACACGACCGTCTTGTCCAGGCTGGACTGCAGCCGGAGCAGCTCGTTCTGCAGGTCCGAGCGCACGATCGGGTCCACGGCACCGAACGGCTCGTCCATCAGCAGAATGTTCGGGTCCACTGCCAGCGCCCGAGCTACGCCGACCCGTTGCTGCTGACCGCCGGAGAGCTGCCCGGGGTAACGGCGCGCCAGCGCGCGGTCCAGGCCGACGGTGTCCATCAGCTCCAGGCCACGGGTCTCGGACTCCTTCTTCCCGGCGCCGTTCAGCCGCGGCACGGTGACGATGTTGTCCAGCACCCGCCGGTGCGGCAGCAGCCCACCGCCCTGCAGCACGTAACCGATGCGCCGGCGCAGCGTGACCGGGTTCAGCGCGGCCACGTCCTCGTCGTCGATCCGGATCGCACCGGCGGTGGGATCGACCATCCGGTTGATCATCCGCAGCAGGGTTGTCTTGCCGGAACCGGAGGAGCCGACCAACACGGTGATCGTGCGGGACGGGATGACCAGGCTGAACTCCCGCACGGCCTCGGTGCCGTCCGGGAAGTGCTTGCTGACGCGATCGAACTCGATCACGACCGTGCGGCCTCGGTGCCGAGCCCGACCGCCTGTTGACGCAACATTGTTCGAGCCTAACGTGAGGGTCCGACATCGCACCCGGGCGCCAGGCCCCGTTCGCACACCCGAGAGCGCGAACAGACGAGCACAGGAGCCCCAGTCGCGGTTCAATGGGACTGTTCGACCTCGCCACTGGCCAGCCCCGTGAGGGAGGTCCACAGTAGGAACCCCACGGTGGTTTTCCTGCCCGCCAGTCGGGCGGCGCGTGCGAAGGAGCAGTCATGAAGAAGTTGATCAACGACCCCCATCAGGTGGTGGCCGAGAGCGTGGCCGGCTTCGTGGCCGCACACGCCGATCTGGTCCAGTCCAGCGAAGACCCGGAGACGCTGTTCGTCTCCCGTGCCGGCGGTGCGGTGGCCGGCAAGGTGGGCCTGGTCAGCGGGGGCGGTAGCGGGCACGAACCGTTGCATGCCGGATTCGTCGGCACCGGCATGCTGGATGCTGCTGTGCCGGGCGCGATGTTCACCTCACCCACCCCGGACCCGATCCAGGCGGCCACCCAGGCGGCCGATGGTGGCGCCGGTGTGCTGCACATCGTGAAGAACTACACCGGAGACGTCCTCAACTTCGAGACCGCCGCCGAGCTCGCCGAGCTGGACGACATCATGGTCAAGTCCGTCGTGGTCAACGATGACGTCGCCGTGCAGGACTCGCTCTACACCGCCGGGCGGCGGGGAGTGGCCGGCACTGTGCTGGTGGAGAAGATCGCCGGTGCCGCGGCCGAGCGCGGTGACGATCTGGACACGGTGCACGAGATCGCCACCCGGGTGAACGCGGGTGTGCGTTCGATGGGCGTGGCCCTGACCGCGTGCACCGTGCCGCACGCTGGCAAGCCGTCCTTCGACCTGGCCGACGATGAGATCGAGATCGGCATCGGCATCCACGGTGAGCCTGGTCGGGAGCGGATCCCGGCAGCGAGCGCTGACGAGATCAGCGGTCGGCTCACCGAGGCCGTTGCCGAGGATCTGGGCGTGACCGGCGGTGACCGGCTGCTGCTGCTGGTCAACGGGATGGGCGGCACTCCGCTCTCCGAGCTCTACATCGTGTACGGCCACGCCCGCGCGATGCTGGAGGCGCGGGGCGCCACCGTGGAGCGTTCGCTGGTGGGCAACTACGTCACCTCCCTGGAGATGCAGGGTGCCTCGGTCACGGTGCTCCGCCTGGACGAGGAGCTGCTCGGCCTGTACGACGCACCCGTGGTCACTCCGGCCCTACGGTGGGGAGCATGAACACCGAAGTAGACGTGACCTGGGCGAGAGACTGGGTCAAGGCGAGTGCCGCCGTCGTGGCGGAGAACCGGGTAGCGCTGATCGATCTCGACCGCGCGATCGGCGACGGGGACCACGGCGAGAACCTGGACCGCGGCTATACCGCGGTGCTCGGCAAGCTGGCCGACGCTGAGACCAGCACAGTGGGCGAGGTGTTCGCGCTGGTGGCAAAGACCCTGATGTCCACAGTGGGCGGGGCCGCTGGGCCGCTGTACGGCACCGCCTATCTGCGCGCCGCCAAGGTGGCCCAGTCCCAGAGCCTGGATGCGGCGGGTGTGGCCGACGTGCTTGATGCGGCGCTGGGTGGGATCGTCGCCCGCGGCAAGGCTGAGCTCGGTGACAAGACGATGGTGGATGCGTGGTCTCCGGCCGCGGCTGCGGCACGGGAGGTCGCTGCCGCCGGGGGTAGTGCGGGTGCAGCGTTGACTGCTGCCGCCGATGCCGCGGAGCAGGGCGCTGCTGCCACTGAGCCGTTCGTGGCGCGCAAGGGCCGGGCCTCCTATCTGGGTGAGCGTTCGGCCGGGCACCGGGACCCGGGCGCGCAGTCCAGTGCGCTTCTGCTGCGGGCCGCGGCAGACGCCGCTGCGGGGGCAGGATGAGCAAGCCGACGGCGGTGCTGCTGGTTTCGCACTCGGCGCAGCTGGCGGCCGGAGTCGCCGAAGTGGCCGAGCAAATGGCACCGGACGTGCTGATCCGGCCCGCCGGCGGTACGGAGGACGGCAGGATTGGCACCAGTTATGACCTGGTCGACCAGGCGGTGACGGGCCTGCTGGACGAGGGAGTCGACGCCGTCGTGCTGCTCACCGATCTCGGGTCGGCGGCGCTGACTGCGGAGTCGGTGCTCGAGCTGCGCGAGGATGACCGGCTGCAGCTGGCCGACGCCCCGTTCGTGGAGGGTGCTGTTGCCGCGGCGGTGGCCGCTCAGGGTGGCGGGGACGCCGCAGTGGTGCGTGCGGCCGCTGAGGATGCGGTATCCAGTTTTGCCGGCGACGGCGCAGCCCGGGCGGGTCGGCAGGCTCACCCGGGCGAGGTGGAAGCTGGTGAGGGTGCCGCCGGTGGCGGCACTGCAGTTGGTGAGCGTTCCGGGGCTGCTGGGGCTGACGAGGGTACTGAGGCTGCTGACGAGGGCGGGCTGGAGTGCACGCTGGTGCTGCGCAACGCGCTCGGTCTCCACGCCCGGCCCGCGGCCCAGTTGGCGCGGAAGATGAGCGAGTTCGACGCCGAGGTGAGGGTGAACGGTGTGGATGCCGCGAGCGTGTTGGCGTTGATGGGGCTAGGGCTCACCGGGGGAGCGGAGATCCAGGTGCGGGCCAGCGGTCCGCAGGCGGTTGAGGCGATGGCGCTGCTGGAAGCCGATGTGGAGGCGGGCTTCGGCGAAGAGTGACGGCGCTGCTGGCGTGATGGGCTGCTCTGTGATCGACCTCACCACCCCAGAGTCGAATTTGCAGTTGATGCACTTTTGCATGGCGAGTAATCTTTCATACCGTGCAAGAAGATGAGCTGGGTCTGCGTGAGCGGAAGAAGCGCGCCCGCAGGGACGCGCTGATCGACGCTACCCACGAACTGGTGCGGGAGAGGGGCCTGGAGCAGGTCACCGTCGAGGAGATCTGCGAACGGGTGGGTGTCTCCGTGCGCACCTTCTTCAACTACTTCGACTCCAAGCTCGATGCGGTGTTCGGTATCGCGCACACCACCTTCGACCGCGAGCTTGCCGAGGTCTACGCCACCGGCGGACCCTCCGGAGACCTGGCGGCGGACACCCGCACGCTGGTTGGTGCGCTGCTGCAGTTCCCTGGACCGTCCAAGGATCGCATCGGCACGGCGATCGAGCTGATGAAGTCCGAACCCACCCTCTACACCCGGCACATGGAGCTGTTCGACGCGATCCGCACGGAGATGCAGGACGTGATCGTCCGCAGGCTCGAGCACGAAGGCTCCGAGGCCGCCGCGCGTCCGGAACTGATCGCGATGGCCGTCTTCCACATCGCCCGCTGGGCCACCACGCTCTGGCACGAAGCCGGTAGTGCCGGGCACCCACGGGACTACATCGACGCAGCCTACGGCGACCTGTACGCGGTACTGGGCCCTCCGCCGTCGGGCTGAGCCAGCTGACCCACTCACGCGACCTGCACCGCGCGAGCGGCGAGCAGCCTGAGCGGTATCAGCCCCCCTTGACCACACCTCGCGAACTCTCTCGAAGGAACCTTCATGTCCACAGCAACCGCGCCCGCGCAAGGACAGCCTCCGGTCGTCCTGACCAAGCGCACTGTCTGGTTGATCTTCACCGCGTTGATGGCCGGGATGTTCATGGCCTCCCTGGACCAGTCCATCCTCGGCACTGCGATGCCGACGATCGTCGGCGAGCTCAACGGTGTGGAGCACCAAGGCTGGCTGATCACCGGCTACATCCTCGCCGTCGCGATCGTGATGCCGCTGTATGGCAAGTTCGGCGACCTCTGGGGCCGTCGTTGGCCGTTCCTGGTCTCCATCGCCCTGTTCACCCTGGCCTCCGCGGCTTCCGGGTTCGCCACCAGCTTCGAAGCGCTGGTGTTCTTCCGCGCCATCCAGGGGCTGGGGGGCGGTGGCCTGATGATCCTCTCCCAGGCGATCATCGCCGACATCGTGCCCGCCCGGGAGCGCGGCAAGTACATGGGGCCGATGGGTGCCCTGTTCGGGATCTCCGCTGTGCTCGGCCCGTTGCTCGGTGGGTTCTTCACCGACCACATGGACTGGCGCTGGTGCTTCTGGCTGAACATCCCGATCGGCCTGGCCGCGCTCGCGATCGCGTGGAAGACCTTGAAACTGCCCAGCCACCGCTCGACGAAGAAGCTGGATGTGCCAGGGATCATCCTGCTCGCCCTGGGCACCTCGGGCATCGTGCTCGCCGCGAGCTGGACCTCCTGGACCGGCAACACCGGGTACGACTGGTCCGACCCCGGGCTGCTCGCCATGGTGATCGGCACGCTGGCTGCGATCGGGTTGTTCATCCTGGCTGAGACCCGGGCTGCGGACCCGTTGCTACCGCTGCACCTGTTCAAGAACCGCACGTTCGCGCTGGCCAGTGGGATCGGCCTGGTGATCGGGATGAGCATGTTCGCCGCGCTCGGCTTCCTGCCCACCTTCCTGCAGATGTCCACGGGATCCGGTGTGACCCAGTCGGGGCTGCTGATGCTGCCGATGATGGTCGGGGTGATGCTTACCTCGATCGCCTCCGGGATGGCGATCGTGAAGATCGGGCGGTACCGGATGTTCCCGATCGCCGGTTTGGCCATCGCGACGGCGGGGCTCATCTGGCTCACCCGGCTCACCGGGGATATCTCGATGGTGCTGTTCTCCGCGATGATCTTTGTGCTCGGCGCGGGCCTCGGTCTGGTGATGCAGACGATCGTGCTCGCGGTGCAGAATTCGGTGGACCCGCGTGAGATCGGGACGGCGACCAGCGCGAACAACTTCATCCGCGAGATCGGAGCGGCGGTCGGTACCGCGCTGTTCAGCACGATCTTCACCTCGCGGTTGGTGGACAATCTCACCGACGGATTCACCCAGGCCGGGGTGGCGCCTGGTGCCGGCGGTGACCTCGGGGTGGACTCGCTCACTCCGGACGCAGTCAATGCGATGCCGGATGCGGTGAAGCAGATCGTCGTGGACTCCTACGCCGATGCCCTGGCGCCCTCGTTCTGGTACTTGGTGCCGCTGATGGTGGCAGGCTTCCTGCTGGCCCTGCTGATGCGCGAGGTGAAGCTTTCCGACACTGCCGGGATGGTGGCCCGCGGCGAGGCCGTTGCTGACGGCGACGCGACCACTGCGGAGCGGCGAGTCGAGGCTGAGGTGGTGGTCGCAGCGGAGGCGCTGACGGCAGGTGCGGACCAGGAGGTGCGGGCCGCGGCCGGGTCCGGGTCTGGGTCTGGTGCCGTGTCTGGCGCTGGCGCTGGCGGTGGCGCCGAGCGTGCTGGCGGTGGTACCGAGCGTGCGGGTGGTGGCACCGCCCACGTGGAGGCCGCTCCTGAGGCGGGGACCGGATCTGCTCCAGAGGGCGGGTCGGAGGGCGGCGCCGGCCGGTAGGCCGAATCGCTGATCGACCGGGGAGAGCCCGGGGTGTCGGGATGTACGTACCTGCGACGCCCCGGGCTCTCGCCGTACTGGGGCTGTGTATGCACGCTCACTGGTGCGAGGCCGGTCGAGCTTGGCTGTACTCCAGGAGCTGTGCTGAAGGAGCTGCGCTGCCGTTTCCACACCCCGCCTTGTGAGTGGGCGTGCTATTGCCACGTTTTCCACAGCCCCCCGTCGAGCGAGTGATCGGGCTGCTCGCGTCAGAGCAGACTATACGGAGAAGCCGATTTCGACCGATCTTTCGCGGATGTCGGCGCCGCCGTCACCAGGAGAGCCATGTTTGGAAGAAGTCCTCTCTCCATCGCCTTGTTGGCAGTATGTCGACTGGAGAGGGATTGTCAGTGGACTCACCTAGAGTAGGAGCAGTACCAGAACAAATATTCGAACAATGACCGAGCGGGTTGCGTGGGAGGTGAACAGAGAACAATGTCGTTGACGACCGATACAAGCATTCCAGCCACGGGTGAGCACATCACCGAACGGTTAGCGGGTGTGCGCGCGGAGCTCGAGACAATCGCTCGTGCTCCGTTCGCCCAGCTGGGCCATGAAGCGGCCTGTCAGGTTGCCACCGGGATCGAACAGCTCACGCGTGGCATGGAGGGGCTGCAAGCAGCAGCCGTGGGTGGTTTGGCGGCAGGATCGGGCTGGGCGGCGTCGGGATATCAGTCCTTCCCGGTCTTCTGGAGCGCACACACCCACCGGCGCAAGTCCACCTCCCGGGCCTCCTGGCACCAAGCCCGCGAGGTGGCTGACCATCTGCCCTTGACTGGTCAGGCGATCCAGGCCGGGCAGATCGGTGGTGAGCACGTGAAGGTACTGACCCGGTTTGCCACCAAAACCCAGGCACTGCGCGAGCAGCTCGCCGATGCCGAGATGGGAGAGAGCTTCCTGCTCGCCCAGGCGGCCCGGTTGCCGGTGGAACTGTACTCCCGGCTGGTGAAGGAATGGGCGATTCAGGCCGACCCTGAGTCTGCCGACCGCGGCTGGCGCGAAGAGGGTACGCGGGCGGAGGTGTTCCTCTCCCACGTGATGGATGGGGCCGACCTCCGTGGCTGGTTGGGCACCGAGGATGCACTGGTCTTCGAAGAGGCCCTGCGCGCGGTCATCGGCACGCCTGCAGCCGATGACGAGCGCACCCTGCCTCAACGTCGGGCGGACGCGCTCGTCCAGCTCTGCCGGTCCTACCTGGATTCCGGGCAGGGCCAAGCCAGTGCGAGGATCCGCCCGCATATTGCCCTCACTGTCGACTACCCCACCCTGGCAGCCCTTCTCGCCGCCATCGGAGCCAGGGCTGAAGGGGGACCGGCTACCGCCCGAGACGCGTTCGGCCTGCCGGTTCCCCTAGTCAACGACTCTGGTGGCCAGAGCGGGCCCGGCGGCCCCAACGACGCTGGCAACGACGCCGGCTGTGCTGGTGTGGTGATCCCGGCCGGGCTCGACTACGAATTCCTGCGCGGGGTGGCGCCGGCCACCTTCGCTGACGGCACCCCGATTCCGCACGGCCAACTCGCCAAACTCCTCTGCGACGGGGAGTTTCACCGGGTGATCTTCGGCCCCGAGGGGGAGATTCTCGACTCCGGACGCACCCAACGCTTGTTTACCCCAGGGCAGACCCGGGCGGTTCTGGCTCGGGACCGGCACTGCCAGTACCCCGGCTGCAGCTCCCCACCGTGGCAAGGGGAAATCCACCACAGCATCTGGTGGTATCACCAGGGGCGCACCAGCACCGAGAATGCCATTTTGCTGTGCTGGTACCACCACACCTACGTCCATCAACATCACCTGACCATCACCCAGCGCACCCGCGGGCCGGATAAACGGAGCGAGTGGATCTTCACCGACTCCGATGGCCGACAACGCAAAGCGACACCTCCGCCGGGCCAGGACGGTCCGGTGGAGGGGACCGGGCCGCGAGGCCAGAACGGACAGCCAGAGGGCACTGGGCCGCCGGAGGGCACTGGGCCGCCGGAGGGCAGCAAGCCTCCAGGCCGACCCCCGCCGGTCCCACCACTCCGGGAGTAGCCCTACCACCCGAGAGCGCCTCATGAATGCCGATGTGATCGCAGGACGGTATGCGTCCTGCGACGCATCGGCATGTTGTTGTGCAGTCAGCCCAAACTACGCCGTGGTAGACGCTGCGCTGGGCCCGTCGCTACGCCACGGTCACGGCCGCACCGCTAGCCGCCGATCTCTGCGCTGCCGTCACGATGGCGAGCGTCCGGGCACCGGACTCTCCGTCGGGCTGCGGAGTGCGCCCGGTGCGAACCGCATCCAGGAATTCGCCGATCATCGCTGAGTCGAGGTTCGCCCCGAACGATTCCCAGAGCGCCCCGTCGCTGCCGTGCCCGGCGACATGAGAATTGAACGGGTCGATCCGCATCGAGCCGGCGGTGCCGTGCACCTCGAGGGTGAGTCCACCCCACGTCGGTGCCGACTCCGGCTGACTCCAAGAACTGTCGATCTGCGCGATCACTCCGCTCGGATAGCGGATGTTCACCGCAGCACCGGTTTCCACGTCCCGACCGGCATCGGCACGCAGGATCTGGTTCGTCACCGCGTGCACTTCAGCAGCGGGCTCGCCGAGCAGCTCGTCGAGGAGATCTGCCAGGTGCACCACATGGTCCACCAGCGCACCACCACCGGAGCGCGCCGGGTCGGTGAACCAGGACCGTTCGGCCAGCGGCATCTTGCCGTTGTTCGTCCCGTGCACCGAGATGAGCTGCCCCAGCTGGCCGCTCCGCACCCGCGCGAGCAACTCGCCGAATTCGGGGGAGAAGCGCACCGGATAGGCCGTCATCAGCAGCACTCCGGCTTCCCGCGCCGCGTGGACCATCGCATCCGCATCGGCATCGGTGGTAGCCAGCGGCTTTTCGCACAGCACATGGGCCCCCGCAGCCACCGCCTGTTCGACGAGTTCACGGTGGTCGGCATTCTCGGCCGCTACCACCACTGCGTCCGGTCGCTCGGCGAGCACCGCTGCCACATCGGGCAGGTAACGCAGGCCGTGGTGGTCGGCGAACGCCTTCCCACGCAGCGTGCCCGGGTCCGGTTCGCCGGCATCGGTACCGACCGCCTCCACGCCAGGCGCCTGGGCCAGGAAGCGTGCGTAGCTCGCCGCGTGGGTGTGGGCGAAGGACAGCAGCCCGACTCGTAGGTTGGTCATCGGTTCTCCTCCTTCGAAGCGAATGCCACGCCAGCAGTCAAGCCGTCCCCGCCGCCGCTGCCCGCTGGTAATGGCGGAATCTCGATGGCATCGCCGGTCCGGATCGAGGTCAGGACCGCCTCGGCCACCTGTACGGCGCGGGCACCTTCCGTGCCGGTCACCTGAGCCTCGCGGCCGGCGGTGATCGCCGCCGCGAAGTCCACGATCTCAGCCGTGTAGGGACTGGTTGCCACGTCCACCGGCGGGAGGTAACTCTCGCCCTGCTGCTCGGACACATGCACCCGGGTGGCGTCCTGGCGAGCGGAATCATGGCGGAGCACTCCGCTGTCGCCAGCGATATCGAACGATGAGCTGAACGGCAGTTTCGGGTGGCCCCACACGCCGTAGCACTGGCTGATGGCACCCGAGGCGTGCGTCAGGGTCACGGTCGCGCTGGCCGCCCGCACGTCGCGAGCATCAGTCCGGGTCACCGAGCGCGCAAAGACGCTTACCGCCGGACCCGCAAACCACTCCGCCTGGTCCAGGTCGTGGATCATCTGGTCCAGCACGATGCCACCGGAGGTCTCCTCGTCGAAGAACCAGTCCGCCCGCGGTGCAGCGCTCATCCTCCGGAACCGGCAGACGGCGATTCGTCCGATCTTTCCGGCCGTCACCGCGGCGTGGGCGCGTGCGTAGGCCGGGAAGTAGCGGACCACGTGCGCAGGGAAGAGCCGCACCCCTGCCGTTCGTGCTGCAGCCACGACCTCCTCGGCCGCGGCAGTGGTGCGCGCCAAGGGCTTCTCGCACACGACGTGCTTACCGCGCGCGATCGCCGCCAGGGCAAGGTCTGCGTGGGTGTGCGTCGGCGTGACGATGTCCACCACGTCTACCTGTTCCCACAGCTCGACCAAGGAAGCCACTGGCCGCAGCCCGTGCGCCTGCGCCAGGTCGTCGGCGCCGTGCAGGGAGTAGACGACGACGTCCGCGCCAAGGGAACGCCAGGCCGGTGCGTGCACCCGCGAGATGCTGCCGGCGCCGATCAGCCCCACACGGAGTGGGGTGGGGGTGGGGTGCACGGGTGATGAACCTCGTCTCGTTCCGGGGGTGGGAGTCAGGTCTCGTGCCCGGTCCAGGCTCGGACCTCGTGAAGTGCCGTCCAGTCCATCATGGGTGAGCACGGAAGTAGTCGACGACATCCTGGGGGAGTGGCGGTACGTCACGTGGCGTCGAGGAGTCTCGGAGCGACTCGGTGGCCGCCACCGCCGTGGCGACAGCCTGTCGGGCCGCCACCGGGGAGGTGACTGTCGCCCCGCCATGACCGAGGAAATCCAGGAACTCGGTCATCGTGTCCTGGTCGGCGTCGCTGTGACCGGCCTGGTCGCCACCGATCGGGTACTCGCGGTCGCCCTCAGCCTGATAGGTGTGGCGACGGTTCCACAACCGGATGACGCCGCCGGCGGTGTCCCCGAAGTTCTCGATCCGCCCCTGTGTGCCGATCACCGTGTAGTTGCGCCAGTAGTCGGGGGTGTAGTGGCACTGCTGGTAGGAGGCGAACACTCCGTTGTCGAGTTGCAGCTGCACCATGGACAGGTCCTCGACGTCGATTACCGGATTCACCTCTCGCTGGCTCAACGGCGGCCAGTTCTCCATATCGAACCAGTCCGGCATCGAGCGATCTGAGTTGTCCCGCCGATCGGTGATGTCCCCGTACAGCGTCAGTGCGCCCATACCCACCACGCGGGTGGTGTAGCCACCGGCCAGCCAGTGGATGACGTCGATATCGTGCGCGCCCTTCTGCAACAGCAGGCCTGTGCTCCGCGCACGGTCCGCGTGCCAGTCCTTGAAGTAGAAGTCGCCGCCGTTCCCCACGAAGTGCCGGCACCAGATCGACTTCACCTCGCCGATCTCGCCGCGGGCGATGATCTCGCGCATCGTGCGGACGACGGACATGTGCCGCATGTTGTGGCCCACGTACAGCTTGGTACCCCTGCGCGCGGCTGCGGCCAGGACCGCATCAGCATCGGCAGTGGAGATAGTGATCGGCTTCTCCAGGTAGACCGCGACATCTCGGGTGAGCAACTCTGTGGCTACAGCGGCATGTGTGTCGTCCGGGCTGAGCACCAGAGCAGCGTCGACGGCGGTGCCGGAGTCAAGTAGCTCGGTGACGGAGGTGACGTGCGGTGCCGGAGCGTCGAGCCGCTCCGCCAACCGGCGTGACGCGGACGGCACCGGGTCGACGTAGGCGGCAATCACAGCTCGTTGGCCCGCGATCGCGTGGGCAGCGATCGTGGCTCGCGCACCACAGCCCACGACCGCCAGCCGCACACTCGGGTCGGGGCTGTTCATCGTGTGCTCGCAACCTCTCGGTCGGGGTCGTTCATCGTGTGCTCGCAACCTCTCGGTCGGGGTGATGTCTAGTCGGCCCCACGAGTGTCCGGGTCGCCGGCGCCGTACCGGGCGCCATCATGGCAGGCCCCGAACCCGTGGCGGTGCAGGCGATCGTGGGGCCGGGTTGCCGTGTCGCAACCATTAGGCTGGCAGGGTGAACACCCCGCACGCGGCATCCCGCCGTCCCGGTGTCGCCGGCGACCGCCCGAGCGCTGGTCCGGCACCCGAGGCGAGCGCTGGTGCGGGCAGCGCCCGGACCGAAGGCACGGACACGCCACGGGCCGAGGACACCGGCCCGCCACGGACCCAGGGCACCGAGCCCGCACGGACGCCGCGTCGGCAACGGCCGGCTCGCCCGATGTTCGGTAGCACCGTGCTGTGGAGCGAGGTGTTCGTGG
The DNA here is from genome assembly GCF_008000995.1 of Ruania zhangjianzhongii. Classification (NCBI taxonomy): domain Bacteria; kingdom Bacillati; phylum Actinomycetota; class Actinomycetes; order Micrococcales; family Ruaniaceae; genus Ruania; species Ruania zhangjianzhongii. The sequence continues at coordinate 1,594,754 of NZ_CP042828.1, forward strand.
TCTTCTTCGCCCTGCTGGTGGCGTTCAGCCTCCGAGTCGCCGACCCCACCGTGCTGGGCATACTCGGCGCCGTCGGGATGGTTGCGTGCGCCGTTGCCGCACGTCTGCAGCGCACCCGCGCCGGAATCGTGCTCGGCTCCGCCGTCCAGATGCTGCTTCTGCTCGGCGGCTTCCTGGTACCGACCATGTTCGTGGTCGGTGGGGTGTTCGCGATTATCTGGGCGCTCGGCGTCTGGCTCGGGCTGAAGATCGACCGCGAGCGAGCCGAACGCGAGACCAGTGCCAGTACCACCCACGCAGCAACGGAAGGTAACGGATGACCGCCGAGAACGAACGTACCTTGATCCTGATCAAGCCCGATGGGGTCCAGCGCGGCCTCACCGGCCAGATCCTCGCCCGGGTCGAGGCGAAGGGCTACACCCTCAGTGCGGTGGAACTGCGCCAGGCCGACGACGGACTGCTCGCCGCGCACTACGCCGAGCACGAGGGCAAGCCGTTCTACGCGCCGCTGGTGGACTTTATGAAGTCCGGCCCGGTGCTGGCGGCGATCGCAGAAGGTCACCGGGTGATCGAGGGATTCCGCTCCCTGGCCGGGGCCACCGATCCCACCGCCGCCTTGCCCGGGACCATCCGCGGTGACCTCGGCCGAGACTGGGGCCTGAAGGTGCAGCAGAACCTGGTGCACGGCTCGGACTCCACTGAGAGCGCCGAGCGGGAGATCGGCCTCTGGTTCCCCGGTCGCTGAGGCTCCGCTGGTTCCCCGGTCGCTGAGGCTTCCGGACCGCTGAACTGCACGTCCGCTCCGCATGTGCCTGACATACGGCCACTCTCTGCCGGGTTTGTCCTAACAAAGGTTGCGCTCGATACTTGGGCGGTGGGACGATGACGGCGACCCGACCGCACGCCCGCGCGCTCAGTGACGTAGCGCAGGTGGTGGGCGGACCCATCGTCAGGAGGACCATGTCCGCGCCCAGCATCCAGCACTTCATCAACGGTCGGCTGCGAGACGGTAGCGGTGGGCGAATCGAGGTGCAGAACCCGGCCACCGGCCAGGTCAGCGGCACCATCGATGCTGCCGGTGCGGATGAGCTCGCGGAGACCATCGCGGCCGCCACCACCGCCTTCGAAGACTGGTCCCAGCAGTCCCTGAGCCGACGCGCGAGCGTGCTGTTCGCCTTCCGGGAGCTGGTCGCCGCACATAGCGACCGGATCGCTGCCGCCATCTCCGCCGAGCACGGCAAGACCCTCGCCGACGCCGCCGGCGAGGTCGCCCGCGGGCTGGAGAACATCGAGTTTGCCTGCGGACTGCCACAGCACCTGCAGGGCGGTTACGCCGACCAGGTGAGCACCGGCGTCGACGTCTACTCCTATCGTGAACCGCTCGGGGTTGTTTCCGGCATCACCCCGTTCAACTTCCCGGCGATGGTGCCGCTGTGGATGGCGCCGATCGCGATCGCCTGCGGTAACTCCTTCATCCTCAAACCTTCTGAACGGGACCCCTCCGCCGCTCTCGTGCTCGCCGACTTGTGGCAGCAGGCCGGCCTTCCGGACGGTGTGTTCAACGTGCTGCACGGTGGTCCCGGCCTGGTGGACGCGATCCTCGCCGACCCGGGAATCGCCGCGGTCTCCTTCGTCGGCTCCACCCCGATCGCCCGGCACGTCTACGAACGTGCCTCCGCTCACGGTAAGCGGGTGCAGGCCCTGGGCGGGGCGAAGAACCATGCCGTGGTGCTGCCGGACGCGAACGCGAACGCCACCGCAGCCCACCTGGTGGCGGCCGGCTACGGATCTGCCGGCCAACGGTGCATGGCGATCTCCGCCGTCGTGGCGGTGGGCACTGTTGAGCAGGTGCAGCCTCTGCTGACCGAGCTGCAGACCCAGGCCAGCGCCGTCGTCGTCGGTCCATATACCAACGACCAAGCCGAGATGGGCCCGGTGATCACCGCGCAGGCCCGCGAACGCGTCCGCTCGATCGTCACCGAGGCCGAGACCGGTGGCGCCCGCATCCTCCTCGACGGCCGCGACCTGGTCGTGACCGGCCACGAGAACGGCCATTTCGTCGGCCCGATCCTGCTCGACGAGGTCACCCAGGACTCGGTCGCCTACACCGAGGAGATCTTCGGCCCGGTGCTCGTGGTGCTGCGGGCACGGGACCTGGACGAGGCACTGGCCATCGTCAATGCCAATCCGTACGGCAACGGTGCTGCCATCTTCACCGGCGACGGCGGAGCGGCCCGGCACTTCCAACGTCACGTGCAGTCCGGGATGGTGGGGATCAACGTGCCGATCCCGGTGCCGGTCGGATCCTTCTCCTTCGGCGGCCGCAAGGATTCCCTGTTCGGCGACACGCACGTCTACGGCCGAGAGGGTGTGGCGTTCTACACCCGGGCGAAGGCAGTCACCGCCCGCTGGCCGGAGCCGTCCGCTGCGCAGCGGGGCCCCAGTGGCGCCTCGATGGCCTTCCCCGCCGGGCAGCAGGCATGACCGCCGGCATCACCCTGGCCAATGCGCCGGTCTCCTACGGCGTGTTCGAGCTGTCCGCGTCTGAGGGAGTGGACCTCCCCGGCCCGGAGGAGCTGGCCAGGGTGATCGCCGCGGCCGGGTACACCGGGATCGACTCCGGGCCGATCGGCATGCTTGGCCGCGGTCAGAAGCTGCGAGACCGGCTCGCTCGGCATGGCCTGTCCCTCGCCGGTGGCTGGGTGGACCTTCCGTTCTCCGATGCCGAGGCGTTCACCGCGGCTCTGCCCGGCTACCGAGACGCTCTCGCCTTCTTCGCCGAGGGCAACGACCCCGCACGGCCCGCGCGGCCCACCCTCGCCGACTCCGGTTCCGAGCAGCGCCGCGCCCATCCCGGCGGAGGGCCAGGGCTGAGCCTGGGCGAACGCGGCTGGGACACGTTGGCAGCCAACGTGAGCACCGCCCTAGAGCTGGCGCGCGAGGCCGGTCTCGAGCCGACCTTCCACCACCATGCCTGCACCCACGTGGAGACGCCGGCCGAGATCGACGAACTGCTCGCCCGCAGCGATGTGGGTCTGACCCTGGACACCGGCCATCTACTTCTCGGCGGCGGTGACCCACTCACCGGGCTGCACCGCTGGGCGAGCCGGATCGACCATCTGCACCTGAAGGACGTGCGCCGGTCGGTGCTCGACGAGGTGGTCGCCGCCAGGGCGGGGATGCGCAAGGTGTGGACCGACCGGGCCTTTGTTCCGCTCGGCGAGGGCGACCTGGACCTGGAGGCGGTGATGACGCAGATCCTCAGCAGTGGCTACACCGGCTGGCTCGTCGTGGAGCAGGATGTCATCCCGCAGGTCGGTGACGACCCTCACCGTCCGCAGCGCGAACAGGTGCACAACCGCGAGGTGCTGCGCCGGTGGTTTCCGTGAGGCTGCGGATCGGCGTGCTGGGGCTCGGCGCTGTGGTGCAGAGCGTGCACCTGCCGCTGTTGCTGCGCCGCTGGGCTGAGTTCCAGGTGGTGGCTGTGGCAGACCTGTCCGCCGACCGGGCCGCACAGGTTGCCGATCGCTACGGGATCGAAGGGATGTTCACCTCCACGGCGGAGCTGCTCGCCGCACACGGGGACGGCACCTGTCCGTTGGATGCCGTCCTGGTGGCCACCTCCGGGACGCACGGGGCAGACTCGCTGGCGGTCGCTGAGGCGGGGCTGCCGGTGTTCTGCGAGAAGCCGCTTGCGCTCGCCGAGGCCGAGATCGACCGGCTGGAGGCAGCCGGCGCAAGGGTCCAGCTCGGCTACATGAAGGAATACGATCCGGCGACGGCGGAGCTCGCCCGGGTACTGGACGGCACCCGGGTGCGGGCGGTCACCGTGGAGATCCTGCACCCCAGCGCCGAACGTCAGCTGCGGTTCGCGAACCTGCTGCCCCCACCGACAGATGTTGGCGCCGACCGGCTGGCAGCCGCGACCGGCCCTACCCAGGCAGCGCTGGACACAGCCGTCGGCACCGGAACGGCGCAGCAGTGGCGGGACCTGTACGCGAACGTGGTGCTCGGCTCGATCGTGCACGACCTCTCCCTGCTCCGGCACCTGGGCTACGCCGTCGCCGAGGTGCAGACCGCTCACCAGTGGGCTGCCGAGGGTGGGCATCCAGGCTCGGTCGAGGCCGGCGGCACCCTCACCGGAGGCGCTCGATGGCAGCTGGGCTGGCACTACCTGCCGGACTACCCCGACTACCGGGAGACGGTGACCTTCCACCACGACACCGGTAGCGCGAGCCTGACTTTCGGTGTGCCGTACCTGCTGAACGCCGCGACCGTGCTGACCGTGGTCACCGCTGCCGACGACGGCGAGGTGCGCGCCGAGTACCGGTGGCCCCAGCAGGAGGCGTTCGAGAACGAGCTGCTCGCCTTCTCCGCCTTCGTCCGCACCGGAGCCGCACCACACTCGCAGACGGCGCAGGGCCGGGCGGACCTGGTCGTCGCCCAGCAGATTGTGGCCCGGCTGACCGGCGGTGCGGTGGCTGGGGAGGCGGTCCGCCGCTGAGCGTTCGGGACTCCCGCCGGGCGTGGGAAGATGCCGGGGTGACTCGACGCATCGCCTACCAGGGAGAACCCGGCGCGAACTCGGACATCGTGTGCCGCCAGCACTATCCGGACTGGGAGCCGCTGCCGTGCGCCTCGTTCGAGGACGTCTTTGCTGCCGTCGCCAGCGGTCAGGCCGAGTTGGCGCTGCTCCCGATCGACAACTCACTCGCCGGACGGGTCGCCGATATCCACCATTTCCTCCCCACCTCCGGCCTGCACATCGTGGCCGAGCACTTCCTCCGGATCGCTTTCACCCTGATGGGCGTGCGAGGTGCGGACCCCGAGAAGATCACCACAGTGCGCTCGCACGTGCATGCGCTCGGGCAGTGCCGCCAGGTGATCCGTGAGCGGCACCTGACCCCGATGGTCGCCGGGGACACCGCCGGCGCCGCCCGGGAGGTCGCCGAGCTCGCCGACCCGACCCAGGCGGCGATCGCGCCGCAGTTGGCGGCGCAGATCTACGACCTGGAGATCTTCGCCTCGGACGTGGAGGATGCTGACCACAACACCACCCGGTTCGTGGTGCTCTCGCCCGAGGAGCGGCGTACCCCTTCCGGTGCCGGGCCGGTGGTGACCACGTTCGTGTTCAAGGTGCGCAACCTGCCGGCCGCGCTGTACAAGGCACTCGGCGGCTTTGCCACCAACGGGGTGAACATGACCAAGCTGGAGAGCTACATGGTGGACGGCGAGTTCGTCGCCACGATGTTCCTCGCCGAGGTGGACGGGCACCCGGACGACCTGCCAGTGGGGCGCGCGCTGGAGGAGCTGGAGTTCTTCACCACCGAGGTGCACGTGCTCGGCGTCTACCCGGCGGATGCCTATCGGTTGGAGGCCGGCTCGCCGGTCTGAGCGCCACCTGGTCCGTACCGGATGAGGGCGCATCCTCCACCGAGGTAGCTTCCAGTACCGGAGTGACGTTCTGCCTTGGCTCCGATCCCGCAGCTTGCCTCCCATCGGGACGCTTGCCTCCCATCGGGACGCTTGCCTCCCATCTGGACGCTTGCCTCCCATCGGGACGCTTGTCTCCCATCTGGATCGGGGTGCGGATCGGGATCGGGGTGCGGGCGACCGGGTGGCGCAGGCACGGCCTGGGGATGAGGATGGAGGCCCCGATGACAGGAGGAACGATGAGCACACGGCCCGGTCCGGACTCCTGGCAGGACGCCGGTCTCGACGACGAACGCGACGACGACCCGGTCAACCTGGTGCAGGAGGCTGAGGACACCGACCCGGCAGAGGCAGGCGAGGACTACCGCCCGCACACCGCGCGACCCGATCGGGACGGTGAGGCCGATGAGGCGGACGTCGCCGATCAGGCAGTCGTGGTGCTGCACGACGACGATGACGACCACTGAGGGCTCGGCGCGGTGAGGACTCGGCACGCTGACCGGTCGACACCGTGAGGCTGAGCGGCACGGCGTCCTGCACTGAGCCGGTCGGGCCGCAGCAGCTGCCCTGCCAGCTCAGCGGCAGATCGCCAGCACCCGACGCACCGGGTCCTCCAGGTGGTACGGGCCCTGACCCCAGTCGCCGCTGATCCGCACCTCCTCAGCCAAGATTCGCCGTCGGCGGCCGGCCGCATCGACAAGCACGGCGCCGGAACCTGCCAGGGCGAGCAGATCGCCGTCGCGGCGCAGCAACAGAGGTGAGGTGAGCGGATCCGGAGTGGCATCGGGACGGACCCCGAGGCTGATCGCTGTGCGCCCGGCCGCCACCCCGGCCAGGATCGCCTCCGGAGTGCGGTCCGCAGCGGCCACCCACGTGGTCGGCGTGCCCAGCGTCCAGCCCGCACCCGCCGCATGAAAGTCCGATCCGCCGATCAACGCGGTGTGCGAGCTGCCGGGCAGGTGCTCGAGCAGCTGCCAGATCGCCCACGGCGCAGTCGCGGTGAGGTCGCGGAACCAGGAGATGTGCCAGAGCTCCACGGCGTGCGGGGCGCGGTCCAACCGGTGCTGCCACGCACAGTCGCCCTCGACCGGATGGTTCACCGAGAGCAGCCCACCGCGCCGGTCGACCTCGTCCAACCAGTGCTGCCCCGGCTGACGGAAGTCCACCCACCCGATATCGCCGTAGGCCCCGGCGTGTCCCGAGGCGGTGGTGAGCTCCTGCCCCGGCAGGAGCGTGACCTCATGCCGGGCCGCCGACGCCCCGAGCAGGCGGTGGTGGCTGATCGTGTTGTGGTCGGTGACGGCCAGGAAGTCCAGGCCCGAACTCACCGCCCGGGCCGCGATCTGGTCGATGCTTTCCCGACCGTCGGAGTGCACCGTATGTGCGTGGAAGTCCCCGGCAAACCAAGTCAGGCCCGCTCCGGCGGGCACGGACCGGCTACTACCGCGGATCCGCTGCGTCACCGGTGCGAGCCGCTCGGGCTCCACCGGGGCGGAACTGTCCATCTCCGCCTCGACCCGTACCTGCACCCCACCGGCGGGCAGATGATGCAGACCGAGCACCACGTGCCAGGTTCCCGGCTCCACGCCCGGCAGGAAGCCCGGGGTGGCCTCCTCGGCGCGTACCACGAAGTGCTGCCGAGCCCCACCCGCCCAGCCACACCAGTGCGACGGAGCCTCGCAGCCGAGGTCGATCACCGCCGTCGGGTCGGTGACCCTCAACCGCACCGCCACACTGCTCCCGCCGGCCGGCACCTCGAAGGGCACCCGCAGGTAACGCGCGCGGATCTGGTCCTCAACAGTGAGCCGCCGGTCCAGCAGCGCAGGGGTCATGGCACCACCCTGACCAGGCGAGCGCTTGGAGTCAACGATTCCGGCCCGGCCAGTGCGTGCGGCCGCCCGTGCCTGCCGGGATCCACGAACTGGCGCCGTTGAGCCGCTAGCCTGGGCACCGTGCACCTGAAAACGCTGACGCTGCGCGGCTTCAAGTCGTTCGCGTCCGCGACCACGCTCAGCCTGGAGCCCGGGATCACCTGTGTGGTGGGTCCGAACGGATCCGGTAAGTCCAACGTGGTGGACGCGCTCTCCTGGGTGATGGGGGAGCAGGGAGCCAAGTCGCTGCGCGGCGGTGCGATGGCCGATGTGATCTTCGCCGGTACCTCCTCCCGGCCGCCGCTGGGCCGCGCCGAAGTGTCCCTGACCATCGACAACGCCGACGGTGCGCTGCCGATCGAATACTCCGAGGTCACCATCTCCCGCACGCTGTTCCGCAACGGCGGCTCGGAGTACGCCATCAACGGCACCTCCTGCCGGCTGCTGGACATCCAGGACCTGCTCTCCGATTCTGGGCTCGGCCGGGAGATGCACGTGATCGTCGGCCAGGGCCGGTTGGACTCGGTGCTCTCTGCCACCCCCGAGGACCGGCGGGGATTCATCGAGGAGGCCGCCGGCATCCTCAAGCACCGCAAGCGCAAGGACAAGGCGCTGCGCAAGCTCGAGGCCACCGCGGCAAACCTGGCCCGGCTGACCGACCTGTCGGCTGAGATCCGGCGCCAGCTCGGGCCGCTGGCCAAGCAGGCCGACGTCGCCCGCCGCGCCCAGGTGGTGCAGATCGACCTGCGGGACGCCCGGGCCCGGCTGCTCGCCGACGACTTGGTCCAGCTCACCTCCTCCCTCGCCCAGGAGATCGCCGACGAGACTGCGCTGCGCGAAGAACGTTCCCGGGTGGAAGCCGAGCAGCACGAGGCCCGCCAACGCCTCACCCGGGTGGAGACCGATGCCGCGACCGCCGCCCCCGCACTGCGTGAGGCGAGTGAGATGTGGTACCGGCTCTCCTCGCTGCGCGAGCGTCTGCGCGGTACGCACACGCTGGCCGGAGAGCGGTGCCGGCTGCTCGGCACCCCGCAGACCGAGGAGAACCCCCGCCGCGATCCCGCCGATCTGGACGCCCAGGCCGCTCGCGCACGGGAGGCCGAGGCCGAGCTGACCATGGAGGCGGAGAAGGCCCGGGGCGACCTGGAGGCGATGGTCACCGAACGCACCTACTCCGAACAGCGCAGCGCTGAGGCCGAACGGGCGCTGGCAGCAGTCCACCGGGGAGTGGCCGACCGGCGGGAGGGGCTGGCGCGACTCACCGGCCAGGTGGCCGCGATGCGCTCCAAGGCGGAGGCCAGCGAGGCCGAGCTGGACCGGCTCCGCCGAGACCTCGACGAGGCACTCCAGCGCGCGGAGGCCGCCGAACGGGAGTTCGTCGCCCTGGAGCAGCAGGCCGTCGGCGCCCAGGAGGGTGAAGAGGGGCTGGACGAAGCACACGAACAGGCCCTGGCCACCCTGGAAGAGGCCACGGCCGCCGTCACCGAGCTCACCGAGACCGAACGTGAGGCCGAGGGGGACAAAGCCACCTGGACAGCACGCCTGGACGCGCTACAGATGTCCCTCGCCCGCAAGGACGGTACCGGTGCACTGCTCTCCGCCGAGCTGCCCGGGGTGCTCGGCTCGGTCGCCGACCTGCTCACCGTGGAGACCGGGTACGAGAACGCGATTGCTGCGGCGCTAGGACACCTCGCCGATGCCGCCGCCGCAGAGTCGGTGGACGTGGCCGTGGACGCGCTCCGGCACGTGCGGGAGGCCGAGGCCGGTCAGGCGCGGGTGCTGATCGCCACCGACGCCACCGCCGATGCTGCCGCCCCCGGAGCCCGGCCGAGCCCGGACCAGGGCCGTTGGGCCACCGACCTGGTCGAACCCGCTGAGGCCCTCACCGGCACTATCACCGGCCTGCTCGCCGATGTCGTGGTGGTGGAGGACCTGCACGCTGCCCGGCAGCTGTGCGCCGCCTCGCCGGAGCTGGTCGCAGTGACCACCGATGGCGATGTGCTCGGCACGGCCCAAGCCCGCGGCGGGGTCGCCGGTGGGCCCAGCGTGCTCGAGCTGCATGCCGCCAGGGACGAGGCCGAGACCCAGCTCGCGGACGCGCTCGCGCGGATCGAGCGCACCCGATTCGCGCTCGGCCCGGCTCGGGAAGCCGTGCAGAGCGCGCAGGCCGAGGTGGACTCCACGCTCGAGGCGCTGCACTCCTCGGACGCCAACCTGGCCGCAGTGGCGGACAAGCTCGGCCAGCACGGGTCGGCGATGCGCGGGGCGCGCGCCGAGGCGGACCGGATCCGGCCGGCGATCGAGGAGACCGAGAAGACCCGCGCCACCCGGGCCGAGGAACTCGCCGAGCTCACCCAGCGGCTGGAGAACGCGCAGGATCAGCCCGAGGACGAGGGGGTGGACCTGGACCAGGCCACCGCGGACCGGGACGCGCGCGCCGAGGCCGCGACGGCCGCCCGGGCCAAGGAGACCGACGCACGCCTGGTGCTGCGTACGGTGGAGGAGCGGGTCAAGGCGATCACCGGGCGGGCGGAATCCCTGGAACGGGCCGCCCAGGCCGAGCGCCGCGCCCGCGAGGTCGCCGCGGAGCGGGCCAGACGCCGCACCGAGCAGTCCCAGGTGGCCGCAGCGGTACGGGACGGTGCCGCTCGTGCCCTGACCGCGATCGAGGACTCGCTGGCACAGGCAGAACGGCGCCGACAGGCGGCCGAGGACGAGCGAGCCACCCGGGAGGAGGAGCTCACCAGCCTGCGTACCGCGCTGGACGAACTGTCCGCCCGGCACGCCAAGCTCACCGATGTGGTGCACCGTGACGAGGTCGCCCGGGCGCAGCAGAAGCTCCGCGTGGAGCAGCTCGAGCAGCGGGCGATCGAAGAGCTCGGCCTGGAACCGGACGTCCTCGCGCAGGAGTACGGACCGGACCAGCTGGTGCCCCAGGTGCCCTCGCCGGGCTCGGAGGAGGAGCCCGGCCCGCCACGCCCGTACGTGCGCGAGGAGCAGGAGAAGCGGCTGCGCGCGGCCGAGCGGGCGCTGAAGCTGCTCGGCAAGGTGAACCCGCTCGCCCTGGAGGAGCACGCCGCGCTCGAGGAGCGGCACCAGTTCCTCAGCGAGCAGCTGAACGACCTGAAGAAGTCCCGGGCCGACCTGCTGGACATCGTTGCTCAGATCGACGAACGCGTGCAGGAGGTCTTCACCGAGGCCTACACCGACACCGCCGCCCAGTTCGAGCAGGTCTTCGCCCGGCTCTTTCCCGGTGGTGAGGGCCGGCTCGTGCTCACCGATCCGGACGACATGCTCACCACCGGGATCGAGGTGGAGGCCCGGCCGCCGGGGAAGAAGGTCAAGCGGCTCTCCTTGCTCTCCGGCGGGGAACGGTCGCTGACCGCTGTGGCCCTGCTGGTCTCGATCTTCAAGGCCCGGCCAAGCCCGTTCTACGTGATGGACGAGGTCGAGGCGGCCCTCGACGACACCAACCTGGGCCGGCTGCTGGAGATCTTCCGCGAGCTGCGCTCGGACTCGCAGCTGATCGTGGTTACGCACCAGAAGCGCACGATGGAGGTTGCCGATGCGCTCTACGGGGTGACCATGCGTGGCGACGGCGTCACCACGGTGATCTCCCAGCGGCTCCAGGAGGACGCGGGCTGAGCAGGTCCGGTCCGGCCCCCGCGGGCAGGTCCGGCCCGCCCCGCGGGCAGGTCCGGTCCGGCCCCCGCGGGCAGGTCCGGTCCGGCCCCCGCGGGCAGGTCCGGTCCGCCCCGCGGGCAGGTGTGCTCCGGATCATGGTCGACGGCGTGTCTCCCCTCGGCGTGTCGCGCCGGGTTTGCAGCACGCCGGGCGATACTGGGGACTGTGAGTGGACCTTTCGTTGCCGTGATTGCCGCGATGGTGGCAGCGTGCACGCTGCTGCTCGCTCTGGTCCGCCGACACGTGCCCGCCGAAGGCCTCGTGCCGTGGGTGCGGGAGTCCTTCCGCTCCGTCCGGCAGGAGCACGCCGAGGTGGCCGAGCACGCCGAGGACGCCGAGACCACGGCGACCGCCGCCGTCGACCAGCAGCCTGCGCGAGTGAGCGACCTGCTGGACATGGGCGAGGACGGTCCCGCTTACCACCAGGCCCCGGACCTGATCGAGATGGTCGGCCGGCGGCGCAGCTCGCGCTGAGGCGGGATTAGCCTCTCACCGGCGCAGTAGGTCACACTGTTGCACGTGCTTGAGGACATCTGGCTCTACCTGGTCATTGCCGCCGTCGTCCTGATCGGCGGGATCTCCGCTCTGGTCACCACCCGGAAGCGACGCGGCCCCACCGACACCCGCGCGGACGCCCCGACGCTGGCGTCGCCGGAGGCCGAGGAGGACACCGGCGCCGGCGCGAGCGCGCCGCCGGACCAGGCAGCGCCTGCACCGGCGGCCGAGGAACCAGCCGCAGCCAGTGCCCCCACCCTGGAGCGCCCGGAGTCCGCCGCCGGGCGGATGGTGCGCCTGCGGGCGCGATTGGCTCGCTCCGGCACCCTGGGCGCCACCTTGCTGAACCTGCTTTCCCGCGGCGACCTGACCGAGGCCGACTGGGAGGAGATCGAAGAGACCCTCCTGCTCGCCGACGTCGGTGCAGGCCCGACCGATGAGCTGATCGCCGCGCTGCGCACCCGGGTGAAGGTGCTCGGCACCAGTGACCCGGCGCAGGTGCGGGCGATGGTCCGCGAGGAGCTGCTCACTCTCGTGGATCCGGAGATGGACCGGCGGCTGGCGGTCAGCCCGGTAGTCGGCGACGACGGCGAGCCGCACCCGGCCACCATCCTGATGGTCGGGGTTAACGGCACCGGGAAGACCACCACCGTCGGCAAGCTCGCCCGGCTGCTGGTTGCCGAGGACCAGGACGTCCTGCTCGGTGCCGCCGACACCTTCCGCGCCGCCGCAGCCGACCAGCTCGCCACCTGGGGAGAGCGCGTGGGTGTGGGCGTGGTGCGCTCGGAGAAGGAGGGGGCGGATCCTGCCTCGGTCGCCTTCGACGCAGTGAAGACCGGCCGGGAGACCGGGGTGGACGTAGTGATCGTCGATACCGCCGGGCGACTGCAGAACAAGGCCGGGCTGATGGACCAGCTCGGCAAGATCCGCCGCGTGGTCTCCCGTCAGGCACCGGTCGCCGAGGTGCTCCTCGTCCTGGACGCCACCACCGGGCAGAACGGGATGCGCCAGGCTCAGGTGTTCGCCGAGGCCGTGGACATCTCCGGCATCGTGCTCACCAAGCTGGACGGAACGGCCAAGGGAGGCATCGTCGTCTCCGTGCAGCGCGAGCTGGGCGTGCCGGTGAAGTTCGTCGGACTGGGGGAGGGGCCGGACGACCTCGCCCCGTTCGATCCCGAGGCGTTCGTGGACGCCCTGCTGGAGGGATGAAAACACCCGCGGAATCCCACCCGCCGAAACGTGACGTTCACACCCGGGCGGAAAGCGTCACACCGGCGTAACACGTCTGGTCACAGCGCGAAATGAGCACCACGCACTCTCTTTCCTAGGCCGGCCGCCCGAGCCGGCACGTGCGGAGAAGAGTGCATGGAACCTTATATCGATACCGGGATCACGGCGTGGATGCTGGTCTCGGCGTCCCTGGTGCTGCTGATGACCCCCGGACTCGCGTTGTTCTACGGCGGGATGACCCGCTCCAAGTCCGTCCTGAACATGATGATGATGTGCTTCGGAGCCCTCGCACTGATCGCCGTCATCTACCCGCTCTGGGGCTGGTCGATGTCCTACGGGGAATCACTCGGCGGAATCCTCGGCAATCCGCTGGACCAGTTCGGCCTCGGCGGCAGCTTCGATCAGGTGTCGGTGCTGGACACCGAGACCGGTGCGGCGATACCGACGATCGTGGACGTCGGCTTCCAGACGACGTTCGCGATCATCACCGTGGCGTTGATCGCCGGTGCGCTCGCCGACCGGGTGAAGTTCTCCACCTGGATGGTCTTCGCCGGCCTCTGGGTGACGTTGTCCTACTTCCCGATGGCACACATGGTCTGGAGCGGCGGCCTGCTCTCCGGTGACGGTCCGTTCGCCGCGATCGCCGAACCGGTGGATTTCGCCGGCGGCACCGTGGTGCACATCAACGCCGGAGTGGCCGGACTGGTGCTCGCGCTGATCGTCGGTAAACGGAAGGGCTTCGGCGCGGAACCGATGCGCCCGCACAACCTTCCCCTGGTGATGCTCGGTGCCGCCCTGCTGTGGTTCGGCTGGTTCGGCTTCAACGCAGGATCGGCCTACGGCGCCGACGAGACCGCCGGTCTGGCCTGGGTGAACACCACGACGGCAGCGGCCGCGGCCGTACTGGGCTGGCTGGTCACCGAGAAGCTCAAGTACGGCAAGGCCACCTCGTTGGGCGCCGCCTCCGGCGTGGTCGCCGGACTGGTCGCCATCACCCCCGCCGCCGGTGCCCTCACCCCGGTCACCTCCATCGTGCTCGGTGTGCTCGCCGGCGGGCTTTGCGCCCTCGCCGTCGGGCTGAAGCACAAGCTCGGCTATGACGACTCCCTGGACGTGGTCGGGGTACACCTCGTCGGTGGTTTGGTCGGCACTGTCGGAATCGGGTTCCTGGCCACTGACGGTGGCCTGCTGTTCGGCGGCGGGGTGAACCTGCTGGTCGTGCAGGTGATCATCGCCGCGGTCGCGATACTTCTCTCCGGGGTCGTCACCCTGGTGCTCGGGCTGGCGCTGAAGTCCCTGATGGGCTGGCGGGTCGCCACCGAGGACGAGGTCCGCGGTATCGACCTGGCCGAGCATGCTGAGGGCGCTTACGAAGGGATCAACTCATGAAGCTCATCACCGCGGTGATCCAGCCGCACACTCTGGACCAGGTCAAGGCCGCACTGCAGTCCGCAGGTGTGCGCGGGATGACGGTCAGCGAGGTCAGCGGCTACGGCCGGCAGAAGGGACATACCGAGGTCTATCGAGGGGCGGAGTACACCGTCGACCTCGTGCCCAAGGTGCGCCTCGAGGTGCTGGTCTCCGACGAGGAAGCCTCGGCCCTGGCCGAACTGGTGGTGCGTGTGGCACGGACCGGAAAGATCGGGGACGGGAAGGTCTGGGTGACGTCCGTGGACGAGGTGATCCGGGTGCGCACCGGGGCCAGCGGCCCGGACGCGCTCTGAAAGTGGCCGTCCCGGCCGGCCACGGTCAGGCCCCGCAGCTGCGGAGCCTGACCGTGGCCCGGCTGGCCCTGACCGGAGCGGGTTCCGGTTACCGCCGGCAGCTGGCTGACCTCGTCGATGCCGCACTGGTCGATCTCTGGCAGGAGGTGACCGCACGGGTCGGTATCGAGGCCGGGGTGGCGCTGGCCGCGGTCGGTTCACACGGACGCCGGGACGCCGGGCCGACGAGCGACCTGGACCTGCTGCTCGTCCACGACGGCACGGTGGCGCCGGACCTGCTCACCAACCTGGCGCAGGCACTCTGGTACCCGATCTGGGACGCCGGCGTCGACCTCGACCACTCGGTCCGCAGCGTGGTGCAGTGCCGGCACGTGGCCTCGGCGGATGTGGTGGCGGCCACCGGCATGCTGGACCTGCGGCACGTCGCCGGCGACTACGAGCTGACCGGCCGGGCCCGCTCCGCGGTGCTCGCCGACTGGCGGGCCGCAGCCCGCCTGCGGATGCCCGAGCTGATCACCTCCACCCGGGTGCGTGCCAGCACCCACGGGGAGCTCGCCTACCTGATCGAAGCGGACCTGAAGGAGAGCAGGGGCGGGCTGCGGGACGCCGTCGTCTGCTCCGCCCTGAGTACGAGCTGGCTGGCCGACCGGCCGCACGGCGGGTTCGACCGTGCCTATCAGCGCCTGCTGGATGCCCGCGATGCGCTCGCGGTCACCGCGCGGACCCGCACCAACCTGCTGCTGCGGGTGTACGCCGACGAGGTGGCCACCCGGCTCGGCCACCGCGACGCCGACGATCTGCTCGCCGAGCTTGCCCAGTGCGGTCGGGTGATCGCCGCAGCGCTGGACGTGACGGTCCGCCACGCCCGCCAGGCACTGCGGCGACCCACGCCCCGGTTGCGGCCGGTGGTGGTCCGCGGTCGATGGCAGCCGCCTCGGCTGCCGGTGGTGGCCGAGCAGCTGGCCGAGCACGACGGCGAGCTCGTCCTCGCCGCTGGCGTCGATCCTGCCCGAGACCCCGAGCTGACCGTGCGGGCCGCTGCCGCAGCGGCCCGCACCGGCCTGCCACTCTCCCCGGTGACGATCCGCTCGCTGAGCCAGGCTGCCGCACCTGTCCACCCCTGGCCTGCCGCTGCCCGCCTGCACCTGCTCACCCTGATGCGCTCCGGCCCGGCACAGATCCCGGTGTGGGAGGACCTCGATCTCGCTGGGGTGGTGACCCGGTGGATCCCAGAGTGGGCGGCGGTGCGGAACCGGCCACAGCGCAATCCGGTGCACCGGTACACAGTGGACCGGCACCTGGTGCAGACAGTGGCGAACACTCACGACGCTCCGGCGAGCCTCCCCGGCCGAGACCGGCTGCTGTGGGCGGCATTGCTGCACGACATCGGCAAGGTGACCGGAGTGCAGCACCACCCCAGCGCCGGTGTGCCGATCGCCGCCGCGGTGCTGGACCGCTTCGGAGTTGCGGCGGCGGACGCGGGCGACGTGCTCACCTTGATCCGGCAGCACTTGCTTCTGGCCGAAACCGCCACCAGTCGAGACGTCGCTGATCCGGTGGTCGCCGAGGAGGTGGCTGCCGCCCTGGACCACCGCACGGACCTGATGCTGTTGCTCCGGGCGCTCACCGAAGCCGATGCTCTCGCGGCCGGGCCGAAGGCGTGGACATCCTGGCGAGCGAACCTGGTGGAGCGACTCACAGTGAACGCGCTCCGCTGGTGCAGATATCCTGGTCGCAGCACCTGACCGCCTGCCTGAGGATTCCCACGTGTTCGCCAGCCTGTCTGATCGGCTCAACGCCACCTTCAAGTCCCTGCGCGGGAAGGGTCGGCTGTCGGAGACCGACATCGAGACCACTGTCTCCCAGATCCGCCGCGCCCTGCTCGATGCCGACGTTGCCGTGCCCGCTGTGCGGGCGTTCACCGCCGCCGTGCGGGAGCGGGCCGGTTCGGCGGAGGTGTCCCAGGCGCTGAACCCGGCGCAGCAGGTCGTCAAGATCGTGCACGAGCAGCTGATCGAGATCCTCGGCGGCGACTCCCGTGAGATCACCTTCGCCAAGCACCCGCCGACGGTGATCATGCTGGCCGGCCTCCAGGGTGCCGGTAAGACCACGCTCGCCGGGAAGCTCGGCGCCTGGTTGAAGGAGCAGGGGCATACTCCGCTGCTGGTGGCTGCCGACCTGCAGCGCCCGAACGCGGTCACCCAGCTGCAGGTGGTCGGTGACCGTGCCGGTGTGCCGGTCTGGGCGCCGGAGCCGGGTAACGGGGTAGGTGACCCGGTCGCTACCGCGCGCACCGGTGTGGACCAGGCGCGGGCGAAGTACCACGACGTGGTGGTGGTGGACACCGCCGGCCGCCTGGGTGTGGACACCGAGATGATGCAGCAGGCGGTCGATATCCGGGACGCAGTGCGCCCGGACGAGATCCTGTTCGTGGTGGACGCCATGATCGGTCAGGACGCGGTCACCACCGCCCAGGCGTTCTCCGAGGGTGTCGGGTTCACCGGAGTGGTGCTGTCCAAGCTCGACGGCGACGCTCGCGGTGGTGCCGCGCTGTCCATCCGCACGGTCACCGGAGCTCCGGTGCTGTTCGCCTCCACCGGTGAGCGCCTCGGTGATTTCGAGCGGTTCCACCCGGACCGGATGGCCTCCCGGATCCTCGACATGGGCGATGTGCTCACCCTGATCGAGCAGGCGGAGAAGGCCTTCGACGAGGACCAGGCCGCCGAGATCGCGAACAAGATCGCCGGCGACGGAGACTTCACCCTGCACGACTTCCTGCAGCAGATGCAGCAGCTGAAGAAGCTCGGCCCGATGAAGAAGATGCTCGAGATGATGCCCGGAATGGGGCAGATGCGTGAGCAGCTGGAGAACTTCGACGAGTCCGACGTCACCCGCATCGAGGCGATGGTGCAGTCGATGACCCCGGCGGAGCGGGCGAACCCGAAGCTCATCAACGGCTCTCGTCGGTCCCGGATCGCCCGCGGCTCGGGCACTACCGTCAGTGAGATCAACGGGCTGCTCGAGCGGTTCGAGCACGCGAAGACGATGATGCGCTCGATGGCGCGCAACGGCGGCCAGATGCCGGGGATGGGTGGGTTGCCCGGGATGGGCGGGATGCCCGGGGCCGGGAAGAAGTCCAAGGGCCGGATGGCACCGCCGAAGAAGACGAAGAAGGGCAAGTCCGGTAATCCAGCCAAGCGTGCCCAGCAGGAGCGGGAGGCAGCCGAGCGCGCAGCGCGGGGCCCACAAGCGCCGAGTGGCTCCTCCTTCGGGGTGAGTCAGGACCCCGGTGATGTGGACCCGACGTCGCTGGACCTGCCCGCCGGGTTCGAGAAGTTCCTCGGCCGCCGCTGACGCCGTGACCGACACGACCACCTGGCGTCTGACCGGCCACCTGTTGGTCGGCGATACCGGGGAGCGCGCCGGTGTGGCCGCAGGTGGTGGGGCCCTCGAGCGCCCAGAGGCTTGGGTGCACCGCGGACGGTGGACGTTCACCGACCCGGGGGTCGAGGCTGTCACTGTGTCCGGGTACGTGCTGCCCGGGCTCGTGGACGTGCACTGCCACATCGGCCTGGGCGACCAGGGGCCGGTCGACCGGGAGACCTCGTTGGCCCAGGCGAGAGCCGACCTGCAGGCCGGCACCCTGCTGGTGCGCGATGCCGGCTCGCCGGCGGACACCCGGTGGCTGGACGGACGCACCGATGCGCCCCGGATCCTCCGGGCCGGTCACCATCTTGCCCGGCCGAAGCGGTACCTGCGCTACTACGCCCGAGAGCTCGACGAGGTCACCGACCTGCCGACCGCGATGGCCGAGGAGGCCGACCGTGGCGACGGTTGGGTGAAGATCGTCGGCGACTGGATCGACCGCGCCCGGGGTGGGGACAGTGTGCTGGAGCCGCTCTGGCCCACGGACCAGCTGCGTGCTGGGGTGGCCGCCGCGCACGAGCGGGGCGCCCGGGTCACCGTGCACACGTTCGAGACCGAAACCTCGGCGCAGATGCTCGACGCCGGTGTCGACTGCATCGAGCACGGTACCGGGATGACGGCCGAGCAGATCGAGCGCGCTGCAGCGGCCGCGATCCCGGTGGTGCCCACGTTGCTGCAGATCGCCCGGTTCGGTGCGATCGCGGACCAGGGGCGGGCCAAGTACCCGCGCTATGCGGAGCAGATGCGCACGATGCATGCTCGGCGCTACCAGCACGTGCGGGACCTGCACGAGGCCGGTGTACCACTGCTGCTCGGCACCGATGCGGGCGGGACCATCCCACACGGTCTGATCGCCGCGGAGGCGGCCGAGCTGGTCCAGGCCGGTGTGCCGGCGGCCGACGTGGTGGCGGCGGCGAGCTGGCGGGCCCGGGACTACTTAGGGGTTCCGGGGATAGCCGAGGGAGCGATCGCGGACGCGGTGGTCTACGCCGACGACCCGCGGACCGACATCGGGGTGCTTGCCCACCCGGATGCAGTGATCCGCGCCGGTGTCCGGGTGCGCTGACCGGGTTCCCGCCCGTCGTCTCGCGCTGGTGCGCCGGTGTCCGGGTGCGCTGACCGGATCCTCGGCACCGGGGACTCCCGCATCACCCCCGCACGGCCGCCTCCGCGCGGATTCGATATTTCCAACGCCCAGTAGTGCGCGCCGAGCACGGCACAGCGTGCCAGGTAACGCATGGATCGATTCACGCGGAAAAGAGGGTTGACCCGCCGTCAGTTCTATGGTTCATTAGTCGAGTAATGAACCAATGAACGGAGGTCAGCATGTTCGACGGGCGTGACCCGATCTACGTGCAGATCGCTGACCAGATCAGGGCCGACGTGATCGCCGGACGGCTCCGAGAGGAGGAGCAGGTGATGTCCACCACCCAGTACGCGCAGACGTTCCGGATCAACCCGGCCACTGCAGCCAAGGCATTCGCCGAGCTGGTCGACGACGGCGTGCTCTACAAGCGTCGCGGTGTCGGCATGTTCGTCGCATCGGGCGCCTACGACCGGCTGCGCGGCAGTGGTCGGAAGGAGTTCTTCACCGACCGGCTCGACCCGGTCCTGGCCGAAGCCCGCGACCTCGGGATCAGCACCGCCGAGATCCTCGCCCACATCAACGCCACGGAGGAGTCATGACCGCACCGAGTGCAGCACCGCTGGATGTCCAGCTGCGAAACGTGCGCGCCGACTACGGCTCGACCACCGCTCTGGACGGCGTGGACGTGAACATCCCGGCCGGAACGATCACCGGCCTGCTCGGCCGCAACGGGTCCGGCAAGACCACGATGCTCTCGCTGATCGCCTCGCTGCGCCGGCCCACTGCCGGCCAGGTGCTCGTCGGCGGCGAGGATCCGTTCGAGAACGAGACCCTGATGGAGCAGATCTCTCTGACCCGGGAGTCCGGCGATGTGCTCTCGGACGAGAGCCTCGCCGTCAACCTTCGTTATGCGGCCGACTCCCGCCCCAGCTGGCACGGCGATCTGGCGGGGCGGGCGCTGGAGATGTTCCAGCTGCACCCCAAGCGGGTGGTGCAGAAGCTCTCCCGCGGCCAACGGTCCGCCTTCGGTGCCGTGCTGGGCCTGGCTACCCGGGCGCCGGTCACCATGCTCGACGAGGTCTACCTCGGCATGGATGCACCCTCCCGATACGCCTTCTACGACCTGTTGCTGGAGGACTACCTTGCCTGCCCGCGCACGATCATTCTGTCCAGCCACCTGATCGTGGAGATCGAGCGGTTGCTGGAGCACGTGGTGATCCTCGACCGGGGCGGGGTCCTCGTAGCCGAGGAGTCCGAGAGCCTGCGGAGCCAAGGACTCCAGGTCACCGGCCGCAGCAGCGACCTGGACGCCCTCCTGGCTCGGCTGGACGGGATCACCATCCTCGCCACCCGGTCCCTCGGGCCCACCAGCCAGATCACGCTGACCGGAACCACCGAGCGGCTCCGGGCGGCCGAGACCGCAGTGCGCGCGGCAGGAATGGACGTCTCCGGCGTGAACCTGCAAGACCTCTTCGTCCACCTCACCGGGAGTTCCTGATGAAATCCGACACCGAAGCAGCACTGTCGGCGACCGTGGCCGGCGCGTACCGCTGGGCCGGCAGGCCCAACCCGCACCAGCGACAGTGGCGCCGCACCCTGCGATGGATGCTCGGCATGCAGGCCGTTCTCGGCTTGTGGTTCTGGGGGGTGATTCTTGTCAACGCCCTGATCGCCTACGTCGTGGCCGCGCAGTTCGGACCGATGCAGGTTTCGATCTTCCAGTTCGTCACCCACGGTGCCCTCTGGTTCCCGTTCTCCATCATGATCATCACCTCGGCCGCCGCGATCACCACCCACGTCGCCCAGGGCAGGACGCGGCGGTCGTTCATCCAGGCGGCCCTGCTCACCGTGCTCGCTGTGGCGGTCGTCTACGGCGTCCTGATGACAGTGGGTATGCACCTCGAGGGTGCGCTGTACGAGTCGCTGGACTGGACCCAGGGGCATATCGCCGACGACACCTCGTCCACGCCACCGCTCACGCCGTGGCAGGAACCGCTCGGACTCACCCTGCTCACCTACATCACCCGGACCGGCGCCGGTGCGATGGCCGGTCTGCTGGTCGGAGTCAGCTACTACCGGTTCGGCGGCTGGCGCGGCACCGGGCTGCTCATCCTCACTGCACTGCCCGCACTGGCAGCCCAGGAGTCCATCAGCGGCTTCTTCCGCGACTCCGTGAACAATCCGCTGCTCGTCAGCAGTGTCGTCTCACTGGTGCTGATCGGAGCCGGCGCCATCGCGTACTACCTGCTCACCCGCAACCTTTCCATCAACAATCCGAGGACCTGAAATGTCTGTGATCGAAGCGCACCAGTTGCGCAAGACCTACGGCGACACCACCGCCGTCGACGACGTCAGCCTGACCCTGGAAGAAGGGCAGATCCTGGCTGTACTCGGCCCGAACGGTGCCGGGAAGACCACCACAGTGGAGATGATCGCCGGACTGCGTCAGGCCGACGCCGGCACGGTCCGCGTGCTCGGCCAGGATCCGCAGGCCCACCCGGCCTCGATTCGCGAGCACGTGGGCATGCAGCTCCAGGCCGCTCACCTGCCGGCCCGGATCACCGTGGCCGAGGCCGTGGACCTGTACGGCTCGTTCTACGCCGATCCCCGCGATACGACCGAGCTGCTGTCTCAGCTCGGGCTGGGGGACAAGGCCGGTACCGCGTTCAAGGAGCTGTCCGGGGGCCAGCAGCAGCGGCTGTCTATCGCCCTCGCGCTCGTCGGCCGGCCGCGGATCGCCATCCTGGACGAACTCACCACCGGTCTCGACCCACACGCCCGCCGCGAAGTGTGGGGACTGATCGAATCTGTGCGGGACAGCGGGGTCAGCATCCTGCTGGTCACCCACTTCATGGACGAGGCCGAACGTCTCGCCGACCAGGTGGTCATCATCGACGAGGGCCGCGTCGTGGCCAGCGGATCCCCGACCGAGCTGACCGCGGCACTCGCTGAGGGCTATCAGTTCCAGATGCGCTTTGCCGAGGAGCTCCCTGCGGAGCTGGTCCAGAAGCTGCGCGACCTGGCCGAAGTGGACGAGCTCACCACCACTGGCGACCGATACCAGGTGACCGGACAGCGCGAGGTGCTGCCCGCCGTCGTCAGTGCCCTTTCCAGTGCAGGCGCCATCCCGACCGAGCTCAGCACGATCAACCACAACCTTGAGGACGTCTTCGTCCACACCACCACATCGCGCGAGGAGATCCGCTCATGACTACTGCAGCCTTCATGCCCCGAGGGGTGGCGCCGCTGATCCGCAGCGAGGCACGGCTGTTCACCCGAGACTTCGGAAACGTGTTCTTCGTCCTGGCGTTCCCGGCCATCGTGCTGGTCGGTGTGGGCCTGGCGATCCCCGGGATGGACGAGGTGATCACCAACGGCCCCGCTACCGGACTGGCCACGATCGTGGTGATGGTTCCGCCAGTGCTGGCTACCGCAATGGCTACTCCGGCGCTGACCACGATGCCCGGGATCATTGCCGGCTACCGGGAGCAGGGCGTGCTCACCCGGCTGTCGACCACCCCGATGCGCCCGTCCGGCGTTGTCCTCGCCCAGGTCCTCATCGGCGTGGTCTCCTTCGTGATCGCGACCATCCTGGCGCTGGTGGTGGGCTCGCTGGTGTTCGACATCGTGATGCCGGTCCGGCCCGGTCTCGTCGCGCTCAGCCTGGTGCTCGGCGCCGTTGCGATCTTCGCGGTCGGGATGATTATCGCCGCCCGGGCGTCCAAGGCATCGACCGCGCAGGGCATCGCGATGCTCGTGTTCTTCCCGATGCTGTTCTTCGCCGGGTTGTGGACGCCCGAGCCGATCATGCCCGATCTCATCGCGGACATCGCCGGCTGGACCCCGTTGGGCGCAGCGAGCCAGGCCATCTCGGCCGGCTGGCTGGGAGGCCCGATGCCCTGGCAACAACTGGCCGTGATGGTCGGCTACGCCGTGCTGAGCGCGGCGATCGCCGTGCGCTTCTTCCGCTGGAAGTGAGCGAAAGGCGGGCAACGTGTGCGAACCCACGTTGCCCGCCGTCAGCGATGGTTGGGGTTCACGGCGACGATCTGGCAGAATATGCCTCTGTACTCAGCCTGGCTGGCCCCTCTCACCGGCCCGTGCTGTGCCCTCGGACCACCGACGGAGCCGAAGCCCCACCCGGCGCCGTGCGCGCGTCCACCTCAAAACAGCTCAGGAGTGTCCACCACAGTGGCAGTCAAGATTCGTCTCAAGCGCCTCGGCAAGGTCCGTGCGCCGTACTACCGTGTCGTCGTGGCCGACTCGCGCACCAAGCGTGATGGTCGGGTCATCGAGGAGATCGGCAAGTACCACCCCACCGAGGAGCCCTCGCTCATCGACATCAACGGCGAGCGGGCACGGTACTGGCTCGGCGTCGGCGCCCAGCCCAGCGAGCAGGTGCTCGCACTGTTGAAGGTCACCGGTGACTGGCAGGCCTTCAAGGGTCTGCCAGGCGCTGAGGGCACGCTGAAGTCGAAGGTGGTCAGCGAGGAAGGGGCCGCAGAGGCGGTCAAGGCTGCCGAAGCGGATGCCGAACTGCGCAAGGCCAAGGCTGCCGAGGCCAAGACGGCTGCTGAGGCGAAGAGCGCCGCGGACGCCAAGGCCGAGGAGAGCGCGGACGCGGAGGCGCAGACCTCCGACGCCGAGGCTCCGGAGGCAGAGGCCGCCCCGGACGCCGAGTCGAGCGAAACCTCTGAGTGATGCTCGCTGACGCGCTGGAGCACCTGGTCCGCGGCATCGTCGACCACCCCGACGACGTACAGATCAAGTCGAAGTCGCTGCGCCGAGGAGACCTGCTCGAGGTCCGGGTCAACCCCAGCGACCTCGGCCGGGTGATCGGTCGCTCCGGGCGTACCGCGCGGGCGCTGCGCACCGTCGTGGGTGCGTTGGCGACCGATGGTCCGGTGCGCGTGGACGTGGTGGACGTCGACCGGCGCTGACCGGCGAACCAAGAAATGACCGAACACAGGCTCGCTCCCTGGGGGAGCGGGCCTGCGTTCGTTCGCGGCCAGAAGAGGGAGATCCGGTGACCGGACCCAGTGGTGACGACGAGCTCTACCTTCGCCTCGCCACCATCGGCGCGGCTCGTGGTCTGGCCGGGCAGGTACGCCTGCGCCTGCACACCGACGATCCGGAGTCCCGATTGGCTCCCGGCGCTGTGCTGACCACCGAGCCGGTCAGTTCCGGGCCGCTGGAGGTGACCGGTCTGCGCCGGATCCAGCAGCACTGGTACGCGTCTTTCGCCGGCGTCACCGACCGCACCGGTGCCGAGGGGCTGCGTGGGGTGGTGCTGCTCGCCCCGCCGGAGATCGGGGAGCCGGAGGCGTGGTACCCGCATGAGCTCGCCGGGCTGCGCGCTGAGCGCGCCGATGGCGCGGTCCTCGGCACGATCGACGGCGTGGAGCACCTTCCCGCCCAGGATGCGCTGGTCCTGCGCGAGGTAGGCGGCGGGCGCACCTTGGTGCCGTTCGTGACCGAGATCGTGCCGGTCGTGGACGTGCCCGGTGGCCGGGTGGTGCTCGCGCCGCCGCCGGGACTGCTCGCCCAGGACGAAGAGCCTGGCGACGGCGACGATCAGTCGGGCGGGCAGTCATGACCGGCCGGATCGACGTGCTGACGATCTTCCCCGGCTATCTTGCCCCACTCGAGCTCAGCCTGGTGGGCAAGGCGCGTGCCGCCGGCCTGCTCACCGTCGACGTGCACGACCTGCGTACCTGGGCCAGTGATCGGCACCGCACTGTGGACGACACTCCGTTCGGTGGCGGCGCCGGCATGGTGATGCGCCCCGACGTGTGGGGCCTGGCACTCGACGAGGTGCTCAGCACCGGTGCGGACGTCAGCCAGACCGTGCTGATCCCGACTCCGGCCGGGGAGCCGTTCACCCAGGCGCTGGCCGAGGAGCTTGCCTTGCTGGTGTGCGCGGGCGGACAGCTCGCCCTGGCGTGCGGTCGCTATGAGGGCATCGATGCCCGGGTCGGTGAGCACTATGCCCGCGCCGGTGAGGTGAACGTGCGTGAGGTTTCTATCGGGGACTACGTCCTCAACGGGGGCGAGGTTGCCGCTCTGGTGATCATCGAGGCCGTGGCGCGGCTGATGCCCGGAGTGATCGGCAACCCGGACTCGCTGGTGGAGGAGTCGCACGGCTCCGCCGGTCTGCTGGAGTACCCGGTGTATACCAAGCCGCCGAGCTGGCGTGGTCAGGACGTTCCGGAGGTGCTGCTCTCCGGTGACCACGGCCGGATCGGCCGCTGGCGCCGCCGTCGGGCGGTCGACCGCACCGCCCAGCGTCGCCCGGACCTGATCGAGGCTCTCGGCCCCGCACAGGTGCGCCCGGCGCGGGCGCTCGATGCCGAGGCGCTCGCTGAGGTGGCCGCCCGGACCTTCCCGCTCGCCTGCCCGCCGTCGGTCACTCCCACGGACGCGGCAGCGTTCGTGGCGGAGAACCTCAGCGCGGAGCAGTTCCGGCGCTACCTGCGCGACCGCCGTCGGCACGTGCTCGTGGCAGAGCTGGCCGGCGCCGTCGTCGGCTACACGCTGCTCGTGGTGGGTGCTCCCGAGAACGAGCGGGTCCGGGCGGCGGCGCCGGACGCCGGCGCCGAGCTGAGCAAGTGCTATGTGCTCGAGGACTTCCATGGCCAGGGTCTGGCCGCCCTGCTGCTCACCGAGACCCTTGCCCTGGCTGCCCGCAGCGGCCTGACGGCCCTCTGGCTCGGGGTGAACCGGGCGAACGAGCGGGCACAGCGGTTTTACGGCAAGCATGGCTTCGAGCGGGTGGGGGAGCGGACGTTCACCGTGGGCACACGGACCGAGCACGACTACGTGATGGCCCACACACTCCGCTCGGCCTGATTTCATCGGCCGGGGCTGCTGTGGCAGAATAGGCCAGTCATGCCGGGCGCTCACCGCCTCTGCCACAGGGGAGCGGGATCCACTGCCCAGGGCGTGATCATCGACTCGGAGGCGGTTCGCCGCCCGGACAAGCGCGGGTGACCTGTGGCAGCCGCGGGAAGGTACCCATGAACATCCTGGACAACGTCGACGCCGCATCGATCCGTGAGGACGTCCCCGACTTCCGGCCCGGCGACACCGTGAAGGTGCACGTGAAGGTCATCGAGGGCAACCGCTCCCGTATCCAGGTCTTCCAGGGTGTCGTTCTCGCCCGCTCCGGTGGTGGCGTCCGCGAGACCTTCACGGTCCGCAAGGCGTCCTTCGGCGTTGGTGTCGAGCGGACCTTCCCGCTGCACTCGCCGACGGTGGACCACATCGAGGTGGCCAGCCGCGGGGTCGTGCGCCGCGCCAAGCTGTACTACCTGCGCGACCGGCACGGTAAGGCCGCCAAGATCCGCGAGCGTCGCGAGACCAGTTCCGCGAAGTGACCTCCGGCCGGCGCCGCACTGGCGCTGACCGGCTAAGAGAAGCTGATGCGGGCCTGCGCGACGAGGACGGGGTGACATGGCGCCTGCCGACGAGAACGAGGACAGGCAGCCGGACCCGACGCGTCGCAGTGAGGACGAGGTGACCTCAGCGGGCAAGCACGCATCCGGGCGCGGGCGGGCGGGCGACGAGCACCGCGCTGCCGATGACTCCTCGCCCGCTGGCGGTGATGACTCCGGCGACAGCGCCGTGGCGGCGGAGGGCTCCGACCAGGACGGCAGGCGCCGGCATCCGGTGCGGGCGTTCCTGCGCGAGTCCGCGATCGTGGTGGTCTCGGCGCTGATCCTGTCTCTGGTCATCAAGACGTTCCTCGCGCAGGCGTTCTTCATCCCGAGCGTGTCGATGGAACCGACTCTGATGGTCGGGGACCGGCTGGTGGTGAACAAGCTCGCCCCGCAGGTGATGGACCTGGAACGTGGTGACGTGGTGGTCTTCCTCGACCCCGGCGGCTGGTTGGACACCGAACCGCACGAGCTGAACGCTGCCGAGCAGGTGCTCACCTGGATCGGGCTGCTGCCCGAGCATGCCGATGAGCACGTGATCAAGCGGATCATTGGCACCGGTGGCGATCACGTGACCTGTTGCACCGACGAGGGGCTGATCTCGGTGAACGGCGAACCGATCACCGAGCCCTATGTGGTACCCGGTGCTGAGCCCAGTGAACGAACCTTCGACGTGACGGTTCCGGAGGACCACCTGTTCGTGCTCGGCGACAACCGACCCCGCTCTGCGGATTCGCGCTACCACGCCGGGTCGGTGGGCGGAGGATTCGTGCCGGTGCGTAATGTGGTGGGCAGAGCATTTGTCATCACCTGGCCACTGGATCGCATCGAATGGTTGAGCAACCCCACCGACACGTTCGCCGACGTCCCCGACCCGTGAGGTCCTCCCCGCCCACCCGGATGTTGGAGCGCGAACTGCTCGGCGCCGGGCATCACCTGGTTGCCGGGATGGACGAGGTGGGCCGTGGTGCCCTGGCGGGTCCGGTGAGCGTGGGGGTAGCGGTGGTGGACGCCAGCACCGGCCGGATGCCCGCGGGACTGCGCGACTCCAAGCTGCTGCGGCCCGAGATGCGAGAGAAGCTGCAGGCACCGATCCGGCGCTGGTGCCTGGCCGGAGCGGTGGGCCATGCCCTCCCGGCCGAGATCGACCGGTTCGGCATCATCGCAGCCCTGCGGCTCGCCGGAACTCGGGCACTGACCACACTGCGGGAGACCGGTGTGGTGCCCGACGTGGTCATTCTGGACGGTTCGCACGACTGGCTCACCCCACCAGGATCTCAGCCGGGACTGTCGACGACGGCGCCCGGCCTGTTCACCGATCACGCACCTCCCGTAGTACGAACCCAGGTGAAAGCGGACCTGCGCTGCGCAGTAGTGGCCGCGGCCAGCGTCCTGGCCAAGTGCGAACGGGACGCCATGATGGTCGCTCGGCACCCCGAGTACCCGGCGTTCGGCTGGCAGAACAACAAGGGCTACTCCGCCCCCGAGCATCTGGCCGCACTGCGGGAGCACGGCCCGTGCGAGGAGCACCGGCGCAGCTGGGCCCTGCCGACCGGCGAGGAGCCGATGGCGCAGGCGCTGTTCATCGAGGGTGAGCTCGCCGGCGGCACGCGGGCGCCCTAGCCCCGACCTGCTGCCGGTACCTCCTTCGGCGGTGCATGATGGAGGGGTGAGTAGCGAGGATCTGGAGAACTACGAGACCGATATGGAGCTCGCGTTGTACCGCGAGTACCGCGATGTGGTCAGCCTGTTCTCCTACGTGGTCGAGACCGAGCGCCGGTTCTACCTGGCCAACCACGTGGATCTGCAGGTGCGGTCCGCCGGCGGAGAAGTGTTCTTCGAGCTGACCCTCGCGGATGCCTGGGTATGGGACGTGTACCGGTCGGCCCGGTTCGTGAAGTCGGTGCGCGTGGTGACTTTCAAGGATGTGAACGTCGAGGAGCTCGCCAAGCCGGAGCTCGACCTGCCCAGCTGACCTCCACCTCGGCGGCGGACCTCACTTCCTGCCCCCAGGAAGTCGGGAACGCCCGGTGACGCCGCGAAGGCCCGCTGAAGTCGTGAAGGCCTGCTGAAGTCACGAGTTCCCGTTGACGTCGTGAACGCCCGCTGAAGTCGCGAGCCTGCTGACGTCGCGAAAGCCCGCGGGTGCGGCGCGTGACTGCCTGCCCACCGCGCGGGCGAGCGGTCGCGCTTGGTGAGGAACGCCGTCGTGCCACGTTTTCCACAGGGGGCCCTCCCTGGCTGACGGGAACAGGGTCGATACCCCCAGGATCACCACAGGAGGTGATCCGATGGCTGCGAAAGACGTCCTCGGCCGCACGGGCGAGGAGCTCGCCGGGCGCTGGCTGGAGCGTGCCGGGTGGGAGATCCTGGACCGGAACTGGCGCTGCCGCACCGGGGAGATCGATCTGGTCGCGCTCGACGGTGACGACCTGGTGGTCGTGGAGGTGAAGACCCGGCGCAGCCTGCGGCTCGGGCACCCGGCTGAGGCGGTGACCGCGCGCAAGCTGGCCCGGTTGCGGGTACTGGCAGGCCAGTGGCTCGCCGAGCACGACGTGCGCGCCGCCGGGCTTCGGGTGGACGTGATCGCCGTGTGGCTGCCCGATGACGGCCCCGCCCGGATCGACCACCGGCAGGGGGTGAGCTGACATGTCCGGTCAGCCGTTGCGGGCTGCCCGCACGCTCTCGGTGGCCATCGTCGGCCTGCAAGGGCAGGTGATGGAGGTGGAGACCGCTTTGCACCAGGGGCTGCCCGCGGTCCAGCTCATCGGGCTGCCGGACACGGCCGCGGCCGAGGCGCGCGAACGGGTCCGAGCCGCAGTGATCGCCACCGGGCTGACCTGGCCCAGTGTCCGCCTCGTGGTGAACCTGCGCCCCGCCGATCTGCGCAAATCCGGGTCCGGGTTCGACCTGGCCGTGGCAGTCGCGGTCCTTCGCGCCGCCGGACTGGCGCCGGCCCGGCGGTCCGAGCACCGGGTCCATCTGGGTGAGCTCGGGCTGGACGGTACCGTGCACCCGATCCGCGGTGTGCTGCCTGCCGTTGCGGCCGCAGTGGCTGCCGGGCATCCCGAGGTGGTGGTCCCGGCGGACAATGTGCCCGAGGCCGAGCTGGTGCCCGGCGCGCAGGTGACCGGAGTGCAGCACCTCAGCGAACTGGCCTTCGCCTACGGTGCGGAAGGGCTACGGAGGCTGCCGCCGGCACCGCTTGCCCGGGCTGAGGTCGCGGCCCTGCCCGAACCGGCAGCGAAGGACCTGGCCGACGTGATCGGGCAGGAACAGGCCCGGCACGCGCTCGAGGTCGCCGCGGCCGGCGGGCACCACCTGTTCCTGAACGGACCACCCGGGGCCGGCAAGTCGATGCTCGCTGCCTGCCTTCCTGGATTGCTTCCAGATCTGGATGACGCAGCTGCCGTGGAGGTGACCACCGTGCACTCCGTGGCCGGCAGCTACCAGCCGACCACTGGGTTGATCCGCCGGCCGCCGTACGAGGCACCCCACCACACCGCCAGTAAGGCCGCGATCATCGGCGGCGGGAGCCGGACGTTGCGACCTGGTGCAGTGGTGCGTGCCCATCGTGGCGTGCTGTTCCTGGACGAGGCCGCCGAATTTAGTCGCAGCGTGCTGGACACGCTGCGTCAGCCGGTGGAGGAAGGGCATGTGGTGCTGCAGCGAGCCAAGGAGACGGCGACCTACCCATGCCGGATCCAGCTCGTGCTGGCGGCGAACCCGTGCCCCTGCGGCTGGGCCACCGGGAAGGGCCTGCGCTGCCGGTGCAGCCCGAACGCGCTGCGGCTGTACCAGAACAAGCTGTCCGGTCCGCTGCTGGACCGGGTGGATATCCGCGTGGACGTCGCCTCGGTCACCCGCACCCAGCTGCTCGGCGCCGCCACGGGGGAGTCCAGCGCCGCTGTTGCCGCCCGGGTCGCCGCGGCTCGTCAGGCACAGACGCGCCGGTGGGCGGACACCCCCTGGCGGACCAATGCCGAGGTGGACGGACCCTGGTTGCGCGCCTATACCCGGCGGATCGATGACGCGTTGCTGGATCCGCTGCGGCGGCCCGGTGACACCTCGGAGCTGACCATGCGTGGTGTGGACCGGGTCGTGCGCGTCGCTTGGACGCTGGCAGATCTGCAGGGACTGGATCACCCCGGGCCGACGGAGATCGGCGCGGCCCTCACCCTACGGAATCGAGACCTGCATGTCTGACCGGCTACCCTTCGACACCAGCGACGACCGGATGGCCCGTGCGGCCTGGTCGCGAATCGCCGAACCGCGAGATGCGCAGGCCGGGGCTCTGGTCCAGGCGCTCGGCGCTGGGCCGGCACTGCAGTGGCTCGCCGCCGCTGCCCAGGCCTGGAGCGACCCGCCGGTGCTCGCCCCCGGCGCCAGGTGGCACACGGCGGCCCAGCGGTGGATCCCGCGGTTGACCGGTCTCGACCTGCGCCGCGAGCTGGACGTGCTCGCCCGCCGGGGTGGCCGCGTGCTCATCCCCGACGACCCCGAGTGGCCAGCGGGGCTGGCAGACCTGGGCACCGACGCGCCACCGTGTCTGTGGCTGCTCGGCGATCCATCGGCACTGTCCCGGCCGGCGGTCGCGGTGGTCGGGTCCCGCGCCTGCAGCCCGTACGGGGCGGAGATCACCAACACGATGACCACAGAACTTGCCGCCGACGGACTGGTGATCGTCTCCGGCGGTGCCTTCGGGGTCGATGCCGCCGCGCACCGAGCCACCCTCGCCGGCGACGGGGCGCCGGTCGCGGTGATGGCCGGTGGACTGGACCGGTTCTACCCGGTCGGTAATGCCGCTCTGCTCGCCGAGGTGGCCCAGTACGGTGCGGTGCTCAGCGAGGTACCTCCGGGCAGCTCACCGATGCGACAACGGTTCCTCTCCCGGAACCGGCTGATCGCGGCTCTGGCCGAGGTGACCGTGGTGGTGGAGGCGTCCTGGCGCTCTGGGGCGCTGAACACCGCGGGCCACGCCGCGGAGCTGGGCCGCACCGTGGCTGCCGTGCCCGGTCCGGTCACCTCCTCGACCTCCGCCGGCTGCCACCGGCTGATCCGAGAGGGAGCGGTGTGTGTGACCGACGCCGCGGAGGTGCTGGAGCTGGTCGGCCCGTGGGACGCAGCCGCCGGTGCGGGAGAGCCGCCGGTCGCTGCCGGTCTGCTCGACGGTCTGGGCCCTGGTCAGGCCCAGGTGCTGGACGCGATGCCGGCGCGGGCCGGAGTGGAACTCGCCGGACTGGTGCGCAGCAGCGGCGTCGGTGAACCGGAGGTGCGCTCCGCGCTGGGATTCCTCGAGCTCGCCGGCCGGGTGGAGCGCGACGGGGTGCGCTGGCGTCGTGCCCGAAAGCAGCGGACCTGACCGGGCCCGCAGCTGCCGACTGCCACCTACCCATCCCGAACGCTCTTCGGTGCGGTGTGGGCCGAGACGAAAGCTGCATCGCGGAGCGCTCGCGGATCGGGTGGACCTACCGGGTGGTGTAGGCGCCGCCGTTGACATGAATGGTCTGGCCGGTGATCTGCCGGGCCTGTGCTGAGGCCAGGAACGCGACCGCTCCAGCGATGTCCGCAGGCCGGCCGGGTCGGCCCAGAGTGGTTCGCTCGACGAGCCTCGTGTGGCGCGCCTCGGGCAGCGGACCGCCGAACAGGTCGGTGCCCTCGGTGTAGCCGGGGGAGACCACGTTCGCAGTGATGTCCCGGGGGCCGAGACGCTCGGCCAGCCCGACGTTCCAGGCCTGGAGTGCCGCCTTGGCGACGGAGTAGGGGTTGCCGGCGTACTCGGCGCCGATCGAACCGATGCTCACCACGGAGCCGCCGGCACGCAGCCTGTCCTCCAGTGCGGTGACCAGCAGAGCGGCACCCACCAGATTGACATCGAGGTTGTGCCGCCAGGCCGCGGCGACGTCCGACAGCGGTGCCCCCGGCGCCGGGGTCGGCGCGGCGAAGGCGCCCGCATTGTTCACCAGCACGTCCACGGCAGTGAGATGGTCACCCAGTGCGGCGACCGAGTCGACATCTGCCACGTCCAGACGAAGACCGCGGGCTCCCCACTCAGTTGCCTGCGGGCCGACCTTGGTGCTGCGGCTGGTGACCACGACCTCATAACCATCGGCGATGAGTTGCTCGGCAACAGCCCGTCCGATGCCGCGTGTCCCTCCGGTGACGAGCGCTGTCTTGTTCATTGGCGCTACCTCCCGTACTCTCGTTTAGATCTAAACAGTGAGAGGAGTCAACCGCGATGACAGCGCACGTGTCAAGAGGCGGCGACCAGGGGCGGAGCGGCGACCTGCAGCGGGCTCGCTCGGTGGCGACGGCGTGGCAGCGTGAGCTGCCCGATGTACCCACCCGATCGATCGCCCTGGTGTGGCTGGTGAAGGCGGTAGCGGTCGCCTTGCGTAACGGACGAGCCGGCCTCCTGGACCAGCTGGGTATCGATGCCGCCACGCTGGACCTGCTCAGTACGCTGCGGCGCCGCGGAGAGCCGTACCGGCTGACTACCCGGCAGCTGGCGGAGCGGTGTCTGGTCAGCGCGGGGGCGATCTCCCAGCGGATCACCCGCGCCGAGCGGGATGGCTTGGTCCTTCGCAACCCAGGGGAGGGGCGCAGTGTCGAGGTTGCGCTGACCGAGAGGGGGCACCAGCTGGTTGAGCGCACCGCCGGCAAGGTGCTGGCCGCCGACGATGATGTCACCGCCGAGATCGGCGACGAGGACCTGGGCCGGCTGGAACAGCTGCTCAGCGCCTGGTTGGCCTCGATGAAGGAGTCTGGTGGCGCCGCTGGCTCGTGAGTCTCGGGTCGACGGATGCTCGCCCATGCGGCGTGGATCGTCCGCGTGATCCGCGCCAGGATGCGTCCGCGCGGAGAGTGGCCGATCACCGCGCGCCGCGCCCGATCACCGCGCGCCGCGCCCGATCACCACGCGCCGCGCCCGATGCCCGCCCGCCTCGGCCGAACCGCGCGGCGATCGTGCCATTCTGATGTCATGATCACCACCGAGCAGCAGCGCGACGCAGGCCTGCTCGATGCCTTCGCTAGCCACCTGGCGATCCAGCGTGGACTCTCCGAGCACACCGTGCGCGCCTACTGCGGCGACGTGCTCACCATGCTCGCTCTGCTCCCGCACGGCGCGGACGGAACCGATCCAGCCGATCTGTCGAGACTGTCACTGCCGGTGCTGCGGCAGTGGCTCGCCCAGGAGTCCGGCCGGGGGCTGTCCCGAGCCACGCTGGCGCGTCGGGTCGCGGCCGTGCGGTGCTTCACCGCCTGGGCCCAGCGCACCGACCGGATCGCCGCCGACCCCGGACAGCGCCTGCTCTCCCCGCGTCCGGGCAGCACAGTGCCGCAGGTGCTCAGTGCTGCTGAGGCAGCCGCGGTGATGGACGCGGCCCGCGACCGGATCGCCGCCGCGGACGAGACCGTCACCGCTGCCCGAGCCACCCGGGACTGGGCGGTGCTGGAGCTGCTCTACGCCACCGGGGTCCGAGTCTCCGAGCTGGTCGGTGCGGACGTGACCGACCTGAACCTGGGCGACCGGCTGCTGCGAGTCCTCGGGAAGGGGGACAAGGAGCGGATGGTGCCATTCGGGCGCCCGGCGAGCACCGCCGTCGAGCGGTGGCTGGCTGTGCGGGAGCACCTGCTGGTCACCGGCCCTACCGATTCCGGTGCCCTCTTCCTCGGTAACCGCGGCGGCCGGCTCGGTGCGCGTCAGGTGCGCGACCTGGTGCACCGCACCACGGCACTTGCCGGGGTGCGTGACCTGGCACCGCACGGACTCCGGCACTCCACCGCGACCCACCTGCTCGACGGCGGCTCGGACCTGCGCTCGGTCCAGGAGGTGCTCGGGCACGCATCGCTGTCCACCACCCAGCGGTATACGCACGTCTCCACCGAACGGCTCCGGTCGGCGTTCGCCCAGGCGCATCCGCGCGCCTGAGCCCGCCGAACCGGGCAAGCAGCCTGACCCCACTGGGCATGCAGCCGGACCGAACCGGGCATGCAGCCGGACCGAACCGGGCATGCAGCCGGACCGAACCGAGCATGCAGCCGGACAGGGGGTGTCCTACGCTGAGGAGCATGGCGACGATGCCCGCGTACTCCCCGGACGCCGCGGCCCGCTACGACCGTACGGCGGAGCCGCTGATGGTCCCGCTCGCGGCGGTACTGGTGGATGCGGCCCAGGTACACCTCGAGGCTGCGGTGCTCGACGTCGTCTGCGGCCCCGGCTTTGCCGCCCGGATTGCCGCTGAGCGGGCCGGGCCGATGGGCACTGTAGTGGGCGTGGACCCCGACCCGGCGATGTTGCAGGTCGCTTCTGGACACGGGGCGGGATACGCGATCGAGTGGCTGCAGGCGGAGCCGGATAGCTTGCCGCTGGCCTCCGGCAGCCAGGACGTGGTGGTCAGTCTGCACGGGATGACCGCGCTGGCCGAACCTCGGCCGGCGCTCGGTGAAGCCTTGCGTGTGGTCCGCGAGGATGGCTCTTTCGCGGCCACAGTCTGGTCGCCGATCGAGGCCAACCCGTACCTGACAGCGCATGCACGCGCACTGACCGAACAAGGTTCGACCGGGGCCGTCGAGGTGCTTCGTGCGGCCACCGGATATGGTGCCGACGACCTGGTCGGGGATCTGCGGGCGGCAGGCTGGCACGAACCGGTCAGCCGCGAGGTCACATTGCGGATCCGGTTGGCCGGCACGATCGCCGCTGCCGCCGAGCGCCTCCGAGGGATGCCGTGGGGCGCCCGGCTCGATGCGGAGGAGGCGCTGGCAGCCGCACGCTCGATGTTGACGTCGCTGGTCGAGTTCGCCGAGGCCGACGGCTCCCTGGTGGTGCCGTTTCGCGCGCAGCTCGTGCACGCTTATCCCTGAGTCGGTGGATACAGTCGGATCACCACCTCCGCACCGAGAAGCAGCAGCGGATCCAGGTAGTCATCGCGACCGGTGCGCACACCCCAGTGCAGGCAGGTGCTTTCGCAGTGCGAGCCGGCATCGCTCAGCTGGCCGATCATGCTTCCCCGGTCGACGGCGTCTCCCGCCTGGACCGTGGGCGTGACCGGTTCGTAGGTGGTGCGCAGGCCGTCCGTGTGCTGGATCGAGACCACCGGGCGCCCGGCGACCATCCCAGCGAATGCCACCGTGCCCGGACCTGCCGCCCGCACGGTCGCGCCGGCCTCGGCGGCCAGATCCACACCGCGGTGCCCGGATAGCCAGGGCAGCGGCGGCGGGTCGAACCTGCGCAGCACTGCGGGTGCGCCGCCGTCGCCGGCCACTGGCCAGTCGTAGCCCGACTGGGAGGTGCTGATGTCGGTCGGCAGAGGTTCGGTGCTGAGCGGGCGGGTGGCGGGTGGTCCCGTGCTGAGTGGGCGCGTGCCCAGTGGGCCGGTGAGGAGTGGGCCGGTGTCGAGCGAGCCGGTGCCCCGTGCCCCGGCGGGCGCCAGGAGCAGTGGGCCGGGGGTCGGGGTGTTGGCCGGAGCTGCCCGTGCAGGCGCTATCCCGGCGAGTACCGCGAGGGCCAGCAGCAGTGCCGACAGCACTCGACAGCTGGTCCGTGGGGGTGGCCCGTGGCGTTGGGGAGGAGATCGCATCAGGTCAGCACAGCACCTCCGCCCCCGGTCCGGCAGCGGCCAGCGAGGGGGTTGTGGACAAGCAGGCATCACGGACCGGCCCGCGCCGATCGGGT
This sequence comes from Ruania zhangjianzhongii, assembly GCF_008000995.1. NCBI lineage: Bacteria > Bacillati > Actinomycetota > Actinomycetes > Micrococcales > Ruaniaceae > Ruania > Ruania zhangjianzhongii. Next base: position 1,630,816 of record NZ_CP042828.1, read on the forward strand.
AGCATGTGCACTGCAGGTGGTGTGTCCGCAGGGCGCCCCACCTGACATCGCGTGCGCACCCCCGGGTTTGCCCGGGATCACGCGGCGAGGTCCGGCACTAGTTGTCGGTGCCGCGGATCATGCGCACTAGGCATGGGCCGTGCCGGAACGGGCGGCCCAGAACATCAACCAAATCCGCCCGCGCTGAGCCGTGGGCAGCAGATGTGTGGGCTTGCCCACACCAGGAAGGACGAGCCATGGCCGTCGTCACCATGCGCCAGCTCCTCGAGAGCGGCGTGCACTTCGGGCACCAGACCCGGCGTTGGAACCCGAAGATGAAGCGCTTCATCTTCACCGAGCGCAACGGCATCTACATCATCGACCTGCAGCAGTCGCTGCAGGACATAGACCGTGCGTACGAGTTCGTCAAGGAGACCGTCGCGCACGGCGGCACCATCCTGTTCATCGGCACGAAGAAGCAGGCCCAGGAGGCCGTCGCCGAGCAGGCCACCCGCGTGGGCATGCCGTTCGTGAACCAGCGCTGGCTGGGTGGCATGCTGACCAACTTCGGCACTGTGAGCAAGCGCCTGCAGCGGCTCAAGGAGCTGGAGGAGGTCGACTTCGACGACGTCGCCGCCAGCGCCTTCACCAAGAAGGAGCTGCTGATGCAGCGCCGCGAGCGGGACAAGCTCGCCCGCACCCTGGGCGGTATCCGCGATATGGCCAAGCTGCCCTCCGCCGTCTGGGTGGTGGACACCAAGAAGGAGCACCTCGCCGTTGCCGAGGCCCGGAAGCTGAACATCCCGATCGTGGCGATCTTGGACACCAACTGCGATCCGGACGAGGTCGACTACCCGATCCCGGGCAACGACGACGCCATCCGCGCTGTCGGTCTGCTCACCCGCGTGGTCGCCGACGGTGCTGCTGAGGGCTTGGTCGCCCGCCACGGTGGCGGCGACTCCGCCGGGAGCAGCGACGCCGAGCCGCTGGCCGAGTGGGAGCGCGAGCTGCTCGCCACCCACGAGGAGGAGAAGTCCGAGGCCCCGGCGGCCGAGGCCGCTGCTCCGACCGAGACGCCCGCTGCCGAGGCTGCTGCCGACGCAGCCGCCGAGGTCTCCCCGGCCACCGCCGACGCCCCAGCCGACGCTCCGGCTGCTGAGCCCGCTGCAGACGCCCCGGCCGCCGAAGCAGCTGCTGAGGCAGCTGCGGAGGCTCCGGTTGAGGCTGCGACCGAGGCTGCCACGGAAGCTCCGGCTGAGGACGCGACTGAGGCTGCCACGGAGGCCCCGGCTGAGGCTGCCACGGAAGCTCCGGTTGAGGCTGCCACGGAGGCCCCGGCTGAGGCTGCGACCGAGGCTGCCACGGAGGCCCCGGCTGAGGCTGCCACGGAGGCCCCGGCTGAGGACTCCGGCGAGACCACGCAGGACTGACCCACCCAGATCTTCGAGAGGATCATTGATGGCGAACTACACCGCCGCTGACATCAAGGCGCTGCGCGAGCGCACCGGCGCCGGCATGCTCGACGTGAAGAAGGCCCTCGACGAGGCCGACGGCGATCAGACTAAGGCGCTGGAGATCATCCGGGTCAAGGGGCTGAAGGGCGTCAGCAAGCGCGAGGCCCGTGCGGCCTCCGATGGCCTGGTCGCCACCTCGATCAACGATGAGGGCGCCGGCCAGGTCGGCGTCCTGGTCGAGGTGAACTCCGAGACCGACTTCGTGGCGAAGAACGAGGTGTTCACGAGCCTGGCTGAGAAGGTCGTGGCCGCAGCCGCGGCCTCGGGCGCCACCGACGCCGAGCAGCTGCTCGCCGCCGAGGCCGACGGCGGGACCGTGGCCTCAATGGTCGAAGAGACCGCCGCCACTCTCGGTGAGAAGATCGTGGTCCGCCGCGTGGCTCGTGTCTCCGGTGAGAAGGTCAGCGAGTACCTGCACCGCACCAACAAGGACCTGCCCCCGCAGGTCGGCGTGCTGGTGGCCAGCGACGCCGCCGGAGCTGCCGTGGCCCGCGACGTGGCCATGCACATCGCGGCGTTCTCCCCGACGTACCTCTCCCGTGAGGACGTCCCGGCGGACAAGGTTGCCGACGAGCGCCGGATCGCCGAGGAGACCGCACGGAACGAGAACAAGCCGGAGCAGGCTCTCCCGAAGATCATCGAGGGACGCCTGAACGGTTTCTTCAAGGAGGTCGCGCTGCTTGACCAGCCGTTCGCGAAGGACCCGAAGCAGACGGTCGGCCAGATCGTCGCCGCGACCGGTGGCACCCTCACCGGCTTCGCGCGGTTCCGCGTGGGCGCCTGAGGCGGAGGACATCCCGGTGTGGCCCCGGTCCGCACGCGGACCGGGGCCACACCCGTACCATCACCTCAGGGACCTGACCTGATCGGCCGGGACCACCGGGACACTCGCTACACACCTGCTGTCCGTACATCTCTGGGAGGAAGCCGATGACCACCGCATCACCTGCCGCACGCCGCGTTCTGCTCAAGCTCTCCGGCGAGGTGTTCGGCGGTGGATCGGTCGGCCTGGACCCGGACATGGTCTCGGCGATCGCCAGAGAGATCGCCACCGCCGTGCACGACGGTATCCAGGTGGCGATCGTTGTCGGTGGCGGGAACTTCTTCCGTGGCGCCGAGCTGTCCCAGCGCGGACTGGACCGAGCCCGCGCCGACTACATGGGCATGCTCGGCACGGTGATGAACTGCCTGGCCCTACAAGACTTCCTGGAGAAGGCGTCGGTGAGCACCCGGGTGCAGACCGCCATCACCATGGGCCAGGTCGCCGAACCGTACATCCCGCTGCGTGCCATCCGGCACCTGGAGAAGGGCCGCGCCGTGGTCTTCGGCGCCGGTGCGGGCATGCCGTACTTCTCCACCGACACGGTCGCGATCCAGCGCGCCCTGGAGACGCACTGCGAGGAGGTCCTGGTCGGTAAGAACGGTGTGGACGGCGTCTACACCGCCGATCCGCGCACCGACCCGACCGCGGTGCGCATCGACCACCTCACCTTCGACGAGGCGATCCAGAAGGACCTGCGGGTCGTCGACTCCACCGCCCTGGCCCTGTGCCGCGACAACCGGCTGACGATGCGGGTGTTCGGGATGGGCACCCCCGGAAACGTCGCCGGTGCGCTCAAGGGTGAGAAGATCGGAACCATCGTGACGTCCGAGCCCGATCCCCAGACCAAGGAGCAAGCGTGATCGACGAGACCCTTCTCGAAGCCGAGGAGAAGATGGACAAGGCCGTCGAGGTGGCCCGCGAGGACTTCGCCGGGATCCGCTCCGGACGGGCGAACGCCGGCATGTTCGAGAAGATCGAGGTGGACTACTACGGCGCGCCCACACCACTGCAGCAGCTCGCCTCGGTCACCATCCAGGAAGCCCGGACCGTGCTGATCGGCCCCTACGACAAGGGGGCGATGACCACGATCGAGAAGGCGCTGCGGGAGTCCGACCTGGGCGTCAACCCCGGGAACGACGGGAACGTGATCCGGGTGGTGCTGCCCACCCTGACCGAGGAGCGCCGCCGCGACTACGTCAAGCTTGCCAAGTCCAAGGGTGAGGACGCCAGGGTCGCGCTGCGCAACGTCCGCCGCCGGGCCAAAGAGGAGCTGGACCGGATCGCCAAGGACGGCGAGGCCGGCGAGGACGAGGTCGCTCGCGCCCAGTCTGAGCTGGACTCGCTGACCAAGAAGCACACCGACATCGTCGACGCGTTGCTCGCCGGCAAGGAGAAAGAGCTCCTCGAGGTCTGAGGCGTCCATGCCCGCTGACACCCCCACCTCCGAGCCGAGCCCCGAGGACGCCCCGTCGGCGACTTCGCGGCGGGCTCGGCGGACCGCTGAGCGGGCGGCCCAGCTGGAAGCCGAGCTGGCCGACCAGCCGGATTCGGTGACCACCGGTCAGCTGCCGATGGGCCAGGCCGAGCTACCCGCCTCACCTGTCGAGGAGCCTGAACCGCGCGATCTGTTGGCCGAACCCGAGCCTGCTTCCCGTGCCGGGCGGAACCTGCCGGTCGCGATCGGAGTCGGGCTGGGCCTCGGCGCAGTGCTGCTGGCCTCGCTGCTGATCCGCAAAGAAGTTTTCCTCGGCCTGGCGATCCTCGCTTGCGTCGGCGCGCTCTGGGAGCTGGACCGTAGCCTGCGCACCCGGGACATCCGGCTGCCGATGCTGCCGTTGGCGGTCGGCACTGTCGGCATGCTGGTCTCGGCCTACACCGCAGGGATCGAGGCCCTGCTGGTGGCCTTCGTCCTCACCGCGGGTGGGGTGTTCGTCTGGCGGGTGGTCGACGGCGGCGGCGTGGTGGCCCTGCGGGAGGCGACCACCGGCATCTTCGCCGCCGCCTATATCCCGTTCCTGGCCGGCTTCCTGACCATCATGCTCTCCGCCGACGACGGCGAGCTGCGGGTGCTGATGCTGATCGCACTGGTGGTCGCGAACGACACCGGCGGCTACACCGCGGGTGTGCTCTTCGGCCGGCACCCGATGGCGCCCACTGTCAGCCCGAAGAAGTCCTGGGAAGGGGCGATCGGCTCCCTGGTGCTCGCCGTGGCGGTGGGTGTGGGCTTCGCGCTCTGGGGGCTGGACCTGGACTGGTGGGCCGGCGCGGTGCTCGGGGTCGTGGCAGTGCTCGGCGCGATCATCGGCGATCTGGCCGAGTCTCTGCTCAAGCGTGACCTGGGCGTCAAGGACATGGGCACCCTGCTCCCCGGGCACGGCGGCATCCTGGACCGGGTGGACTCGATCCTGCTCGCCTCCCCGGTGGTGTTCGCAGTGATGCTCGTGCTGGCACCGACATGAGCGAGAATGGAGCCATCATGAGTTCCCAGCCCCAGGTCCTGCCCGGTCATGCCCCGGATGCCGAGTCGCGTCCGCAGCTCTCCTTCGCCGTCCCCCGCCGCGGGAAGCCGCCCCGACACTTGGCGGACCTCACCCTGGCTGAACGTATCGAGGTGCTCGGCGAGCTCGGCGAACCCGGCTACCGGGCCAAGCAGCTGTCCACGCACTACTTCGCTCGGCTCACCCGTGACCCGGAGCAGATGACCGACATTCCGGCCGCGTCCCGGCAGCAGATGTCCGATCTGCTGCTGCCCGACCTGCTCCACGAGGACCGCCGGCTCACCGCCGATGATGGCGCCACGGTGAAGACGCTGTGGTCCCTGTTCGACGACGTCAAGGTCGAGTCGGTGCTGATGGCCTACCCCGGCCGGGCCACCCTGTGTGTCTCCAGCCAGGCCGGCTGTGGGATGGCCTGTCCGTTCTGTGCCACCGGGCAGATGGGCCTGACCCGGAACCTGTCCACCGCTGAGGTGATCGAGCAGGTCCGCCACGCCGCGGTGATGTGCGCCGGCGGCGAACTGGCCGGCGGCGAGCGCCGGTTGACCAACGTGGTGTTCATGGGCATGGGGGAGCCGTTGGCGAACCTGAAGACCGTGCTCGGTGCGGTGCGCCGGATGGTTGCACCGCCGCCGGAAGGCCTCGGGATGTCTGCCCGGCACATCACCGTCTCCACGGTGGGCCTGGTGCCGGCGATCCGCCGGCTCACCACCGAGGGCATCCCGGTCACTTTGGCGCTGTCCCTGCACGCGCCGGACGATGAGCTGCGCTCCGAGTTGGTGCCGATCAACTCCCGCTGGTCGGTGGCCGAGGCGCTGGACGCCGCCCGCGCCTACTTCGAGGCCACCGGTCGACGGGTGAGCATCGAGTACGCGCTGATCAAGGACATGAACGACCATGGCTGGCGCGCCGACCTGCTCGCCGCTGAGCTGAACAAGCGCGGTAACGGCTGGGTGCACGTGAACCCCATCCCGCTGAACCCCACTCCGGGGTCGATCTGGACGGCGAGCGAGAAGCACGTCGAGGACGAGTTCGTGGCACGCTTACGTTCGGCGGGAATCCCCACCACAGTGCGGGATACTCGTGGTAGCGATATCGACGGTGCGTGCGGGCAGCTCGCCGCCCAGGAGTAACGCAGCAGACCAGGAGTAACGCAGCAGACCAGGAGTAACGCAGCAGACCAGCGGTGAAGCGGGCGAGGCGACGACGAGCGAGAGGAGGGCCGGCGATGGCCGATCTGTTTCCCACAGTCAAGGGCTGGGGCAGCGGGTACGACCGGGACGAGGTCGAGGACTTCTTCACGCGCGCGCGCAGCGCTTACGAGGACGGTACCGCCGAGCTCGACGGCGGCGATGTACGCACGGTGGCGTTCGAGCTGGACCGCGGTGGGTACGACCCGGCCGCCGTGGACGCAGCGCTGGACCGGCTGGAGGCCGCGTTCGTGCAACGTCGCCGCGCTGACCACATCGCTGCGCACGGGCAGGAGGACTGGATGGAGCAGGTCGCCGAACGCGCCACCACCCTCTACCCCCGGCTGGTGCGCCCCGCAGGAGAGCGGTTCGCCCCGCCCGAACGCGGCCGTGGCTACCAGGCGACCGCCGTCGATGCGGTACTGGACAAGCTGGTGGACTACTTCGATACCGGCACGGCACTGACCGCCGGGCAGCTGCGCAACGTCACCTTCCCCTCTGCCTCTCGCTCGCGCGCGTACGCCGAGGGCCCGGTGGATGCGTTCCTGGACCGGGCCGTGGACGTGCTGCTGGCCGTCGAATGACCCGCAGGGTCACAGTCCTCGGGTCGACCGGATCGATCGGCACCCAGGCGATCGAGGTGATCACCGCCCACCCGGAAGCCTTCCGCGTCCAGGCGCTCGCCGCCGGTGGGTCGAACCCCGTGCTGCTCGCGCAGCAGGTGCTGCAGGTGGGAGCCGCTCGGGTCGCGATTGCCGACGACGGCGCGGTGCCGGCTTTTCGAGCCGCCCTCACCGAGGCTGCGGCCCGCGCCGGGAGCAGTGGGCGGCAGGTCGAGGTGCTCACCGGCGCTGCGGGGGTAGCCGAAGTGGCCGGTGATGGTGCCGATGTGGTGCTGAACGGCATCACCGGCAGCATCGGGCTGGCCCCGACGCTGGCCGCCCTGGCCGCCGGATCGGTGCTGGCCCTGGCGAACAAGGAATCGCTGATCGTCGGCGGCTCCCTGGTGACCCGCGCCGCGGCGCAGGGCCAGATCGTGCCGGTGGACTCCGAACACAGTGCGATCGCCCAGTGCCTGCGCGCCGGCAGCGCGGCTGAGGTCCGCCGTCTGGTGCTCACCGCCTCCGGCGGACCGTTCCGCGGCCGCAGCCGGGCCGAGCTGGCTGAGGTCACCCCTGCCGAGGCGCTGCGGCACCCGAACTTCGCGATGGGGCCGGTCGTCACCACCAACTCGGCCACGATGGTGAACAAGGGCTTGGAGGTGATCGAGGCGCACCTGCTCTTCGAGGTGCCCTTCAACGACATCGAGGTGGTGGTGCACCCCCAGCAGCAGATCCACTCGATGGTGGAGTTCCGCGACGGGTCGACCATCGCCCAGGCGGGGCCACCGCGGATGCTGGTGCCGATCGCCCTCGGCCTGTCCTGGCCGGAGCGGCTGACCGGTGTGGACACCCCGTGCGACTGGTCCCGTGCCAGCAGCTGGGAGTTCGCCCCACTCGACCACGAGGCCTTCCCCGCGGTCCGGCTGGCGGAGCGGGCCGGACGCGCTGGCGGTACCTTCCCTGCGGTGTACAACGCCGCCAACGAAGTCTGTGTGGCAGCGTTCCACGCCGGCGAGCTGTCCTTTCCCGCGATCACCGATGTCCTCGCCCAGGTGGTGGACAGCCACGCCGGCACCGTCGGGGACCCGGTGCGCCGCACCGGAGCGGAGTTGACTCTGGCCGGGGTGCTCGCCGCGGACGGTTGGGCCCGCGAGCACGCGCAGCGTGCTGTCAGGAACGCGACGTAGTCTAGGGCGGTTATGGACTTCTGGTTGGGTGTGCTGATCGTCGCGGTCGGATTGATCGTGTCCATCGCGCTGCACGAGCTCGGACATCTCGTGCCCGCGAAGCTGTTCAAGGTCAAGGTCTCCCAATACTTCGTCGGCTTCGGCAAGACGCTGTGGTCCACCCGTCGGGGCGGCACCGAGTACGGCATCAAGATGCTGCCCCTGGGCGGGTACGTGCGGATGATCGGGATGTTCCCGCCGGCCGAGGACACCCGCAGCGAGGACGCCCGCACCGAAGAACGGGTCCGGCGCACCGGTTTGCGCGGGATGGCCGCCTCGGTGATCGAGGACACCCGGGCCGCCTCCACCGCCGAGCTCACCGACGAGTTGCGTCCCGGGGACGGATACAAAGCTTTCTACGAGCTCACCACACCGCGCAAGCTGGCGGTGATGTTCGGCGGGCCGGTGGTGAACCTGATCATCTCCGCCGTGCTGTTCGCGATCATCCTCACCGGGTTCGGCCTGGCCACCCCGAGCAACCAGCTCGGGTCTGTGGCCGAGTGCGTGGTCCCGGCCACCGAGGAGCGGGACTGCACGGCCTCGGACCCCGCCTCACCCGCTGCCGCGGCCGGACTGCAGCCGGGCGACCGGATCGTCTCCTGGAACGGGACGCCGGTGGACAGCTGGGCCGACGTCACCGCCGGGATCGAAGCGACCGGAACCGACCCGGCCGAGGTAGAGGTACAGCGGGGCGAGGAGACGCTGACGCTGACCGTCACCCCGGAGCTGACCGAACGCCCGCAGGTCAGCGACGGTGAGTACGTGCTCGACGACGACGGTGCTCCGGTGCTCGCCGAACAGGCCTACGTGGGTATCGGTGCCACCTACGAGCTGTACCGCCAGCCGATCAGCGAGGTGCCCGCGTATGTGGGCAACGTGCTGGTCTCGACCTTCGAAGTCGTGCTCACCCTGCCGCAACGGTTGGTCTCGATCGCGCAGTCCACCTTCGGTGGTGGCGAGCGTGATCCCGGTGTGGTCGGCCTGATCGGGGTGGGCCGGTTCGCCGGGGAGATCACCTCGATCGACGCCGCCCAGTACGGGATGAAGGAACGGACCGCCGATCTGCTCTCCCTGGTCGCCTCGCTGAACATGGCGCTGTTCGTGTTCAACATGATCCCCTTGCTGCCGCTGGACGGTGGGCACGTCGCCGGCGCCTTGTTCGAGGGGGCCAGGCGTCGGCTGGCCCAGCTGTTCGGGCGCCCCGACCCCGGGCATGCGGATACGGCGAAGCTGATGCCACTGACCTATGTGGTGCTGGTGGTGCTGGTGGGGATGAGCCTGATGCTCGCGGTCGCGGACATCTTCAACCCCGTGACGCTGTTGTGACCCCGATCTGACTAGACCCGATCTGTCTCGACTTGATCTGACTGGACCCGATCTGACCTGATCTGACCTGACTTGACGTGACCGTCTGGACCGAATCGACCGCCGACCGCCGCAGCGGTCGCGGCACCAGCGTGGGAGACTCGCCGTATGAACGTTCCGGTGAACATGGGGATGCCGACCGTCAAGGAGGCTCCGCCGGTGCTGGCGCCGCGGCGCCGGACGCGCGCGATCCGGGTCGGGTCCGTACCGGTCGGCGGGGACGCGCCGATCTCGGTGCAGTCGATGACTACCACCCCCACCAGCGACATCAACGCCACCTTGCAGCAGATCGCCGAGCTGACCGCCGCCGGCTGCGACATCGTCCGGGTGGCGGTTCCGACGGGCGACGATGCGGCCGCGCTGCCCGCGATCGCGGCCAAGTCGCAGATCCCGGTGATCGCCGACATTCACTTCCAGCCCCGGTACGTGTTCGCCGCGATCGACGCCGGCTGCGCTGCCGTGCGGGTCAACCCGGGCAACATCCGCAAGTTCGACGACCAGGTCAAGGAGATCGCTGCGGCGGCCGCAGCAGCCGACGTGTCGCTGCGGATCGGCGTGAACGCCGGTTCGCTCGACAAGCGCCTGCTGGAGAAGTACCAGAAGGCGACACCCGAAGCCCTGGTGGAGTCCGCCGTCTGGGAAGCCTCGTTGTTCGAGGAGCACGGCTTCCACGACTTCAAGATCTCCGTGAAGCACAACGACCCGGTGGTGATGGTGCGCGCCTACGAGCTGCTCGCCGAGGTCGGGGACTGGCCGCTGCACCTCGGGGTCACCGAAGCCGGCCCGGCGTTCCAGGGCACGATCAAGTCGGCGACGGCGTTCGGCGCCCTGCTCAGCCAAGGGATCGGTGACACCATCCGGGTCTCGCTGTCCGCGCCGCCGGTGGAGGAGGTGAAGGTCGGGCTGCAGATCCTGCAGTCGCTGAACCTGCGCGAGCGCAAGTTGGAGATCGTCTCCTGCCCCTCCTGCGGGCGCGCCCAGGTGGACGTGTACACCCTCGCGGACGAGGTCACCGCCGGGCTGGAACACCTCACCGTGCCGCTTCGCGTGGCTGTGATGGGCTGTGTGGTGAACGGCCCCGGTGAGGCCCGGGAGGCAGACCTCGGCGTGGCCTCCGGCAACGGCAAGGGTCAGATCTTCGTCAAGGGCGAGGTGATCAAGACCGTCCCCGAGGCGGAGATCGTGACGACCCTGCTGGCTGAGGCGAACCGGATCGCCGAGCAGATGGGATCGGAGCAGGAATCCGGGCCGGTGGCGGTGACGGTCTCCTAGGTGGGCCCAGGTGCGGCACAATCGCATCATGCCGTCGTGGCCCCGCCGTTCCCGGACCGCTCGCCCCGCCCCCGCGCTGGACGTGCGGGACGCGCGCGGGCTACCGACCGGCGACATCCGGGACTTCTGCCTCCAGGCACCGGTGGATGCGGCGCTGCTCGGTGAGCACGTCGAGGCGCTCGGCCGGTTCTCCTTCTACGGTGACCAGCTCTGGTGCCTGATGGCCGGCGGAAGCCTGCAGGGGCTGTGCTGGACCGGCGGGAACGTCGTGCCCTACCGGATGCCTCCGGGTGGTGCCGAGCTGGTGGCCGAACGGTTGCGAGCACGCCGGCGCCGATACTCCTCGATCGTCGGACCGGCTCAGGACGTGCTGCCGCTGTGGGAGCTGCTGGAAGCCGATGCGCCGCCGCCGCGGGAGGTGCGGGCCGATCAGCCGTCGTTGATCATCACCGGCGAGCCGCTGGTCGCCGCCGAAGCCCGGGTACGGCTCTCCGACCGCGCCGATCTGGATGTGCTGCTGCCTGCCTGTGTGGCGATGTTCACCGAAGAGGTGGGCTACTCCCCGATGGACGCCGGCAACGGTTATGAGCGGCGCGTGCGCACCCTGGTGGAATCCGGACGCTCGTTGTCCTGGGTGGCGCAGACCGAGTACGGCAGGGAAGTCATCTTCAAGGCCGAGTTGGGCACAGTGGCCCTCGGCGTGACCCAGGTGCAGGGGGTCTGGGTGAACCCCCGCTACCGCGGTCGCGGGTACGCCGCAGCCGGGATGGCAGCAGTGGTCGAGTACGCCCAGCGGCATGTGGCACCAGTGGTCTCGTTGTACGTCAACGGCTACAACACCGCCGCGCTCGCGGTCTACCGGAAGGTCGGCTTCACCCAGGTGGGCACCTTCGCCACTGTCCTCTTCTAGCCTCCCGCCCCGCCCACCCCTCCAACCCTCCACCTGCCCACCCAACCCTCCGCCCACCCCCCGTCAGTTGAATCCATTCAGTCGTTACTTCTCGCGAGGAGTCGTGCTCCGGGGTATCGCCCCGGCGAAGCCGGTAACGAACCGGCCGGTAGGGGAGCGGGCCACGCCACCGGCGGGTAGGGAGCGGGCCACGAACCGGCCGGTAGGGAGCGGGTCGCGACCGGGCTGCTGGGGGAGTGGGCGTGCGGCGGCAGGACGTGCGCGGGGATCCGGCCAGCCTCAGCGCAGCAGCCGGGACATCCGTCGGTCGGCGAGTAGCTTGCCACCGGTCTGACAGGTCGGGCAGTACTGCAGCGACGAGTCCGCGAAGGACACCTCCGCCACGGTGGCGGCACACACCGGACACTTCTGACCGGCGCGACCGTGCACCGCCATCCCCGCGCGCTTCGCATCCTTCAGCTCCGCCGCGGGCCGCCCGCTCGCTCCCTCGACCGCGGCGGCGAGCACGGTCTGGATCGACTCGTGCAGCCCGGCGACCTCCGTCTCGGACAGGGTGGCGCTGATCGCGAACGGACTCATCCGGGCGGCGTGCAGGATCTCGTCGCTGTAGGCGTTGCCGATCCCGGCGATCACCGACTGGTTCCGCAGCACTCCCTTCAGCTGGGTCCGCCGCGAGCCCAAGATCTCGCCGAGCAGGGCAGCGGTGAACGACTCGTCGAGCGGATCAGGGCCGAGGCTAGCCACCATCGGCACCTGGGCCGGGTCGGTGACCAGATACACCGCCAGCTTCTTCCTCGTGCCGGCCTCCGTCAGGTCGAATCCGGAACCGTCGTCGAAGCCGACCCGAAGCGCGATCGGGGAGCGGCCGGGTCGTACCTGCGTCTTCGGCAACTCCTCGTACCAGCGCAACCACCCGGCCCGGGCGAGGTGGAAGACCAGGTGGACTGCGCCGTCGCCGGACATCGGCCGCACCCTCAGATCCAGCCACTTACCGTGCCGAGCAGCCCCGGTGACCGTGCCGCCGAGCAGGTCCTCCAACGGTGGCTGGAAGGTCTTCAGCGCCTGGATCGAGGCCAACCGCGCCACGCTGATCCGCCGGCCGCTGGTGCGCGCCGCCAGGAAGTCCACCAGTCCCTGCACCTCGGGCATCTCCGGCATGGCACCCAGTGTGCCGCGGGCACAGCCCGGCCGCCAGTGTCCTGGCCGCGGGCCATTCGGCGGAGGTCCCATCGGGTGGCCGATAGACTCGCCGGGTGCTGATGCGGATGTCGTCCCTGTTCCTGCGGACCCTACGAGAAGACCCGGCCGATGCCGAGCTCCCCAGCCACCGCCTCCTGGTGCGCGCTGGATATATCCGGCGGGCGGCGCCGGGCATGTACAGCTGGCTGCCGCTCGGTCTGCGCGTGCTCAGCAAGATCGAGCAGATCGTGCGCGAGGAAATGACCGCTGCCGGCGCCCAGGAGGTGCACTTCCCGGCGCTGCTGCCGCGGGAGCCCTACGAGGCAACCGGCCGCTGGACTGACTACGGGCCGAACATCTTCCGGCTCAAGGACCGGCGGGAGAACGACTACCTGCTCGCGCCCACGCACGAGGAGCTGTTCACCCTGCTGGTCAAGGACCTGTACTCCTCGTACAAGGACCTGCCGCTGACCCTGTTCCAGATCCAGACCAAGTACCGCGACGAGGCTCGCCCTCGAGCCGGGCTGCTGCGCGGGCGCGAGTTCATCATGAAGGATGCGTACTCCTTCGACATCGACGACGCCGGGCTGGAGCGGTCCTACCAGGTGCAGCGGGACGCCTACGAGCGGATCTTCACCCGGTTGGGCCTGGAGTACGTGATCGTGGCTGCCACCAGCGGAGCGATGGGTGGTTCGCTCTCCGAGGAGTTCCTGTTTCCGACGCTGTCGGGTGAGGACACGTTCGTGCGTTCCCCGGGGGGCTACGCCGCCAACATCGAGGCTGCCCAGTCTGCCGTTCCGGAGCCGATCGATTCGACGGGCCTGCCGCCCGCTGAGGTCCGGGACACCCCGGACTCCACCACCATCGAGGCACTGGTCGATCGCGCCAACGAGCTCTTCCCCCGCCCGGATCGTCCCTGGTCCGCGGCGGACACCCTGAAGAACGTCGTGCTCGCGCTCCACCATGCAGACGGCAGCGAGGAACTGGTGGTCGTCGGGCTGCCGGGGGACCGTGACGTCGACCTGGACCGGCTCGCCGGCGCGCTCGAACCGACGACGGTGGCCGCCGCCACCGACGAGCAGATCACCGCCCGGCCGGAGCTGGTGAAGGGCTACATCGGCCCTGCCGTGGTCGGGCCGAACACAGCGGCCGGTGACGGTGAGGACCGCACCGCGCTGCGTTACCTGCTCGATCCTCGAGTGGTGCCCGGCACCAGCTGGGTCACCGGTGCGGACCGGGACGGCCAGCACGTCTTCGGCCTGGTCGCCGGCCGCGACTTCACTGCTGACGGCACCATCGAGGCAGCAGAAGTGCGCGCAGGGGATCCCGCACCGGACGGTTCCGGGCCGCTGGAGCTGGCGCGCGGGATCGAGATGGGACACGTCTTCGCCCTGGGCCGCAAGTACGCCGAGGCGCTCGGCCTGACCGTGCTGGACGAGAACGGCAAGACGGCGACCGTCACCATGGGCTCCTACGGCATCGGCGTCTCCCGGGCGGTGGCCGCCGTGGCGGAGAACACCCTGGACGCCAAGGGGCTGGCCTGGCCGGTGAACCTGGCGCCGTATCAGGTACACCTGCTGGCCACCGGGAAGGATCCGGCGGTGTTCGCCACCGCCGAGCAGATCGCCGGTGAGCTGGACGCGGCCGGCATCGAGGTGCTCTACGACGACCGGAAGAAGGTCTCGGCAGGGGTGAAGTTTGCCGACGCCGAGCTGCTCGGGATGCCGTATGCCCTGGTGGTCGGCCGGTCCCTGGCCGACGGTCTCGTGGAGATCCGCCACCGAGCCACGGCCGAGCGCGAAGAGATCGCTCCTGGTGTGGCCGCGGCGCGCGTGATCGACCTGGTCCAGGCCGGCTGAGGGCACTCGCCCCCAGTCAGCCGGTCCGCAAGGTCAGCCGGTCTGCAAGGTCAGCCGGTCCGCAAGGTCAGCCGGTCCGCAAGGTCAGCCGGTCTGCAGGCCCGGGAAAGCCTCGTCGGCGGGCGGGGGTGCGGCGGCCGCCGCGGCACGAGTCCAGGTGAGCAGGACGCTGCGGTCCCCGGCCGAGGCCGGTCCGATCAGTGTCAGCCAGGCGGGCACCAGCTGAGCCCGCCAGGTCCCGATCGTCTCGCTCAGGTCCTCGCCGACGGCGTAGCTCACCTGGCGTGGGTCATCGGCAGTGCCGTCGTAGCCGGCCAGGACCGCCACCTGCTCGGCCAGCGCCCGGCTTTGCTCCGCCCGGGCGACGGCCCGATCGCGTTCGTCGCCGCTGCCGCGCGCGGCCTGCACCTCGTAGGCGTAGCCGAGGGCGTCCAGGGTGCGGCACAGCGGCGCTGTCCCGGCATCGAGCTGCTCAGGCAGCGCGCCGTCCGGTTCCGGCGCGGCCGGCGCCTCGCTCCCGATCGTCTCGGCGAGGCGCACCAGCGCACCGTCCCGGTACACCGCGATGGAGCCCAGCAGCGTGGCCGTGTCCGGCTCCCAGAGCGGTTCGGCCAGAGCTTCCTGGACCTGCCCGGCAGCCTCGGTCAGCGCCGCCAGCACCTCCTCTCCGGTGGCGGTCGGTTCCGGTTCGGGGGTCGGGCTGGGATCGTCCGGGCGCGGCGGTGGGGTCCAGATGCCGCCGAGCGCCTCCAGATGCGCGGCCGAAGCATCCGCCAGCGCGAGGAGCTCCGCGCTCGCGTCCTCGCCACCCTCTTCGCCGGCTGCAGCTCTGGCCAGGGTGATGAGCGTCTCGGTGCTCTCCGCGAGCTCCGCGCGCACAGTTTCGGCGGCATCCGCAGTGGGCACCTCGGGAGGCGGGGAGTCCAGCCGCACCGAGCACCCGGTCAGCGCCAGGACGAGCAGGATCACGGTGACCAGACCTGCTGCGGGGGTGGTGACGGCCCGGGTGTGGCGGGTCGGAGCGGGAGAGTGCACGCGTTGATCGTGCCATGGACCGCGGCCTAGGCTGTGCAGCACGCGGTCAATCGACAACTGCACAAGGAGATCAAGCGATGAGTCCGTCCCCCGGACCTGAAGCGCTCAGCGCGCAGGTGGAGGAGATCCTCGAGCCCGTGGTCGACACTGCCGGCCTGTACCTGGAGGGTGTGCGAGTCAGTGGTGCCTCCAGCCGCCGCCTGGTGCGCGTGACCGTGGACCTGCCCGATGGGCCGGGCGGTGTCAGTTCCGACCAGCTCGCCGACGTCTCCCGCGCCGTGTCCGGGCGGCTGGACGATGCTGAGGACCTGTTGACCGGTTCCTACCTGCTGGAGGTCTCCACGCCCGGGGTGAGCCGTCGGCTGGAGAACGCCCGCCACTTCCGCCGCGCGCAGGGGCGGTTGGTGACGATCACCACAAAGTCCGGGACGAGCTCCGGACGAGTGCGTGAGGTCACCGAGTCCGAGGTGGTGCTGGCGCAGGAATCGGGTAGCGTCAGCGTGCCGCTGTCAGAGGTGGTGCGAGGCCGGATCGACGTGGAGCTCAAACCCGTCGACGACGCCCAGGACTGAGAGGAATCGTCATGGACATCGACATGACCACGCTGCGGATGATCGAGCAGGAGCGCGACATCCCCCTGGACACGCTGGTCGGGGCGATCGAACAGGCGCTGCTCTCCGCCTACCACCGCACCGACGGTGCCTACACCCACGCTCGGGTCGAGCTCGACCGGGGCAGCGGGCATGTCAGCGTCTATGCCCGGGAGGTGCTCGTCGACGGAGACGAAGAGGCCTCACCGGAGCTCGGACCGGAGTTCGACGACACACCGGCCGACTTCGGCCGGATCGCGACCGCGACCGCGCGGCAGGTGATCCTGCAGCGGCTTCGCGACGCCGAGGACGATCAGGTGCTCGGCCAGTACCGCGGCAAGCAGGACGAGGTGGTCGCCGGGGTGATCCAGCAGGGTCCGGACCCGCGGGTGGTGCTGATCGACCTCGGTGAGGTGGAGGCGGTGCTGCCCGCACACGAGCAGGTGCCGACCGAGACCTACACCCATGGTGAGCGGATCCGCGCCTACGTACTCGATGTCGCCCGCGGTGCGAAGGGTCCGAGTATCACGGTCTCGCGCACCCACCCGAACCTGGTGCGCCGGCTGTTCGCCCTCGAGGTCCCGGAGGTCGCCGACGGCAGCGTGGAGATCACCGCGCTCGCTCGTGAGGCCGGGCACCGGACCAAGATGGCAGTGCGCTCGACGGTCGCCGGTCTGGGGGCCAAGGGGGCGTGCATCGGGCCGATGGGCCAGCGCGTGCGCGCGGTGATGGCTGAGCTGCGCGGGGAGAAGATCGACATCGTCGACCACAGCGAGGACCCGGCCACGTTCGTGGCCAACGCACTGTCCCCGGCGCGGGTGGCCAGCGTGCAGGTCGTCGACGAGGCGTCGCGCTCCGCGCGGGTGATCGTGCCCGACTACCAGCTCTCGCTGGCGATCGGCAAAGAAGGCCAGAACGCCCGCCTGGCCGCGCGGTTGACCGGGTGGCGTATCGATATCCGCCCGGACACCGCCGTCGACGAACCTGTGATCAGCCCGGCCGCACCGGAGGAGTAAGCAGGCACACGGTGCCGACACGGGCGGGTGCGGCCAGTCGCCGAGTAGTATAGTTTCCCGTTGGGTCACCTGCCCCAAGCATCCCGCCACGGATCCCGGTCCGTGGTGCGCCCTGGAGTCGACGAGAGATCGCAGTGATGACGAGCTCCGCCTCAGTTCCGGTGCGTACCTGTGTGGGATGCCGGGCTCGAGACCCGAGGTCCAGCCTGGTACGCCTCGTGGTGGATCGGACGGCTGCGGCACCCGCCGTGATCGTCGATCCTCACACGAGCGCCCCGGGCCGGGGAGCGTGGGTGCATCCGCAGCCGCACTGCCTGGATCACGCCATCACCCGCCGGGCCCTGGCCCGGGCACTACGAGTTCCGACTACGGTCGGGTACGCAGCGGTGGTGGAGTGGTTCGACCAGAACACCACGCATGAACGTTGGTCATCGAACAAGAGAGCGGGTCAGAAGCCGATGGGCACCCGATGAGCACCCTGCGATGAACACGCACCACTAAGACGGTCCTCCCTGCCTCGGGATGGCCGAGACAGGAGAGTTGTGGCAAAAGTCCGCGTCCATGAGCTCGCGAAGGAGCTTGGACTCGACAGCAAGACCGTGATGGCGAAGCTGAACGAACTCGGTGAGTTCGTGAAGTCTGCGTCATCGACCATCGAACCGCCGGTGCAGCGCCGCCTTCGGGAGGCGTTCCCAGCGAAGCCAGAGCAGGAGGCTCCGGCCGAGCCGGCGGCAAAGAAGAAGCCTGCGGCACCGAAGAAGCCCTCGAGTGGCGAGGCGAAGCCTGCGGCCGTCCCGGCCGAGCCCCGCGCCGCGGAGCCTGCTGCGCCGACCCCGGCGCCGAAGGCCCCGGAGCCAGCAGCTGAGCCGACCCCGCCCACCCCGGCGGCTCCGGCCGAGCCGGCGGCACCCGCGGCACCCGCGGCACCGGCGGCCGAGGCCGAGTCCGCCCCCGAAGCAGACCGGCCGACCCCGGCCGCACCCAAGCCGGGCGCACGACCCGGTCCACGGCCCGGAAGTGGCCGTCCCGGGAACAACCCGTTCGCCTCCTCCCAGGGCATGCCTCGGCCCGGTGCACCGCGCCCCGGTCAGGGCCGTGGCGGCCAGGGCCGGCAGGGTGGCGGTGGTCCGCGTCCGGGGAACAACCCGTTCGCCCCCGCTCAGGGCATGCCGCGCCCCGGCAGCCCGCGTCCGGGCGGTCCGACCCGCAGCGGATCCGGCGGCGGGCAGCGTCACGGTGGCGGCGAGGGTCGTAGCACTGATGAGGCGCGCCCCGGTGGCGTGCGCCCGTCTCCCGGGATGATGCCCGGTCGCAGCTCGGTCGGTCGACCCGGCGCCCCCACCCGCGGTGGTGGCGGTGGCGGCGGTGGCCGAGGCGGTGGCCGCGGTGGCGGTCCCGGCGGCGGTGGCGGCGGCGGTGGCTTCGGTCCGCGTCCCGGTGGCGGCTTCGGTGGCCGCGGGGGTCGCGGTGGCCGCGGCAGCACCCAGGGTGCGTTCGGTCGCGCCGGTGGCCGTCCGGTCCGTGGGCGCAAGTCCAAGCGGGCGAAGCGGCAGGAGTTCGAGCGCCAGTCTGCGCCGTCGCTCGGCGGCGTGCAGGTACCTCGCGGTGACGGCACCACGTCTATCCGGATCCGCGCCGGCGCATCGCTGGCCGACTTCGCCGATCGGATCGATGCCGACCCAGCAAGCCTGGTGACCGTGCTGTTCCATCTCGGTGAGATGGCCACGGCCACCCAGTCCCTGGACGAAGACACCTTCCAGACGTTGGGCGCCGAGCTCGGCTACCTGATCGAGATCGTCTCGCCGGAGGAGGAGGACCGCGAGCTGCTGGAGTCCTTCGACATCGACCTGGCCGCCGAGGAGGCGGGCGAGTCCGAGGAGGACCTCGCCCCGCGTCCGCCGGTGGTGACCGTGATGGGTCACGTCGACCACGGTAAGACCCGACTGCTGGACGCGATCCGCAGCACGGACGTGGTGGCCGATGAAGCCGGGGGGATCACCCAGCACATCGGCGCCTACCAGGTGCGTACCGAGCACGAGGACGTCGACCGTGCCATCACCTTCATCGACACCCCCGGTCACGAGGCGTTCACCGCCATGCGTGCCCGTGGTGCCGACGTCACCGACATTGCGATCCTCGTGGTCGCTGCCGATGACGGTGTGATGCCGCAGACGATCGAAGCGCTGAACCACGCACAGTCGGCGAACGTGCCGATCGTGGTCGCGGTGAACAAGGTGGACAAGCCGGACTCCAACCCGGACAAGATCCGCCAGCAGCTCACCGAGTACAACCTGGTGGCCGAGGAGTACGGCGGCGAGACGATGTTCGTGAACGTCTCGGCGACCCAGCGCTCCGGTATCGAAGAGCTCCTCGAGGCCGTGCTGCTCACCGCAGACGCCGCGCTGGAGCTGCGGGCCAACCCGGGGAAGGACGCACGTGGTGTGGCGATCGAGGCGAACCTGGACAAGGGCCGGGGTGCGGTAGCAACCGTCCTGGTCCAGTCCGGCACCCTGGCTGTCGGGGACTCGATCGTCGCCGGGACCGCCCACGGGCGGGTTCGGGCCATGTTCGACGAACACGGTGAGAACGTCGCCGAGGCGGGCCCGGCCCGGCCGGTCCAGGTGCTCGGGCTCACCTCCGTGCCCCGCGCCGGTGACACCTTCCTGGTGGCGCCCGACGACCGAACCGCCCGGCAGATCGCCGACAAGCGCGAGGCCGCCGAGCGTGCCGCGACCCTGGCCAAGCGCCGGAAGCGGATCTCGCTGGAGGAGTTCACCCAGGCGCTCGAGCAGGGCAAGGTCGAGACCCTCAACCTGGTCCTCAAGGGCGACGTGTCCGGTGCCGTGGAGGCACTGGAGGACGCGCTGCTCAAGATCGATGTGGGCGACGAGGTCGACCTGCGGATCATCCACCGTGGTGTCGGTGCGATCACGCAGAACGACGTCAACCTCGCCACTGTCGACAACGCGGTGATCATCGGCTTCAACGTGCGTCCTGCCGAGCGGGTCACCGAGATCGCCGACCGCGAGGGTGTGGAGATCAAGTACTACTCGGTCATCTACGCCGCGATCGAGGAGGTGGAGAGCGCGCTCAAGGGCATGCTCAAGCCGGAGTTCGAGGAGGTCCAGCTGGGCACGGCGGAGATCCGCCAGGTGTTCCGGTCCTCCAAGTTCGGCAACATCGCCGGCTCGATCGTCCGTTCCGGCACCATCCGCCGGAACAGCAAGGCACGCTTGCTGCGCGACGGCGTGGTGATTGCCGACGATCTGTCCGTCTCCTCGCTGCGGCGGGAGAAGGACGACGTCGTCGAGGTCCGCGAGGGCTTCGAGTGCGGTATCGGCCTGGGCCACCGGGACGTTGCCGAGGGCGATGTCATCGAGACGTTCGAGATGCGCGAGAAGCCGCGCGACTGATCGTCGCCACGCAGCCGACGGCGTCGGGAGCAGCACCTGCAGGTGTGCTCCCGACCGCCGTCGGCTGGCACAATCACGACCAGCGGCGCCCACTCGGGCGCCGCATCCGGCGGCCTGACCGCCACCAGGACAGAAGGACTTCCCATGGCTGACAGCCCGCGCGCTCGCAAGCTGGCCGATGCGATCCAGCAGATCGTGGCCACCATGCTCGACACCAGGATCAAGGACCCGCGCCTCGGCTTCGTCACCGTGACCGACGTCCGGGTGACCGGGGACCTGCAGCACGCCACCGTCTTCTACACCGTGCTCGGAGACGACGAGGAGCGCGCCTCCTCGGCCGCAGCGCTGGCTTCGGCCAAGGGCTTGATCCGTTCCGAGGTGGGCAAGCGGACCGGGGTGCGGCTGACCCCCACGCTGGAGTTCGTCCCGGACGCGCTCCCGGAGACTGCCGCCCACCTCGAGGACGCGCTGCGCCGGGCCGCAGCCGACGATGCTGCCCTGGCCGCCAAACGCCAGGGTGCTGCCTACGCCGGCGACGCCGACCCGTACCGAGCACCCGCCGAGGACACCGACGCTGCCGAGGACGCCGACGCCGGCGATGACCCGCAGCAACGCTGAGCCGGTCGGCGACGGGCTGGTCCTGGTGGACAAGCCCGCCGAGTGGACCAGCCATGACGTCGTCGCCCGGATGCGCCGGCTGGCCGGGACCCGCAAGATCGGGCACGCGGGCACCCTGGACCCGATGGCGACCGGGCTGCTCGTGCTCGGGGTGAACCGCGCCACCCGGCTGCTCACCTACCTGGTCGGTGCGGACAAGGAGTACACCGCCACCGTGCGGCTGGGCCAGGACACGGTGACCGACGACGCCGAGGGCGAGATCACCCGCTCCCCAGGTGCTGCGCACCCGGGTGAGCTGACCACCCGGCTGCCCGCCGCCGTCCTCGGCCTGACCGGCACGATCGACCAGGTGCCCAGTGCGGTCAGCGCGATCAAGGTGAACGGACAGCGCTCCTACGCCCGCGTGCGCGCCGGGCAGGAGGTCGCCCTGACTGCCCGGCAGATCACTGTGCATACCTTCGAGGTCACCGGCTCCCGGCCGGCGGTGGCCGACGACGGCACTGCGGTGCTCGACCTGGACGTGCGCGTGGAGTGCTCGTCCGGCACCTATGTGCGGGCGCTGGCCCGCGACCTCGGTGCGGAGCTGGGCACCGGCGGCCATCTCACCGCACTGCGGCGCCACCGGGTGGGACCGTTCGACCTCCAAGGCGCACACACGCTGACCGAGCTCGCTGAACGGGTCGACCTGCTCAGCGTCACCGACGCGCTCCGGGCACGGTTCCCGGCCCGTGAGCTGACTGCCGCCGAGGCGCGCGCGGTGCGGTACGGGCAGAAGCTCGACGCCACCGGAAGCTCCGGCGTGATCGCCGCGTTCGACCCGGACGGACACGGCATCGCCCTGCTCACCGACAATGACGCCGGCAACCTTGCCCGGCCGGTGCTCGTGCTGGACCCGGCCTGATGACCGGCGGCGCGCGCATTTCCCCCGAGCCGGGCCCTGGTGGCACGCTGGGGCCTGTGCAGCGCTGGTACGGAATCGAGCAGGTCCCTGCCGACCTGCCCGGCAGTGTGGTCACCATCGGAAACTTCGACGGCGTTCACCTGGGTCATCAGGCCGTCCTCGCCCAGGTGGTCGCCGCCGCGGGTAGCCTCGCCGTCCCGGCCGTGGCCCTGACGTTCGACCCGCACCCGGCGCAGGTGCATCGGCCAGGATCGGCACCCGAGCTGCTCACCGGACTGACCGATCGGCTCGACCTGCTCGCGGCGACCGGTATCGACGCCACCTGCGTGATCGCCTACTCCGAGGAGTTCGCCGCGCAGAGTCCGGAGGAGTTCGTCCGCCGCTATCTGGTGGATGCACTCGCGGTGCGGGCCGTGGTGGTGGGTGAGGACGTCCGTTTCGGTGCCGGGAACGCGGGGGACCGGGTCACGATGACCGAGCTCGGCCGGCGCTGGGGTTTCGAGGTGCAGATCGCTCACGACGTGGTCGCTGACGGGCAGCGCCGGTGGTCCTCCACCTGGGTGCGCGAGCTGCTCGCCGCGGGCGACTGTGCCGGCGCGACCCAGGTGCTCGGCCGACCGCACCGGATGCGCGGGCGGGTGGTGCACGGCGAGGCCCGCGGGCGGCTGCTCGGCTTCCCGACGGCGAACCTCGCCACCAGTGCCACCGGCACCATTCCCGCCGACGGCGTGTACGCGGGCTGGCTGCTGCGCACCCCCGGGCCCGGTGAGCAACGGATGCCAGCGGCGATCTCCATCGGCACCAACCCGACCTTCGACGGACAGGTGCGGCAGGTGGAGGCGCATGTGCTCGGCCGCAGCGACCTGGACCTGTACGGCGAGGACGTCGTGGTCGAATTCGTTCGCCGGCTGCGGCCCACGCTGCGCTTCGACGGGATCGACCCGCTGGTGGCTCAGATGCGTCAGGACGTCCTGGAGGCCGCTGACGCACTCGGCGTCGACCGGCCCGAGCTGCTGCCAGCGCTCAAGCAGCCCTGACCGGGCTGCAGCGTGCGGCCGCGACCGAGGTCACACCAGGGCGCCGTAGGGGTCGAGGCCCCGCAGGTGGTAGCCTGGAGAAGCCGTCAGATCGGCCGCGGATGCCTCATGCCCGGGTGGACATGCCCCGGAGCTCCGCGCAACAACCATTGAAGGAGAACCGTTGGCTCTGGAGCCGGAAGTCAAGAAGCAGATCATTGCCGAGTACGCCACGACCGAGGGCGACACCGGTTCCCCCGAAGTTCAGGTTGCTCTGCTCACCCGCCGCATCAAGGACCTGACCGAGCACTTCAAGGAGCACACCCACGACCACCACTCGCGTCGTGGTCTGCTGCTCCTGGTCGGCCAGCGCCGTCGGCTGCTCGGCTACCTGCGGGAGACCGACATCAACCGCTACCGCGCACTGATCGAGCGTCTCGGCCTGCGCCGCTGACCTGATCGCCGGCTCGGACCCGTGGGGTCCGGGCCGGTTCGTCGTGCGGGGTGCGCCCGCACCACAACTTCATCCGACAACTACATATCGTCACCAACCACAGCCGCGGGAGCCGATGGTCCTCGGTAGTGGCTTCCGGACCTGCCGGTCCGTGGGCCTCGATCGATGACCGCCGGACCGTGGCGCGATCACCTAAGGAGGGCACCCGTGGAGGGTCCCGAGATCAAGTTCGCCGAGGCCGTTATCGACAACGGTTCCTTCGGCACCCGCACCGTCCGCTTCGAGACCGGCCGGATCGCCAAGCAGGCCTCCGGCTCGGCCGTCGCCTACCTGGACGAGGACACGATGGTCCTGTCCACCACCACTGCCGGGAAGCACCCGAAGGACCACTTCGACTTCTTCCCGCTCACCGTGGACGTGGAGGAGCGCCAGTACGCCGCTGGGAAGATCCCCGGCTCGTTCTTCCGCCGCGAAGGCCGTCCGTCCACCGAGGCGATCCTGGCCTGCCGGCTGATCGACCGCCCGCTGCGCCCGCTGTTCGTCAAGGGACTGCGCAACGAGGTGCAGGTGGTGGAGACCGTCCTGGCCATCCACCCCGACGACGCCTACGACGTGCTCGCCATGAACGGCGCGTCCATCTCCACCCAGATCTCCGGCCTGCCGTTCTCCGGCCCGGTCGGGGCCACCCGCATCGCGCTGGTGGACGGGCAGTGGATCGCCTTCCCGCGTTACAGCGAGCTCGAGCGCGCCGTGTTCGCCATGGTGGTGGCCGGCCGCGTGGTCACCACGGACGACGGCACCGAGGACGTCGCGATCGCGATGATCGAGGCCGAGGCCACCGATAACTCCTGGACCCTGATCAAGGACCAGGGCGTCGGCGCTCCCACCGAAGAGGTGGTCGCCCAGGGCCTGGAGGAGTCCAAGAAGTTCATCCGTGTGCTGGTCGAGGCGCAGCGTTCCCTCGCCGCCCAGGCCGCTAAGGACGTCCAGGAGTTCCCGGTCTTCCCGGAGTACGCCGAGGACGCCTACGGCGCTGTCGAGTCCGACGTCGCCGACAAGCTGGCCGAGGCACTGTCCATCGCCGGCAAGGCCGAGCGCGAGTCCCGGATGGACGAGATCAAGGACCAGATGCTCGGCGCGCTCCAGGACGGCTTCGACGGCCGGGAGAAGGAACTGTCGGCTGCTTACCGTGCGGTCACCAAGAAGCTCATCCGCAAGCGCATCCTCACCGACTCCTTCCGGATCGACGGCCGTGGCCTGCGGGACATCCGCCCGCTGTCCGCCGAGGTGGAGGTTCTTCCCCGGGTGCACGGCTCGGCGCTGTTCGAGCGCGGCGAGACCCAGATCCTGGGCGTGACCACGCTGAACATGCTCAAGATGGAGCAGCAGCTGGACACCCTCTCCCCGCAGACCCGCAAGCGGTACATGCACAACTACAACTTCCCGCCCTACTCCACCGGTGAGACCGGCCGGGTGGGTAGCCCGAAGCGCCGCGAGATCGGCCACGGGGCGCTTGCCGAGCGGGCCATCGTCCCGGTGCTGCCCGGCCGCGAGGAGTTCCCCTACGCGATCCGCCAGGTCTCTGAGGCACTCGGCTCGAACGGGTCCACCTCGATGGGCTCGGTGTGCGCATCCACCCTGTCGATGCTGAACGCCGGTGTGCCGCTGCGCGCCCCGGTCGCCGGTATCGCGATGGGTCTGGTCTCCGACACCATCGACGGGAAGACCGAGTACGCGGCACTGACCGACATCCTGGGCGCCGAGGACGCCTTCGGCGACATGGACTTCAAGGTCGCCGGTACGCGCGAGTTCATCACGGCGATCCAGCTCGACACCAAGCTCGACGGGATCCCGGCGCACGTGCTCACCAGCGCGCTCACCCAGGCCCGCGAGGCCCGGCTGCACATCCTGGACGTGATGGCCTCCGCCATCGACACCCCGGACGAGATGGCACCGACCGCACCGCGAGTGATCACCGTGCAGGTCCCGGTCGCCAAGATCGGTGAGGTCATCGGCCCGAAGGGCAAGATGATCAACCAGATCCAGGAGGACACCGGCGCCGACATCTCGATCGAGGACGACGGCACCGTGTTCATCGGCGCAACCGACGGCCCCTCCGCCGAGGCAGCGCGGCAGGCGATCAACGCGATCGCCAACCCGCAGATGCCCGAGGTGGGGGAGCGGTTCATCGGCACCGTCGTGAAGATCATGTCCTTCGGTGCGTTCGTGTCCCTGTCCCCGGGCAAGGACGGTCTGCTGCACATCTCCCAGATCCGCAAGCTGGTCGGTGGCAAGCGGATCGAGAGTGTGGAGGACGTGCTCTCCGTCGGTCAGAAGATCGAGGTGGAGCTCGCCGAGATCGATGACCGCGGCAAGCTCTCGTTGCACGCGATCAGCGAAGAGCCGGCGACCTCGGACGACTGAGCTCAGGTGCCACAGCTGCCGTTGGGCCCGGCGGGAACGCCGGGTGTAGAAGTACGGGTCGAGACCGGTGCGGGCGCCCAGGTGCGCCGCTCGGTGCTGCCCGGCGGCATCCGAGTGCTGACCGAGGCGATGCCCGGTCAGCGCTCGGCCACTTTCGGCGCCTGGGTGGCCGTCGGCTCACGAGATGAGACCGACGGCCACCACGGCTCCACCCACTTCCTCGAGCACCTGTTGTTCAAGGGCACGCCCACCCGGGACGCGATGGCGATCGCCTCCGCGTTCGACGCCGTAGGCGGGGAGGCGAACGCCGCCACCGGCAAGGAACACACCTGCTACTACGCGCGGGTACTGGACGCCGACCTGCCGATGGCCACCGAGGTGATCGTCGACATGGTGACCTCCGCCCTCCTCGACGAGGGTGAATTCGCCAGCGAACGCGAGGTCATCCTCGAAGAGTTGGCGATGACCGAGGACGACCCCGCGGACGTCGCCTACGAACGGTTCGCCGGCCAGGTGTTCGGCCAGCACCCGCTGGGGCGTCCGATCGGAGGTACCCCGGCAACGATCGGGGCCGTCCCACGCGACGCCGTCTACGAGCACTATCAGCGCGTGTACACACCGGCCGAGCTGGTGGTCACCGCCGCCGGCGGGGTGGACCACGACGCACTCTGCGAGCAGGTGCTGGCCGGAGTGGCGCGTGGCGGCTGGTCACTGGAGACGAGCGCCGTTCCGGCGGCGCGCCGCGCGACCGGTGAGGCGTTCACCTCCCGGGTGGCAGCCGTTCCGGGGATGCCCACCGAGGCGAGTGCCCTCACCGTGCACCGCAGCACCGAGCAGGCGAACGTTCTGCTCGGCGGGTTCGGTCCGGCCGGCAACGACGAGCGTCGATTCACGCTGACCGTGCTGAACGCCGTCCTCGGCGGCTCGATGAGCTCGCGGCTGTTCCAGGAGGTGCGGGAGAAGCGCGGCCTGGCTTACGCCGTCTACTCCTTCGGCTCGACGTTCGCCGACGCCGGGATGTTCGGTCTGTACGCCGGCTGCGCACCGGGGAAGGTCACCCAGGTGGTGGAGCTGCTCGACGAGCAGTGGCGGCTGTTGGCCACCGAGCCGATCAGCTCCGACGAGCTGGAGCGCGGCATCGGTCAGATGCGCGGCGCCCTGGTGCTCGGCCTGGAGGACACCAGCTCCCGGATGTCCCGGCTCGGTCGCAGCGAGATCACCACAGGGGAGTTCCTCACCCTGGACGAGACGCTGGCGCGGCTACGTGCCGTCACCGCTGAGGATGTGCGTGCACTGGCCGCCGACCTGTACGGCCAGCCCCGGCATCTGACCGTGGTCGGTCCGTTCGAGACGGACGTCGCCGCCACGGCACTGCCACGGTCCTGACTGTCACCGCGCTGGCACAGGCCTGACTGCCGCCGTGGCACTGTCACGGTCCTGACTACCCCCGCGCTGGCCCGGTCGTGACCGCCGGTACGCTGGCGGTATGAACGATTCACCTGCTCCTGCGCCCATCCGCGTCGCTGTCCTGGGGGCCGCCGGCCGGATGGGATCGACGGTGTGCGACGCGGTCGAGGACGCCGACGGGCTGGAGCTGGTGGCCCGGTACGACCTCGGTGACGACGTCGCCTCGCTGACCGGTGTGGCCGACGTGGCCGTGGACTTCACCGTGCCGGAGGCCACCGAGGCGAACGTGCACGCCCTGATCGACGCCGGAGTGCATGCGGTCGTGGGCACCACCGGGTGGACCGAAGCGTCGTTGAACCGGGTGCACGACCACCTCGCCGAGGCGCGGACCGGAGTCCTGATCGCGCCGAACTTCGCCCTTTCCGCGGTACTGGCGATGCGGCTGGCCACCCAGGCCGCGAGGTTCTTCGAGTCGGTGGAGATCATCGAGCTGCACCACCCGAACAAGGTGGACGCACCGTCCGGGACCGCTGTGCACACCGCCCAGGCCCTCGCGGCCGTCCGGCAGGACCTGCCGGCTGCCCCCGATGCCACCGAAACGTCCCTGGACGGGGCGAGGGGCGCCGTCGTGGACGGGATCCCGGTGCACTCGGTGCGGTTGCGCGGACTGGTGGCGCACGAGGAGATCCTGCTCGGCAATCCCGGTGAGCAGCTGACCATTCGCACCGACAGCTTCGACCGCAGCTCGTTCATGCCCGGTGTGGTGCTGGCCGTGCGCGCGATCGGCGACCACCCCGGCCTTACTGTGGGCCTGGACGGTGTGCTTGACCTGGACTGAGCCGGCCCGCCGCCGCCGCGGGTGAACTGACTCCCGCGACCGGATCGCCCGGAGGTTCAGCTCTTCGACGGCTCCGGAGCGGGCACGTGGTTCTGCTCCGCGGTCGCCCGGGCATGCGCAGCGCGCTCGGCCTGGGTCAGCGACATCTTGTCGATCCACGCCAGGGCGATGGCGGAGAGGATGAAGGCGAGGTGGATGAGGGTCTGCCACATCATCGTGCTGGACTCCATCGACTCGGAGTTGATGAAGGTGCGCAGCAGGTGGATCGAGGAGATCCCGATGATCGACATCGCCAGCTTGGTCTTGAGCACGTTGGCGTTCACGTGGGAGAGCCACTCCGGCTGGTCCGGGTGATCATTCAGACGAATCCGGGACACGAACGTCTCGTACCCGCCGATGATCACCATGATCAGCAGGTTGGAGATCATCACCACGTCCACCAGGCCGAGGACGAACAACATCGTCTGCGCCTCGCTGCTCATATCGGCGTAGTCCGGAGGCAGGTGTGAGACGTCGCCGAGCACCGTGTAGCCGACGAGGTGCCAGAGCTCCTTGACGAACTGCCAGACGTAGACCCCCTGGGCCACGATCAGTCCGAGGTACAGCGGCACTTGCAGCCACCGGGAGAGGAAGATCAGGTGCCCCAAGGGCGAAGCGCCGGGGTGACGGCGTGCGGAGGAGACGGTCGAGTCGGTCGAGTGCTCGGACAACCGAGTGCCTTTCGAAGATGCGACAGGGACTGACTCGCACCGCCGGGTGACAGGGCCGCTGCCCACCGACAGCGGCCGGGCGTCAGAGTATCAAGCCGTCGCGGTGGCCGGAGTCAGCGGCGCCAGGCGGCCAACAGCGTGGCCAGCGGCCTGGCCAACAGCGGGGGCGTCCGACCGTCGCGGGGCTCGAACGTCTCCGGGCGAAGAGTTCAGGAGAGCACAGCGGAGAACGCCAGCTCGTTCACCTGGGTCCCGGCCACATCGAGCACGCGGCGGATCCCGAGCGGCTCCAAGCCGGCGGTGGACAGGAACGCCGCGCGGACGTCGTCGCCCTCGATCGCCCAGGCACGCACATGGCTGGCGTTAGTGGCCCGGAGGAGATCGGTGCAGGCCGCCAGCAGCCGGGAGCCGTGCCCCTCGCGGGCGCTGGCCGGATCCACCTCGAGAGCCACGATCTCCCCGGTCTCCTGCGTCTGTGGCGCGGGGGCCAGTGCTGCGAAGCCGACCACCTCCGGGCCGTGGCAGGCGGTGAGCATCCGGTGCTTGGCTGAGGGCGGCGAGGAGATCGCGGTCCGCCAGGCAGCGGCGAACTGCTCGGCGTCCAGACCGTCGAGAGCTGCTGCGGGCAGCACTCCGGCGAGTCCGGTGCGCCAGGAGGCCACCTGGATCCTGCCCAGGTGACGTGCATCCTCGGCGAGGGACGGACGCACCGAGACATCCGCCGTCAACCCGTGCGCGTGTCCGTGGTGCTCAGCCATGCTCGCCAGCCTAGGCGATCAGCACGCGCGCCCCGCGCACCTGGCGGTCGCCCGCCGCCCAGTGCACCTGCCCGCTGTCCGGCGCATGGACTGTGAGCGTGCTCGCAGGTCCAACCGGTGCGCCCAGGCCACCGTCGAGCGGTGCTTCGCGGTAACGTCATCCCCATGTCCATCATGCCGTCGCATCCTCCGCGCACCTTCGGTTCCGTCAGTGTGGCTATGGTCACGCCGATGAAGCCCGGCGGGAAGCTCGACATCCCCGCAGCCCAGCGGCTCGCGCGGCACCTGGTGGACTCCGGTGCCGACTCCCTGGTGCTCTCCGGCACCACCGGCGAGTCGCCGACCACGCACCAGCCGGAGAAGGACGAGCTGGTCACCGCCGTGGTGGAGGCGGTGGGCGAGGAGGCGATGATCATCGCCGGCGCCGGCTCCAACGACACCGCGCACGCCACCCGGATCGCCACTGCGGCCGAACGCACCGGCGCCCACGGAATCCTGGTGCTCACCCCGTACTACAACCGCCCGTCCCAGGAGGGCGTCTACCGGCACATCCGTACTGTGGTCGAGGCCACCAGCCTGCCCGCGATGATCTACGACATCCCGGGCCGGACCGGAGTAGCGGTCGGGGACGAGATTCTCGACCGGTTCGCCGAGCACCCGCAGATCCATGCGGTCAAGGACGCGACCGGAAACGTCGCCCAAGGCTTCGACCGGATGCGCCGCACCGGGCTGGAGTTCTACTCCGGGGACGACAACCTCAATCTGGCCTGGCTGGTGCACGGTGCCTCGGGTGTGGTCTCCGTGGTCGGTCACGTGGAGGTGGCCCGGTACGCTCAGATGGTCGCCGCCGTGGATGCCGGCGATCTGTTCGGTGCACGCGACCTCTCCGCCCAGCTCGCCCCCGTGGTGGAGGCACTCATGGGCACCGGGCAGGGCGCGGTGATGGCCAAGGCCGCGCTGCAGCTGCAGGGCCACCTGGAGCACCGCAGCGTCCGCTCGCCGTTGGTCGAGGCCAACGACGCCGAGCTGGCCGACCTGCGCACCGCCCTGATCTTGCACGGACTACTGAAGGACACCGATCGATGAGTCACCCGCACCCCGAGCTCGACCTGCCCGCACCGCTGGCCCCTGGCGCACTGCGGATCGTTCCGCTCGGCGGGCTCGGCGAAGTCGGCCGGAACATGGCGGTCCTGGAGTTCGGCGGCAAGCTGCTGATCATCGACTGCGGCGTGCTGTTCCCTGAGGACAGCCAGCCCGGCGTGGACCTGATCCTGCCCGACTTCAGCTACATCGAGGACCGGATGGACCAGGTGGAGGCGATCGTGCTCACCCACGGGCACGAGGACCACATCGGCGCCGTGCCGTATCTGCTCCGGCTCCGCCGGGACGTGCCGATCGTCGGCTCGAAGCTGTCCCTGGCGTTCCTGGCCGCCAAGCTGAAGGAGCACCGGATCACTCCCGAACTGCGCGAAGTGGCCGAGGAGCAGCGGCTCAGCATGGGCCCCTTCGATCTGGAGTTCGTGGCGGTGAACCACTCCATCCCGGACGCGCTCGCCGTGATGGTGCGCACTCCGGCCGGTTCGGTGCTGCACACCGGTGACTTCAAGATGGACCAGCTGCCCCTGGACTCGCGGATCACCGATCTGCGCGCCTTCGCCCGGCTGGGCGAGGAGGGCGTGGATCTGTTCATGACCGACTCCACGAACGCCGAGGTACCCGGGTTCACCACCTCGGAGCGGGACATCGGCCCGGTGCTGGACTCGGTGTTCGGCCAGGCTGACGGCCGGATCGTGGTGGCTTCGTTCTCCTCGCACGTGCACCGGGTGCAGCAGGTGCTCGACGCCGCGCACGCCCACGGACGCCGGGTGGCGCTGGTGGGCCGCTCCATGGTGCGGAACATGACCATCGCCAGCGAGCTGGGCTACCTGAACGTGCCTGATGGCGTGCTGATCGACATCAAGAAGATCGGCGACGTGCCCGAGGACCGGATGGTGCTGATGTGCACCGGGTCCCAGGGTGAGCCGATGGCGGCGCTGTCCCGGATCGCCAACCGGGACCACCGGGTGAGCGTGGGCCCGGGGGACACGGTGATCCTGGCCTCGTCGCTGATTCCCGGGAACGAGAACGCCGTCTTCCGGATCATCAACGGGCTGATCCGCCTGGGTGCGAAGGTGGTGCACCAGGCCAATGCCCGGGTGCACGTCTCCGGGCACGCCTCCGCCGGTGAGCTGCTGTACGTGTACAACATCGTCCGTCCCCGCAATGTGATGCCGGTGCACGGCGAGATCCGGCACCTGGTGGCGAATGGCGCCCTGGCGGTCAAGACCGGCGTGTCGCCGGAGCGGGTGGTGCTCGCCGAGGACGGCGTGGTGGTGGATCTGGTCGACGGCCGGGCCCGGATCGCCGGTGCCGTGCCCTGCGGGTACGTCTACGTGGACGGGTCCTCCGTGGGCGGAGTGACCGATGCCGAGCTGAAGGACCGGAGAATCCTCGGCGAGGAGGGCTTCATCACCATCTTTGCGGTGGTGGACTCCTCCAGCGGCCAGGTGGTCGCCGGACCTCACCTGCAGGCCAGGGGAGTGGCCGAGGGTGAGGACCGGCTGGCGATGATCGTCCCGGAGATCACCAAGGCGCTCACCGAGGCCGCCGCCGGTGGGAACGCCGACGTGCACCAGCTGCAGCAGGTGATCCGCCGGGTGGTCGGCCGGTTCGCCTCCAGCAAGCTGCGCCGCCGCCCGATGATCATCCCAGTGGTGGTGGAGTCCTGAGCATCCGCCGGTAGCGGGCCGCGCGTTCGGCCTCCGAGCCCGGCAGCAGGCCGCCCAGCTCCAGGCTGACCAGTCCGTGCACCAGGCCCCAGGCGCGTACGGCCTGGTCCTCCACCTGTTCCTCGGGTGCTGTCGGCATCAGGCGTGCGACGGCGGAGCGCAGGATGGCAAACGTCGGTTCCGTCAGGCTGGCCGCACCTGTGCGCAGGCCCGATGCGGAGAACATCACCCGGTAGAAGTGCGGGTTGGCCAGGGCACTGGCCCGGTAGGCCATGCCGAGCGCGGTCAGGTCGGTGCCAGCATCGCCGGTGCGGCCGACCGCGTCCAGGTGCGCCGCGAACCGGGCCAGCCCCTCCGCCACGACGGCGTCCACCACCTGGGCACGTCCGCCGAACAGGGTGTAGATCGCGGCAGTGGTGGTATCGGCGCGGGCGGCGAGGGTGCGTACCGAGAGGGCGTCGGCACCGTCGGTGGAGATCAGCTCGGAGGCGAGGTTCAGCAGGCGCCGGTGGAGGGCGTCGTCGTACTGGCGAGGTCGGGCCATACCCGGAGTCTAAAGCCTTGACAGCAGTTTCCACACACTGTTTGCTAACAGCGTTAGTATTGGTGAGCACGTTTCCGGGGCACAGCCTTCGGAGCAGGTGAGGAGAAGGTCATGATCGAGTTGTCCCAGTCCGCCCACATGACGGCAGGCATCGTGCTCCTCGCCGCTGTGACCGTGACGTCTGGGGGAGCCTTCCTGGCCAAGGTCGCCACCGGCGGCGTCCCTGCCACGGATTTCCAGCGGTCCTTCTACCGGGCGGGGCACGGCCATGCGGGCATCCTGATCATTTTCGGTCTGGTCTGCCTGCTGCTCGCCGAGGCGACGGCGTTGACCGGGTTTGCGCGCTGGCTCGCCGCCACCGGGGTACTCGTCTCGGCGATCGTGCTCCCCGCCGGTTTCTTTTTGTCCGCGATCGGCAAGGGTCGTACCCGGCCGAACCGCGCGATCGTGCTGGTTTGGGCCGGTGGTGCGGTGCTGGTGGCCGGGCTGGTCACACTTGCGGTCGGGCTGCTCCTGGGCTGATCGGGGCGCGCAGGTCACAGGTGGGTGACGGGCCAGCCCATACCGCGGCGGTCCCCGGGGTGCTGTGCCATGGCTGGTGCGAACTGATCGACGACCTGACACTCGACCAGCTGGTTGCCGACCGTGAGCGGTCCGAAGCGGTGTGCGCGACCTCCATCGACGCCGAGAACTCCGTCGATCAGCAGTAGATTCCGCATGATCTCGGTCCAGAGGCGTGTTCCTGCGCGCCTCGGAGCCCGCTGTCTGGTTGAGTAGCGACGAACAGGCTTGTCTCGGCACGCCTGAGCGAGGAGGGACAAGAACATCATGGCGACCCGTACGACTTCCCCCGGACGGTCCGCCGCACCAGGACGAAAGAAGAACGCGCCGGCGAAGTCCAGCGCGGCCCGGGCGAAGAATTCCAAGCCCGCCGGCCGCAGCCAGCAGACCCGCCCGGCGCTGCCGATCCGGATCCTGCGCGGCCTGTGGATGGGTGTGGCGCACGTGATCGGTGGCACAGCGCGTTCGATCGGCTCCGGTGCCCGTGGCCTGGACCCCGCGCACCGGCGCGACGGCCTGGCGTTCCTGTTGCTTGCGCTCGCGGTGATCGTGGCGGTGCGGGAGTGGTTCGGGCTGTCCGGATCGGCCGGTGACATCGTGCATGCGGCGGCCGCCGGTGGCGTGGGCGTGCTCGCTGTGGCGATCCCGCTGATCCTGCTGTTCCTGGCGGTCCGGCTGATGCGCCACCCGGAGCGCGGTGAGGTGAACGGCCGTATCTCGATCGGCCTGACCGCGATCGTGGTGGCCGTCTGCGGCCTCATCCAGGTGGCTTCCGGTCTGCCTTCCCCGCCGGACTGGGCAGCGGTGTTCGGCGCCGGCGGCCTGATCGGCTTCGTGGCCGCCAATCCGCTCTCGGCGGCACTGACCGAATGGGTCACCATCCCGCTGATGGTGCTGCTCGGCTTCTTCGGCATCCTGGTGGTCACCGCCACCCCGGTGGCGGCGATCCCGCGCCGCATTCGCCAGGGGATCGATTGGATCACCGGCAATGACGTCGGCGCCGGCGAGCCGGCGGATGAGGCGCCCGCCCGTTCCCGCGGCGCGCGAAAGGTCAGCAAGAGGGGCGACACCCAGGCGATCGAACCGGGCGACTTCCACGGTGACGAAGCGTTCGAGCAGGCGGCCGAGCTGGCCGCGGCGGAGGCCGCAGCGGGCGGCGCGTCCGTGGCTGACTTCGCCGAGACTGGCGACGGCGCACCGTTCGCGGGTGAGGAAGGGCCGGCTGCCGAGGTGGCCGGGGAGAACACCGAGGACCTGCAGGCGCCGCCCACACAGGCGTTGCCCAAGCGGGCCGAGCAGCTGGTGCTAGACCCCGGCATGACCTACACCCTGCCCGAGGACGACGCCCTGATCGCGGGGCCGCCGCACAAGACCCGCTCCGCAGTGAACGACCGGGTGGTCGAAGCGCTGACCACTGTGCTCACCGACTTCGGCGTGAACGCCGAGGTCACCGGATTCACCCGTGGGCCTACAGTGACGCGGTACGAGGTGGAGCTCGGCGCCGGGGTCAAGGTGGAGCGCGTCACCGCGCTGAGCAAGAACATCGCCTACGCGGTGGCATCGGCGGATGTGCGCATCCTGTCTCCGATCCCGGGCAAGAAGGCGATCGGTATCGAGATTCCGAACGCCGACCGGGAGACCGTGGCCCTCGGTGACGTGCTCCGGTCCGGACCGGCGCGTCGCAACGAGCACCCGATGGTGATCGGTGTGGGCAAGGACGTCGAGGGTGGCTACGTGGTCGCCAACCTGGCGAAGATGCCGCACATCCTGGTGGCCGGTGCCACCGGGGCCGGTAAGTCCTCGTTCGTGAACTCGATGATCACCTCGATCATGATGCGCGCCACCCCCGAGGAGGTGCGGATGGTGCTGGTCGACCCCAAGCGGGTGGAATTGACCATCTACGAAGGCATCCCGCACCTGATCACCCCGATCATCACCAACCCGAAGAAGGCCGCGGAGGCCCTGGACTGGGTGGTGCGGGAGATGGACAACCGCTACGACGACCTGGCCACCTACGGCTTCAAGCACATCGACGACTTCAACAAGGCGGCACGGGTCGGCAAGCTCACCCCGCCGCCGGGGAGCGAACGCAAGCTGGCGCCGTACCCCTACCTGCTGGTGATCGTCGACGAGCTGGCGGACCTGATGATGGTGGCCCCACGGGACGTGGAGGCCTCGATCCAACGGATCACCCAGCTCGCCCGCGCCGCGGGCATCCACCTGGTGCTCGCCACCCAGCGGCCGAGTGTGGACGTGGTCACCGGTCTGATCAAGGCGAACGTGCCGTCCAGGCTGGCGTTCGCCACCAGTTCGTTGGCCGACTCCCGCGTGGTCCTGGACCAGCCGGGTGCGGAGAAGCTGATCGGTCAGGGTGACGCTCTGTTCCTGCCGATGGGTGCCTCCAAGCCGATGCGGGTGCAGGGTGCCTGGGTCGGGGAGTCCGAGATCCACACCGTCGTCGACCACGTGAAGGGCCAGCTGAAGCCGAACTATCGCGAGGACGTGATCGTCCCGGTGGCGAAGAAGCAGGTGGACGAGGACATCGGCGACGACCTCGACCTGCTGCTGCAGGCGGCGGAGCTGGTGATCACCAGCCAGTTCGGCTCCACCTCGATGCTGCAGCGCAAGCTCCGGGTCGGGTTCGCGAAGGCGGGCCGGCTGATGGACCTGCTGGAGTCCCGGGAGATCGTCGGCCCGTCCGAGGGCTCCAAGGCCCGCGACGTGATGATCCAGCCGGACGATCTGCCGGGCACGCTGGCGATGCTGCGCGGGGAGTCCCCGCCGGCTCCGGCCGGGGATGCCGGCGCCCCGGTGTACGACGCTGCCGGGAACGACGCCGGCGCGGGCTACCCAGCCGACGACTATGCCGACGAGAGCGAGTCCGAGGACGCCTGGGAGCTCACCGACCACCGCTGAGCGTCACGTCGGCTTCCGTCCGGAAGGACTCATCAAAGCGCGTGTCTTGGTCGGCTGGCGGTTCATCGCCCGGTTCCGCTGACAAGTGCGCTCCCGCCTGTTACGTTCGACGCACGAAGTCCAGAACGTACCGGGGGAGGTACCGATGTACTATCTACTGTTTGACTCCAGCTGTGCTGGTTGCTCTGAGTTGGCTGCCATGTGTCGAGATGCGAGCCACGGCGACATTGAAGCTCGGTCGCTGTATGATCCGCGGAATAGCAGTCTAATAGCAGTCTAATGGCAGTCGATCAACTTCGTGCCGACGAGCCCATACTAGTTGACTCGACGAATGTGGGCCTGCCGCGATCCTATCGCGGATTGCCTATGTTGATGCGTCTTATTGGGATTGTTGGACCCGCGAACGGCTTCGCGATTTATCGACGAGCACGCGAACTATCAGATTCAACTTCGCCGATTCGTGATCTCTTGTCCCGACGTTCTCTCATCAAAGGTACAGCTGTCGCTGGAGCTGCTGGCCTCAACGTGGCGTTCGGCGCTTCCGCCGCCTTCGGAACTGTGGACGGCGAGTCGCGTCCTTCTGATGTGATGTCTGGCTTCACGTCCGACGCCGCGGTGCAACGACTCATCGAGTTCGCGGCTCAGCTTGGGTTAGTAGCGGATGCAGCTGGGAGTCCGGTCGCCCCTATTCCGGAGGTGGAACGCGAGGGTTCCCGCGCTTTCGCGGTCACCTTGCTCCTTCTGGACCAGGGTGGCAATGTGGGAGGCTTCATTTCTGGTGTCACGAGTGAAGGCGGCGTCCAGCGCTTACAAATGGGCCACAAGCACCACGAGACCTCGCGTTTGGACTTCTTCTCAGTCATCGATGGCGAAGTTGCGCAAGACAATGTCACCGTATGGAGCAGTTCTGATACCTCGAGGGTGGCTGAGACCCTTGAAGGTCAATTCATCATGGAGGTCGATGAAGCAGCGTTCGAGGAACTGCTCGACAGTGACACATTGACACAACAAGGCGCTTTAGCCGCCTATGGGAACGGGCGCACGGTGGCCCCTGCGTGGACTATGAGTTGTAGCGATTGCCGCTACTGGGTCGGTGCGATTTGCTCGGTAGGGTGTTCACTCGGTGGTGCGTTGGTCGTTGCACTCCTCTGTGGACCAGCCGCGCCGGTATGCATCGCGATTGCGACAGCGGCCTACGCGATCGCTTGCTACGGCACAGGTCCTATAAGTGTTGATGCACGATGCAAGGCGTACTGCTGATCGATGATTCTCACCGGATTTTGCTTCCTAGCCGTTGGTGGAGTGCTGGCGCTATTGTCGCGCAGCAGGAAGAGCCTGTATAAGTGGACAAGCGGCGCCCTGATCTTCGCTGGGGTTGGTCTAGTCGTGTTGATCATCGGATTCTTGTTACGGTGAGAAACATGAATGTTCGCCGGGAGCAGCGCAGTACGGCGGTGTAGGCGTGCCAGGACCATCTCGAGTGAGTTCGTACATCATGCGACTCGGTGGCGCCCTGGGTCCAAGATCCACCGGCTGGGCTCAGACGGCGGCGAGCACCTCGCGCTCGAGGCGCTGGTAGGAGGTCTCCATTCCGTCGGTCATGCCGGTGGCCAGCACCATGTCGCGCACCTCAGCGCTCGGATAGGTGATGACCTGGATGAGCAGCGTGCCGCCGTCGACGGCGGAGAGCGTGAGGTCGTTCCGGACCGGCTCGCCCGCCATGCCGATCATCGCCTCGGTGGTGACCTCGCGGTACGGAGCCTGAGCCGAGACCAGCTCACCGGTGA
This sequence comes from Ruania zhangjianzhongii, assembly GCF_008000995.1. Taxonomy (NCBI): domain Bacteria; kingdom Bacillati; phylum Actinomycetota; class Actinomycetes; order Micrococcales; family Ruaniaceae; genus Ruania; species Ruania zhangjianzhongii. Next base: position 1,668,986 of record NZ_CP042828.1, read on the forward strand.
AGCCGAAGCCGGGCGCGCCGTCGTCAGACTCCCACTCGTACCGGTAGGACTCCCCGACGGCGGTGGCCACCTCACAGACGGTCATCCGCCAGCCGTCCGGACCGAGCATCCACCGCTTCAGCAGTTCTGGCTCGTGGTGGGCACGCCAGACCTGGTCCACCGTGCCGCGGATCACCCGGGAGACACGCACCTGCGTGTCAGAGAGGATCTGGGCCGCGACCGTGCGGTCCGCGGCGAATGAGGAGAGGTCGGCCAGTACCGTGTCCATCTGGCCGAGAGCTTGGGTCATCCCCTCCGGTGTGCCCATGGCGACCAGCTGCTCCAGGTCCGCCAGGGTGGCAAAGTGGCTCACCGCGGTGAAGGAGGAGCCCGCATCGAGGTCGGCGAACGTGACGGTGATCCGGGTGTGCGGCAACGAGTCGTTGACCGTGCCGTCCTCGTGCGCGAAGCCTTCGATGATCTCGAACGCGCGACCCGCATCGACCGAGAGGAACTCCCAGTAGCCGTGGGCGCGGCTCCCGTCCGGGCCGGTCATGAAGTAGTCCGAGCGTCCGCCCGGGAAGGTCTCGTGCCGGATGAACGTCGCCGGCCAGGTGGGTGGGCCCCAGAACTGCTCCAGCTGCCGCGGGTCGAGCCAGGCCTCCCAGAGCCTGGTCCGGCTCGCCGCACACTCACCGACGATGGTGAGGGTGAGTGCTTCCGGGTCTTGGTGCACGTCGGTGATCGGCATCGGTCTACTCCTTCGGATCGTGGGCAAGCAGGTCATCGAGCTGACGACCACGCTCTCGCCAGAGGCCTTCGAGCTGGGTGAGCAGCACGCGGGCTCGGGCGAGACGTTCGGGGTCGCCGCGGACGAGACGTTCCCGCCCCCGACGCTCCTTGGTCACCAGACCCGCCTCCTGCAGCATCGCCACATGCTTCTGTACTGCGGCGAAGGACATGTCGTAGTAGCTCGCCAGAGTGCTGACCGATGCCTCGCCCGCGAGGGTGCGGCGCAGGATGTCCCGTCGCGTCCCATCCGCCAGCGCACGGAAGAGGCGATCGATCTCGACTTCGGAGAACTGATCTACAACCATTAGGTTGTATGTTATGGGATGGCGGGGTGCTGGTCAAGGGGGAGAGCGCCGGGTGTGCATGATCGCCGATTCGGCAGTGCGCCCGCCCCGTCGATACCGCAGAGCACGACCACGCGTAGGAAGTATCGCGTGAATGGATTCACGCCGGCAGGGCAGACACAGGGTGGCCAGGCCCGCGCTAGGACCGGGGGGTGACCTCGGCCGCATCGCCGGTGGGCTCCGGCGCCTCGGTACGCTCGGCGAAGTCAGCCCCTGAGGACTCCGCCATCACTTCCTGCACCCCGTCCATCCGGGACTCAAGTGTGCTGTTGTCCAGCTCGAGGCCGTCCGGCCGCTCGCCACCGAGCAGGTCGGCCAGCGGATAGACCACCTGACCACCGACGCGGTCCACGGTCATCGCCGTCCACTCCAGGCCGGTCACCCGGGCCGGACCTTCCACCGGCTTGACCACAGTGGCGGTCATGAACAGCCCGGTTCCGGTCTGCGGGACGCAGCACTTGTCGTCCTGGTTGGAGATGAAGTTCCCCAACGAGTAGGCGACCCACATCCCCTCCCCGTCCGGACCGCCGTCGAGCAGGGCGAACGGCTGCGGTACGTGCGGATGGTTGCCGATGATCAGGTCCACCTGGCCGGATTCGGCGAGCGCTTCGGCGAGCTCGGTCTGATCCTCGTTCGGGTAGCTCTGATACTCCACCCCCCAGTGCAGGGTGGCCACCACCAGGTCCGCACCGCCGTCCCGTGCGGCGCTGGCCTGCTCGATCAGCGTGTCGGCATCGAGGAGGCTCACCGACCACGGGGCATCGTCGGGGATCGGGAGCCCGTTGGTGCCGTAGGTGCCGCCGATCTGCGCCACGGTGATCTCCTGACCCCCGCGCTCAAGCTGGTACAACTGCGGTGCGTCGGCCTCCTCCTGGCTGCGCGCCGTGCCGACATGCCCGAGCCCGACGTCGTCGAAGACGTCCAGGGTGTAGGCGAGGTTGTCCTCACCGCGGTCCAAGGAGTGGTTCGTGCCGGTGGAGCAGCCGTCCCAGCCCAGGTCCGCCAGATTTTGTGGCAGCTGGTCCGGGGCGCCGAACAGTGGGTAGCCGGTGGGCTCCTCCTCGGGCAGCGAGAGTGGCACCTCCAAATTGCACAGTGCCAGGTCTACCCCTTCGCTCCAGTCCTGGGTGGCTGCCAGCATCGGGGTGAAGTCGTAACCGTCGTCCGTGCGCGATTCCTCGATCGGGGTGTCGTGCGGGAGTACGTCGCCTGCGGCGCCGATGGTGAAGGTTGCTTCCTCCTGCTCCGGCTCCGACGGCGTGGGGCTGCGTTCGTCGCTCGGCTGATCGGCCGGGTCGGTCGCCGTGGCCGTGTCCTCTGGCGGGCCATCGGTGCTGGTGGCGGGGTCCCAGGGTCGGGTGAAGAACAGCACCATCGCCACCACCAGCACGATCGTGAGAGCGGTCAGGGCAGCAGGAAGCACCCAGCGTTGCTGGGGGGAAGACGCCATGGAACTGCACTGTAGCGCCGTCGGCTGGACCCTCCGTCCCCTACCCTGGAGACGTGTCGAGCAACTCGGAGTCCCCGGCCCACCAACCCGCCAGCGCGGAGGGTCAATCGATCGCGCCGGTGTGGAACCTGCCGAACGTGCTCACTATGCTGCGCATCGCCTTGGTGCCCGTGTTCGTGGTGCTGCTCTGGCAGGACAGCACCGCCACCGCACTGGCCGCGCTCGCGGTGTTCCTCATCGCCGCCGCGACCGACAAGCTCGACGGTACGATCGCCCGCCGTCGCGGCATCGTGACCAACTTCGGCAAGATCGCCGACCCTTTTGCGGACAAGCTGCTCACCGGTGCGGCGATGGTGGTGCTCTCCGTCCTGGGTGTGATGCCGTGGTGGGCCACGATCCTCATCCTCATCCGGGAGATCGGGATCACCGTGCTCCGGTTCGTGATGGTGCGCCGGTCGGTGATCGCCGCATCCAACGGCGGCAAGCTGAAGACGGTGCTGCAGATCGTGTTCCTGTCGATGATGATGCTGCCGGCCGTTGACCTGGTCGGCTCTCCGCTGGGCGACTGGTGGGAGACGACCGCCTACGTGATCATGCTGCTCGCGACCGCAGTCACCGTGGTCACCGGTCTGGACTACTGCTGGCGCGCCTGGCGGATCACGCGCGACCAGAAGCAGTGACCACCGGCGTCGCCGCGCAGGTGATCATGCGGCTGCGCAGCAGCCGGCTGACCCTCGCGGTGGCGGAATCGCTCACCGGCGGCCTGCTCGGTGCCGAGCTCGTCGCGGTGCCGGGCGCGTCAGCAGTCTTCCGTGGTGGCGCACTCACTTATGCCACCGATAGCAAGGCTGAGGTGCTTGGCGTAGATGCGGAACTGCTCGCCAGCTCCGGTCCGGTGCATCCGCAGGTGGCCGTGCAGATGGCCGACGGCGCCCGGTCGCTTTTCGGCGCCGACCTCGCCCTGGCCACCACGGGTGTGGCCGGCCCGGGCCCGGCGGATGGGCATCCCGCCGGCACCGTGTACGTCGCGTGCACCGGGCAGGGGCGCTCGCCTCAGGTGCGCTGGCACCTGCTGGCCGGGGGGCGCCCGGCGGTGCGCGCAGCCGCAGTGCAACTGGCGCTGGCGCTGCTGCTCGACTGACCGATCGAGCCCGATTCGAACACGCTCGGCGCATCCGAACGCGCTGATAGGGGTGTTCGTATGGGCTACCAGTGTTCCCATGCGCGCGAGTGCGGGTGAGAATGAGGGCAGGTATGGGTGAGCCTGCGGGGAGGTGCCGGTGAATGTGGCGCAGTTCACGTGCGGAACAGAACGCAGGGCTGACGCGTTGGGGGGAGTAATGATGCAGACACGTTCGCCGAAGACGCCCCGGGTGGCGACCGGGCCCCGCAGTGGATGGTCGTCGACCCGGCCACCACGCGATACCAAGCGCGCACCTGTCGGTGCGGCAAGGTACGGTAGGAGTACAGCAGTCGAAGGCAGCATGCGAGAGGAGGGACGCACCATGGTGGTACTACGGCGCGAGATCGGTGACGTCCTTCGTGGCGCTCGCCAGGGGCAGGGACGCACGCTGCGCGAGGTCTCCTCAGCAGCGCGAGTGTCCCTCGGTTACCTCTCCGAGGTGGAACGTGGGCAGAAGGAGGCCTCTTCGGAGTTGCTCTCCTCGATCTGCACCGCACTGAGCATCCCGATGTCAGTGGTGCTGCGCGAGGTCTCCGACCGGGTCGCGCTCGCCGAAGGGGTGGCCATCCCGGACACCATTCCGGCGGACTTCATCAACCAGTTCGGTCACGACGAGGACCTCGCCGCGGTCTGACGAACCAGGTGGCTTGACCGCAGGCTCTCGGTCGGCTGACGCGCTCAGTGTCGGCTGAGGCGCTCAGCCCGGCTGGCATGCGGGACAGTGGAACGCGGGCCGTTCCATGGCCGACGGCCCGATCGAGGCCATGGCAATCGGCGTCCCGCAGCGAGCACAGGCCAGTCCCTCCCGGCCGTGCACGTGCGTGCTCTGCTCCCGGCTGCCGGTGGCGGTGAGGGTGGGAGCGTCGGCCGAACGGCGCATCAGCGCCGCCGCCGTGGCGTACAGCGCACGCGCGTCCGGCACCAGCTCCACCATCCGCCACGGACTGATCTGGTGCCGCCAGAGGGTCTCGGCCAGATAGATCGTGCCGATCCCGGCCGCCACCGACTGGTCCAGCAACACCTCGCCCGCCGGGCGGCCCCTCGACCGCGTGAAGTTCGCCGCCGCGAGATCGAGGGCGGCGTCCAGCGCCTCACCCTGAGCCATCAGGTTCGGGCCCAGGTGGCTCAACAGGCGTGCCTCGTCCCGCGTGCGCAGCACGGTGAGCATGCCCAGCTGCTCACCCACACAGGTCCACTGCTGGGTCGCCAGGACGGCCCGCACCCTCGGTTGCCGCAGCGGTTCCGGCGGGGTCCGGGTGGTTCGAGCGCGCCACACGCCGTCCATCCGCATATGCGTGTGCAGCGTGCGGCCATCGTCGAACCGGGTGAGCAGATGTTTGCCGTAGCTCACCGTGCCGGTGCTGCGGCGACCGGTGAAGTCCGCCCCGGCGGCTTCGGGCCAGCGCAGGTCGGAACGGACCAGCACCTGATCGGCCAGGCTGCGGGTGAGCAGCCGCGCCAGCCGAGCCAGCACGTCACCTTCGGGCACCGCTCACCGCCTCGGGATCCGCAACCCGCTCGGTGCGGCGATGAAGCCGGCTTCGGTCAGCGCCGCCGCCGTTGCCGAGGTGCTGCCCAGCGCGCGCTGCCCGTCGATCCGGGTCACGGTGAACCGGCCCAGCGCACCGCTGCCGGCCACCGCCACCAGCTCGGCCGCGGCGGCGGCTAACGGCTCCGGCTCGGCGGTGAACGCGAGCACCGAGCGGGCGCCGCGCTCGAGGTAGAGCACCAGTTGCCCGCCGACCAGCACCACGCTCGCGCCCACTTTGCGCCCGGGCCGGTGGCCGGTCGCCTCTCCCGCCACGGAGACTGGATCCGGCCAGCCCAGCGCCGCGCCGTAGGGGTTGGCCGGGTCGGTGGCGGCCAGCAGCAGGGAACCCGCACCATCGGGCTCGGCGGCGCGGAGCGCATCCACCGCATCCGGAAGTGCGAACAGCGCCCCGCCCAGGCCTTCCACGAAATACCCGCGCCGCACCTGCCCGGACTCCTCCAGCTGGCCGAGTACCCGGTAGGCGGTGGAGAAGCCGCCGGGCAGGCGATCGGCCGCACTGCCACGGGTGACCAGGCCATCCCGGTCGATCAGCGCCAGCGCCGCCATCGTCGCCCGCCGGCCCGGTTCGCTGCGCGCCCGCACCAGCGACCAGCGACCCAATGCCTCGTCCGGTATGGAGCGCGCCGCACGCGCCCCACCCGCACGCAGCCCACCTGCACCCGCACCACCCGCACTCGCAGCTGAGATCATCGGCGCCCCCTGGTCCAGACTCGCCCCACGTAGCGCCAGGGCCCGCAACGAACGGCCCCGAGGCCGCGCCCGCCGGCGAGCGTTCGTCCCCGGGCGCGGGCGCGCCCCCAACCGGGCCCGTAACGGCGTGAGCGTGTCATTGGTGACCAGCCCGGCCCAGACGGTCTCCCACAGCGCATCCAGCAGCTCCGATTCTGACGGCGCCTGCTCACCGAGCTGCTCCACCACACCGGCGGCCAGGTCCCGGAAGAACACCCCGCCACCACCGGCGAGCACCTCCAGCACGGCTGCCGGTACGGGCCCGGTGACCTCCTCCGGTTCCGGTGCCAGATCTGCGACCGCTTCGGCCGGCAGCAGCGCGACCAGGCCGTCGTTGCCCGGTCCGCCACCGGCCCCGACCCAGATCACCTCACCGGAGCTGGTCAGCTCATCGAGCATCTCCGGGGTGTAGTCCCGCACCCGCGCCGGCAGCACCATCGACTCCCACGCCGAGGCGGCCACGCCCGCCCCGGCGAGCTGGTCGATCACCGCGAGTACGCCGTCGACCCCGCGCAGCGCCCGCACCTGGTGCCACCGCGGCAGGTAGACCGCGAGCTGTTCACCCGGGACCGCCTCCACCTCAGCGCGCAGCGCCGCCAACGAACGGCGCCGGATCCGGCGCAGCACGTCCGCATCGCAGTAGTCCGGACCGGGCAACTGCGCGCTAGCCGGGGTGTGGGCCTGCGCGGGGCGAAGCGTTCCGGCGGCGAGCACCGCGCGGCTGGTCAGATCGTCCAGCACTGGAGCCACCGCGCCGATTCCGAGGCCGTAGTGGCCGGCGAGCTCCTGCGCGCGGAACGGGCCGTGCGTGCGGGAGTACCGGCGGACCAGGTCCACCAGCGCGGACGGCACCGGCTCCAGCAGCTCCTCGGGCAGCCCCGGCGGCAGCGCCACGCCGAGCCCGTCCCGCAACCGGGCCGCGTCCTCCACTACTGCCCACCGTGCCTGGCCGCCGACCCGAACCTCGATCACCCGTCGTGCGGTCTGCAGCTCATCCAGCCAGCCGGTCACGGCCTCCGGTTCGGTGGCCCGCGCCGCCAACTCCTCACCGCTCACCGGTCCGAGGCGGCGCACCAGGTCCACCAGCCGCTCCGCGCCGTCGGCCCGGTAGGCCTCGGTGCGTAGCTCCACCTCGGCCTCCACCGAGGCAAGGGCCTCAGGATCGAGCAGATCGGCCACGTCCGCACCGTCGCCGAGCAGATCCGCCACCAGGCCGGCGTCCAGGGTCAGCGCGGCGGCCCGGCGCTCTGCCAGCGGGGTGTCCTCGCCGTAGAGGAACTGGGCCACGTACCCGAACAGCAGCGACTGCGCGAACGGTGAGGGTTTGGCGCTGCTGACCTCCACCACCCGGACCCGACGAGCGTGGATGCCCCGCATCAGCTCTGCCAGCGCGGCGGTATCGAAGTCGTCCTGCAGGCACTCGCGCACCGCCTCCAGCATCACCGGGAACTCTGGGTACTCCGCTGCCACGGCGAGCAGCTGGGCGGCGCGCTGGCGCTGCTGCCACAACGGTTGACGCTGGTCCGGGCGCCGTCGAGGAAGCATCAGCGAGCGGGCGGCTGCTTCCCGGAACCGGGCGGCGAAGTGCGGTGACGAGCTGAGTGCGGCCATCACATCCGTATCGATGCGCTCAGACTCGAGCAGCAGGTCCTCGATCGGCACCTCACCGGCCTCGGTGTCGGTCGGTGCGGTGAGGTCGTCGACCGTCATCGGTCCGAAGTCGTCCAGGACGGAGGCTGCGGCCTCGGTATCCGGCAACCGCAGCACGATTCCGTCGTCGGCGTGCATCGCGGCTACGTCGAGCCCGAACCGCTCCCGTAGCCGCGCGGAGAGGATCAGCGCCCACGGCGCGTGCACCTTGGCGCCGTAGGGGGAGTGGATCACCACCCGCCAGTCCCCGAGCTCGTCCCGGAAGCGCTCCACCACGATGGTCCGGTCATCCGGTAGCCGGCCGGTGGCCTCCTGCTGCTCGGCCAGGTAGGCGAGCAGGTTGTCCCGTGCCCAGTCGTCCAGCCCCCAGTCGGCGACGGCGTCGGCCGGGGTGGTCGCTTCGGTCACCGACCGCACCATCGCCCCGATCGCGGCCCCGAGCTCGGCCGGCCGGCCGGGAGCGTCCCCCTTCCAGAACGGCAGCCTCCCGGGCAGGCCGGGAGCGGGGGAGACCAGCACCCGGTCGGGGGTGATGTCCTCGATCCGCCAGGTGGAGGAGCCCAGGGTGAACGTGTCACCCACGCGAGACTCGTACACCATCTCCTCGTCCAGCTCGCCGACCCGTTTGCCACCACGAGCGCTGGATTCTCCGGCCACGTACACCCCGTACATTCCCCGGTCCGGGATGGTGCCGCCGCTCACGCTGGCCAGCAGCCGGGCCCCGGGCCTGCCGGTCAGCGTGCCGGCGACGCGGTCCCAGGTGATCCGCGGGCGCAGCTCGGCGAAGCTCTCGCTCGGGTACCGGCCGGAAAGCATGTCCAGCACGGCGGTGAGCACCCGGTCGGTGAGCGTGGTGAACGGGGCGGCACGGCGCACCAGTGCGGCCAGGTCGGTCACTGTCCAGTCGTCGACGGCGCACATCGCCACGATCTGTTGCGCCAGCACGTCCAGGGGGTTGGTGGGGGTGCGGGTGGCCTCGATGTGCCCGGTGCGTGCGCGGGCGGAGGTGGTGGCGGCGGCAAGCAGATCACCGCGGTGGGTGGGTAGCACCACTCCGTGGGACAGGGCGCCGACCTGGTGCCCGGCGCGGCCGATGCGTTGCAGCGCACTGGCCACCGACGGTGGGGCACCCACCTGGATCACCAGGTCCACAGCGCCCATGTCGATACCCAGCTCCAACGAGGAGGTGGCCACCACCGCCGGGAGGGTGCCGTTCTTCAGCGCGGTCTCGGTGGCAGTGCGCTCATCCCTGCTCATCGACCCGTGGTGCGGGCGGGCGATGATCTCGGCCGGTCCGGTCTCATCTGTGATGCCCAGCGAGGTGCCGGACTGGGCCGGGACCTCGGCGGCCCACGCGGAGCCGGCGTCCAGCTCGCTGCCCGTGCCCTGCCGCTGCGCGTGCGCCTCGTTGATTCGCGCAGCCAGCCGTTCCGCCCCGCGTCGGGAGTTTGCGAACACGATGGTGGAGGAGTGGCTGGTGATCTCGTCGACCACCCGCTCGGTCACATGCGACCAGATCGAGGCAGCGCCGTGTTCCGGTGGCGCGGACCCCTGAGCGGGCGCTGCGGCGGCGATATCGCTGAGATCGGGCACAGGCACGGCCACGTCGATGCGCAGCTGACGGCTACCTGGGCGAGTGGCGTCGGGCTGCACGATCCGCGTGCTGCGCGAGCCCTCGGCCGGGCGCGCTTCTCCGGTCAGGTAGCGCGCCACCGACTCCGGCGGCCGTACGGTCGCGGACAGCCCGATCCGCTGCGCCGGCTGCTCCAGCAACGCATCCAGCCGTTCCAGGGAGAGGGCCAGGTGCGCGCCACGCTTGTTCCCCGCCAGCGCGTGCACCTCGTCGATGATCACCTGCTCCACCCCGCGCAGCCCCTCCCGGGCGCCGGAGGTGAGCATCAGGAACAGCGATTCCGGCGTGGTGATCAGGATGTCCGGCGGATGCGTGCCGAACCGACGCCGTTCGGCCGCCGGGGTGTCCCCGGTCCGTACTCCGACGGTGACCTCGCGCACCGGTGTGCTGGTCTCCTCGGCGGCGCGGGCCACCCCCACCAGCGGAGAGCGCAGGTTGCGCTGTACGTCTGCTGCCAGCGCCTTCAGCGGGGAGATGTACAGCACCCGGCAGCGGCGGGAGCCCTCGGCCGGCTCCGGGCCGGTGAGCAGGTGGTCCAGTGCCCAGAGGAACGCGGCGAGAGTCTTGCCCGAGCCGGTCGGCGCGACCACCAGCGTGTGCTCTCCGGAGGAGATCGACTCCCAGGCGCCACCCTGGGCGGCAGTGGGCGCGGCGAATGCTCCGGTGAACCAGGACCGCGTCGGCGCGCTGAATGCGCCGAGTGCCGCGTCGGGTTCTGGTGTCGATGCCACGGCGCTATTGTGCCGCCTGCTACCGACACCCATCGAGCGCACCGGCGCTGGACCCATCGAGCGCACCAGCGCTGGTCCAACGGTAACGACGGCAACGAGGTCAAGCTCCGGGATGTCACCAGCGGTTCTCTGTGCCGCTCGTTCCCGGAGATTGCCTCCGCTGATGCGTGCGGTGCGGCGCCCAGAAAAGAGAGTCGAGCCACCGGCATACGGCAACATGCGTGCGTGAGGTGACGCACGCCTGCAATCGCGCCTGACCGAGCGTTGTCGGTGCCTGGTGAGAGGCTATGAATCAGTCGGACGGGTACCGGTTGTCTGTTGGGACGGTGCCCGTCCGGCGACATTCAGAGCGTGGCAAAGCCCTTGACATCATCCACTCGAATTGGTACGTTTGTTCTATGGAGTTCGACGGCGAAGGTCCTGACCCGGAGGAGGCCTCTCCGGGCGATCAGGCGCGTTCGTCGAACATGGAAGAGGAGCGGCCGGAGCGTTTCGTGACCTTGCCGGTAGGCCCGGATGTCGGGCTGACCGAGGTGGTCGCAGCAGCGCAGGCAGTCGATCAGGCCCAGGCTGCTTGGCACCCGGGGATGATCTCCTCGCAGGTGGCTGAGGTCATCGCCGGAGCTGTGCCGGGAGCCTCGTTGGCGAGGACGCTGGAGGCGGCAGCGGGGCGAGACAGCGGCGAGCGGGATCAGGCGGCCAGGATCGAGCTGGTCGCCGCATGTGAGCGGATGATGGCTCATCTGGCCGGATTGCAGGCCGGATTCACGCAGGAGTTCCTCGATCAGCGGGGCCGCGGGTCCGGCGCGTTGACCGCTGTCCATGATGAGATCTCTGCTCGGTTGGCCACCACGTCCTATGCGGCCGGGTCGATCATTACTCGCGCCGGAGCGCTGGACGAATCGCCTCGGCTGCGCGAGGGCCTGGCCTCGGGTGAGGTCTCGGCGCGCAAGGTGGATGTGATCGCTGCCGCCGTCTCCGGGCTGGGTCTGAAGGAGCGGGTGGTGCTCGAGGACTACGGCGTGGAGCTTGCGCCCACGCACACTCCGCCGCAACTGAAGAAGGCACTCGCTGCCGCGGTGATCGCCGCCGACCCGGCCAAAGCGGCAGAGCGGCACGACAAGGAAGTCGGGCAACGGTGCGTGAGCTTCGAGCCCGCGGCACACGGGATGTCCTGGTTGGGGATGTACCTGCCGGCCGAAGAGGGCCTGAGCATCTACACCTGCCTGGACTCGATCGCCGCCAGTAGGTCTGCCGACGACGAGCGGGGTATTGATGCACGCCGTGCTGATGCGTTCACCGGGATCTTCACCCAGATCATGTCCTCCGGACGGTTGCCGGACGGGGCCGCGTTGCCCAGCCATCACGGGCAGGCCCCGCATCTGCGGCTATCGATCACCGCACCTGTGCTCGCAGGCGACGAGCACACCCCGGCCCTGCTGCACGGATACGGGCCGATCTGCGCCGACACCGCTCGCAAGCTGGCGATGCAGGCCGGAGCCCCAAGCGACTCGCTGATGGCGCCGGCGTTCTTCAAGCCCACATCCGCCACCCAGCAGGCGGCCACCGAACCGACAACCGCCCAGCACGCCGGGACGGCGCCCGCGCACAACGGCAGCACGAATAACGGAACGAGGTCGACAGGTTCGTCGACTTCCGCTGCCAGGAGTGCCGCGTGCGGCACGAGCGGACTTGCGGCTCCGCCGACAATCGGTGATCCGACCGGAAATGCCGCCAGCTCAGCCGTGTGTCCAGCCACTGGCTCCCTAGCCGGAGACGCCGGCGGCCCAGCCACACCGCCCACCGGGGGCCCGGCAACCCTGGGCGGCGCGAGTTCGCCAAGTGTGCCTGGGATGAGTGTGCTCAGCGGTCCGTGCCAGGTTGCCCCCGGTGTCATCGTGAGCCTGGCCGCTCATCCGGGAGCGACCTGGAGTGAACGCTGTGACCTGGCCGAACGACTCGGCCCGGACGCCACGATGGAGCAGCTCGATGCGATCTACGGTCCGGCCCGTCCGTGGCCCGACCATCGGTCCCGGGCCGAAGACCTAGCGATCTGGCGCGAACTGCTCGGCGAGGAGCGACATCCGCCAGGTGCGCTGAGTCGGTCCACGAACATCGATTCCACGAGCATCAACCCCGGCGCCGATGATGTGGAGACCGCCGCCGGCACCGGCACCGGCACTGACGCCGGCACCGGCACTGATGCCGATGCTGAGTGGGACTGGATGTGCCGGTACCTGCCCGCCTTCGACCCGATGCGCGGCCTCTTGCCGCCGCCGCGGCCACCCCAGCTTCCCGACGGCACGGACGCCCAGGCGCTCATCGGTTGGCGGCAGCGCCACGAGCCGATCGCGGGCGGGGTCTGCCGCCAGGTTGAGGACGGCCTCGGAATGATCTGCACCGACGCCTACGCTCCATCCCGGCGGCTCCGGGCACGAATCGTCGAGCGGGATCAGACCTGCCGCTTTCCGACCTGCCAGGTACCGGCGTGGCGCTGCCAGCTCGACCACATCGTGGCCTTCGATCCTCGCTTGCCTGCCTGGGCGCAGACCATCGAGACCAACCTGCACGCATTGTGCGCACACCATCACCAGATCAAGACCGCTGGATTCTTCCGGGTCGAACGCGACTCGCGCAGTGGCATCACCACCTGGCATAGCCCCACCGGCCACGTGTACGCGCGAAGCTCAGAGCACGCCGACTACACCGCAATCGCCCACCATCTGCGGGACGAGTACCACATGACGCTCTGTGAGGAGGGAGAGCGCCCGGTCACCGGCCTGGACACCGAGCGTCTGCACGCACTGTTGGCTGCAGCGCTCCCCGGCACCCCGGGAGGTCAGGCCGGCCAGACCGATCCCGCCCGTCAAGGACGCAGCGCAACCGACCCCAGCGCAACAAACACCGGCGCAACCGGCGGCGCGCTGCCGACCCGGCCATTCACCTTTCCCGCCGACACGGAACCGCCTTTCTGACCGGGCATCTTGGCACCGGCACCGTGGGGCTGACCGGGCATCTTGGCACCGGCACCGTGGGCGGGTCCGTCGGTGGCGGCGATTATCCTGGTCGCCGTGAAGCACTCCGAGTTCCAGCAGGCCATGCGCGACACCTTCGGCGCCTACGCCTCCTCTTTGGCTGAGGATATGGTGCTTGCCCCGTTGAGTAGCCGGACTGCGAACCAGGCGCTCGCCGACGGCGCCCCGCCCGGGGTGGTCTGGGACGCGATCTGCACCGTCAACGAACTCGGCGAGGACGTGCGCTGGCGGCACCGCCGCGCGATCCGTGCAAAGTAGTAGCGCGCCAACTCCCGTGCCCCTGCATGTTAGATTGCTAGCATGGCGTTGATCGAGGCATCCGGGCTGCACAAGACCTTCGGTGACTTCGTGGCCGTGGACGGCATCGACCTGCAGATCGAAGCGGGGGAGTCGTTCGGCTTCCTCGGACCGAACGGCGCCGGCAAGACCTCCACGATGCGGATGATCGGCTGCACCTCACCGGTCAGCGGCGGCACGCTGCGGGTGCTGGGGATGGACCCGGCCGCCGACGCCGCGGCGATCAAAGCCCGGCTCGGCGTGGTTCCGCAGCAGGACGCGCTGGACGAGGAACTGTCGGTGGCCCAGAACCTGGCGGTCTTCGGGCGCTACTTCGGCATCAGCCGGGCCGAGGTGCAGCGCCGGACCACACCGCTGCTGGAGTTCGCCCAGCTCACCGAGAAGGCCGGCGCCCGGGTCGAGACCCTCTCCGGTGGGATGAAGCGCCGGCTGACCATCGCTCGCGCGCTGATCAACGAGCCGAGCATCCTGCTTCTCGACGAGCCGACCACCGGGCTGGACCCGCAGGCCCGGCACATCCTCTGGGACCGGCTGTTCCGGCTCAAGCGGGACGGTGTCACCCTGGTCCTCACCACGCACTACATGGACGAGGCCGAGCAGCTCTGCGACCGGCTGGTGGTGATGGACCAGGGCCGGATCGTCGCGCACGGCTCACCCCGTGACCTGATCCGCCAGCATGCCTCCCGGGAGGTGCTCGAAGTGCGCTTCGACGTGCCCGACCACGTGGAGAAGGCCGGCGAGGTCAGCGGTGTAGCCGACCGGGTGGAGGTGCTCGCCGACCGGTTGCTGCTGTACACCCATGACGGCGACGCCGCTCTGGACGCGCTCACCGCCCGGGGCGTGCATCCGCAGTCCACTCTGGTGCGCCGCTCCTCCCTGGAGGACGTGTTCCTGCGTCTGACCGGACGGAGCCTGATCGAATGAGGCCCGACCGAATGGCGACCTCCCCGCGCCGGCCGGCCGGAACCAGGCACCCGTGAGCGCCTCGGTGACCACCCGCACAGGTGAGCGGCGCACCTGGGCGCGCTCCGCCGTCGGCGGCGGTTGGCCCTCGGTGACCGGCTACTGGCTGACGGTCTACCGGCGGATCTGGAAGTCCACTGTGGCCTCCTCGCTGCTCGTGCCGCTGCTGTACCTGGCCGGGATGGGCTACGGGCTCGGCGCGATCATCGACTCACCGGGGCGCTCCGCTGTGCCCGGGGTGGCCTACGTGGGATTCGTGGCTACCGGGCTGGTCGCCGCGCAGACGATGATGACCGCCGTGGCCGAGACCACCTACAGCGTGTTCGGTGCGATCAAGTGGCAGCGCACCTATCACGCGATGCTCGCCAGTCCGCTGCAGGTGGCGGACCTGGTCCGCGGGCATCTCGCCTACCTGGCGTTGCGGCTGCTGATGGTCTCCACAGCCTTCGCCCTGGTGGCCCTGGCGATCGGGGCGATGACCGGCTGGGCCGCACTGCTCACCGTGCCGATCGCAGTGCTCGGTGGGCTCGCGTTCGGGCTCCCGGTCTACGCCTACACGGTCGGGACCGCCAGCGACGAAGGCTTCAACATGCTGAACCGGTTCGTGATCATGCCGCTGTTCCTGTTCTCCGGCACGTTCTTCCCGATCAGCCAGCTGCCCGCGGTGCTGGAGTGGCTCGCCTGGGCCTCACCCCTCACGCATGCGATCACCCTCACCCGCGCCGTCGGGCTCGGCTCCCCGGCGCCGCTGCCGGTCGAGGCCTGGCCGGCGGTCCTGCACGTGGCGTACCTGGTGGCTTGGGCGGTGGCCGGATACCTGCTCGGCGTGCGCCGGCTGCGCGCTCGGATGGTGGTCTGAGATGGCGACGGCGATCCCGACCCGGCGTAGGTCACTACCGTTCCCGATCGCGTTCAGTGCCTCAGCCGCGCTGGTCGAACGGAACATGCGGGCCGCGCGCTCGTACTGGCGCACGTTCGTCTCCGGGTTCTTCGAGCCGGTGTTCTACCTGTTCGCGATGGGGGTGGGCATCGGCGCACTGGTCGGGGACGTGCAGGTGGATGGCCGGGCCGTTCCGTACGCGATCTTCGTCGCACCGGCGATGATGGCGACCTCGGCGATGAACGGTGCGATCTACGACTCCACAGCGAACGTGTTCGGCAAGCTGAAGCACTCGAAACTGTACGAATCGGTGCTCGCCACTCCGTTGCGGCCGCTGGAGGTGGCAGTGGGGGAGATCTCCTGGGCGCTGCTGCGCGGACTGGTCTACTCCTGCGCCTTCCTGCTGGTGGCGGCGGTGGCCGGGTTCGTGCAGTCCTGGTGGGCGCTGCTGGCGATCCCGGTGTGCACCCTGATCGGGCTGGCGTTCGCCTCGCTGGGGATGGCGGCGACCACATTCATGCGGTCCTGGAACGATATGGACTACGTGCAGCTGATCATCCTGCCGATGTTCCTGTTCTCCGCCACGTTCTACCCACTGTCCACCTACCCGGACGTGCTGCAGGGGGTAGTGCAGGTCACCCCGCTCTATCACGGGGTGGCGCTGGTGCGCGCGCTGATGATGGGGGAGCTGAGCCTCGGGCTGGGTGTGCATGTGGCGTACCTGCTGGCGCTGAGCGCGTTCGGGCTGTGGGCCACCACCCGGCGGATCACCCGGCTGCTGATGACCTGAGCCCACCGTCGCCGTGAGTCCCCCCGAGGGGAGGGCGCAGGGGCGGATAGGCTGCGGTGGTTGAGAGGTGCCGAGAGGGGGGAACGAGGATGGGCGAGGACCGGAAGGTGCCACGGCTGAGCGCTGATGTGACGCGCAGTGCGATCAGTGACTGGACCAGCCTGGCCGCCGCGCTGGTGGCCATCGTGGTCGTCGGCCTGGTGGAGCCGGACATGCTCACCGCGGCGCCCACCGTGGCGCCGAGCGTAGCGACGATCTACCTCTCCACCTGGTCCCTGCGCTGCCTGCTGTACTCCGTGATCACGTGGTTCACGTTCGTCCGGGCGGACGGCGACCTGCTGGCGCAGTGGCTCACCGAGGGTCGCACTGCCCGACGCAAGCGGGTGTCGATGGAGCGGCTGTCCCTGTCCAGCGGTCCGAGCGGCGCGGTGATGTTCTGCGCGTTTGCGCTGGTGGTGGTGGTCTACTGCGCCGCCGAACCGAACTTGCGGTCAAGTCCCGTGGTCGCAGCACTGGCCGCGCTCACCGTGGCCACGTCCTGGCTGCTGATCCTGATGGTGTACACCGTGCACTACGCACGAGAGGACACGAACAGGGGTGGCCTGACCTTCGTCGCCGCCGAGCGCGACGGCGCGCCGATGTTCAGCGACTACTTCTACCTGGCTGTGCAGGTCTCCACCTCGTTCACTGCGGCCGACGTCACCGTAGGGAGCCGCGGGATGCGCCGCGCCGTCACCGTGCACTCCATCATCGGCTTCGTCTTCAGCACGGCGATCATCGCGCTCCTGGTGTCCTTCCTGATCGTCGCCGCATCCTGATGCGTGCTCCGCACCCGGGGTGCAAATCCGGTTGACTGTCCCGCCGAGGGGCTGCCACGGTCGCGGTCGTGGCCCACGTGAGCAGCGCCGTCGTGCGCATCGAAACCAGCGGAGACCGTGCGGCGGTCTCCGCCGTGATCGAGCAGGCCTTCGAAGCCGAGGCGGCCGGGGAGGGCGTCCGGGTCCGGGGGCTGGAGCAGGCGCTGCAGACCGCGATGGCGCCGCGCGACCGGCTTGCCCTGGTGGCCGAGCACGGCCGCCAGATCGTGGGCCAGGCCCTGCTCACCCGCGGCTGGGTGGACGCCGACCAGCGCCTGGTGCAGGCGTGGGTACTCAGCCCGATCTCGGTCCGCCCGGACCACCAGCACACCGGCATCGGGCGGGAGTTGCTGACCGGCGTGATCGCCTGTGCCACCCGCGCTGCGGCCGAGCGCCCGGCCGACGATCCGGAGCGCCGCGTACATATCTTCCTCGAGGGCGACCCGGGCTTCTACCGCAAGTTCGGCTTCGTACCCGGTGATCGGGCGGGCTTCACCGCGCCGTCGGTACGCATCCCACCGTCGGCGTTCCAGGTGCTGGCGGTTGCCGAGGCCCCGGGCGTGAGTGGCGCCCTGGTGTACCCGGACGTGTTCTGGGCCCACGACTGCGTCGGCCTCCGGCGCGGAGCCTAGTCTTGGCGGGCGCGGGGCAACGTCGGCGCGCACGCGCGCAACCTCGGTCCAGGCGTGCGACCTTGGCGGGCACGCGCGCCACCTCGGCGCACGCGCGCAACACGCAGCGGCGTGTCGGGCGCGGCGTCCCCAGGTAGAACGGTTGTTCGGCTACTGTGGATACAGCGCGAGGACGGGTGCGCTCATCCACAGATGGTGGCTGAGCCACCCGGATGTCGGTGGTCGGACATAGCCTCCGTGTCAGGTTGCCGCCCGGAGAGGGCGGGTCCCTGAAGAGACCAGCCCACGTCCACAGGTGGCGGCTCGACCGCCCGAGAACGAAGAAGGTGACACCATGGCTGCTCCGGTAGCAGACCGCAGCAAGGCACTCGATGCTGCACTCAGTCAGATCGACCGGGCTTTCGGTAAAGGCTCGGTGATGCGTCTCGGTGACGAGAACCGCCCACCGGTGGAGGTGATCCCCACCGGGTCGATCGCCCTGGATGTGGCCCTGGGCACCGGTGGCCTGCCCCGCGGGCGTGTGGTGGAGATCTACGGGCCGGAGTCCTCCGGTAAGACCACTGTGGCGCTGCACGCGGTGGCGAACGCGCAGAAGAACGGCGGGATCGCGGCGTTCATCGACGCGGAGCACGCTCTGGACCCGGAGTATGCGAAGAAGCTCGGCGTGGACACCGATGCCCTGCTGGTCTCCCAGCCGGACACCGGTGAGCAGGCGCTGGAGATCATGGACATGCTGATCCGCTCCGGCGCACTGGACATCGTGGTGATCGACTCGGTCGCGGCCCTGGTGCCGAAGGCGGAGATCGAGGGCGAGATGGGCGACAGCCACGTGGGTCTGCAGGCCCGGCTGATGTCCCAGGCGCTGCGCAAGATCACTGGTGCCCTGAACTCCTCCGGCACCACGGCGATCTTCATCAACCAGCTTCGGGAGAAGATCGGTGTGTTCTTCGGCTCCCCGGAGACCACCACCGGCGGTAAGGCGCTGAAGTTCTACGCGTCGGTCCGTATCGACGTGCGCCGGATCGAGACCCTCAAGGATGGCACCGACTCGGTCGGCAACCGGACCCGGGCAAAGGTGGTGAAGAACAAGATGGCGCCGCCGTTCAAGCAGGCCGAGTTCGACATCGTCTACGGCGTGGGCATCTCCCGTGAGGGCAGCCTGATCGACCTGGGGGTGGAGCACGGCATCGTGCGCAAGTCCGGTGCTTGGTACACCTACGAGGGCGACCAGCTCGGCCAGGGCAAGGAGAACTCCCGCCGGTTCCTCAAGGACAACCCCGAGCTTGCCGTGGAGATCGAGCAGAAGATCAAGACCAAGCTCGGTATCGGCGTCAAGCTCGAGGCGGTGCCTGAGGCGGGGCCCGAGGACGTAGCCGTCGACTTCTGATCGGCCGGTGGCGCCGTCGCTGGTTCGAGCACCCGCTGCTCCGGCCGGCGACGGCGCCACTTCCGTCTGGTCTGTCCACGCCACGGGAGGTGGGAGTTCAGTGAGGCAAGCACGACGGCGCAGCGCACCGGGGCAGGAGCCGCCCGCCTCGGGTGCGGCTGCTGAGGATGTTGAGCCGGATCCGGAAGGGGTGGCTCGTGCGATTGCGTTGCGGATGCTCACCGGGGCGCCTCGTTCCCGTGCTCAGATTGCCGAGCGGATGGCGCAGCGGGACGTGCCGGAGGAGGTCGCCGCGAGGGTGCTGGACCGGTTTACCGAGGTCGGGCTGATCGACGACACTGCCTTCGCGGAGATGCTGGTGCGCACCCGGCACAACGAACGCGGGCTGGCCGGGCGCGCCCTGGCGCAGGAACTGCAGCGCAAAGGCGTGGACCGGGAGATCGCGAACGAAGCGCTGCAGGCCATCCAGCCCGAGGACGAGGCCGAGCGGGCCGTGGAGCTGGTCCGCCGCAAGGCCCGCAGCACCACCGGCGTCGATCCGGTCAAGCGGCGCCGCCGACTGATGAGCATGCTTGCTCGCAAGGGCTACGGCCCCGGTGTGGCGCTGCGAGCGATCGATCAGGTGCTCGGTGAGGAGGACGAGGAGCCGATCGAGGACTTCTCGCTGTAGACCGAGACGCCGGCGTCACCGATGGCGGTGCAGGGGAGCGCCGCGGGACGAGTGCGCCGGGCCATGCTGCAGGGGAGCGCCGCGGGACGAGTGCGCCGGAGCGCCTGTTCCCGCCCTAGCGCCCCTTCACCCCGAAGCTCGCGGTGACGTCCACGCCGCCCTTGAGCGCGCCCGGGCGCTGCGTCTTGCCCGAGGTGCGGCCGCCGATCCGCCGGGCCACCTTTCCGGCCACCCAGGCCAGGGTCGCGTTCAGCACGATGTAGATCACGCCGATCACGAAGAATGACTGCAGCACCGGGAACGGGGAGTCCGCACCGATCAGCCGGGCGGAGCGGAGCAGCTCGCTATAGGTGATGATGGCGCCCAGTGCGGAGTCCTTGAGCACCACCACGAACTGGCTCACCAGGGACGGCAGCATGGCCATCAGCGCTTGCGGGAGCTCGATCGAGCGGATCGACTGGCTGCGGGTCATCCCGATCGCCAGGGCGGCTTCCCGCTGCCCCTTGGGTAGGCCGTGCACCCCGGAGCGGACCAGTTCGGCAATCACCGAGCCGTTGTACAGGGTCAGGCCGATCACCACCCCGAGCAGGGGGCCGAGACTGGGATCGACGCGCAGAACCTGGGAGACGAAGATCCAGCCACCGATCATCATGATCAGCACCGGTACCGCCCGGAAGAACTCCACCACCACCCCGCAGAACCAGCGGATGGCCCGATTGCTCGCCAGCCGGCCGATACCGAAGAGGAGGCCGAACACCAGCGCGAGCACGATCGAGTACGCGGCCGCCACCAAAGTGTTCTGCAGGCCGGGCAGGAAATAGTACAACCAGGTGCGCGCCTCGATCATCGGCGCCCACTTCTCCGGTGCGAGCTGGTCGTGCACCTGGAGCTGGTACACCACGAACGTCGCGATGCCCAGCACCACGAGGACGCCGACGATGTTCCCGATCAGCAGCCGGCGCCGCGCCCGGGGACCGGGAGCATCGAACAGGACCGATTGTGTGCTCATCGGGACACCGCCAGACGCTGGGAGAGGTAGGTGACCACGAGGCCGACCGGGATCACGATGACCACGAAGCCGGCAGCAACGGTGAGGAAGATCGGGATCACGTAGTTGCCATGCGCTTCCACCATCCCCTTCATCAGCAGCGAGATCTCGCTGACCGAGATCGCTGCCGCCACGGTGGTGTTCTTGATCAGCGCGATGAAGGTGTTGCCCAGGGGTGCGATCGCACCCCGGAACGCTTGCGGCATGATCACCTGGCGAGCCGCCGGAAGGAAGGACAGCCCGATCGCCCGAGCCGCCTCCGCTTGGCCGAGCGGCACGGTGTTCACCCCGGAGCGGATCGATTCGCAGACGAACGAGGCGGTGTACACCGACAGTGCCCACACCGCGAGCCAGAAGAAGTTGTCAGCGAACTTCTCGGCGAACTGCACACCGAGCTGGGGCCAGAGCACGAAGGCGGCGAACATCATCACCACGGTCAGTGGGATGTTCCGCACGACGTTCACGTAGGCGGCACCGGCCCACTGCAGCGAGGGCAGCGGCGAGATCCGCATCATGGCCAGGATCGTGCCGAGGATCAGCGCGATGATCCCGGAGAAGAATGCCAGCTTGAGATTCAGCCAGTAGGCACCGGCAATGTCGTAGTTGGAGAGCACTTCGAGGAAGTCACTCACGGGCATTCCACCTCGGCGTCATCAGCTGGGGGCAGGGCGTTCGCCGTGGCCGGTGGCACGCACCGGCCACGGCGAACAGGGACTGGCGGGTCAGATCAGCCGCACTCGGCCGGAGTCGGCGGGTTCAGGTCGGCGTTCGGGGTGTAGCCGGTGCCCTCGGTGTTGGAGGTGATGAACTCCTCCCAGCTACCGTCCTCGATCATCGCGTTGATCGCATCGGTGACCGGCTGGCACATGTCCGAGTCCGGGGGCAGACCGACACCGTAGTTTTCCTCGGAGAAGGTGTTGCCCACCACCTGCAGCTCGCCACCGCCGTCGGCAGCAGCCAGACCGGCGAGGATGATGTCGTCAGTGGTGACCGCGTCCACCTGGCCACCGGTGAGGTACTGGATGCACTCCGAGTACCCGTTCAGCTCCACCAGCTGGGTGTCCGGGGAGAACTCGTCCTTGACGTTCTGCGCCGAGGTGGACCCGGCCACCGAGCACAGGTTCCGCCCGTCCAGCACATCCGGACCGGTGATCTCGCCGGCGTCCTCGGAGCGGATCAGCAGGTCCTGACCGGCCACGAAGTACGGTCCGGCGAAGTCCACCACCTCATCCCGCTCGTCGGTGATCGAGTAGGTGGCCACGATCATGTCCACCTGCTCGTTCTGCAGCATCGTCTCCCGCTGCGGAGAGGGGGACTCGATCCACTCGATCTGGTCCTCGCCGTAACCGAGCTGGTCGGCGATGTAGGTGGCCACGTCCACGTCGAACCCGGTGTAGGTGTCGCCATCCTGGTAGCCCAGGCCCGGCTGGTCGAACTTGATCCCGATCCGGATCGAGTCCCCGCCACCCTCGCCGGAGTCGCCGCCCTCGCCCGTGTCGCCGCCCTCGGCACCGGCGTCACCGCCGGTCTCCTCGTCGCCGGCCCCCGGCTCGGCGGTACAGGCGGCAAGGGTGAGGGCCCCCACGGCCGCCAGTGCGGCCAGCGCTGCTCGCGTTGTCTTCATCCTGGTCTCCTTCGTTGGTTACTGAGGCGTATGAGTGCTCGTGAGCGCTCAGTGCGTGAGGATCTTGCCGAGGAAGTCCTGCGCCCGGTGGCTCTGCGGGTGGTCGAAGAACGTGTCCGGCTCGGCTTCCTCCACGATCTGCCCGTCGGACATGAACACCACCCGGTCCGCAGCCTTGCGGGCGAAACCCATCTCGTGGGTGACCACCACCATGGTCATGCCCTCCTTCGCCAGGCCCACCATCACGTCGAGCACTTCCTGGACCATCTCCGGGTCCAGCGCCGACGTGGGTTCGTCGAAGAGCAGCACCTTCGGCTTCATCGCCAGCGCGCGGGCGATCGCTACCCGCTGCTGCTGGCCGCCGGAGAGCTGCGCGGGCAGCTTCTCCGCCTGGTTCGCCACCCCCACGCGCTCCAGCAGCTCCATCGCCTGCTTCTTTGCCTCGGCGGTCTTGACCCGCTTCACCTTGATCGGGCCGAGGGTGACGTTCTCCAGGATCGTCTTGTGTGCGAACAGGTTGAAGGACTGGAACACCATTCCCACGTCTGCTCGCAGCCGGGCCAGCGCCTTGCCCTCGGCAGGCAGCGGCTGGCCGTCCAGAGTGATGGAGCCGTCATCGATCGGCTCCAGCCGGTTGATCGCGCGGCAGAGCGTCGACTTGCCCGAGCCCGAGGGGCCGATCACCACCACCACCTCGCCGCGGTGCACGGTGAGGTTGATGTCCTGGAGCACGTGCAGCTCACCGAAGTGCTTGTTCACGTTGCTCAGCACCACCAGCGGTTCGTCGGTGGGCTTCGGAATGCCCCCGCCGTCGTCGCTGACAGGCTTGGCTGTGCTGTCGGTCATAGAGGCAACCTAACGCCTCACGCGCGTTTCGGCGAAGAAGTTGCGGTAACAGTGCGGATACGATCGATTTCCGCCGGGGTGGGCCCGGCCAAGGGGTGCGGATCAGAACGTAGAATCTTCTGCCATGACCGACCACTCGCGTACGTACCTGGTGCGCACTCTGGGCTGCCAGATGAACGTGCACGACTCCGAGCGCATGTCCGGCCTGCTCGAGGATGCCGGCTACACCCCGGCGGCCACTCATGATGCCCGTTCATTGCTCGCTCAGGCCGAGGGCGCGGACGTGGTGGTGATCAACACCTGCGCGGTGCGGGAGAACGCCTCCGACAAGCTCTACGGCAACCTCGGTCAGCTCGCCGGGCTGAAGAAGACCCACCCGGGCCTGCAGATCGCCGTCGGCGGGTGCCTGGCCCAGCAGGACCGGTCCGGCATCGTCGAGCGCGCCCCCTGGGTGGACGTGGTGTTCGGCACCCACAACATCGATGTGCTCCCGGCACTGCTGGAGCGCGCTCGGCACAACAACCAGGCCGAGGTGGAGATCGAGGAAGCACTCAAGGTCTTTCCGTCCACTCTGCCCACCAAGCGGGAGAGCGCCTACGCCGGCTGGGTATCCATCTCGGTGGGCTGCAACAACACCTGCACGTTCTGCATCGTGCCGCATCTGCGGGGCAAGGAACGTGACCGCAGACCGGGTGACGTGCTCGCGGAGGTGCAAGCCGTCGTCGCGCAGGGGGCGATCGAGGTGACCCTGCTCGGGCAGAACGTGAACTCCTACGGCGTGGGCTTCGGCGACCGCGGCGCGTTCGCGAAGCTGCTCCGCGCCTGCGGTCAGATCGAGCACCTGGAGCGGGTTCGGTTCACCTCCCCGCACCCGGCCGCCTTCACCGACGACGTGATCGAGGCGATGGCCGCCACGCCCAACGTGATGCCGCAGCTGCACATGCCGCTGCAGTCCGGGTCGGACGCGATCCTGCGCGCGATGCGCCGCTCCTACCGCAGCGCCAAGTTCCTCGGCATCCTGGACCGGGTACGCGAGGCGATCCCGGATGCGGCGATCACCACTGACATCATCGTCGGCTTCCCCGGGGAGACCGAGGAGGACTTCCAGGCAACCCTGGACGTCGTCGAGGCGTCCCGGTTCTCCAGTGCGTTCACCTTCCAGTACTCCCCGCGCCCGGGCACCCCGGCCGCCGACCTGCCCGATCAGGTGCCGGCCGAGGTGGTCACCGAGCGCTACCAACGGCTGATGGCCCTGCAGGACCGGATCTCGGCGGAGGAGAACGCCGCCCAGGTGGGCCGCCAGGTGGACGTGCTGGTGGCCGAGACCGAGGGGCGTAAGGACACCGCCACCCACCGCATCTCTGGCCGGGCTGCCGACAACCGGCTGGTCCACCTGGCCCTCCCGGAAGGGCTCGCTGAGGCCGACACCCCGCGCCCGGGGGACATGGTCACCGTCACGGTCACCGGTTCTGCTCCCTACCACCTGATCGCCGACTCCGCGCGTACGGGCGGCCAGTTCACCCTGCGCCGCACCCGGGCCGGCGATGCCTGGGCAGCCCGGGGCACGGCCTCGCACACCCACCCGACCGGGCCGGCCGAAGGCCCGGTGACCCTGGGCATGCCGGCGCTGCGAGTCGCCGCGCCGGGAGCTTGAGCCCGCCGTGAGCTCCCGCGGGATACCCGTACGCGGACCGCTGCCATCCTCCGGGCGTCGCCAGGGGGTGCGGCTCCTCCGGTTCGCGGTCGACGACGGCGCAGCCGCCGTGGTCCGACACGTCTGGGTGCCGCTGTGGTCTCTACCCCCAGGTGAGCAGGTGGTCCAGGAGACGTTGCAGTACCCAGGCGGGAACGTCGTCGTGATGGCCGACGAGGCCGGCTTCTACGGTGTGGACGCCGGTCTGGGCACCCGGACCCTGGCTGGCACCGGCTGGGGCGTGGGGGTGCTGCTGCGACCAGCCGCGGCCGCCCTGCTGCTCGCCGGTGAACCGGCGCGTGCGGTGCGGCCGGGACCGGGGCGGATGGACGTCGGCCCTGCGATCGGAGCCGAGCGCACCGATCTGGGTGAGGACTTCGCCACGGTGTGTACGCAGATCCGCGAGCTGATGCCCACCGATCCGCAGACCGCCGGCCGGGCGCTCACCGACTGGGTGCGGACGCGGTGCGGGCCGGTCGACCCGGAGGGTGAGCTCGCGAATGCGGCCGCGGACCTGGCCGAGAGCGCAGCGGCGGACACCGTCGCGGAGCTGGCCGAACGGGTCGGGGTGGGCGAGCGGCAGCTGCAACGGATCTGTCGGCGGCGGATCGGGCTCAGCCCGAAGTGGCTGCTGCAGCGCCGCCGACTGCAGCAGGCCGCCGCGCAGCTGGGGGAGGAGGACGCGCCCGCGCTGGGCGATCTAGCCGCCGAGCTCGGCTACACCGACCAGGCACACTTCACCCGAGACTTCACCACTGTGGTCGGCCGTCCACCGGGCCGGTTCCGCCGGGAACAGCGCAGCTGAGCCACAGCTGAGCCACCGTGTGCACGGACTCCGGTTGAGGTACCTGCACGATGTCGGAAATCGACAAGATCTCCCACCCGGCCGGCGGGCAGGATCGAAGCATGACGAACGACACCACTGCTGCAACCGCTACCGTCCGCCCGATCCCCGCCGGCTACACCTCGCTGACCCCGTTCCTGGTGGTCACGGACGGCGCCGCCGCGATCGACTTTTACACCTCCGTGTTCGGCGCCCGGCTGACCAATCGCACCGACGCCCCGGATGGTTCGGTGGCGCACGCCGAGCTCGACTTCGGCAACGGCCGACTCCAGCTCGGTGACGCGAACCCGGCCTTCGGCCTGACGGCACCGGCGGACGAGGCCGACGCGGTCACGCACTCGATCTGTCTCTATTGCGAGGACGTCGACGACGTGGTGGCCCGCGCCCGGGCCGCCGGTGCCACGGTCCGCGAGGAGGTCTCCACGTTCGTCACCGGTGACCGGTTCGGCTCCATCCTGGACCCGTTCGGGCAGCGCTGGGCGATCATGACCCGGGTGGAGGACGTCTCCGAGGAGGAGGCGCAGCGGCGCGTGGATGCGTGGATGGCCGAGCAGGGCTGAGGCCCCGCCAGGTGCTCCGCGGGCGTCAGTCGCTCGTCCGGAGCTGGATGACCATCTCCGACTCGCCCCATGCGCGATCGGCGGTGAGTACGGGGACGTCCAGCCGACGACCGAGTGCGAGGCAGAGCCGGTCACCGAGCGAGAGACCGTTGCCGCGCTGCCACAACGCTGCTGCCTGTTCGCTGTCAGCCGGGCTGACTGCCTCGAGCCGGACTCCATAGCTGAGCAGCAGGCTGCGGGCGATCGCCGTGTCGGCGTTGCCGGCGCGCAGCTTCTGGAGCACTTCGGCCCAGTTGGCTGCACCGATGATCCCCTCGGGCAGCGCTCGTTCCACCTGGTCAGCTCCTCGCTCGCCCTGGAGGAAGGCAAGGACCGCGGAGGCGTCGAGGACCATCACGCGGCGTCGTCGCGCTTTGCCTGTTCCCGGCGTTCGGTCAAGAGCTCATCGACCAGGTTCGTGCCGGCCAACTGAGCGCGCAGGAGTGCCTTCGCCTGGTCTCTGGTCGCCAGGACCACACCGTGCGGAGTCTCGATGAAAAGCAGCGGTGTGCCTTGTTCCCAGTTCTGGCGCGTCCGAAGTCCGGCCGGCACCACTAAGCGTCCACGGTCGCCGAGCGGCGCACTGTATGTGGTATCCATCACCTCAACGTACCATCCTGGCTGCGCCGGTGGGATAGCGGGGCATCGTCGACCCAGTTCCGTGGGTCGCCCACTCAACGGAGGCGACTTCCGGCATCCGAGGTGAGGTATATCCGGACTCCGATCCCGCAGGTTGCCTCCGTTGCGAGTGCCAGCGGGTCTGCGGACGGGTGGACCCAGCGACCGGGTAGGTACGCTCGAGCATCATGACCGCGACCCACCCCGCCCCGCCCGTGGTCGCGGTCGTCGGCCCCACGGCCACGGGCAAGTCCGACCTCGCCCTGGACCTGGCCGAGCACCTCGGCGCCGAGATCATCAACGCCGACGCGATGCAGCTCTACCGCGGGATGGACATCGGCGCCGCTAAGGTCCCCGTCGAGCAACGGCGCGGTATCGCGCACCACCAGCTCGACGTGCTGGAGGTGACCGAGGACGCCAGTGTGGCCGCCTTTCAGACCTACGCCCGCGCAGACGGGACCGCGATCCGGAACCGGGGTAACGCCGTCGTGATCGTGGGCGGCTCGGGACTGTACCTGCGCGCCCTGCTGGACCGGATCGACTTTCCCGGCACCGATCCGCAGGTGCGTGCCGCCTGGGAGGCGCGCGCCGCCGAGGATGGCCCCGGGGTGCTGCACGACGAGCTGGCCCGCCGCGATCCCGAGGCGGCGGCACGGATCGAGCGCGGCAACACCCGGCGGATCGTGCGCGCGCTGGAGGTCATCGAGCTCACCGGACGGCCGTTCTCGGCGAACTTGCCCGACCACACCTACGCCATCCCCGCCGTCCAGCTCGGCCTCGACCTGCCCGCCGCCGAGCTGGATGAGCGGATCAACGCCCGTGCCGAGCAGATGTTCACCGGCGGTCTGGTCGGTGAGACCGAACACCTGCTCACCCGTGGCCTGGAGCAGGGCCGGACCGCCGTGCGCGCCGTCGGCTACGCGCAGGCCCTCGCGCTGCTCCGCGGCGAGCTCAGCCAGGACGACGCCGTCGCCCAGACCGCGCTGGCCACCCGGCAGCTCGCCCGCCGGCAGCGCAAGTGGTTCCGCCGCGATGAGCGGATCACCTGGCTCGAGCCCGGCGCGAAGCTGCTCGATCAGGCACGTAGGCTGACCGGGTGAGACTCCCCACCGCCCTGCCCACGCTGACCAAGGGCCACGGCACCGGCAACGACTTCCTGCTCTACACCGACACCGATGGCACTGGTGAGCTGGCCCCCGAGACGGTCGCCGCGATCGCAGACCGGCACACCGGCTTCGGCGCCGACGGCGTGATCCGCGCCGTACCCGCCGAGCTCACCGATCCCCAGGCCGCCGAGCAGGGCGCGCAGTGGTTCATGGACTACCGCAACGGCGACGGGTCCGTCGCCGAGATGTGCGGTAACGGCATCCGGGTGTTCACCGCCTACCTGCGCCAGAGCGGCCTGCTCGACCTGGCCGACGGCGCCACCGCCCAGATCGGCACCCGCGCCGGCGTGCTCAGCGTGCGCCGCGAAGGCGAGGAGTACGCCGCGGACATGGGCACCTGGCGGGCCACCGGCGGGCCGGACGCGCTCGCGGCCGGCTTCGACGTGTCCGTGGTGACCGAAGGGCTCGACGAGCAGCGCCCTGGCCTCCGGCTGGAACTGCCCAACCCGCACACCGTCGTCGCCCTGCAGGACGAGGCGACCCTGCTCGACCTGAACCTGTCCGCTCCGCCCCGGGTGGACCCGCAGCCCGAGCACGGCACGAACGTGGAGTTCGTGGTCCCGCTCGGGGACGCCGAAGGGGACGTCCCCACCGGTGCGCTGCGGATGCGGGTGCACGAGCGCGGCGTCGGCGAGACCCTCTCCTGCGGCACCGGCGCCTGCGCCGCCGCCCTGGCGGTGCGCGCCTGGTTCGGCGAGGGCGCACCGGACCACTGGCAGGTCCAGGTGCCCGGCGGAACGTTGCGGGTCCGGGTGGACGGCGACCGGGTGGAGCTCGCCGGCCCGGCCGAGCTGGTCGGTGTGATCACTCCGCTGGGGCAGTGACCACCAGGATCCGGTAGCCCTTCACGCTGGTGGTGCGTTCGGCCGGCAGCGCCAGCTCCGCAGTGATCCAGCGCTGCAGCGAGTCGGCACCGAGATTCTTCGCCACCACCAGCTGGGCGCTCGCCCCCGGCGCCAGCCGCGGCAACCAAGTGCGCAGCAGCTCGTGCAGTACCGCCTTGCCCACCCGGATCGGCGGGTTGGACCAGATCGCGTCCAGCACCAGGTCCGGCTCGGCGGCCAGCAGCGTCTCGGGGGTGAACGTCTCCACGTTGCGCAGCCCGAGGCGCTCGGCGTTCGCGGCAGTCAGCTCCAGCGCCCGGGTGTTCACATCCACGGCGAGCACCCGCACCTGTGGGCGGGCCATCGCTAGCGCCAGGCTGATCGGCCCCCAGCCGCAGCCCAGGTCCAGCACCGTGCCCGACGGCGGTGGGTCGCCGGCATGGCTCAGCAGCACCGTGGTGCCGGGGTCCAGGCGGGTAGCCGAGAAGACACCGGCGTCGGTGGTCACATCGACCTGCCTGCCGTGCAGGTTCACGGTCAGGGTGCGCGGAGCGCTCGCTGCTTCCGGCTCGTTGGTGAAGTAGTGACCCACAGGGCCCCAGCGTAGTGCCGCCCGGCGCCCCCGCCCTGAGCGAAATCCGTTGGCGGGCGGTGGTTCGGAGTGGGATCGTGGAAGAACACACTGACCGGCACTGCAGCAAAGGACACCATGACCCGACCTACCCATCCGACTCCCGCCGAGCTGGACACCTCTACCGAGGCCCGCGCTCAGGACGTCGTGGACCGGATTCTGGCGAGGGCGGGCACAGCGATCCAGCAGGACTCCGACGAGCACACCGACTACGACGGCGACCAGCTCGACCTGGCCGAACGCGTGGCCCTGCAGCGTGTGGGCGGACTGTCCACCGAGCTGGAGGACGTCAGCGAGGTCGAGTACCGGCAGCTGCGCCTCGAGCGGGTGGTGCTGGTCGGTCTGTGGACCCACGGCACCGCCGAGATGGCTGAAGTCTCGCTCCGCGAGCTCGCCGCACTCGCCGAGACCGCCGGTTCCACTGTGCTCGACGGCATGCTGCAGCGGCGCTCCGCTCCCGATCCGGGCACCTACCTGGGCTCCGGCAAGGCCGCCGAGCTGGCCGGCGTGGTCGCCGCGACCAACGCCGATACCGTGATCGTCGACTCCGAGCTCGCCCCGTCACAGCGGCGTGGGCTGGAGGACGTGATCAAGGTGAAGGTGATCGACCGCACCGCCCTGATCCTGGACATCTTTGCCCAGCACGCCAAGTCTCGCGAGGGCAAGGCGCAGGTGGAGCTGGCGCAGCTCGAGTACCTGTTGCCGCGCCTGCGTGGTTGGGGTGAGTCGATGTCCCGGCAGGCAGGTGGCCGGGTGGCCGGTGGTGCCGGCATCGGTTCCCGTGGACCCGGTGAGACCAAGATCGAGCTGGACCGGCGCCGGATCCGCACCCGGATGGCCAAGCTACGCCGGCAGATCGAGCAGATGGCCCCCGGCCGGGCCGCCCGCCGGCACTCCCGCAGTGCCGCCGAGGTCCCCTCGGTCGCGATCGCCGGCTACACCAACGCCGGCAAGTCCTCGCTGCTGAACCGGCTCACCGACGCCGGCGTGCTGGTGCAGAACGCGCTGTTCGCCACCCTGGACCCGACAGTGCGCCGAGCGCAGACTCCGGACGGACGCGCCTACACCCTCGCCGACACGGTCGGCTTCGTGCGGAACCTGCCCACCCAGCTGGTGGAGGCGTTCCGCTCCACGCTGGAAGAGGTGGGGGCTTCCGATGTGATCGTGCACGTGGTGGACGCCGCGCACCCCGACCCCGAGGGACAGATCGCCGCGGTCCGCGATGTGCTGCGGGATATCGAGGGGGCCCGGGACCTGCCCGAGCTGGTGGTGCTGAACAAGGCCGACCTGGCCGAACCGGAGACGATTGCCCGGCTGCGCACCCGCGAGCCGAACGCGATCGCGGTCTCCGCCCGCACCGGCGCCGGGATCGAGGAGCTGCAGGCGGCGATCGCCGAGGCCCTACCGCGCCCGGCGGTGGAGGTGGACGTGGTGGTGCCCTACGACCGGGGCGACCTGGTGCACCGCGCACACGCCACAGGTGAAGTCATCTCCACCGAGCACCTGGAAGCCGGCACCCGCCTGGTCGCGCGGGTGGACGACGCGTTGGCTGCGGACCTGCGCAACGCCGGCTGAGCCGCCCGGCGCTGGCCCGGGCGCCGCACGGCCCGTTCGATACTTGCCGCACTTGGGCGATACCGCGGAGCACTACTCAGTGCGCCAACTAGCGACTGGATGGATTCACGCCCGGGGCTGGGCGCGGGTCAGGTCAGTGGGATGGTGCGGGCTGTGGACGCGGGGTCTCGCAGCCTCGCGGGCGCGATACCGTCGGGGGGTGGGTGAGAGCGAGCAGGATGCGCAGCACGCCGGCTCGGTCGGCGAGGCTGGCGAAGCCGGCCCGGTCCGCCAGACGGCTACCGCCGCCGAGGGCGCGGAAGCGCACACCATCGACGCTGCCCTGGACCAGGTGGTCGGCGCGATGGGCGGCGCCCGTCGAGAGGGGCAGCACGAGATGGCCCGAGCGGTGGCGGACGCGCTGGACGACGGAGGGCATCTGCTCGTGCAGGCCGGCACCGGCACCGGGAAATCGCTCGCCTACCTGGTGCCCACGCTGATCAAGGCGGTCGAGTCCGGTCAGCGCGCGATCGTCTCCACCGCCACCCTCGCCCTGCAGCGGCAGATCCTCGGCCACGACCTGCCCGTGGTGCGGGAGAACCTCACCGGCCATCTGCAGCGGGAGCCCGACGTGGCCCTCCTCAAGGGCTGGCACAACTACGTCTGCAAGCACAAGGTTGCCGGCGGCTATCCCGACGACGAAGGTGCCCTGTTCGCCGCCACGGAAGCTGCGCCGTCATCGGCGGAGGAGCACCCCAGAGAAGCCGACGAAGGCCTGGGTGGCCAGGTAGTGCGGTTGCGGGAGTGGGCCGGCGAGACCGACACCGGCGACCGGGACGATCTGGTGCCTGGGGTCAGTGAACGCGCCTGGCGGCAGGTGTCCATCAGCTCGTTGGAGTGCCTCGGCCAGAAGTGCCCGCTGCTGGCGGAGTGCTTCCCCGAGCGCGCCCGCGCCCACGCCCGCGAGGCCGACGTGGTGGTCACCAACCACGCGATGCTTGGCATCGCCGCCGCCGGAAACCCCAAAGTGCTGCCCGAGCACGAGATCCTCGTGGTGGACGAGGCGCACGAACTACCCGATCGGGTCACCGCGCAGGCCACTGTGGAGCTGTCCGCGGCCGTGGTCGAACGCACCGCCCGCACTGCGCGCCGGCATGCCGGACTCCCGCTGAGCACCCTCGAGGAGGCCGCTGACGCGCTCCGGCCGCTGCTGATGGCGGTTCCGGAGGGCAGGCTCCGGTCCGGGCTACCGGCCGAGCTTGCTCCGATCGTGCGCAGCATCGCCGAAGGCACCCGGGAAGGGATGACCGCGATGCGCCAGCAGTCCTCTGCAGCCGGTGAGGCCGGGGCGAAGTCGATGGCGCACAGCGCACTGCTCGCCCTGTTCGAGGTGGCCGATCGGCTGCTCTCGGACCGGATCGCCGACCATGTGGACGTGCTCTGGTGCGAACGCGGCCGGCGGCCGGGGGAGGCCTCGCGGCTGATGCTCGCCCCGCTGAACGTGGCCGGCCCGATCGCGGGCGAGCTGCTCAGCGGACGCTCGGCCGTGCTCACCTCGGCTACGCTTGCCCTCGGTGGCACGTTCGAGGCCACCGCGCGCTCCTTGGGACTGGCCGACGGCGGCTACCGCAGCGAACTGGTCACCTCACCGTTCGACTATGGCCGGCAGGGCATCCTGTACGTGGCCTCCTCGCTCGCCGCGCCGGGACGGGACGGGACCGACGAGAAGATGCTCGCCGAGATCGCCGAGCTGATCACTGCCTCCGACGGCGGGGCGCTCGGGCTGTTCTCGTCTCGCCGGGGTGCCGAGGCGGCCGCCGAAGCGCTTCGCGAGCAGGTGGACACCCCGATCCTGCTGCAGGGCGAGGACGTGTTGCCCACGCTGGTCCGCGAGTTCGCCGCCGACCCGCGCGCCAGCCTGTTCGGCACCCTCTCGCTCTGGCAGGGCGTGGACGTGCCCGGGCTGAGCTGCCGTCTGGTGTTCATCGACCGGATCCCGTTCCCGCGCCCGGACGACCCGGTGAAGGCGGCCCGCACGGAGGCGATCGGGCGGGCTGGTGGCAACGGGTTCATGGCCGTCTCTGCCACTCATGCGGCCCTGCTGCTCGCCCAGGGTGCCGGTCGGCTGATTCGGTCGGTGACCGACCGGGGGGTGGTCGCAGTGCTCGACCCGCGGCTGCGCACCGCTCGGTACGGTTCCTACCTGGCGGCCAGCTTGCCTCCGCTGTGGCCGACCACCAATGCTGAGGTAGTCCGTGGTGCCCTGCGCCGGCTGGCCGCGGAGGCGGTGGCCGAGAGCGAGCCTAGAGTGAGCGGAGCACGCTGACCACGCGTCCGAGGATCTGTGCGTCGCTGCCGTCGATCGGGGCGTAGTTCTCGTTCGCCGGCAACAGCCACAGTGCGCTGTCGGTCTTCTTCAGCGACTTGACCGTGGCCTCACCGTCGATCATCGCCGCCACGATCTCGCCGTTCTCCGCGACGGCCTGGCTGCGCACCACGACCCAGTCGCCGTCGCAGATCGCGGCGTCGATCATCGAGTCACCGACCACCTTGAGCAGGAACAGCTCACCCTCGCCCACCAGCTGGCGGGGGAGCGGGAAGACATCCTCGACCGCCTGATCGGCCAGGATCGGGCCACCGGCGGCGATTCGCCCGACCACCGGCACATAGGCGGCGTGGCTGGTGTCCTGCTCGCCGTCATGGGTGGTGAACGTGGCGGCGTCACCGCGTACCTTGCGGGAGTCGTCGGAAACGATCTCGATGGCCCGGGTGGAGAGTGCATCGCGGCGAAGGAATCCCTTCTGCTCCAGCAGCTCCAGCTGGTACTTCACCGAGGACGGGCTGGCCAGGCCGACGGCGGTGGCGATCTCCCGCATCGTCGGTGGGTACCCCTTGGCCTCCAGGCTGGCGCGGATCGAGTCCATGATCCGTCGCTGCCGGGGGCTCAGGCTGGCTGGGTCCGGGCGGTCGCTCGGGTCCTGTTGTGCGCGGGCCATGGTGTCCTCCTGTTCCGCATCGCCTGGAAATCCGCCGATGTCGGTGGTCGATGATCTGCTCGGTCTGTGGCGTTCTCCACGATAGGCGCCACCACCCGAAAGACCAAACATGTGTTCGACTGGCGTGTCGAACGAACAGATGTGCTACTGTCAGTACAGACGTTCGACGGACGGGTGTTCGACGAGTTTGAGGAGACGAGAACGATGAGCGCACTGGCCTTCCCCACAGCGCCCCTGACCGTGCCCTCCCGCAGGCGGCACCTGAGGGCCGTCCCTGATCTGCCGGCCGCACCTCTGCCTGTGGCGGAGACGGAGTCTCGCCCGGCCGACACGAGTGCCGCCCTGCGACTGACCGTCCGTGGCCGTGTCGTGCTGGTGGCCCTGGCGTTCGCAGTTGCCGCCGCTGTCGGGGTGGGTGCCGGCCTGGCGTTCCCGGAGGCGGAGCCGATGCCCGAGCAGGTGCAGAGCGTGACCGTCGGCCCCGGCGAGAGTCTCTGGACCATCGCTGCGGACGTCGCGGCCGATGGGCAGGACGTGCGCGTGGTGATCGACCAGATCATGGCGCTGAATAACCTGTCCGCCTCGACAGTGCACGCCGGCGCAGAGCTGACCGTTCCTTCGGGGGAGTGACCTGATCGACCCGCCCGGCTGCCGCGGCCGGTCCAGGCCGGTCGATGGCACTTGCGCGAGTGGCCCTCGGATGTCTAAGTTGGGTACATCTAGTAGTTACATGGATGTGATTGACCAACATGTGGTGCTTTCGCACGACGCCGGAGGGAAGGGAACCGCTAGGTGCACTGCCCGTTCTGCCGGCATGGCGACTCCCGGGTCGTGGATTCTCGCACGGCTGAGGATGGCGCGTCCATCCGTCGTCGCCGACAGTGTCCGGAGTGCGGCCGCCGCTTCACCACAGTGGAGACCACCAGCCTGACGGTGATGAAGCGATCGGGTGCCGTCGAGCCGTTCAGCCGGGACAAGGTGATTGCCGGCGTGCGCAAGGCATGCCAGGGCCGCCCGGTCTCCGAGGACGATCTGGCGCTGCTCGCCCAGCAGGTCGAAGAAGTGGTCCGTGCCACCGGTGTGGCCGAGATGGACGCGCACGAGGTGGGGCTGACCATCCTGGGCCCGCTGCGCGAGTTGGACGAGATCGCGTATCTGCGGTTCGCGAGCGTGTACCAGGGCTTCTCGTCCCTGGAGGATTTCGAAGCGGCGATCACGGCTCTGCGCGACGAGCGCAGCGCAGCCGAGCCGCTCGAGTAATAGACGGCCGCCGGTGGCCCGGGAGGGGAAGCCCGGACCACCGGCGGCGAACCACTGTTCGTGGGATCGGCCCGCTATCAGTGGGATCGGCCCACTTTCAGCGGGGTCGGAGAGTGCTCAGCGGTCGCTGGAGCGCGGCGCCCAGAGGTTCACTCCACCGTCCCGGGCGTAGCGGTCGATCTCGGTCAGCTCAGCCTCGGTGAACTCCAGGTTGTCCAGCGCACCGAGGGTGTCATCCAGCTGACGCACGCTCGAGGCACCCACCAGCGCGGTGGTGACCCGGGGATCGCGCAGCACCCACGCCACCGCCATCTGGGCCAGCGTCTGGCCGCGACCGGCGGCGATCTCGTTCAGCGACCGTACCCGGGCCAGGTTCTCCTCGCTCAGGTACTCCTC
This sequence comes from Ruania zhangjianzhongii, assembly GCF_008000995.1. NCBI lineage: Bacteria > Bacillati > Actinomycetota > Actinomycetes > Micrococcales > Ruaniaceae > Ruania > Ruania zhangjianzhongii. The sequence goes on from NZ_CP042828.1 coordinate 1,704,639, forward strand.
CCGCAGCGGGCCACCCTTCGCACGGCGGGAGTCGGCCGGAACGCCATCCAGGTACTTGCCGGTGAGCATCCCCTGCGCGAGCGGGGAGAACACCACGGCACCCATGCCGGCATCGCCGAGCACGTCCAGCAGCGACTCGCCGGTGCCGGCCTGGTCGGGGTCCTCGATCCACCGGTTCAGCATCGAGTAGGACGGCTGGTGTACCAGCAGGTCGAGCCCGAGGTCCGCGGCCACCGCCAGGGCCTCCCGGGTGCGCTTGGCGTTGTAGGAGGAGATGCCCGCGTACAGGGCGCGGCCGGAGTCCACTGCCGTCTTCAGCGCCCCGAGGGTCTCGGTCAGCGGGGTGTCCGGGTTGTACCGGTGGCTGTAGAAGATGTCCACATAGTCCAGGCCCATCCGGCGCAGGGAGGCATCCAGCGAGGAGAGCAGATACTTGCGCGAGCTGCCGTCGCCGTAAGGCCCGGGGTGCATCGGGTAGCCGGCCTTGGTGGTGATCACCAGCTCGTCCCGCAGCGCGGCCAGGTCGGCGCGCAGCATCCGGCCGAAGTTCTCCTCCGCGCTGCCCGGCGGCGGTCCGTAGTTGTTCGCCAGGTCGATCTGGGTGATCCCGCGGTCGAAGGCGTGGTAGACGATCTCCCGCTGGGTCTGCAGTGGGTCGGTATCCCCGAAGTTCTGCCACAGCCCGAGGGAGACTAGCGGCAGCTGCAGCCCGCTCTTCCCGCAGTGGCGCATCGGCATGTGGTCGTACCGGTTATCGGCAGGTGTGTACATGGTCCCGAGAGTAGTCCGTCGCTGCAGGTGGATGAGAGTGCGTCTCGCTCCGCCCGGAGAGTCCCCAGCACTGTGCGAGCCCCGGGTCTCTATCGGTTCGAACTCATGCCCCCGCCGGCCGCGATGGGTCCGAACTCATGCCCGCGCCGGCCGCGATAGGTTCGAACCCATGACCCCTCGACGCCGCGACAGCCCCGACCTTCGCACCTTCTACCCGGAGATCGAGCCCCACGAGACCGGGTACCTGGGGGTGAGCGATGATCACGAGCTCTACTACGAGGTGAGTGGGAATCCCGCGGGCAAGCCGGTGGTCTTCCTGCACGGCGGGCCAGGCTCGGGCGTGAGCCCTGCACAGCGGCGTGTCTTCGATCCGGAGCGCTACCGGATCGTCCTGTTCGATCAGCGGATGGCCGGCCGATCCCGCCCACACGCCTCGGCGCCGGAGGCCGATCTGAGCACGAACACCACCTGGCACCTGGTGGCCGATATCGAAGCGCTGCGCGAGCACCTCGGCGTCACGGCGTGGCAGGTGTTCGGCGGCTCCTGGGGCTCGTGCCTCGCTCTCGCGTATGCCCAGACCCATCCGAGCCGGGTCACCGAGCTGGTACTGCGAGGCATCTTCACCCTGCGCCGCAGCGAGCTGGACTGGATGTACGAGGGACCGCTGCGCAACGTCTATCCCGATGCCTGGGAGGACTACCTCGCCCCGGTGCCGCTTGAGCGCCGCATGCCCGGGCGGCTGCAGGAGGCCTTTCACGACCTCCTGTTCGACCCCGACCCGGCCGTCCATGTGCAAGCCGGCGCGGCGTGGACAGCCTGGGAGAACACGGTGATCTCCCTCTATCCCGACCCGGCAAACCTGGCCAAGGCAGCTGATGACGCCCATGCGGTCTCGTTCGCACGCATCGAGAACCATTTCTTCGTCAACCACGGCTGGCTCGAGGAAGGTCAACTCATCCGCGACGCCTACCGGCTGGCGGACATCCCGACCGTGATCGTGCAGGGCCGCTACGACATGTGCACTCCCGCGGTCTCCGCCTACGAGCTCGCCCAGGCCATGCCCCACGCCGAGCTGGTGATGACCCCAGACTCGGGCCACGCCTTCAGCGAGCCCGCCACTCTGGATGCGCTGATCCGTGCCACCGACTCGTTCGCCGCTGGCTAGAGCCGATACGGACGGCCGTTGCCGCACCGTCGATCGGTAGTAATCGTTGGCGATGCCCGCGGCAACCGGGCAGAGTGGGCACACGGCATCGGGTCCCCCTGATGCCGACGACCGTCAGAGGGAGCCCTGATGTCATCCGAGAAGTCCGACGATCCGATGGCCGACGCGAAGGCGAAGATGCGCGCAGCCCTCGACCGCAAGTCTGAGCGTGAGCATCTCACCGAGGAAGCCCCACCGAACACCGGACCGGTCCACGGTTCCGAGATCGACGGGCCCGGCGGGCGCCGACAGTTCCGCCGCAAGTCCGGCTGAGATCGGCCCACCCCGCCGGTTTGCCGTGTTCTGTCGCTTCCCCGGCCGGGGAAGCGACAGAACACGGCAAACCGAGGGAGGGGGAGCGGCGATGGGGCGTCGGTCCTGCCCCGCGGGTCAGTCCGTGGCGTCCGGATCCAACGTGCGCAGCCGCACCGTCGCCTCCATCGCCTCGATCCGGGCCAGCGTCTGGGCCGATACGCTGCCACTGACATCGGTGACCGCATAGCCCAGGCTTCCGGACGTCGCCAGCACCTGGCTCTCGATGTTCGCCCCGGCCGCGGAGAGTTCCTGGTTCGCCGCCGCCATCACCCCGGGCACGTTCTGGTGCAGGTGGGCGATCCGCCGGCTGCCGGCATGGGGCCGGTCCAGGATCAGCGCCGGTACGTTCACGCTCAGCGCAGTAGCACCGGCGTGCAGGTAGTCGCGGAGCTTCGCGGCCACGAACCGGCCGATGTCCTGCTGCGCCTCCTCAGTGGAGCCGCCCACATGCGGAGTGAGGATCACGTTCGGCAGCTCGCGCAGCTCGGAGTCGAACGGGTCACCCTGCGACTTCGGCTCGACCGGGAACACATCCACGGCCGCACCGCTGATCCGTCCGGCGAGCACCTGCTCGCGCAGCGCGCTGTAGTCCACCAGGAACCCGCGGGACAGGTTCAGGAAGATCGACCCCTGCTTCATCGCGGCGAACTCCCCGGCACCGAACATCCCCGCGTTCCCGGGCCTACCGTCCACGTGCAGCGTGACCACATCCGCCTCGGCGAGCAGCGCGTGCAGGCTCGGCATCCGCTTGGCATTACCCAGGGCCAGCTTCTCCGCGGTGTCGTAGAAGATCACCCGCATGCCCAGCGCCTCGGCCACCACGGACAGCTGGGTACCGATGTTCCCGTAGCCGACGATGCCCACTGTCCGCCCGCGCACTTCGTGCGAACCGTTCGCCGATTTGTCCCACACACCGGCGTGTAGCGACTTGTCCTTCTCGGTCAGCCGCCGGGTGAGCGCGATGATCTCGGCCAGCGCCAGCTCCACCACGGAACGGGTGTTGGAGAACGGGGCGTTGAACGCCACGACGCCGGCATGACCGGCAGCCTGCAGGTCGATCTGGTTGGTGCCGATGCAGAACGCACCGATCGCCAACAGGTCCGGGGCATGCTCCAGCACCCGAGGGGTGATCTGCGTCTTGGATCGGATCCCCAGTACCTGTACCCCGTCCAGTGCGGCGATCAGCTCGTCCTCGTCCAGAGCGCCGGATCGGGTGGCCACCTCCACACCGGCAGCGTCGAGCACCTCGGTGCCCAGCGGGTGGATGTTTTCCAGAAGGAGTGCCTTGACCACGGCCCTATCGTGCTCCTCAGCAGGCGTAGAACAAAAACGTGCTCAGTGGTTGGACTCCAGGGCTGCCGGGAGGTCGCCGGAGTGCACCAGGTGCAACCGCTGAGTAGCCCGGGTCATGGCGACGTACAGATCGGCCGGAGAACCGCCGTCGAGGATCGCCTGCGGTTCGGCCAGCACCACCACATCGAACTCCAGACCCTTGCTGCCGGCCGCGTCGAGGACCACTACGTCGGCGCGCAGGTCGAGCCCGTCGCCGGCGCCGAGCGCCGCAGCGATCCGGTCCCGGTCCGCGGCGGCGGTGATCACCGCCAGCTTGCCGTCGGCACGGGCATCGGCCACCACTCGCGGCAGCTCCCCGGTCAGGTTCGCCACCTTCTCCCGCACGACGGCGCCAGGCAGGTCTCGTGCGGAGGTCACCGGGGCGGGCGGAAGATCAGGCATCCAGCGATGCATCGCCTCCTGGGCCAACGTCATGATCGAGGCCGGGGTGCGGTAGTTCACCGTGAGCGTCTCGGTCCGGAAGTTCCCACGCAGCGGGCGGGCCAGCATCTGGTCCCAGTCGCGGGCACCGGCCCGGCTGGAGGTCTGCCAGACGTCCCCGACGATGGTCATCGAGCGGCTCGGGTTGCGTCGCAGCAAGGACCGCCAGGCCATCGCGGACAGCTCCTGAGCCTCGTCGACCACGACGTGCCCGTAGGTCCAGGAGCGATCCGCGGCAGCCCGTTCGGCAGTGGTCAGCCCGCTGCCTCCGCCGATGAAGCGCTGGGCCACCAGCTCCGCGGACACCAGACCGCCACCGGCGCCGGAGGCGGCGAGCATCTCCTCGGCGTAGGCCACCTCCTGGGCATGGCGGGCCCGTTCCGCCTGTTCGTGGGCCCGGGCGGCCTCGTCGTCGGCGCCGAGCAGCTCAGCGACCTCATCCAGTAGCGGTACGTCCGCCGGCGTCCAGGCCGAGCCGCGCTCGCGGACCAGCATCGATCGCTCGGCAGCGGTCAGCCGCGGCGCCGCCTCGGCGAGCCGGTGCGGCTTCGCGTACAGGTCCTCGAGCAGCCCGGTCACGGTCAGCGGCAGCCAGCACAGGTTCAGCGCGACCCGCACATCCCGGGTCGTGCGCAGCTCGTCGACGATCTCCGCGTGGTCCTCGGTGCCCGCCTCCACCTTCTCCATGTACTGGCCGGCCAGTGCGGAAAGCATATGCCGCACGAACGTGACCCGGGCCAGGTTGTGCGGCTGGCGGGACCGGCGCGCGCGGGCCTGAGCCTCCTCCATGTCCTCGGTGCGCAGCCGCAACCGCAGTGATCCCACGCGCAGGTCCCGCTCCGGCAGGATGCGCTGCCGAGCCCGTACCGCGTTGGACAGGATCCGAGCCCAGGTCGAGCGGCCCTTGATCTCTGCGACGGCCGGGTCCTCAGTGGCCGGGGCCTCGATATCGGGCAGCAGGTCCCCGATCGTGGTGGCCACCACCCCGGTCTCGCCGAGGGCCGGCAGCACCTGCTCGATATAGCGCAGGAACACCCGCGATGGGCCGACCACCAGCACCCCGGAGCGTTCGATCCGGTCCCGGTGGGCGTAGAGCAGATAGGCCGCACGGTGCAGCGCTACCGCCGTCTTTCCGGTGCCCGGGCCGCCCTCGACCACCAGCACGCCGTCCAGCGAGGAGCGGATGATCGCGTCCTGCTCGGCCTGGATCGTGGCGACGATGTCGCTCATCCGCCCGGTGCGCTCGGCGTTCAGCGCCGCGAGCAGCGCCCCCTCACCACTGAGCACCACATCACCGGCGACTGCGTCGGCGTCGAGCAGGTCGTCCTCCAGACCGATCACGGTGCGCCCCTTGGTCTGCAGGTGACGGCGCAGCACGACGTCCCCGGGATGGGCGGCAGTGGCCTGGTAGAAGGGCTGCGCGGCAGGGGCGCGCCAGTCGGTGAGCAGCGGCTGGTGCTCGGCGTCGGAGATGCCGATCCGACCGACGTAGCGGCGCTGACCATCCCGCAGATCGAGGCGGCCGAACAGCAGCCGGTCCTCCACCGAGTTCAGCTGGGCGAGGCGGTCCTCGTACAGGGTGGCGAAGGCATCCCGCTCCGAACGGTTCTGGTGGGTGCCCACGGCCCCGCCCCGGCGGACCTGCGTCAGCCGGTTGCGGGTATGCTCGCGGAGCTCGTCCAGACGCGTGTAGACGGCCCTGACGTGCTCCTGCTCCCGGTCCAGCTGGAGCTGCTGGTCGCGTTCGGAGTCCCGAGGCGCCCGGCCTGGCGCCGATGGGTCTGGTGACATGTCGCTACTGGTCACCGATGGGCTCTCCCTCGCGTCTGGACCGAACAAGGCGAACATCAATTATCCACGGTTTCTGCCCGGTGTGGTACGAGCGGCCAGGATTTCGGCGATCACGTCGGGCCCGCCGCGACCGCTGGAACTCGGGCTGCGACACTGGGAATGTCCCCTGGGCTGTTGGTGTTCACACCACCGAGGTGAGAAAGAGACGATGAACGATCCACGAGAGCTGTACCGCTGGGCTGACGACGCCCCCGCTCCTGTCGAGGGGGAGGCGCCGGTACTGGTGCACGCCTTGCAGGGCTCGATGGACGCCGGGAGCGCGGGTCGGCTGCTGGCCGAGCACTTGACCAGCAAGCTGCCGAGCACCCGGGTGCTCGGCTTCGACATGGACGCGCTGCTGGACTACCGGTCTCGGCGCCCGGCGATGACCTTCAAGGACAGCGCCTGGACCAGTTACGACGAACCGGAGCTGGTGCTGGACCTGGTCCGCGATGATGACGGCGCCCCCATCCTGCTGCTGCACGGGCTGGAGCCGGACCTGCAGTGGGAGCGATTCGTCGCCGCCGTGCAGACGCTGGTGGAGGAGTTCGGGGTCCGGCTGACCGTGGGGGTGCACGGGATCCCGATGGGGGTGCCGCACACCCGGCCGATGACCGTCACTGCGCACGGCACCCGGCCCGAGCTGGTCGAGGCTTACCCGAACTACTTCTCTGCTGTGCAGGTGCCGGCCAGTGCGGCCGCTCTGCTCGAGCTCCGGTTGGGCCGGCGTGGCCGGGATGCGATGGGCTTCGCGGCGAATGTGCCGCACTACCTGGCGCAGGCGGACTACCCGCAGGCGGCAGCCGAGCTGGTGCGCCAGGTGGCTCGCGCCGGGGACCTGAGCCTGCCGGTCGGGGACCTGGAGGCAGCGGGTGCCCAGGTGCGCGGCGAGATCGACCGCCAGGTCTCGGAGTCTGAGGAGGTCACCGCCGTGGTGGCCGCCCTCGAGCGCCAGTTCGACCAGTTCCGTGAGGCGGCCGGTGATCCCGGCCGCTCGGTCAGCGCCACCCCGATGGACGAGCTACCCAGCGCTGACGAGCTCGGCGCCCAGTTCGAGGCGTTCCTGGCCGGCAAGGACGGCGACGCCCCGGGGGAGTAGGCCCAAGGTACCGGCCGCTCGCCACGGCGGCGCAGCGCCGTCGTGGTGATCACCGCCGGGCGGTGGCGCCTTGCCGGGACGCACCGAAAACTCGATAGTGCTAGCGCGGTGCTCACCGGACATGCCAGACTGGCAGGCGTTGCAAGCGTTTGACTTACGTAGGACCCGGGGCACGCACACACCAGTGCAGGTCTCACGGGCGGCCATCGCATCCAGGTGGTGCCGGCCGCTCGCGCTGACGTGGGGCGAAGCATTGCGGCATCAGAAGGAGCGAGCACAAGGCTCGTCTCACAGAAGTCCCCGGAAGGACATGCACGACATGGCACAAGGAACCGTCAAGTGGTTCAACGCGGAGAAGGGCTATGGCTTCATCGCCCAGGACGGTGGCGGCGACGACGTCTTCGTCCACTACTCCGCCATCCAGTCCGAGGGTTACCGCACCCTCGAGGAGGCGCAGCGCGTCGAGTTCGAGATCACGCAGGGCCCCAAGGGCCCGCAGGCCGAGAGCGTCCGCGCTGTCTGAGCCGATCGTGACAACGGCCCGCATCCCGGATCGGGATGCGGGCCGTTGCTCGTTCAGGCGGCCTGGTCCGGCGGGTCGGTGAACGGCTGGAACGTCCCGATGAACTCCCGGGTCGCAGCCGCGTCCAGCACGGTGGCCGGGATCGGCAGTGAGCGCATCCGGCGGGCCAGATGGCGCGCGGGCAGGGGGTGGTGGGCGGCAGCGAGCACCACGTTCCCGTACCGGCGGCCCTTGAGCACTCCCGGCTCGGCGATCGCCAGGACGTGCTCGAACACCTCAGCGACGGTGGCCGCCTCCCGGCGCGCCAGGGTCAGCGGTGGGCGGTCCGCCGTGTTCACCAGGTAGATCCCCTGTCCGGTCAGCGCCGAGGAAACCGCCTGGGTGAACTCGACGCTGCGTACGTGTGCCGGTGGCTGCCGGTCGACGAAGACGTCTCGCACCACCACATCCTTGCTACCGGCGGGAAACGACTCGGTCGCCTCGCGTGCGTCGGCAACCCTGATCCGCAGCAGCGGTGACCGGGGCAGGTCGAACCACTCCCGCACGTAGCCGGCCAGCTGGGCATCCCATTCCACCGCGATCTGCCGCGAGTTCGGCCACTGCGCCTCGATCGCCCGCGCCAGGCTGCAGCCGGCTCCACCGAGGTGCACGGCGCGGAGCCGGTCGATCTCGATGGACTCCTCGAGCACTGCCATCATCTGCTGCATGTATTCGAACACCAGATGACTCGGGTCGGCCAGGTCCAGATGTGAGCTCTCCGCACCGTCGATCAGCAGCATCACACCGTCCGGGTCCCCGCTGTCGGTGGTCAGCTCTACGGTGGCGTGAGTGGTGCTGATCGGGCCGACAGGTAGATCGCGCGAGGCAGTCCGTTTCGACGGGTGACGGGGCATACCCCGACGCTAGCGCGAAGCCGAGGTCGGATCCGCATCCACTCTTGACAGAAGTAGAACGAATGTTCGATACTGGTTGGACGAACTGGAGTACGGAGGTCCCGAGATGGCGATTATGAGCGCAGCTCGCTTGGTGCGCCGGGCCGAGGACGAGCTGGCCCACGTGACCTCCGGCCAGGATCCCCAGCAGGCGTTCCTGCACGCGCACATGGCGGCACTGCGGGCTGCCGCCGGCGTGCTGGAGGTCCAGGTGGTACCCGGTGGGCGCCGGCGCCGGGTGCGCAGCGTCTGGGAACAGCTCGCCGAGAGTGGCCCGGACTGGCAGGAGTGGGCCGGCTACTTCGCCCAGGGAGCCGACACCCGGGCCGCGATCGAGTCCGGCCGCTCCGTCCGGCTGACGCCGGGGGAGGCTGAAGAGCTGGTCGCCGCAGCTACCGATTTCGTCGGTCTGGTCCGGGACACGGTGACCGCATCGGCCCGGCCGACGCGACTGGCGTCGTGACCGCCGGAGCGGGGCGACGATGAGCAGGGGTCCGCGTAGCGCCGCGGCCCGGAGGGACTGGGGCGGCGATGACTCCCAGACGCCGATCCTGCACGTGGACATGGACGCGTTCTTCGCGTCGGTGGAGCTGATCGACCGACCGGAGCTGCGCGGAAAGCCGGTGATCGTCGGTGGCCAGCACCGAGGTGTCGTGCTGGCCGCCACCTACGAGGCGCGGGCCAGTGGTGTGCATTCGGCGATGCCGATGACCCGGGCCCGGGTGCTCTGCCCGCAGGCGGTCGTGATCAGCCCGGACCACCACCGGTACCGGGAGATCTCCCGCGGGGTGATGGCCATCCTTGCCGAGGTGACCCCGGTGATGGAGCCGCTGAGCATCGACGAGGCGTTCCTGGACGTCTCCGGTGCCCGGCGCCGGCTCGGTGCGCCGGCGGCGATCGCTCGCCGGCTGCGCGAGCGGATCGCGGCCGAGCTGCGGGTGCCCGCCTCTGTCGGTGTCGCAGCCACCAAGTTCGTCGCCAAGCTGGCGTCCAGCCACGCCAAGCCCGACGGTCTGCTGGTGATTCCGAAGGAGGCGACCGTGCCGTTCCTGCACTCGCTGCCCGTCGGTGCCCTGTGGGGGGTGGGGGAGCGGACCGCCGAGCGTCTGTCCCGGTTGGCGATCCATACTGTGGCCGATCTGGCGCACACGCCCCCGGCTACGCTGCAGCAGGCAATCGGTCGCTCCGGCGGACAGCGGCTGTTCGATCTCGCCTGGGGACGGGACCCGCGGCCGGTCGAGCCGGTACACCGGGAGAAGTCGATCGGCCACGAGCAGACCTTCGGCACGAACCTCCTCCACCGCGCCGACCTTGCCGCCGTACTGCTCGACCAGGCGCACCGGTGTGCTGCCCGGCTGCGCGGCGGTGCGCTGCTTGCCGGCGGAGTCTCGATCAAAGTGCGGTATGCCGACTTCACTACGCTGACCCGGTCGCGTTCGCTGGAGGCTCCCAGTGACGTGGCTCACCAGCTCTACCTGGTCGCCCGCGAACTGCTCGCCGGCGTGAGGATCCCGCCGGACGGCATCCGACTGCTCGGTCTGCGCTGTGACGCACTGAGCGATTCGGCGACCACGGCCGTGCAGGGGCGACTGGACGAGGACGACACCGGGCGACGCCTCGCCGAGCAGGCGATGGACGATGTCCGGCAACGATATGGCGTCGGTTCGCTCACAGTCGGGTCACTCGTTCGCGGTACAACTACCGAGAACGGCTCCGGGGACATATCCTGAGGGGAGCAACCTCACACCGAGGCGGACCTGAACATGATTGGGAGGTGACCATGCCTCTCTCCGAGTACGAGCAGCGCGTGCTGGAGCAGATGGAGCAGCAGCTGCGCTCCGACGATCCCAAGCTCGCGGACACGATCTCGGGGGCTTCAGTGCGGCGTCCTCGAAACGTCGTCCTGGGTACCCTTCTCGGGCTGGCTGGTATTGGACTGCTGGTCGCCGGAGCGGCCACCAGCTATGTGGTGCTGGGGATCGTGGGCTTCCTCGCCATGTTCGCCGGCGTCATGCTCGCGATCTCTCGGCCCAAGCACGCACCGGCGCCCCCGGCGCAGGCGAGCAACGTGCACGAGCTCAAGCGCAAGCAGAGCGGTGGCTTCATGTCCAAGCTCGAAGACCGGTGGGATCATCGGCGAGACGGGGACGGTCGCTGACCGACTCGCTACGCCGCTGTCTGCCCGGACAGTTCACCTGACCGGCCCGGGCCTCCCGGCTAGAGTGCGTCGGCTCGTTCCTTAGGGCTCCGACCGGCCCGGGCCCCGGCTACGGTGCGTCGGCCCGTTCCTTCATCTCGTCGCGATCCTTACGGTCGGACTTGATCTGCGTCACCCACTCCCGCACCGTCTGCGGGTCGGCGTCCCTGCCGCCGGGAGCGTACCGGGACCGTTCCACGGCGGCAGCGAGGGCATGCAGCGCTGAGCGTGCGGACTCGCTGCTGAGCACGTCGTCGCCGGCTGCGGCCACCGCCCGGGGTGTGGAGCCTGGCCGGACCTGCCCCCCGGCTGCCCGAACGACGCCGACCGCCTGGTGCCATCCGGTCTCGAGCTCACCGCTGGAGCGCGCCCGATAGCGCCGGACCGCGAGAGCCCCACCGAGCCCGATCACCAGCAGTGCAGCCAGCACCACGATGCCGGGCAGTGCCGAGGAAGGATCGGCGGTGCCGGCCGCCTCGGTCCCGTCCTCGCTGCTGGCTTCCTCGCTACTCTCCTCCTCGGCGCTGGTGGTCGTGGAGGTCTCCTCCTCCGGTTCGGTGGTCTGCGTCGGCCCGGTGGTCGGCGGTTCCGGAGTCTGCGCAGCAGGTTCCGGCGCCCAGGATGGTGTCGTCCCGGCCTGCACACCCGGGGTGGGCTCGAACCGTACCCAGCCGACGTCCGGGAACAGCACCTGGGGCCAGGCATGGGCCTGGTGCGCGCTGATGCTGGCGGTCCCGTCCTCCTGAGTCTCACCGGGCAGGTAACCCACGGCCACTCGAGCAGGCAGATCCAGCGTGCGGGCCATCACCACCATCGCGGTGGCGAACTGTACGCAATAGCCGCGCCGGTCATGCAAGAAGTCCCACACCGCATCGCGGGTGCGGGCGCTGGTGACCGACTCGGTGTAGGTGAACAGCTCGGGGTCACGGAGATAGTTCTGGACCGCGAGGAGCTGTTCGTACGCGGTCTCGGCACCGGCGTCGGTCACGATCTCCTGGGTCAGCTCGGCGACATCGGGTCCGTAACCAGTGTCCGGGATCTGGAGCAGGGCGGGGTCTGCATCGAGCTCGGTGGGATCGAGGTCCGAGAGCGCGGCGGCACTCAGATCCCGGGTCCGGTACGTCACCCGGTAGGTCAGCTCGCCCGGTGCCGCCTGTTCCAGCCGGACTTCGTCGGCGGCGGCAGAGTAGGAGGTCGCACTGTCCACCTCGACGCGGCGCGGTTCGCCCGGGATCGGCAGGCGATCCTGTCCCAGGTCGGTGATCGTGATGGTCGCGCTCTCGCCCTCCTCAGTCTCCACCTGGTCCGGCCAGAGCAGTCGGTTGTCGGCGTTCTCCCACTCCTCGGGCGGCGTGCGGTCCCAGGTGGAGCCGTTGAAGGTGGTGAGCGTATAGGCGTGTAAGGGTCCCAGCTCACGCGGGCTCGCTCCCTCATAGGTCATCACCACAGCGTCCCGAGGGCGGTTCAGGTCCGAACGCAGATCCAGGCCCAGGTCGAGGCGGGTGGAATCGGCGTCCGCGAGCTCGGCCGGCGAGTGCCAACGCACCGGGCTGGGGATGGACAGCACCCAGGGTGCGGCGACCAGCGCGACGGCGAGCACACCAGCGGTCAGCACCGCCAGTGCTCCCATCCGGCGCGGACTCGTTCGCCCGGTCGGCTCCCGCCAGGCTTCGGCACCGGTCGCCAGCATGGCCAGGAAACCCACCCCGGTGGCCACGATCGCCGGAGTACGCACCGGGGCCAGCAGCAGCACCGGGAGAGCCCAGATCGACAGGATCGGCAGCAACGCCCAGGCGGGCGACTTGCCCGGGACGGCGAGCAGGTCCGCGAGCAGGTAGACCAGGGCAATGGCGCAGGTGACCATCAACCCCACCCCAGGGGCGTCGTCGATCGGTGGCAGTGCCACCTCGATCGAGGTCAGTCCACGGCCGAACAGGAGGTACAGCGTGGTGACCGCGGACCTGGTCGGGAGGATGCCGAGGAGCGCATCGTCGTGCGCGTACCAGGCGGTGATGGTGAGCACGGCGGCCAGCGTCGCCACCAGTGACGGAAGCAGCGTGCGACGCGTCCAGCGGCGTAGCAGGGAGAGCACGGTGAAGATCACCACTACCGTGGTGGCCACCGGAGCGAGCCAGAGCGAGGGGGCGACCAACCGGTCCAGGGCGAACGTGCTCGCCAGTGCGGTGATCGCGGTGGCGAGGCTGAGCAGGACGGCGCGGATCACTGGTGGCTCCAGGCTTCGAGCGTGCGGCTCCACATCGCTGAGATCTCTTCGCCGGAGTCGCAGCCATGCACCAGCCAACCCGCCGCGGCGAGCTCCGGGCCGGCCTCGCGGTCGGCATCCACCAGCAAGGCCAAGCACTGCCGGGCGGTGGTGAGGGCGCCGAGCTCGCGGAGCAGACCAGGTGACGGTTCTCGGAGCACCGCCACCAGTGCGCCGTGCCCGGTCGCCTCGGGAAGGGGCGGCCACCCGGTGCCGACCCGGGCGAAGGCGTCCAGGGTGGTCGGGACCTCGGTGACCGGTACCGCCTCCCGGGCAGGCGCCAACGCCAGCTGGATCTCCTGTCCGTCGGCCAGCAGTGCCACGGCCAGCGAGGCGCAGGCGCTCACTGTCCACTCGGTCGCTGCCGCGGGGGAGGATTCCGTGGGCCCGAGGTCGAGCAGTAGCCCGAGGCTGGTATCGGCCATCGGGTCGTCCTGGCGGACCAGCAACTCACCGTGTCGTGCCGAGGAACGCCAGTGGATCCGGCGCAGGTCGTCCCCACGCCGATAGTCACGCAGGGTCAGGTCGTCCATGCTGCGTTCCGGCTGACCTGACTCGCTCGGTCGCGGGTGGCGTTGCGGCCAGAGCTGGACCAGATCAGCGACGTCGGTGGTGGCCGGCCAGACCAGCACCTCCGTGCTGCTTCCGGCCACGTGCCGCCAACGCATCAGCTGGAGCGGGTCGGTGCGCAGCACGACAGCGGGCCCCAGCTGGAGCAGGCCGCGGCGCAGTGGACGCACCCGATAGCCGCTGCTGTTCCCACTGCCCCGTTCCACCTCACCGCGCAGCCGTTCGCGCAGGGTGGTCCACGCCGGAAGGCGCGCCGGGACGGACCGGAGCTGCACGTCTGCCCACTGCCCGGTCACCGGGCGGCGGGGCTGGACGCTGCGGCGCAGGTCTACCCGGGGCCAGCCGACGCGGTGCAGCGCCACCCAGAGCAGAGCAACGACCGGTGCGGCGAGGGTGAGGGCAGCCAACGAGCCGAGCGTCGCCGAGTGCATCGAGGTCGCGAGGAACGCGAGGACCGCTCCGGCGAGCAGCAGGCCGAGACCACGAGCCGTGGGACGCATCGCTTGGCACCTACCTGCTCAGGAATCCACCGGAACCCGAGCGAGGATGTCGGCCACGACGTCTTCGGCCACCGTGCCCTCCACCCGAGCCGTGCGCGCCAGTGTGAGCCGGTGGGCCAGCACCGCCACACCGAGCGATTGCACGTCGTCGGGGAGCACGTAGTCACGGGCTTGCAGGTAGGCGAGCGCTTTGGCGAGCGCTACCAGGTGCAGGCCTGCGCGCGGGGATGCGCCGAGCTGGACACTCTCGTGCTCGCGGGTGGCGCGCAGGACGGTCATCAGATAGCGCAGTACCGAGTCCGAGACGTGCACCGCACGCACAGCTGCCCCAGCGGCCTTGACGTCTTCCGGGCTCATCACCGCCTCGATTCCGCTGAGCGGATCCCCGAATCCGCCGGTGGCGAGGATGGCGAACTCCTCGGCGTCGGGTGGGTAACCGAGACTCACCCGCGCCATGAACCGGTCCTGCTGGGCCTCCGGCAACCGGTACGTGCCGTCCATCTCCACGGGGTTCTGCGTGGCGATCACCATGAACGGTTCCGGCAGCCGGTGGGTGGTGCCGTCCACGGTGACCTGCCGCTCGGCCATGCACTCCAACAAGGCCGACTGTGTCTTCGGGGACGCGCGGTTGATCTCGTCCCCGATCACCACAGTGGCGAACAGCGGGCCGGGATGAAACTCGAAGGTGCCGGTCTCCTGCCGGTAGATGGTGACCCCGGTCAGGTCGCTGGGCAGCAGGTCCGGGGTGAACTGGATCCGGCCGAGCGTGCCGGACACCGATCTGGCCAGGGCCTTGGCCACTGTGGTCTTCCCGACGCCGGGGACGTCGTGCAGCAGCAGGTGGCCGTGGGCCAGGAAGGTGGCCAGGATCGTGCGGACGGTCTCTGGTCGACCGGGGAGCACCTGAGTGAGGTTCCCCTCGAGCCGTCGGATCGCCGCCACCGGATCCACATCTTTGCTCGCTGTCGGGGCTTGTCCGGTCGCGGCTGTCTCGCCGTCCCCGGGCCCCGGACCCGCCGCGCCCGCCGCATCGTCCCCGGGCCCCGGACCCGTCGCGCCCGTCGCGCCCGTCGCGCCGGCCCCGGCCACCGGCACTGGGGCCGACCGTACGGGCGGCACCGACGGGAGGGGGTGCTCGGGTGGAGTGGGCGGGGCGGGTTGGGCGGGCATGAAGACGAGCCTAATCGTGGTGGGGGATCCGGCACGGCGAAAGGGGCGAGGCAACGCTGCTGAATAAGTCCTCCACTTCCCACCACCCGCTCTGACCTGCAGGTTCTCGCGGTCAGAGGACGGAAACATGCCCTGTTGGCGTTGCATGTGGGGGAATGTGGAGTAAAGTGGGGTCATCCGGAGCGCGTAGGAAGGGGGTGGAACCTTGTTCCTCGGTACGTATGAACCTCGATTGGACGACAAGGGCCGCCTGATCCTGCCCGCAAAATTCCGCGACCAGATGGCCGGCGGAATCGTCATCACCCCAGGTCAGGACCGCTGTCTGTACGGGTATCCGATGGCCACCTTCGAGGAAATCGTGGCCGAGATACAGACGGCGTCGACCACGTCCAAGCGGAACCGAGACTTCATCCGCGTGTTCCTCTCCGGTGCCAACGACGAGATCCCGGACAAGCAGGGCCGGGTCACCCTCACCTCGAAACTGCGCCGATACGCAGGCCTGGAGCGCGAGCTCGCCGTCGTCGGTGCCGGCGGCAGGGTCGAGATCTGGGACCTCGAGGCCTGGAACACCTACCTCGCCGCCAACGAACAGTCTTTCGCCGATATCAGCGAGGAGGTGGTCCCCGGCTTCTGAGCCTCCGCCCGACCTGGTCTCTCACCGCAGTCTCTGACGCACTTCCCCGGCGCCAGAGCAGGCGGGGAGAGTCCAGGCCGGGTGGCGGAACCAGATCCCAGCCGGGCTGCTCCACTTCGCTCCACCACAGCGCTCCTCCACTTCGCTCCACCGCAACGCTCCACCCAGCACCACCAGCGACCCGATCCAGGAAGGCCATGACCCAGATGACCACCCCCGCCAGGCACCTCCCCGTGCTGGCGCAGCGGTGCCTGGATCTTCTCGCCCCGGCGATCGGATCGGCGGGCGCGGTGCTCATCGACGCAACCCTCGGCCTCGGCGGACACGCAGAGGCCGCGCTGCGTAGGTTTCCCGAGCTGCACCTGGTGGGTATCGACCGCGACCCGCACGCGCTGGAGCTGAGCAGTCAGCGGCTGGCACCGTTCGGTGACCGGTTCACCCCCGTGCACGCCCGTTACGACGCGATCGGTGAGGTCGCCCGATCCCACGGCTCCGGCGCTCGCGTGCAGGGCATCCTGTTCGACCTGGGCGTCTCCTCGCTGCAGCTGGACGAGGCCGACCGGGGGTTCTCCTACGCTCAGGACGCTCCGTTGGACATGCGGATGGACCCGACCACCGGAGCCACCGCCGCTGAGCTGCTCGCCGAGACGGACGAGCGCGAGCTGCGCCGCATCCTGCACACCTACGGTGAGGAGCGGTTCGCCGGCCGGATCGCCGGCGCGATCGTGCGGCGTCGCGCACAGCACCCGATCACTCGCTCCGGTGAGCTGGTCGAACTGGTCCGGGAGAGCATCCCGCACGCGGCCCGCCGCACCGGCGGCAACCCGGCCAAGCGCACCTTCCAGGCGCTACGGATCGCGGTGAACGCCGAGCTCGAGGCACTCCAGAACGCTCTCCCGGCAGCGATCGGCGCCCTCGCCGTGGGCGGGCGGATCGTGGTGGAGTCCTACCAGTCGCTGGAGGACCGGTTGGTCAAGCGCGCGCTGGTGGAAGGGGCCACCTCCTCGGCGCCGCCCGGGCTCGTGCTTCCGCTGCCCGGTCATGAACCGTACCTGGAGCTGCTCACCCGCGGCGCCGAAGAAGCCGACGAGGCCGAGCGCGAGGCGAACCCCCGGTCGGCATCGGTACGCCTCCGGGCGGCGATGCGAGTCCGAGAAGGCGGGGTGAGGTCATGAGCGCAGTACCCGGGCGGTCAGCCGCACCCGCAGCAGTAAGGAGCTGGCGGCCACGCCTGCGCATCGTCCGTGCCCCGGCGGCGGGTCGCAGCCGGGTCGGATTCATCCTGCTCTGCGTCACCATCCTGGTCGGTTCACTGCTCGGGGTGCTGATGCTGAACACCGCGATGGCCACCACGGCGTATGAGATCCACGATCAGCAGGTCCACCTGGCCCGGCTCTCCGAGACCGAGCAGTCGCTGGCCCAGCAGGTGGAGCGACTGTCCTCTCCGGTGCTGCTGCAGCAGCAGGCCGAGGAGCTGGGGATGGAACCGGCCGACGGTATGCGATACATCACGTTGGCCGACAACGCGATCCTCGGTCGCGACGCACCGCTGGTCGGTGAGGACTAGAACAGGCAGGAGGGCAGATGTCGAACGCATTCACTCGGGTGGGGCAGCCGGAGAAGCGGCAGTCCGTGCTCCTGGCCGCCCTGCTGGTGGTCGTGCTGGCGTTTGCCGCGCGGCTGGTCTACGTCCAGCTGGTGGCCGGCCCGGCCCTCGCCGCGGCCGCCCAGGCCGAGCGCAGCCGTACCTACGTCGAGCACGGGCCCCGGGGGGACATCGTCGATGCGAACGGGAACGTGCTCGCCACCTCGGCGCAGACCTACCGGATCGCCGTGGACCAGCGGTTCGTGTCCGAGTACAAGGTGCGGGACGACGACGGTGAGGTGGTCGGCTACGGCGCTGCCGCGGCAGCCGAGCAGCTCGGACCGATCCTCGACCGGGACGTGAACGCACTCGGTGGGCAGCTGGTCGGTGACGACGGCTACGTCATCCTCGCCCGGAACGTGGCACCCGAGGTCTGGCGAGAGATCGCCGCACTGAACATTCCCGGCATCTCTGCCGAGGAGACCTTCGATCGGGTCTACCCGAACGGGAACACCGCCGGCCAGATCCTCGGCTGGGTGAACGCCGAGGGGGACGGCGCCGCCGGCCTGGAGTCCTCGCTGAACAACCGGCTGCTCGGTACCGATGGTGAGTTCAGTGTGGAGATCGGTGCGCAGGGTCAGGTCATCCCCACCGGTCAGCGCACCGGCAACGCCGCCATGCCCGGCTGCACGGTGCAGCTGACGATCGACACCGACCTGCAGTACTTCTCCCAGAACGTGGTGGACGAGGCCGTCGAGACCTATGGCGCAGAGTGGGGCGCCGCCGTCGTGCTGGACCGGGACGGCAACATCCTCGCCCTAGCCGACTCCGACGCCGTCGACCCGAACGACCCGGACACCTCCGGCTACACCGGTGCGCACTCGATCCAGGACGTGTACGACCCAGGATCGACCGGCAAGGTGCTCACCGTGCTGACCGCACTGGAAGAGGGCGAGATCACCCCGACCACCCCCATCGAGGACCCCTACCAGCTGACGACCGACAACGGTCAGGTCTTCCACGACCACACCGAGCACCCGGACCAGACGCTCACCACGACCGGGGTGCTGGCGCACTCCGCGAACACCGGCACGGTGAACATCGGCTCGATGGTCAGCGACCAGACCCGGTACGAGTACATGCAGAGGCTCGGCTGGGGCGAGCAGAGCGGGATCGCGATGCCGGGGGAGACGCGCGGTCTTCTGGAACCACCGGAGGAGTGGGACGGCCGGCAGCGATACACCACGATGTTCGGTCAGGGACTGAGCGTGAACCTGCTGCAGAACACGGGCGTGTTCGCGTCCATCGCCAACGGCGGTGTGCACCACTCGCCGCAGCTGGTGGCCGGCTATGACTGCAACGGCGAGCAGGTCGAGGCCGAGCGCAGCGAACCGGTCCGGGTGGCCTCCCAGGAGTCCTCGGACCAGATGATCCGGATGCTGGAGAGCGTGGTCGCCTCGGACGAGGGCACCGGTAGCCATGCCGCGATCGACGGCTACCGGGTAGCCGGCAAGACCGGGACCGCGCAGATGCCCGGACCGTCCGGCCAGCTGACCGAGGTCGCTGCCTCGTTCGTGGGGATCACCCCGGCGGACGATCCGGCGATCACCGTCGGCGTGGTGATGTACAACCCGAACAGCGGAATCTACGGCGGGACCATCGCGGCGCCGGTGTTCCAGGAGATCTCCTCGTTCGCCCTGCAGTCCCTCGGTGTGCCACCCAGTGGTGAGCCGGCCGACCCGTATCCGCTCACTCCCGATGAGTCCTGAGCCCGCTGGGGCGGTAGATTTCGACATCATGAACACCACGGGTAGTCCGGCGGTACGGACGACGGCGGAGCTTGCCTCTGCGTTCAACCTCACCACCTCCGGTGGTGCGGCTCAGATCACCGGTGTAGCCCTGGACAACCGTCGGGTGCACCCGGGTGACCTGTTCGCCGCCCTGCCCGGTGCACATCAGCATGGCGCTACCTTTGCGACCTCTGCTGTCGCGGCCGGTGCGAGGGCGGTGCTCACCGACCCCGCTGGGCGTGAGCTGCTCGGCGACGCGGCTGTCCCGGTGCTGGTCGCTGACGAGGTGCGCGCGGTGCTCGGCCGGGTGAGCGCGTGGATCTACGGCGAACCAGCCGCGCAGCTGCGCACCTTCGGCGTGACCGGAACCAACGGGAAGACCACCACCAGCTACCTGCTGGAGGAGATCATCCGCCGCGCCGGGCGCACCACCGGACTGATCGGCACCGTGGAGCTCAAGGTCGGCGAGGAGCGGGTACCGGCTCGGCTGACCACTCCGGAGGCACCGGCGATCCAGGCGCTGCTGGCCAGGATGCGGGAGTCGTCGGTCACCGACCTGGTGATGGAGGTCTCCTCGCACGCGCTGGCCCAGCATCGCGTGGACGGCATCGTCTACGACTTGGTCGGTTTCACGAACCTGACCGCTGACCACCTGGACTTCCACGGCGGGATCGAGAACTACTTCGCCGCCAAGGCCGAGCTGTTCACCCCCGAGCGCGCCCGGCGTGGTGTGGTGCTCGTCGACGACGAGTGGGGGGTCCGGATGGCGGAGCAGGCGAGTATCCCGGTGGTCACCGTCTCCACCCGCCCAGATGGACCGGATGCTGACTGGCAGGCGTCGATCACCGTCGGGCGTGCGGACCACACCTCGTTCTCCCTCACCCACCGTGACGGGCACAGCCTGTCCACGGCGATCTGGATGCCCGGCCGGTTCAACGTGGCCAACGCGGCACTGGCCCTGGCGATGGCGTTGGAGTCGGGGCTGACCGCGCACACGCTGCACACGGTGCTCGGTGACGGCCTGCGGGCGCATGTCCCGGGGCGGATGGAGCAGGTGGCGGCCACGCCGCGGTGCATCGTGGACTTCGCCCACAACGCCGAGGCCATGGAGCTGGTGCTGCGTGCGTTGCACCCCACGACGAAGGGCCGCCTGCTGGTGGTCTTCGGCGCCACCGGCGAGCGGGACAAGGCCAAGCGCGCGCAGATGGGCCGGGTGGCAGTGGCCGGGGCGGACGTCGTCGTGGTCACCGACGACGACCCGCACGACGAGGACCCGGGAACTATCCGCCGTCAGGTGATGGCCGGCGCGCTCGGCGCGGTACCGGAGGCGCAGCGCGCGGGTCGGACGGTGGACGTGTTCGAGGCGGCGCCCCGTGCCGAGGCGATCCGCCGCACGGTGCTGACCGCCGGCCCCGCGGACACGGTGCTGATCGCCGGGCGCGGGCACGAGACCCTGCAGGAGATCGCCGGGGTGGACCACCACCTGGACGACCGGGAGGAGGTTCGCGCCGCTCTCGCTGAGCGCGACGCCGACCGATGATCGCTCTGCGCCTTTCCGAGATTGCCGCGGCTGTCGGAGCCGCCCTGCCGGAGACCCCTGGGGACCAGCCGGTGGCCGGCCCGGTGGTGGTCGACTCCCGGCGCGCTGAGTCGGGCTCGTTGTTCGCCGCGATCGATGGTGAACACGTCGATGGGCACGACTACCTGGACGCAGCCGCTGCGAACGGCGCAGTGGCGGCCCTGGTGAGCCGGCCGGTACCGGATGCCCCGATCCCCACCCTGCTCGTCGACGATGTGCCGGGCGCCCTGGGCGACCTCGCCCGAGAGGTCCTGGCGCGGCTGCGCGAGCGCACGCACCTGCAGGTGGTAGCGGTCACCGGCTCCGTGGGTAAGACCACCACCAAGGACGTGCTGGCCCAGATCCTGGGTGCCTCGGCGAAGGTGATTGCCCCGGTCGGTTCGTTCAACAACGAGATCGGACTGCCACTGACGGTGCTGCGGGCCGATGAGCGTACCCGGGTGCTGGTGCTGGAGATGGGCGCCGATGCTCCGGGCAACCTCACCTACCTCACCTCGATCGCGCCACCGGACGTGGCAGTGGTGCTGATGGTCGGCCGGGCCCACCTGGGCGGTTTCGGCAGCGTGGACAACGTCGCCACGGCCAAAGCCGAGCTGGTGCAGGGTCTACGCGCCGACGGCATCGCCGTGCTGAACGCCGACGACCCCCG
The DNA here is from genome assembly GCF_008000995.1 of Ruania zhangjianzhongii. Lineage (NCBI taxonomy): Bacteria > Bacillati > Actinomycetota > Actinomycetes > Micrococcales > Ruaniaceae > Ruania > Ruania zhangjianzhongii. The sequence continues at coordinate 1,726,023 of NZ_CP042828.1, forward strand.
GGTGGCCGCGATGGCAGCCGTGGCGGCGGGTCGCGCAGTGATCGACTACGGCACCGCGGCTACTGCGCAGGTGCAGGCGACGCAGGTGCACACCGACGCTGCCGGCCGGCTGGCCTTCACCCTGGTCACGCCGGAGGGGTCGGCACCGGTGAGCACGGCGCTGGTCGGGGAGCACCACGTGAGCAACGTGCTCGCTGCGGCTACTGCGGCGCTGGCCCTGGGCAGGTCCGCCGAAGAGGTGGTCCACGCGCTGGCCGGCGCCCGAGCGCTGAGCCCCCACCGCATGCAGGTCACCGAGATCGGTGGCGTCACGGTGGTCGACGATTCCTACAACGCCAACCCGGACTCGATGCGCGCAGCACTGCACACGTTGCCGCGGATCGCGAACGGTCGACGCACGGTGGCCGTGCTCGGTGAGATGCTCGAGCTCGGCGCCACCAGTGCGGCTGAGCACGCCGAGGTGGGAGCCGAGAGCGTGCGCAGCGGAGTGCAGGTGCTGGTGACGATCGGAGCCGGTGCCGCTCCGATTGCTGAGGGTGCGCGCGCGGCGGGCGCCGTTTCGGTGCACAGCACCGCTAGCCTCGAAGAAGCCGAGCAGCTGCTCGCGACGCTGATCACGGAGGGGGACGTCGTGCTGGTGAAGTCCTCCCACGGGGCGGGCCTGATGCGCCTGGCCGAACGCCTCGCCGCGGGTGAGCTGCAGGAGGCGGGCCAGTGATCGCGATCCTCGTCTCCGGGGCTGTGGCGTTGATCGTCTCCCTGCTCGGCACCCCGTTGTTCATCCGGTTCCTCGTGCACCGCAACTATGGCCAGTTCATCCGTCAGGACGGCCCGACGGCGCACTTCACCAAACGCGGTACCCCCACCATGGGTGGGGTGGTCATTATCGTGTCCACGCTGGTGGCGTACGCGTTCGCCTCCGCAGTCACCGGCAACATGCCTAGCGCCTCCGGGCTGCTGGTGCTGTTCCTGATGGTCGGCCTGGGGGTGGTCGGGTTCCTGGACGACTTCACCAAGATCACCCGGCAGCGCTCCCTCGGGCTGAGCCCGCTGTGGAAGATCGTCGGCCAGGGCGTGGTCGGCGTGGTGTTCTCGGTACTGGTGCTGCAGTTTCCGAACGAACGGTTCCGCACGCCGGCGAGCACGCACATCTCCTTCACCCGCGACCTGTGGCTGGACCTGGCTTTCGCCGGGGCCGGCCTGGGCCTGGTGCTGTTCGTGATCTGGGCGAACTTCCTCATCACCGCCTGGTCGAACGCCGTCAACCTCACCGACGGTCTGGACGGTCTGGCCACCGGGGCGAGCATCTTCGTGTTCGGCGCCTACACCCTGGTGACCTTCTGGCAGATGAACCAGAGTTGCCAGGTGCTCTCCGTGGTGGCCTCCGAAAGCGGTGCGAGCTGTTACGAGGTGCGAGACCCGCGGGACCTGGCCATCGTGGCCGCGGCGATCGTCGGCGCCTGCTTCGGCTTCCTCTGGTGGAACGCCTCGCCGGCGAAGATCTTCATGGGTGACACCGGTTCGCTCGCCCTCGGTGGTGCGCTCGCCGGACTGACCATTCTCACCCGGACCGAGATCCTCGGGGCGATCATCGGTGGCCTGTTCGTGGTGATCATCCTCTCCGACGTGATCCAGATCGGGTTCTTCAAGGCCACCGGCAGACGGGTCTTCAAGATGGCTCCACTGCACCACCACTTCGAGCTGCTCGGCTGGGGTGAGGTGACGATCGTGATCCGGTTCTGGATCATCGCCGCGCTGTTCGCGAGCCTGGGGCTGGGTCTGTTCTACGCCGAGTGGGTCACTGGATGAGTGTGCCGAGCCCTCACGGAGGTAGGTCGAGGAACGAGATCTGCCGGAGCGAGGCACCGCATACCCCGGCCACGAACGGCACGGGTGGAGCATGACTATCGACGAGTTCCGCGACCGCCGGGTACTCGTTGCCGGGCTGGGCGCCTCGGGGCGCTCCGCAGTCGCCGTGCTCACCGAGATCGGTGCCCGCGTCATAGCTGCCGACGCCGACCCGCAGGTGGCCGACCGGGTCGAGCTTCCTACGCAGGTGCCGCTGGTCGCCGAGGCGGATCCGGACCGGCTTGCCGAGAGGGCGTTGGCCGCGGAACCGGACCTGATCGTGGCCTCGCCGGGCTGGAACCCGCGCACCCCGATGCTGGCCCGCGCCGCAGTGGAGGTGATCAGCGAGGTCGAGCTGGCGTGGCGGATCGCGCCGCCCGGTATCCGCTGGCTCACCCTGACCGGCACCAACGGCAAGACCACCACGGTCGGGATGCTCGCCTCGATGCTGACCGCACACGGCTGGAACGCCCCGGCAGTGGGAAACGTGGGCACCCCGATCGCCGAGACCGTGCTCGCCGCTCGCAGTGGTCCGGCGCCGCTCGATGCGCTCGCCGTGGAGCTCTCCAGCTTCCAGCTGCACTTCACCCACGCTCTCGCCCCAGTGGCCTCCGCCTGCCTGAACATCGACGCCGACCACCTGGACTGGCACGGCTCGATGGACGCCTATGTGGCGGACAAGGCGCGGGTCTATGCCCGCACCGGGCTGGCCTGCGTCTACAACAGCGCCGATTCGCGCACCCGGCAGATGGTCGAGCAGGCGGAGGTGGCTGAGGGCGCCCGGGCGATCGGTTTCACTCTCGGCACTCCGGCCCTCGGCGAGGTGGGCCTGGTCGAGAATGTGCTCGCGGACCGCGCATTCGTGCCCAATCGAGCCAGCCACGCCGCAGAGGTGGGCACCCTTGCCGATCTGGCTCACCTGCACCAGGGGTCCGAGCACGACGTCCCGGGCCACCTGGTGGCGAACGCCCTCGCGGCGGCTGCGCTCGCCCGGGCCGCCGGAGTGGAGCCGGCGGACGTGTCCGCTGGGCTACGCGGTTACACCGGCGGCCCGCACCGGATGCAGCCGGTCGCCGAGATCGACGGTGTGCGCTACATCGACGACTCCAAGGCGACCAATGCGCACGCCGCCGCCGCCGCCTTGGCGGCGATGCCCGAGGGCGGGACGGTGTGGATCGCCGGGGGGCTGGCCAAGGGGGCCAGGTTCGACGAACTGGTGGCGCGCTTTGCGGCCAAACTGCGCTCCGCCGTCGTGATCGGTCTCGATCCGGAGCCTATCGAGAGTGCACTTGCCCGACACGCGCCCGACATCCCGCGCCACGTGGTGCCCGCTGGCGACACTGAGGTCATGAGCACTGCCGTGACCCGTGCCGCCGCCCTCGCCCAGCCTGGCGATGTGGTGCTGCTCGCGCCGGCCTGTGCGTCGATGGACCAGTTCACCTCCTATGCGGCCCGCGGAGATGCGTTCGCCGCTGCTGTGGCACAGGTGGCCGGGGAGCGCAGATGAGCACGCTGACCACGGCGACCCGGAGTCGCCGGCCCGCACCGGCCCGCACCCGCAGCCGCCGCAGCGGCCCGACCCGGAAGAAGCGCCAGGCACCGTGGGCGCAGAGCGCCGCCTGGCAGTCTCCGGTGACCAGCTACTACCTGATCGGCGGGGTGACCATCCTGCTCCTGGTCCTCGGCCTGGTGATGGTGCTCTCCTCGTCTTCGATCTACGCGCTGAACGCGACCGAGGGTGCGAACCCGTTCGCCGACTTCGTCGGGCAGGCCAGCTACGCGCTGATCGCGATCCCGGTCGCCTTCGCGATGTCTCGGCTGCCGGTGCGTGCCTACCGGGCACTCGCCTGGGCGGCGATGATCGGCACGCTCGCACTGCAGGCGTTGGTGTTCACCCCGCTGGTGCTCGGCGAGGGCGGGAACGCGAACTGGGTGGCGCTCGGCCCGATCGTGCTGCAACCGTCGGAGTTCGCTAAGTTCGGCCTGGCGCTCTGGCTCGGTGCCGTGCTCGCCACCAAGGGCAAGCTGCTGGCGCACTGGTCGCACGTGATCTTCCCGGCCCTGGTGGTCTCCGCCGTCTTCCTCAGTACCGTGCTGTACTCCCACGACCTGGGCACCGCGCTGGTGTTCATCGCGCTGATCGCCGGCTCCCTGTGGGTCGCCGGTGTACCGGTCTCGAAGTTCGTGGTGGCCGGATGCGCAGTGGTCGCCCTGGTGGCCTACCTGGCGGTCTCCTCGGAGAACCGGACCCAGCGCATCCTGCACTTCCTCGGTATGGGTGGCGAGGCTGATCCCAACGGCACCGGCTACCAGAGCGACCACGCACTGTGGGGGCTCGGCTCCGGCGGGCTGTCCGGTGTCGGGCTGGGCGCCTCGAAGGAGAAGTGGCTCTGGCTGCCTGCTGGGGACAACGACTTCATCTTCGCGATCATCGGTGAGGAGCTCGGTCTGCTCGGCTGCCTGCTGGTGCTCGCCCTGTTCGTCGTCCTGGCGGTAGGGCTGTGTCGGGTGATCGCTCGGCACCCGGACCCGTTCGTGAAGATCACCACCGCAGCCGTCGCCTCCTGGATCGTCGGTCAGGCAGTGATCAACATCGGGGTGGCGATCGGGCTGCTCCCCGTGATCGGCCTGCCGCTGCCGCTGGTCTCCAAGGGTGGCTCCTCCCTGGTGACGACGATCGCCGCGCTGGCGATGGTGCTCGCCTTCGCGCGGGACGAGCCCGGCGCCCGGGAGGCGCTCGCCGCCCGGAAGGGGTCGATGCGCCGGTCCCTGGCCGTGATCTCCGGACGGTTGGGCTCGAGGAACGAGCGTGGCTGAGGTCTTCGTGCTCGCCGGCGGCGGCTCGGCCGGGCATGTCAACCCCATGCTCGCCACTGCCGCCGAACTACGCCGGCGCCGTCCGGACGCGGAGCTGGTGCTGCTCGGCACCGCTGAGGGGCTGGAGGCTGAGCTGGTGCCGGCGGCCGGATTCGAGCTCACCGAGATCGAGAAGGTGCCGCTGCCGCGCCGCCCCTCGATGGACGCGCTGCGCTTCCCCCGCCGGTGGCGGTCGGCCACGGCTACCGCCCGGGCGGCGATCGAGGGTGCCGCGGCCGTCGTGGGTTTTGGTGGGTACGTCGCCACCCCGGCGTACCTGGCCGGCCGGTCGGCGGGCGTACCGATCGTGGTGCACGAGCAGAATGCCCGGCCGGGGCTGGCGAACCGTCTCGGCGCCCGCTGGGCCGCCGCTGTGGGAATCACGTTCGACGGCACTCCGCTGCCGAAGGCGCGTCTGGTCGGCCTGCCGCTGCGGCCGGCGATCGCGGACCTGGTCCGGGACCGGGCCACCGATGCAGTCGCACGCTCGGTCGCCGGTGCGCAGTTCTGCGGTCTGGACCCTGAGCGCACCACTGTGCTGGTGACCGGCGGGTCGTTGGGCGCCGCCCGGCTGAATGCCACCATCCCGCTGGTGGCCACTGCGCTCGTCGAGGCCGGCGCCCAGGTGCTGCACCTGACCGGGAAGGGGAAGTCGGCCGGAGTCCTCGAGCTGCTCGGCGCTGCACCTGCGCAGGTGAGCGCGCACTATCACGTGCGCGAGTACCTCACCGAGATGGAGCAGGCGCTGGCCTGTGCCGATCTGGTGATCAGCAGAGCCGGGGCCGGGATGGTCAGCGAGCTCGCCGCCCTGGGCATCCCCGCGGTCTATGTCCCGCTGCCGATCGGGAACGGGGAGCAGCGCCTGAACGCCCGCCCGGTGGTCAGCGCCGGTGGCGGGCTGCTGGTCGAGGACAGTGAGCTGAGCAGCACCTGGCTGCGCGAGCACCTGCTGCCGCTGGCCATCGATGCGGGTCTGCGCGCCCGGATGGGCGCCGAAGCCGCCGGGGCCGGGATCACCGACGGCGCCGCTCGATTGGCCGATCTCGTGCTCGAGGCGGGCGGAGGCCCCCGATGAGGGCGCACTTCATCGCGATCGGCGGCGCCGGAATGTCCGTGATCGCCGAGCTGATGCTGGCCCAGGGCACCGAGGTGAGCGGTTCGGACCAGGCTGACTCCCCGGTGCTGCAGCGGCTCGCGGCGCTCGGTGCCACCGTGCACGTCGGCCACGACGCCGAGCACGTGCACGGCGCGGACGTCGTGGTGGTCTCCACGGCGATCCGCCCGGACAACCCGGAAGTGCTCGCGGCCCGCGAGCTGGGGATCGAGGTGATCCATCGTTCCGAGGCGCTCGCCCGCGCGGCGCGGGAACAGGATTTCGTCGCCGTGGCAGGAGCGCACGGGAAGACCACGACCTCGGCGATGCTCGCACTCGCCCTGGCCGATCTGGGCGCGGACCCGAGCTACGCGATCGGCGCACAGCTGCGCGGCCGGGGCAGCGGTGGCCACCTCGGCGAGGGCGGAACGTTCGTGGCCGAGGCGGACGAGTCGGACGGGTCCTTCCTCGCCTATCACCCCCGGGTCGCCGTGGTGACGAATATCGAGCCCGATCATCTGGACCACTACGGCACCGAGGAAGCCGTGCACCAGGCGTTCGCCGACTTCGCCGCTCGGATCGTGCCCGGCGGTCTGCTGGTGGCCTGCACCGATGATCCCGGTGCTGCTGCGCTCGCCCGCCGGGTGGCAGCCCAGGGGGTTCGGGTGCTCGGCTACGGTGCGGCACCGGTCGAGGGCCTGTCTCAGGTGCGGATCGAGGCGGTGGAGCTGGGCGCCGAGGGCTCGAGCGCGGTGCTGGTCGATGCCGGCTCCGACGAACCGCCCACGACGCTGGCCCTGGTGGTGCCCGGGGAGCACAACCTGCGTAACGCGACAGCTGCCTGGTGCGCCGGACGAGAGCTCGGAGCGCCGCCGGAGGCACTGGCGCGGGCTTTGGGCACGTTCACCGGGACCGCACGCCGGTTCGAGGACCGTGGCAGTGCGGGCGGGGTCCGGGTAGTGGACGACTACGCCCACCACCCCACCGAGGTCGCCGCCCTGCTGGCCACCGCTCGGCGGGTCGCCGGCAGCGGGCGCGTGCTGGTGCTGTTCCAGCCACACCTGTTCTCCCGGACCGAGGCGTTCGCGGAAGCCTTTGCCGGCGCCCTGACCGCCGCCGATGCCGTAGTACTGACCGCGATCTACCCGGCCCGGGAGGAGCCACGGGCGGAGGTCACCTCCGCGCTGATCGCCGACCGGCTCCCCGGAGCGCAGTATCTACCCGACCATCAGCAGGCCGCGCATGCCGTCGCCGACCTCGCCGCGCCTGGCGACCTGGTGCTCACCGTAGGCGCCGGGGACGTCACCGCGCTCGGCCCGGTGATCCTGGCGCGACTGACCACTGGCGGGCAGGAGCAGCGATGAGAGCGCCGACCCAGCCGCGGGTGCGGGCCGGCCAGAAGCGCCCGGAGCCCGGCCAGCAGACGACGACGGCTACGTCCGGTGGTGCTGCCAAGAAGACCGGCAAGTCCGGTAAGGGTGGCAAGGCTGGCAAGGCCAGCACTGCGACCAACGCCGGTACGGCGAGCAAGTCTGGCGCAGCTGGCAAGGCCAGCACTGCGACCAAGGCCGGTACGGCCACGCCGACCGCCGAGAGCCCGAAGAGGGCCACATCAGCCGCGACGACCAGCACGGGCCGTACCTCAGCCAAGCCCGCGACCACGAAGGAGACCGGTACCCGCAGCACCGTCTCGGTGGCACCGCGGGCGCGCGAGCTGACAGCCCCGGGTCGCGAGCGAGGGCGGGTCACTGCGCAGTTCGCCGAGCGGCTGGCCGAACGCCGCGCGGCGGTGCGCCGGCTGCGCTGGCGCACGATCGCCCTGGTGGCCGGCGGTGCCCTGGTCCTCGCCGTACTCGCCTACGTGGTGCTGTTCTCTGCGCTGCTCGCGCTGCGCAGCGCAGAGATCGAGGTGACCGGTACCAACCAGATCGTCTCCGAGGAGGAGGTGCTGGACATCGTCGCCGCTGCGGACGGCACCCCGTTGGCCCGGTTGGACACCGCTGGGCTGGCGGAGGAGCTGACCACGATCGTCGGGGTCCGGGACGCTCATCTGGAGCGGGCCTGGCCGCACGGACTGCAGGTGGTGATCGAGCCGCGGGTCCCGGTGGCGATCGTGCAGGACGGCGACCGGTACGCCGTCCTCGATGGCGAAGGTGTGGTGCTGAGCCGGGCGGATGAGCCGGCCGAGGACCTGCCACAGGTGGCGGTGCCGCTGGGGGAGGAGAGTACCGCTGCCTCATTGACCGCCGTGCTGGAGGTGCTGGATGCTCTGCCCGAAGACCTGCTCGCCGAAGTAGCCGCCGCCAGCGCGCCGTCGCCGAACCAGGTGAGTTTTGAGCTGCCGGACGGCGTCGAGGTGTTCTGGGGCAGCTCTGCGGAGAATCCACTCAAGGTCGAAGTGCTGCAGACCATTCGGCAGGTGGAGGCGACCGGTTATGACGTCTCGGCGCCCCGTGCGCCGATCACGATCGGAGAACCGGAGAGCGAGTAGCCCGACACGCCCAGGGGCCGACACGCCCACCGGCGGTCGACACTCGCGACACACCCGCCGAGGTCATTGCCGAACCGGAAGGTGGCACCTAGCGTCATCAGTGCCAAAGAATGACATAACTCTAAACCTCAGGTTGAGGTTGAGGGTTGAGAGAAGCAACCGAGCACCGAACGAGAGGGATCGACGTGGCGGCACCGCAGAATTACCTGGCGGTCATCAAGGTGGTCGGCATCGGCGGCGGCGGCGTGAACGCCGTCAACCGGATGATCGAGGTCGGGTTGAAGGGCGTGGAGTTCATCGCCATCAACACCGATGCTCAAGCCCTGCTGATGAGCGACGCCGACGTCAAGCTCGACGTCGGCCGGGAACTGACCCGTGGCCTGGGCGCCGGCGCCGACCCCGAGGTCGGCAAGAAGGCGGCGGAGGACCACGCCGAGGAGATCGAGGAGGTCATCCGCGGCGCAGACATGGTCTTCGTCACTGCCGGAGAGGGGGGTGGCACCGGTACCGGCGGAGCCCCGGTGGTCGCCAAGATCGCCCGGTCCCTGGGCGCGCTGACCATCGGTGTGGTCACTCGACCGTTCACCTTCGAGGGCCGGCGCCGCGGCGTCCAGGCCGACGCCGGTATCGACGCGCTGCGCGCCGAGGTGGACACCCTGATCACCATTCCGAACGACCGGTTGCTGTCCATCAGCGACCGCAACGTCTCCGTGCTGGACGCGTTCAAGTCGGCCGACCAGGTGCTGCTCTCCGGTGTCCAGGGCATCACCGACCTGATCACCACCCCCGGTCTGATCAACCTCGACTTCGCCGATGTGAAGTCGGTGATGCAAGGTGCCGGTAGTGCGCTGATGGGGATCGGGTCCGCCCGTGGTGACGACCGGGCTGTCCAGGCCTCGGAGCTGGCGATCTCCTCACCGCTGCTGGAAGCCAGTATCGACGGCGCACACGGGGTGCTGCTGTCCATCCAAGGTGGCAGCGATCTGGGTCTGTTCGAGATCCACGAGGCTGCTCGGCTCGTGCAGGAGGCCGCACACCCGGAGGCGAACATCATCTTCGGTGCGGTGATCGACGATGCCCTCGGCGACGAGGTGCGGGTCACCGTGATCGCCGCCGGGTTCGATTCCGGCTCTCCGACGAACGCCAAGCCGCAGCCTGCCATTCGGACCGCACCGCGGACCGAGGAGGCGCCGGCCGCGGCGCCCGCAGTTCCGCCGGCCCAGCCCAGCCGGCCCGCCCCACCGGCTCAGGTCGCACCGACCAGTGCCCCGAGCCCGGAGCCTGCCGTGAGCACCGAGCCGCCGCGCCAGCCGGTCCAGGCGACTCGGCCCGACCAGACGAACCAGCAGCCCGCCCAGGGAGCACCGGTCGAGGTGCCGCACGTCTTCGACGAGGAACCGCGCCGCCGGGACGATGACCTGGACGTGCCCGACTTCCTCAAGTAAGTGCTGACCGCGGACCTGGGCCCGGGAACCTGGGCCACCTTCACCACCCGTGCCGGTGGGTTGAGCGAGGATCCGTACGCCTCGCTCAACCTCGGCGCCGGGGTGGGCGATGATCCCGCGGCGGTCGCCCGTAACCGCGGTCGACTCGCCCAGGCGGCGGACGCACCGGTGGCGTTCATCCGGCAAGTGCACGGCAGCGAGGTGTTCCACTGGGACGCCCAGGCAGTACCCCCGCTGGGGGAGGAGCCGGTAGCCGACGTGGTCGTGTCCACCACACCGGGCACGGCTGTGGCCGTGCTGGTCGCGGACTGCGTGCCCGTGCTGCTCGCCGGCCCGGGTGGCGTCGCTGCGGTGCATGCCGGCCGCAAAGGTGTCCTGGCGGATGTGGTGCCGACCGCCGTCGCGGCGCTGGCCGAGGCCGAGGTGCCGGTCACGCACGCGGCGATCGGTCCGGCGATCTGCGGTCGCTGCTACGAGGTGCCCGATCAGCTCCGCAGCCAGGCCGCAGACCAGCTGCCCGAGCTGTGGTCGACGACCTCGTGGGGGACGCCGGCGCTGGACCTGGCGGCCGGGGTGCGCGCGCAGCTCGGCGACGCAGGGATCACCCAGATCGACCACCACCCGGTGTGCACGCTGGAGGACGAGCGGTTCTTCTCCTATCGTCGCTCCGGGGTCTGCGGCCGGTTCGCCGGAGTCGCCCGGCTGAGCTGACCAGGACGAACCGGCCGGCTCCGAGCAGACCGGCCGCGACACGCCGTCGCTGATGCACGCATTGCTGGCAGCGCCTGGACTAGCGTCGGAATTGACCACTTCCCCACCCGGCGTCGGCCGGACCGAACGAGGAGCAGGCATGGGAGCACTGCGCAAGACGATGCTGTACCTCGGCCTCTCCGAGGCCGACCCGGAGAACGAAGATCGTTACTCTGCGGACCGTTACACCGAGGCGTCCTACGAGCGGGACTACTCCGACTACGACGAGGTTGAGGAGACCCAGGACGTGCAGGAGGCTCAGGTGACCCCGATCAGCCAGGCGGCATCGCACAGCGCGCAGGGACTGCGCCGGATCACCACTGTGCATCCGCGCACCTACACCGATGCCAAGTCCATCGGTGAGGCGTTCCGCGGCGGTACCCCGGTGATCATGAACCTCACCGATATGACCGATGCGGAGGCCAAGCGTCTGGTGGACTTCTCTGCCGGCCTGATCTTCGGTCTGCGTGGAACGATCGAGCGGGTGACGAACAAGGTGTTCCTGCTCTCGCCGGCGACGGTCGAGGTGGCCAGCGAGCAGCACGAGCCCGAGTCGAAGACGCGCTTCTTTAACCAGAGCTGACGGTGGGCTGGCTTTTCGGCATCGCCTACCTGCTCGTCCTGCTGTTCGTCGTTGCCCTCCTGGTACGGATGGGTTTCGACTGGGTGATGTACTTCGCACGCGAGTGGAAACCGCGCGGCGTTGCACTCCTGGCTGCCGAAGCCGTCTTCACCGTCACCGACCCGCCCTTGAAGGCCCTGCGTCGGCTCATTCCACCGTTGCGGCTAGGCGGCATCGCTCTCGATGTCGCCTTCCTGATCGTGTTGGTGGTGTGCTGGGTGCTCCTGGGTATCCTGGGCCAATTCATTCCCGTGTGACGCGGCACAGGACGGAATCCGCTACCGTACCTGTGGGATTAGTTGGAAGACTCGCGTCGGTGACACACTGTTGCTGACCCGACCTAAACAGACCGAGGTGACGACCATGGCTCTGCTCACTGCAGACGACGTCCTCAACAAGAAGTTCCAGCCCACCAAGTTCCGTGAGGGGTACGACCAGGACGAGGTGGACGACTTCCTCGACGAGGTCGTCAATACCTTGCGCGTGGTGGGCAACGAGAACGAGGAGCTGAAGGCCAAGCTGCAGGCGGCCGAGCAGCGGCTCGCCGAGCAGTCCGGTGGCGCTGCACCGGCAGCGGCAGCCGTGCCGGCGGCTGCGCCGGCAGAGCCTGGTGTGGAGGAGACCACACAGTTCAGCCCGGTGCAGGCACCGTCGGCCGAGCAGCCTGATGTCGAGCCGGCCGCCGAGGTGCCCGCGGACGAGTCCGCGGCAGCAGCTGTCGAGGCCGAGCCGGCCACCGAGGTGCCGATGACCCAGTCCGGCGCCGACCTGGCTGCCGCCGCCGGCGGGGCGAACGAGCCCGAGTCCGCGACCGGGATGCTGCAGCTGGCCCAGCGCCTGCACGACGAATACGTGAACAACGGGAAGAGCGAGGCTGACCGGCTCGTCTCCGAGGCACGCGTCGAGGGTGAGCGAGTCACCCGCGAGGCCGATGAGCAGCGCAGCCGCACGCTGAACCAGCTGGAGAGCGAGCGCTCGCTGCTGGAGCGGAAGATCGATGAGCTGCGGGTGTTCGAGCGGGATTACCGCACCCGGCTGAAGAGCTACCTCGAGGGCCTGCTCAGCGACGTCGAGGGCCGGGGCAGCATCTCCTCGCAGTACGCGTCCGGTGAGCACACCGACATGCGTCGTCCCTGACCCATACTGCGCACGGACCGAGCGACGGCGGGCTCCCGCAACTGGGGGCCCGCCGTTGTCATGACTACGAGGACTTGAGATGGCAACGGGCGAGGGGCAGCGTCGGCGACCGGCGCTGATCGTGCTGCTGGCCGTGCTCGCCGCCGCGGTGCTGGTCGCCGACCAGGTGAGCAAGCAGATCATGCTGAACACCCTCACCGCAGGGGAGTACCGCCCGCTGATCGGCGACTACTTCGGCCTGAGCCTGGTGTTCAACCCCGGGGCGGCGTTCTCCCTGGGCGAAGGTTCCACCTGGTTGTTCACGATCGCGATGGCCGTGGTCACCGTGGTGATCCTCGTGGTGGCGCGTCGGCTCGGCTCGCGAGGGTGGGCGGTGGCGCTCGGCGCCCTGCTCGGTGGCACCCTCGGCAATCTCGGTGACCGGCTGTTCCGGGAGCCGGGCTTCGCCGTCGGGCACGTCGTGGACTTCCTCAACTACAACGGCTGGTTCGTCGGCAACATCGCGGATATCGCGATCGTGCTCTCCGCAGCCGGAATCGCTGTGCTCACCTTCACCGGAATCGGCGTGAACGGGCACCGGGCGACCGCTACCGAGCACGACGACGGCGCCTCCGAGGGCAAGCACGTCGCCTCCGGTGAGGACGCGGAGGAAAACGACGAGCAGCCCGCTGGGGAGCGCGAGGAGAGCGTCGACGAAACCCGTGATGGCGAGGATGCCGCCGGGGAGGAAGTGACCCGCACCGATGGCTGACCGACGTTCTCTGCCCGTCCCGGACGGGCTCGCGGGCGAGCGGGTGGACGCGGCGCTGTCCCGGATGCTCGGGATGAGCCGGACCAAGGTCGCCGAGCTGGCCGGCGCCGGCGATGTGCTGATGGACGGGCGGGTGCTCGGCAAGTCCGACCGGCTGGTAGCCGGCGCCTGGCTGGAGGTCAGCGTGCCCGACCTCAGCGCCGACGCAGCCACCCCACCGGAGCCGGTGCCAGGGATGAGGATCCAGCACGACGACGATGACGTCGTCGTCGTGGACAAGCCGGTCGGTGTAGCCGCCCACCCCAGCCCGGGGTGGACCGGGCCGACAGTGGTCGGGGCGCTGGCCGCCGCTGGCTACCGCATCTCCACCTCCGGTGCGGCCGAGCGCCAGGGTGTGGTGCACCGTCTCGACGTCGGCACCTCCGGGCTGATGGTGGTGGCGAAGAGCGAACGGGCCTATACCGTGCTGAAGCGGGCGTTCAAGGAACGGACCGTGACCAAGGTGTACCACGCCGTCGTGCAGGGGCATCCGGACCCGACCACCGGCACGATCGACGCACCGATCGGGCGCCATCCCGCTCGCGACTCCCGGTGGGCGGTCGTGGCCGACGGCAGGCCGAGTGTCACGCACTACGAGACGCTGGAGGCGATGCCCGGCGCCGTGCTGTTGCAGATCCACCTGGAGACCGGCCGCACGCATCAGATCCGGGTGCACAGTGCGGCGATCGGCCACCCTTGTGTCGGTGACCTCATCTACGGCGCCGACCCGCGGCTGGCCGAACGGCTCGGTCTGCGCCGGCAGTGGCTGCACGCGATGCGGCTCGGCTTCACCCACCCCGGGACCGGCACCTGGCTGGAGGTCACCAGCTCCTATCCCGAGGATCTGGCCGCGGCGCTGGCCTCGCTGCGCGCAGGGAGCACCCACTGATGGCCGCTGCCGTGCAGGTGCTGCGGGTCAGCGATGCGGCCGGGCTGCGCCGGGTGCACGCGCTGCGGTTCGAGGTGTTCGTCGATGAACAGGGCGTCTCCCTCGGTGACGAGCTGGACGAGAAGGATGACCTGCCCGGCACGGTGCACCTGCTCGCCGTGGCGGACGGGCAGGACCTGGGGACCGCCCGGCTGCTGGTCGACGGCCCGGGGCGGGTGCACGTGACCCGGGTGGCGGTGCGGGCCACCGCACGCGGCCTCGGCCTGGGGCGCGCGCTGATGGACGAGACCGAACGTATTGCCCTGGCAGAACACCCGGCCGGCGGTCAGGTGCGAGTGGAGCTGTCCGCGCAGGAGGGCGCGACTGGTTTCTACGCGGCGCTGGGCTACGAGATCGGCTCCGACCGGTACCTGGACGCCGGAATCTGGCACCACGACGCCGTCAAGACCCTCCACCGCTGACGCCGGTTCGGGGATCGGTGGCACCAGCCGATGACCACTAGGTGATACGAATTCTTCGGCACGGTTCTTGCGGGGGCATTCTTGGCAGAATCGTCTGGTGCACCTCTGCCCGCACCTTCCCCGATGACAAGGAGCTCACGTCCGCATGCCGAGCACGATGAGGGCGCTGGTCCTCCCAGCCCACGGAGAGCTGGACCAGGTCCAGCTGGTCGAGAACTACCCCCGCCCGGAGCTGCGACCCGGACATGTGGTGATTCGGGTGACCGCGAGCTCATGGAACTACCACGACATCTTCACGGTGACCGGGATGCCAGGAATCACCATCCCGATGCCCGTGGTGATCGGGCTCGACCTGGTCGGTGAGATCACCGAGCTCGCCGAGGACGTGACCGGCTGGTCGGCCGGCGACCGGGTGCTGGTGCACCCCCTCCACCCCGACCGCGGATTGATGGGCGAGACCTTGGACGGCGGGATGGCCGAGTACGCCCTGGTGGACGCCCGCCAGCTGGTGCGCATCCCCGCCGGCGTGACCGATGTGCAGGCGGCCGCCCTCCCGGTGGCCTACGGCACCGCCCATCGGATGGTGGTCGGCAAGGGGGCGGTCTCCGCCGGTGACACGGTGCTGATCCTCGGTGCCTCCGGCGGCGTGGGGACCGCGTCGGTGCTCCTCGCCAAGCAGCTCGGTGCGCATGTGATCGCGGCGGCCGGGTCGCAGGAGAAGTGCCGGGCGCTGGAGGAGATCGGTGCCGACGAGACGTTGAACTACCGCGAGGTGGACTTCGCGAGATGGGTGAAGGAGCACTACGGAAAGCCGTCCCGGTCCTCGACCGAGACCGGGGTGGACGTGGTGATCAACTTCACCGGTGGTGATACCTGGCACCCGACGCTGCGCAGTGTCAAGCTCGGCGGTGCGATTCTGGTCTGTGGGGCGACCGCCGGGTACGACCCGGTGGAGGACCTGCGCTACATCTGGTCCTTCGAACTGCGGGTGATCGGGTCCAACGGCTTCCAGACCGAGGACTTCGAGGCGCTGCTGGCGATGATCGATCGCGGTGAACTCGACCCGGTGGTCAGCGAAGTGGTGAGCCTGGAGGGCGCACTCGACGGGTTGCGTCAGGTCCGGGACCGGGAGGTGCTCGGCAAGATCGTCGTGACGCCGGGAGCCCGGTCATGACCGGGGCGACCGCGGCCACGGTGACCCCGGCCGCGCTGACCGAGCGGATCAACGCCGCACCGCTGCACCGCTGGCTCGGACTGGAGGTCGTCGAGGTGAGCGCGGCCGAGCTGCGGCTGCGCGCCACCTGGCGCCCGGAGTGGAGCAACGGCACCGAGGCCCAGGTGACCCACGGCGGTATCCTCGCCACGCTGCTTGACCTGGCCGCCGACTGGTGCCTGTTCGCCGCGCAGGCCGCGGTGGCTCCGACGCTGGACTTCACCACCCACTTCCTGCGTGCGGCCGTCCCCGGGGACCTGGATGTCGTCGCCCGGCCGGTGAAACTGGGCCGGGCGGTCAGTGTCGCCGAGGCCGAAGTGATCGACGCACGCGGCAAGACCGTGGCCACCGGCCGCGGGAGCTATGCCGTCTTCGCCACGAGTACCCCGGGAGAGTGAGGGTGAGCACGAACTTGGGCGACGCCGTCGCCACCGACCGCCCGGACGCGCTCGCGCTGATCGATGTCGGCGCACCGGGAGAGACTGCACAGCACTGGACCTACGCCGAGCTGGAGCACGCGATCCGCGCCCGCGCCGCCCAGCTGAGCGAGCGGCTGGCCCCGGGGGAGCGGGTCGGCCTGTTCGGGGTGAACTCGGCGGCCTGGCTGGTGGCCGAGCTGGCGATCCAGCGTGCCGGTGGCGTGGTGGTCCCGATCAGTCACAAGCTGCCTGCCGACGGCGTTGCTTACGTGGTTCAGGACGCGTCCCTGCAGGTGGTGCTCGCCGATCGTGACCTGGCCGAGCGGCGTGCCGGAGCGCTCGCCGGGGCAGACGTGATCGATCTCGCTGCCCCGGTACCGGATGCGGACTTCCAGACCGTGGCGACCGATCCGGCCGCGGACGCGATGGTGTTGTACACCTCCGGCTCGACCGGACGGCCCAAGGGGGTTCAGCTCTCCCACCGCAGTCACCTGTGGGTGATTGAGATGCTCGCCGCACCGGTACCACCGGATTCGAAGCGGGTGCTCATCTCCGCGCCGCTCTATCACATGAATGCTCTCAGCACCGCGCAGCGCACCTTCTTCGCCGGCGGCACGCTGGTGGTGCTGCCAGTCTTCGAGCCGGCAGCGTTCTGGCACGCCGTGACCGAGCACCGGGTGAGTGAGGTCTCCGGAGTGCCGCCGATGTTCGCGATCGCCGCCGCCCATCCGCTCGCCGGTCAGGTCGACTCTTCCTCGGTGAAGGCGTTGTACATGGGCTCCGCCCCGGCCGCGCCAGAGCTGTTCACCCGCCTGCGCGAGCTCTTCGACGGTGTGGCGATCTCGTTCGGCTACGGCACCACCGAATCCGGTCCGGTGGTGTTCGGCCCCCACCGGGACGGGCTGCCCGTCCCGGACGGGTCCGTGGGCGCCGCGCACCCGGCCGTCGAGCTGCGGCTGGTGGACGCCGATGGCACCGTCCGGGCCGACCGGGGCGTGCTCGAGGTGCGTGTCCCGGCGTTGCTCACCGGCTACCTCGGCTTGAGCGAGGACCAGCTGCCGGTGACCGCCGACGGGTTCCACCACACCAAGGACGTCTTCACCGTGGACGCCGACGGCTTCTACACCTTCGACGGACGTGAGGACGACATGTTCGTCTCCGGCGGTGAGAACGTCTACCCGCGGGCGGTGGAGCGAGTGCTGGAACAGCACCCCTCGGTGGCCGAGGCCGTCGTGGTGGCGGTACCGGACGAGGTCAAGGGCACCAAACCGGTCGCCTTCGTCACGCTCGTGCGCGCCGACGTCGACGAGGACGGGCTGCGCCGGCACGTGCTCGCCCACCTCGAGCCGTACGCACACCCGCGGCGGGTATGGATCCTCACCCAGCTGCCGCTGGGCACCACGAACAAGCCCGACCGGGACGCTCTCGCTGCTCGCGCCGCGACCGAACTGGGACTGCGGTGACGGTCCGGACCGAGCCACGTCACGTCCGCCCGGTGCCACGTTGGGTGCTGCCGACGGCGAGTACCGCCGCCCTGGTCCTGCTCGTCCAGCTGGCGGTGACCGTGGGCGTGCTGCCGCGCAGCTACGTGCCCGCACCGAGCGTGATCGCCGGTGAGCTCGCCGGTCTGGTCACCGAGATGCGCACCTGGGGCCTGGTCGGCAACACGATCGTGGCCTGGGCCGCCTCGCTCGGGGTGGCCATCGTTCTGGGCACCCTGGGCGGAGTGCTGTTCGGCAGTGTGCGGGTCGTGCAGGCGGTACTGATGCCGGTGATCGAGTTTCTCCGACCGATCCCGTCGATCGCGATGATCCCGCTGGTGGTGCTCACCATCGGTGGCGGCCGTGAGGGTGAGGTGTTCCTGGCCGGGTACGCGGCATTTTGGCAGATGCTGGTGGCCGCGGTGTATGCCACCGGCAGCGTGGACCCGGTGGCCCGGGACACTGCCCGTGCCTACGGGTTCACGCTGGGGCAGCGGCTCGCCTGGGTGACGTTGCCGTCGATGCTGCCCGGGCTGCTCACCGGGGTACGGATCGCCTCGGCGACCGCGCTGATCATCACCATCACCTCCGAGATCCTGATCGGCGCCCCCGGCCTGGGCCAGGGGTTGAACCTGGCCCGCAGCGGCGGTGACCTGCCCCGGATGTACGCCTACGTCGTCGCCATCGGGCTCGTCGGCCTGGTGCTGAACGGAGGACTGTCCGCACTCAGCCGGCGGCTGCTGCACTGGCACCCCTCCGGGAGGTCGCGATGAGCGCCTGGACCCGGGGCCTGCTGGCCGTTGTCGGCGTCGTGGTGGCGCTCGGAGCATGGTGGCTGCTCACCGCCGACTCCACCGACCCGTACGTCCCGCCGATGGTGGAGGTGCTCCGGCACGCCTGGGAGTACTGGGCCGGCGGTGAGGGCCGTCCCCACCTGCTCTCCAGCATGGCCAACCTCGGGGTCGGCCTGGCCGTGGCGATCCTCGCCGGGCTGGTGCTCGGCCTGGTGATCGGACAGCAACGCTGGCTGGACCGAGCACTGTCCCCGACCGGGGAGTTCGTCCGGGCCATCCCGGCTACCGCCCTGGTGCCGCTGGCGATGGTGCTGTTCGGTCTGGGCACCACGATGAAGGTGGTGATCATCGCGCTCGGCTGCTTCTTCCCGGTGCTGCTGAACGTGATCGACGGCTGCCGCGGGATCTCCCCGACCCTGCACGACACGGCCCGCTCGTTCGGCATCCGCGGCCCGATCCGCCAGTTCTCCGTGGTGCTGCCGGCGGTCTACCCGCGGGCCGCTGCCGGGATCCGCACCGCCATCCCGCTCGCCCTGATCCTGGTGGTGACCAGCGAGATGACCGGCTCCGCCGTCGGCGTCGGCTTCGTGCTCACCACTGCACAGAGCTCCTTCGACCTGACCGCCGTATGGTCGGCGATCGTGCTGCTCGGTGTGCTCGGGGTGCTGCTCAACCTGCTGTTCGACCTGGTCGAGCGGCTGATCGACCGGAGGTACTACCAGCGATGACCACCGCCACCCCTTTGATCGAGGTCGACGGCCTGCACAAGGTGTACGGCCACGGCGACCGCGCCTTCGAGGCGCTCGCGGACATCACCGCGAGCATCGGCGACGGCGAGTTCTTCACCGTGGTCGGGCCCTCCGGGGCCGGGAAGACCACCCTGCTGCGCTGCCTGGCTGGTCTGCTCGAACCCAGCACCGGCAGTGTGTCCTTCCGGGGCAAGCCGATCGACGGCGTCCCGCGCGAGTTCGCCCTCGTGCTGCAGGACTACTCCCGCTCGTTGCTGCCCTGGTTCTCGGTGGAGAAGAACGTGGCGCTCCCGCTCCGCGCGCACAAAGTGCCGAAAGCAGAGATCGCTGACCGGGTGCAGCGCGCGCTGCGCGAGGTCGGGCTGAGCGATGCGGCACGCAAGTCCCCGTCTGAGCTCTCCGGGGGTATGCAGCAGCGGGTCGCGATCGCCCGGGCGATCGCTTACCGGCCCGAGGTGCTCATCATGGACGAGCCGTTCGCGTCGGTGGACGCCCAGACCCGTGCCGACCTCGAGGACCTCGTCCTGTCCCTGCGCACCGAGCTCGGGATGACCGTGGTGTTCGTCACCCACGATGTGGATGAGGCCGTCTACCTCAGCGACCGGGTGGCTGTGGTGTCCCGGTCGCCGAGCCGGATCACGCACGTGTTCGACATCGACCTGCCCGCCGAACGCGACCAGATCGCCACCAAGCAGCTTCCCCGGTTCGCCACGCTCCGTGCGGAGGTGTTCGCCGAGATCCGCGAGCACGTGCGCGGCGCCACCGCCGGCACGTCCTGACCGTTACCCCTCGCCGAAGGAACAGATGATGAAAGCACGCACTCTGATCGCGCCGCTGGCTGTGGCCGCGCTCGCCCTGACCGCCTGTGGCGGCGAGGACAACACTAACGAGGAGGGCCAGTACGAGCTCACCGTCATGCAGATCACCACGATGGACTCGGCGCCGCTGTACCTCGGCGTCGAGGAGGGGATCTTCGCCGAGCACGGGCTGGACGTGACGATCGAGATCGCCGAGGCGGGCTCGGCGATCGTGCCCTCGGTGGTGAACCAGGAGAGCCCGATCGGGTACGCGAACGCGGTCAGCGATCTACAAGCCATCGACCAGGGCCTGGATCTGCGGTTCGTCGCCAACTGCTGCGGGGTGGGCGCCGACCCCGAGGCGGACACCTCCGCACTGTTCGTGCTCCCGGACGGGCCGATCACCGAGGTGGGCGACCTGGCCGGGGCGAATATCGCCGTCAACTCGGTGAACAACCTCGGTGACCTCACCATCGACACCGCGCTGGCGAACGAAGGTGTGGACACCTCCGGGGTGACGTACACGCCGATGAACTACTCCGATATGTCCGCCGCACTGGAGCGTGGCGACGTGGACGCCATCTGGTCCGTGGAGCCGTTCCGGTCGATCTCCGAGGAGACGGGATTCGTGAACGTGATCGACAACTTCGTCGCCTCCTTCCCGGACACCACGATCGGCTACTACATCACCAGTGGCCCCTTCGCCGAGGAGAACCCGGAGATCGTGGCCTCGTTCCAGGAGGCAATGAGCGAGGCGAACGAGTTCGCCACCGAGAACCCGGACCGGGTCCGGGAGACCGTGGTCAGAGAGCTGGAGCTCGACCCCGAGCTGGTGGAGGGAGCCAACTTCGGTGTCTTCGCCCCGGGCCTGGACACCGAGAGCCTGCGCACGATCGGTGCGGCGGCCCTCGAGGCCGGGATGATCTCCGCTGAGCCGGACTATGACGCCGTGGTGGTCCAGCCCCAGGACTGAACGACTCCGGCCGGCCGATACGCTCGTGCCCATGTGGGAGCTCGCGGCCGCGTTCGGCTACTGTGCGCTCTCCGCTGTGGTGATGGTGCTGCCCGCCGAGCTCTACCTGCTCGGTGCGGCGGCCCTGACCGAGACCGGTGGCATCTGGCTGGCGCTGGCCGGGGCCGTCGGGCAGGTAGCCGGCAAGATGCTCTCCTACCTGGTCGGCCGTGGCGTGCTGAGCACCAAGCGGCTGCGCTCGCGCGCCAAGGGCCGGTGGGTGGACCGGATGACCCGGGTGGAGCAGTGGTGCACGGCACACGAGTGGGGTCCGGCGGCGGTCACCTTCGTCAGCGCTTTCGCCGGCCTGCCGCCATACGCCCTGGTGGCCGTGCTCGCCGGGTCGCTGCGGATGCCGTGGTGGCTGTTCGCCGGAGTGTCCCTGGTGGGCCGGTTCCTGCGATTCTGGGCCGTGGTGTCCATCCCGCACCTGCTGCCCGGCTCCCTGTTCGGGATCTGAGCGCTCGGTCCGGTGGCGCACCCTGGTGCTGACCCCGACAGACCCTGACAGACGCCGACAGACCCTGACAGACGCCGACAGGCCCCGGCATACCTCGGCAGACCCTGACAGACGCCGGCAGAGCCTGGAGCGGATCACCGGGACAGCGCCGTGAGCCGGGCCACCGCCTCGGTGATCACCGGTTCGGACTTCACGAATGTCAGCCGCAGCCAGTTGGTCAGACCAGCGTCGGCCGTCGATCCTGGTGTGGTGAACGCGGTGGCTGGTACTGCCACCACGCCGGCGAGCTCGGGCAGGGCCCGGCACAGGTCGGCTCCGGTGCTGATGCCGGTGCGGGCCAGCGGCCCGGTGAGCAGGGAGTGCGCGTTCGCCATCACGAAGTACGCTCCCCGCGGGGTTGCGGTGGCTAGACCGGCGGTGTGCAACCCGTCGAGGAGCAGGTCCCGGCGGGCGGCGAGCGAGGCGGCCTGCCGGGTCAGCCAGGTCGCGTCCGGACCGGCGGTGGTCTCCAGGTCAAGGCCGACCGCGATCGCCGGCTGGAAGGGGGCCCCGGTGGTGTAGGTGAGGAACTGCTTCACCGTGCGCACCGCCGTCACCAGCTCGGCCGGACCGCTGACCCAGCCGATCTTCCATCCGGTGAGCGCGAACGACTTCCCGGCCGAGGAGATGGTCAGGGTGCGCTCACCCATGCCCGGCAACGTGGCGATCGGCACGTGCGTGGCGCCGTCGTAGGTGAGGTGCTCATACACCTCGTCGGTGACCACGACGGCGCCGCGTTCTTTGGCCACGGCAGCGATCGCGGCCAGCTCGGTCTGCTCGAGCACCGCCCCGGTGGGGTTGTGCGGAGAGTTCAGCAGGATCAGCCGGGTCCGGGCGGTGACCGCGGTGCGCAGCGCCTCGATGTCCAGAGCGAAGCCCGCCGGCGTGGGATGCAGCGGCGCGGTGGTGTGCGTGGCACCGGCCAGGGCGATGATCGCGGCGTAGGAGTCGTAGAACGGCTCCAGGGTGAGGACCTCGTCCCCTGGCCCGGCCAGGGCGAGCACCGCGGCGGCGATCGCTTCGGTGGCCCCGGTGGTCACCAGCACCTCGCTCGCGGGATCGACGTGCAGGCCGTAGTGCCGCTGCTGATGGTCGGCGATCGCGCGGAGCAGGTCCGGGTGGCCCGGTCCGGGCGGGTACTGGTTCGCCCCGGCGGCGATCGCCTCCTGGGCTGCGGCGGTGATGCTCGCCGGACCGTCGGTATCCGGGAACCCCTGACCCAGGTTGACCGCGCCGGTGCGCTGGGCCAGCGCCGTCATCTCGGCGAAGATCGTCGGTCGCACCTGGGCGGCCTGCAGCAGTCCGGCGGCGCGGGCCGCCCGCTGCCACGGGCCTCGGGGCAGGGCGGGTGAGGGGGTCATCTCGGGCTCCTCGATCGGGTGGGGCGATGCTATCGGCCAGGCGGGTTGGGGGTGTCGGTGGGCCCGCTTAGACTCGGTCCATGGCCGCCGACTTCGTCCACCTGCACGTGCACACCGAGTACTCCATGCTGGACGGCGCGGCCCGGTTGGACGACCTGTTCGCCGAGGCGCAGCGACTCGGCCAGACATCCCTCGCGATCACCGACCACGGGTACCTGTTCGGTGCCTACGACTTCTGGTCCAAGGCTCGCAAGTACGGCATCAAACCGATCATCGGGGTGGAGGCCTACCTCACCCCGGGCACCAGCCGGTTCGACAAGACCCGGGTGCGCTGGGGCGAGGAGGGCCAGGCCTCCGACGATGTCTCCGCCCGCGGCGCCTACACGCACATGACCCTGTTGTCGAAGAACAACACCGGGATGCACAACCTGTTCCGGATGGGCTCGCTCGCCTCGTTGGAGGGGCAGCTGGGCAAGTGGCCGCGGATGGACACCGAGTTGCTCTCCACCTACGCCGAGGGGCTGATCGCCACCACCGGCTGCCCGTCCGGGGAGGTGCAGACTCGGCTGCGGTTGGGCCAGTGGGACGAGGCGGTCCGTGCTGCCGGCGAGATGCAGGACATCTTCGGCAAGGAGAACTACTACATCGAGCTGATGAGCCACGGTCTGGAGATCGAGCGGCGGGTGCGCAGTGGCCTGCTCGAGCTGTCGCGGCAGATCGGCGCTCCGCTGCTGGCCACCAACGATCTGCACTACACCAAGCACGAGGATGCACATGCGCACGAGGCGCTGCTCTGCGTGCAGTCCTCGTCCACGCTCGAGGAACCGACCTACGACCAGGGCGGCAAGCGCTTCGCACTCTCCGGTGACGGGTACTACCTGAAGTCCGCCGAGGAGATGCGCGAGCTGTTCGCCGAGCTGCCCGAGGCCTGCGACAACACTCTGCGGGTCGCCGAGCAGTGCGAGGTCAGCTTTACCGAGGAAGTGGGCCGGTACATGCCGCACTTCCCGGTGCCGGAGGGTGAGGACGAGGTCTCCACGTTCGAACGCGCGGTGGAGACGGGGCTGAACCAGCGGTACCCGGCCGGCATACCGGAGGAGGTGCGTCAGCAGGCCGAGTACGAGCTCGAGGTGATCACCGGTAAGGGGTACGCCGGCTACTACCTGGTGGTCGCGGACTTCATCAACTGGGCCAAGGACCACGGCATCCGGGTCGGGCCGGGGCGTGGCTCCGGTGCCGGCTCGATGGCCGCGTACGCGATGAGCATCACCGAGCTCGACCCGCTCGAGCACGGGCTGATCTTCGAGCGGTTCCTCAACCCGGAGCGGATGTCGATGCCGGACTTCGACATCGACTTCGACGAGCGTCGGCGCGGTGAGGTGATCAAGTACGTCAGCGACAAGTACGGCGAGGACAAGGTGTCCTACATCGTCACCTATGGCTCGATCAAGGCCAAGCAGGCGCTGAAAGACGCCTCCCGGGTGCTCGGTTACCCGTTCGCGATGGGGGAGAAGCTCACCAAGGCGATGCCGCCGGCGGTGATGGGTAAGGACATCACCCTGCCCGGGATGTTCGACCCCGACGATGCCCGCTACGCCGAGGCCGACGAGTTCCGCCAGCTGGTTGCCAGTGACCCGGAAGCGAACCGGGTGCTGGAGACTGCGCGTGGGCTGGAGGGGCTGAAGCGGCAGTGGGGGGTGCACGCGGCCGGGGTGATCATCGCCAACGAGCCGCTGCTGGACATCATCCCGATCATGCGCCGCGAGCAGGACGGCGCAGTGATCACCCAGGTGGACTTCCCGGCCGGGGAGGATCTCGGCCTGGTGAAGATGGACTTCCTCGGGCTGCGTAACCTCACCATTCTTGACGATGCGCTGGAGAACATCGTCATCAACGGCAAGGACCAGGTCCGGGTGGAGGATCTCACCCTGGACGACCCGGAGACGTATGCCCTGCTCGGCCGGGGCGACACGCTCGGCCTGTTCCAGCTCGACGGTGGCGGGATGCGGACGCTGCTGCGGCTGATGCGCCCGGACAACTTCGAGGACATCTCCGCCGTCGGTGCGCTCTACCGGCCCGGCCCGATGGGCGCCAACTCGCACACCAACTACGCGATGCGCAAGAACGGCCAGCAGCCGATCACTCCGATCCATCCCGAGCTGGCCGAACCGCTCGAGTCGATCCTCGGCACCACCTACGGCCTGATCGTCTATCAGGAGCAGGTGATGGAGATCGCGCAGAAGCTGGCCGGCTACAGCCTGGGCCAGGCCGACCTGCTCCGCCGCGCGATGGGCAAGAAGAAGAAGGAGGTGCTCGACGCCGAGTACTCCAACTTCGAAGCCGGGATGAAGGCGAACGGCTACTCCGCGAACGCTGTAAAGACGCTGTGGGAGATCCTCCTGCCGTTCTCCGACTACGCCTTCAACAAGGCACACTCGGCCGCCTACGGGCTGGTCTCCTACTGGACCGCCTACCTCAAGGCCCACTATGGCTGCGAGTACATGGCCGCCCTGCTCACCTCCACCCGGGATGACAAGGACAAGTCCGCGCTGTACCTGAACGAGTGCCGCCGGATGCGGATCACGGTGCTCCCACCGGATGTGAACGCGTCGGCGGCCACGTTCACCCCGGTGGGCGATGACATCCGGTTCGGCCTCGCGTCGGTGCGCAACGTGGGACACAACGTGGTCGCTGCGATCGCCCAGGCCCGGGAGGAGAAGGGCGATTTCACCTCGTTCACCGACTTCCTGGACAAGGTGCCCGCAGTGGTCTGCAATAAGCGCACCATCGAGTCGCTGATCAAAGCCGGTGCCTTCGACTCGTTGGGGCACACCCGCCGGGCGCTGCTGATGGTGCACGAGCAGGCGGTGGACGCGGTGATCGGCGTCAAGCGCAAGGAGGCGGAAGGTCAGTTCGACCTGTTCGCCGGGCTCGCTGGGGACGACTCCGACGGCGGCGGGTTCACCGTGGAGATCCCGGATCTGCCGGAGTGGGACAAGAAGCAGAAGCTGGCGTTCGAGCGGGAGATGCTCGGCCTGTACGTCTCCGACCACCCGTTGTCCGGGATCGAGCACGTGCTCACCCAGGCCGCCGACGTCTCGATCGCCACGCTGATCGCCGACGAGTCCCGCCCGGACGGGTCCACGGTGACCATCGCCGGGCTGATCACCTCACTGCAGCGGAAGATGTCCAAGAAGGGCAACCCGTGGGCCGCCGTGACCATTGAGGACATGGAGGGCTCGGTCGAGGTGATGTTCTTCGGCGAGACCTACCTCGCTTACAGCACAGCCCTCGCGCACGACCAGGTGGTGGTGCTCAAGGGCCGGGCGCGCTGGCGGGACGAGTCGCTCACCCTGCAGGCGATGGAGATGAGCCTGCCGGACGTGAGCGTGGGCGAGGAAGCACCGGTGGCGGTGCGGATCGCCGAGGCGCGATGCAGCGAACCGGTGCTGACCCGGCTGCGGGACGTGCTGAGCACGCACCCCGGGATCACCGAGGTACACCTGCATCTGACCGCACCGGGCCGGTCCACAGTGATGCGGCTGGAGGACGGTCTGCGGGTGGAACGCACTTCCTCGCTCTACGGGGACCTGAAAGCACTGCTGGGCCCGAACTGCCTGGTGTGAACCAATGGAGGAGTGGACGATGATCACCGGAATCGGCACCGCGATGCTGTATGTGTCCGACCAGGAGGAGTCGCTGCGGTTCTACCGGGACCTGCTCGGGTTCACCGTGGTGACCGATCAGGAGATGGGCCCAGGAATGCGCTGGGTGGAGGTGGCACCCCCGCAGGGGAGTGCCACGATCGCGCTGCACGATGCCGCAGCCGAGGGTAAGGCCCCGGGCGAGGGGGCGTACCTGACGTTCGCCTGCGATGACGTGGCGGCCACAGTGGCCGAGCTCCGCCGCCGCGGCGCGGTGGTCTCCGATCCCGACGAACAGCCGTGGGGGACGTTCGCGACGGTCCAGGGGCCGGACGGGCACCAGGTGCAGTTCCACCGCAAGTGACCGCGCGGGTACGCCGCCAGACTCACAGCTCTGGCCAGCGCCTGATCAGTCGCTGGTCACCCGCAGCCGGCGCTCGCCGTGCGGCAGGTCGATCTCGAGCAGGTCACCGGGGGTGAGCTGACGGCCGCGCCGGGTCTCGGTCTCGCCATTGACCTGGACGGCGTCATCACTGAGCAGGATCCGGGCGGACGCACCGTCTTCGCAGATCCCGGTGAGTTTGAGCAGCTGGCCCAGCCGGATCATCTCGCCGGTGATCGGAACGTCCTCAGTCTCAGCAGTAGCCATCCGGCTATTGTCCCAGTGCCGGCGGCCTCCCGCCCCGGCCTAGACTGGCGCTGTGATGCGCACTCTCGATTTCCGCGGACGTGATCTGACCGGTGCGGCACTGCGGGCCGAGCTCCCGCGTGCCGAGGTCGACATCGACGTCGCCAGCCATCGGGTGGAGCCGATCCTCGCCGATGTACGTGAGCGCGGCGGGCAGGCCCTGGCCGACTATGCGGAGAAGTTCGACGGCGTACGACCGCCGAGTCTGCGGGTGCCTGCTGAGGCGCTCCGCACGGCCGTCGAAGCGCTCGACGACGACGTGCGCGCCGCGCTCGCGGAGGCGATCCGCCGGGCCAGGCTGGGGCACGAAGCCCAGCTGCCGACCGAACGCAGCACCACTCTCGGTGCCGGTGCGTGGGTGCACCAGCGGTGGGTTCCGGTGCAGCGGGTGGGGTTGTACGTACCGGGCGGGCTGGCTGCGCTGCCCAGTTCGGTGGTGATGAACGTGGTGGCCGCCCAGGTGGCCGGGGTACCCGAGCTCGCCGTGGCCAGCCCGCCGCAGCGGGACACCGGCGGCCTGCCCGATGTGACCATCCTGGCGGCCTGCGCGATGCTCGGCATCGAGGAGGTCTACGCCGCCGGCGGTGCGCAGGCGATCGGCATGTTCGCCTACGGCGTGGCTGGGCCGGACGAGTCCGCCTCGTGCCGGCCGGTGGATGTGGTCACCGGGCCGGGCAACATCTACGTCGCCGCCGCCAAGCGGGCGGTGCGCGGCCTGGTCGGCATCGACTCCGAGGCGGGTACCACAGAGATCGCCGTGCTCGCTGACGGGGGCGCCCATCCGGCCTGGGTGGCCGCTGACCTGATCTCCCAGGCGGAGCACGACCCCGCGGCTGCGTCGGTGCTGGTCACCGACTCGGAGACGCTGGCCGCGGCAGTGGCCGAGGAGATCACCACCCAGGCGACTGCGGCGAAGCACGCGGACCGGATCCGCAGTGCGCTGACCGGTCCGCAGTCCTACGTGGTGCTCGTCGACGACCTGGACCCAGGGGATCGCCGTCGTGGATGCCTACGCCGCCGAGCATCTGGAGATCCAGACCGCCGCCGCGGCTGAGGTCGCCGCCCCCGAGTCCGCAACGCCGGTGCTATCTTCGTCGGCCCGTACTCGCCGGTGTCCCTGGGCGACTACATCGCCGGCTCGAACCATGTGCTGCCCACCGGTGGGACAGCCAGGTTCGCCAGCGGGCTCGGCGTGCATGCCTATCTGAAATCGGTGCAGGTGATCGACTATGACGCCACCGGCCTCGCCGAGGTGACCGATTCGCTGGTGGCGCTCGCCGACACCGAGGACCTGCCCGCGCACGGACAGGCGGCGCGGCTGCGCCAGCAGTAGCAGCCGCCCGAGGGTGGATCCGCTGCGGGAGAGGGTGGATCCGCCGCAGGATCAGGGGTCTGCTCAGGGACCTCCCCGATGCGCACCGGGCCGCGTGCCCGTAGCGTTGCCTGCATGAGGTCCTTCTTCGACTCCCTCCGCCGCCTGAACTTCCGCCGTGGCCCCGCCCGTATCGTCGGCGGCATCTGCGGGGGACTGGCCGCGTCCGCGAACGCCAGCGTCACCCTGGTACGGGTCCTGGTGCTCGTCTCTTTCCTGCTGCCTTTCATCGGAGTGGGCGCCTACCTGGTGGTCTGGCTCCTCACCCCGTGGCAGGACGGCTCGATCCCGCTGGAGCGGTTCCTGGACCGGTCCAACCGGCCGCCGCAGGCCTGACCGACGCCGGCGAACGCGCCCTTCTGGACCACTGGCGCGCTCCTGTCGGCCACGAACGCCGGGCGTTCGCAGCGATTCACCCCGCGCCAGGGATCCGCGCGTCGTGGATGTGACCCTGCTCGTCCACCTGCACCGGTGTCGCCGAGGCGACAGCCGCCGTCGGGATCGGCCCGTAGACATGCGGGAACCCGTGCGCGCTGCCCGGCACCGCCTCCACCCGGAGGGGCGCGCCGCCGAGTAGCTCCGGGTCGATCTCCAGCAGCACCAGGGCCGGCGTCCCGGAGTAGAGAGCCGCGGCCACCCCCGCCAGCTGGGACCGGAACGAGCAGTGCACGAACCCTTCCTCGGCCAGGCTGCGGCCCTTCGTGGACCCGGTGTAGCGACCGGTGCGCACGGCCGCGGCCCAGAGGTCCGGGTCGGCCAGGTGGAAGAGTGTGTCCATCACCGCCCAGGGTAGAACGCCGGTGCGGCCATCCGCTCTAGACTTGGTGCGTGCCTGAACGCTGTGCCCCCTCTTTGCCGCTGCGCGCTGATCTCGTCGGTGAGCAGCCCTACGGTGCACCCCAGCTGGACGTACCGCACCTGCTGAACGTGAACGAGAACCCGTACCCGCCCCCAGCCGAGGTAGTCGCGGACATCGCTGCCGCCGTCACCGAGGCGGCCGGCACGCTGAACCGGTACCCGGACCGTGAGTTCCGTGACCTGCGCGCGGACCTGGCCGCCTACCTGACCGCAGAGTCGGCGGCTACCGGGCTGACCACCGACCACCTCTGGGCTGCGAACGGCTCGAACGAGGTGATGCTGCACCTGCTGCTCGCCTTCGGCGGCCCCGGGCGCACGGTGATGTCCTTCGCCCCCACCTACTCGATGTACCCCGAGTACGCCCGCGACTCCCTCACCACCTGGAAGGCCGGCACCCGGCGCGCGGACTTCAGCGTGGACGTGGCCGAGGCGATCGAGCAGATCCGTACCGAGCGGCCGTCGGTGGTACTGCTCGCCAGCCCGAACAACCCCACCGGCACTGCGCTGGACTCCGCCGATGTGCGCGCCCTCGCGGAGGCCACCGCTGATTCCGGGCCCGACGGCGGAGCAACAGTTCTCGTCATCGACGAGGCCTATGCGGAGTTCCGGCGGGAGGGGCGCCCGTCCGCAGTCACGCTGCTGGGCGAGTTCGCGCACCTGGCGGTGGCGCGCACCATGTCCAAGGCGTTCGCCCTGGCGGGCGCCCGGCTGGGGTACCTGGCCGCTGCGCCGGAGCTGGTGGACTGGCTGCGGGTGGTCCGCCTGCCCTATCACCTCTCCGCAGTCACCCAGGCCGTGGCCCGGGCCGCGCTGCGGCACACCGGCGTGCTGCAGGCTCAGGTGGCCGAGCTGCGCGTCCGGCGGGACGAGACGGTGACCTGGTTGCGCGAGCGTGGCCTGGAGGTGGCCGACTCCGATGCCAACTTCATCCTGTTCGGCCGCTACCCCGACCGGCACGAGGTGTGGCAGGGTCTGCTCGACCGGGGCGTGCTGATCAGGGAGACTGGACCCCAGGGTTACCTGCGGGTCTCCATCGGGACCCGTGAGGACATGGCCGCATTCCGCGGCGCACTCGAGGAGGTGACTGGCCGGTGAGCCAGCCGACGTCAGAACAGCCAGCCGCCCGCAGGGCACGGGTGGAACGCAGCACGTCCGAATCCACTGTGACGGTGGAGCTGAACCTGGACGGTACCGGAACGGTGGACGTGGCCACCACAGTGCCGTTCTACGACCACATGCTCACCGCCCTGGGCAAGCACTCGCTGATCGACCTGACGGTGCGGGCCAGCGGCGATACCGAGATCGATGTGCACCACACCGTGGAGGACACGGCGATCTGCATCGGCCAGGCACTGCGCGAGGCGCTCGGTGACAAGGCCGGGATCGCCCGCTTCGGTGACGCCCTGGTGCCGTTGGACGAGACCCTGGCCCGCGCTGTGGTGGACATCTCCGGCCGGCCCTACCTGGTGCACGAGGGGGAGCCTGCCGGGCAGGAGTACCACCTGATCGGCGGACACTTCACCGGTGCGCTGACCCGGCACGTGTTCGAGTCGATCGCCTTCCACGCCGGGATCTGCCTGCACGTGCACCTGCTCTCCGGCCGGGACCCCCACCACATCGCCGAAGCGCAGTTCAAGGCACTGGCCAGAGCGCTGCGCGCCGCGGTGGCTCGTGACCCTCGGGTGAGCGGAGTGCCCTCCACCAAGGGTGCACTGTGACCAGCGGTCAAGGACGCGGCGCGGGCGGCGCCGAGACTCCCGAGGAGTTCGACGAGGCGGCCTTCGAGGCCGCGTTCGCGGCCGAGTTCGGCCAGGCGGTGGAACCGGAGCGCACGGTGCGCGCGGAGAACGGCGACGACGGCGAGACCAGCCGTGGACAGGCGGACCACCCGTCCCCCTCGCCCGGTGAGCCGCCTGCTGCCCCGGAGGCTGCGCCGTCGCCGGAGAAACGGCGAGTGCTGGCCGTGGTGCTCACTCCGATCGCCTCGGCCCCGGTGCTGGCCGCCCTGTGTGCGATGGCCGAGGTGGACGCCGATATCGTGCCCAGCAAGCGTGGTGCACTGGCGGCGAAAGTGATCACCACCAGTGGCGAGCTGGACCCCAGCGAGCTGCTCACCGGCGCTCCCGCCGAGGCAACGGACCTGGCCACCGTGCTGTCCAAGACTGCGAAAGTGGGCGTCGTGCTGCTCACCGCCCGGCTCGGCGAAGGCGAGGACGGGATCACCGGAACGATCTCCGGCCGGGAGTACCAGGGCGGTGAACCGGGTGAGGAGGTCTCACCCGGACTGATCCTGGCGCACGCCGACGACGTGGTGGAGCAGATCCTGCTCGGCACCCTGGACCCGGCGCAGGCCCCGGGTCGGCTGGTGCCGAAGGAGATGAGCCGCTGGCAGGCGGCCCGGCTGATGGCCAAGCAGGTGCGTAGGCGGCGGCCGTGACCGGTCCGGAGGTCGTCGTCCTGGACTACGGGTCCGGGAACGTGCGCTCCGCTGTCCGCGCCCTGGAACGCGTCGGGGCACAGGTGCAGCTGACCGCAGACCCCGAAGCCGTGGCCGCTGCGGACGGGCTGTTCGTCCCGGGTGTGGGGGCGTTCGCCTCGGTGATGGCTGGGCTGAGCGGCGTCGGCGGGCCGCGGATGATCGAGCGCCGGCTGGCCGGCGGGCGCCCGGTCCTCGGCGTCTGCGTCGGCCTGCAGGTGATGTTCAGCACCGGGGTAGAACATGGCACGCCGGCCGCCGGTCTGGACCAGTGGCCCGGAGTGGTGGACCGGCTGCGCGCCGACGTGGTGCCGCACATGGGCTGGTCCACGGTGGCCCCGCCGGCCGGTAGTGCCTTGTTCGCCGGGGTCGAGGACCAGCGGTTCTACTTCGTGCACTCCTATGCCGCGCACACTGCTCCCGACTACGCCCAGGTGACCTGGAGCAGCCACGGCGAGAGCACCTTCGTGGCCGCAGTGGAGAACGGTCCGTTGTGCGCCACCCAGTTCCACCCGGAGAAGTCCGGTGACGCGGGCGCGGAGCTGCTGCGGAACTGGCTGCACACGCTCTGATACCCGCATTCGACAGACCCCTGAGAGGACAGACGTGACCAATCTGCAACTGCTTCCTGCCGTGGACGTGGCCGACGGCCAGGCCGTCCAGCTCGTCCAAGGCGTCGCCGGATCGGAACGGCACTACGGCGACCCGAAGGACGCGGCGCTGCGGTGGCAGAGCGATGGTGCCGAATGGGTGCACCTGGTGGACCTGGACGCCGCCTTCGGGCGCGGATCGAATGCCGAGCTGCTCGCGGAGGTGGTGGGCGTGCTGGATGTGCAGGTGGAGCTCTCCGGCGGGATCCGGGACGACGCCTCGCTGGAGCGGGCACTGGCCACCGGCTGCCGTCGGGTGAATCTCGGTACCGCCGCTCTGGAGAACCCGGAGTGGACCTCCCGGGCCATCGCTGAGCACGGTGACCGGATCGCCGTCGGACTGGACGTGCGCGGGACGAAGCTGGCCGCCCGCGGCTGGACGCGGGAGGGCGGCGACCTCTGGGAGGCACTGGAGCGGCTGGACGCCGACGGCTGCGCCCGGTACGTGGTCACCGACGTGCAGAAGGACGGGATGATGCGCGGCCCGAACACCGACCTGCTGCAGCAGGTGTGCGCACGCACCACGGCGCCGGTGATCGCCTCCGGTGGCATCTCTACTCTGGACGACCTGGAGGCACTGCGGGCGATCGTGGCCGAGGGCGTCGAAGGCGCGATCATCGGCAGCGCGCTGTATGCCGGCGCGTTCACGCTGCCCGAGGCGCTGGCGGTCGCCGGCCGGCGATGAGTCCGGCCCCCGAGCAGCTCCCGGACGGGCGGCCGCTGCCGCGCGGTGAAGGCAGGTCACTACCGCCGACCCCGATGTTCGCTGGTGACGACGGGTCCACGGATCCTCTTCTGGCGCGGGCGCTTGCGGCTGGTGACGGCATCGAACGGCTGCAGGCCGTGGTGGCTGCCCTGGCCACCGCCCGGGTGCTGGTGCCCGTGGTCTCCTACGTGGAGGAGCGCGCGGAGCCCGCCGAGCATGAGATCCATGGCACCACGGTGGAGCTGGCGGGGGAGAAGAGCGCTTCGGCGGCGATGGTGACGCTGGCCACCCCGGACGGGCGCGCCGCGATCCCGGTGTTCTCCGGGATGGACGCCCTGCGGGCCTGGCGCGCCGATGCCCGCCCGATCCCGGCCGAGGGAGTGCGCGCGGCGCTGGCCGCCGTTTCCGACGCCGACGGTCTGCTGGTACTCGATCCCGGCGGGCCGGTGACCGTGCCGGTACCGCGCCCGGCGGTGTGGGCGTTGGCGCAGCAGCGGTCCTGGGTACCAGCGGCCCAGGACCCAGCCGTGGCCGAGGCGATCGGACGCACCCTTGCCGCCGTGCCCGGTGTGTCCGGCAGCACCGTGCAGCCGGGTGCGGACGCGGAGCTGCGGATCGTGCTGCACCTGCCACCGGGGCTGACCCGGGAACAGGTGCAGCAGATCGTGCAGCACGCGGGGGAGGCGCTCGCGGCCGAGGAGATGGTTGCGGAGCGGGTGGACTCGCTACAGTTCCAGGTCCGTTCGGCGTGAGCGAGGTCGCATCCTGGCGCTGGGGGCGGCGGTCGGGTCCATGCTAGAGTTGATGCAGACCAGTCGTCCCTGCTGTCAGGGACGATGTGCAAGTGGAGACTCTCCCACCCATGCTCGACCGGAGGCGGACCATGCCACCGACAGAGCCCGGGTCATAGGTCGGGGAACTGACGTTCCTCGAGGTGCCGCCTGCGGCACCGTACCGTGAGCCTCCGCACGCACCGCATGCGGAGGCTTTCTCTATGCGGCCGGTACCCCAGTCAGGTTTGAAGGTGAGGAGCACCACATCAGCGAGACCCGTATCAACGAGCGGATTCGCGTGCCAGAGGTCCGTCTTGTCGGCCCGAACGGTGAGCAGGTAGGCATCGTCCGAGTCGAGGACGCACTGCGTCTGGCCCAGGAGGCAGATCTCGACCTGGTCGAGGTGGCCCCCGAGGCGAAGCCGCCCGTGGCCAAGCTCATGGACTACGGAAAGTTCAAGTACGAGTCCGATATGAAGGCTCGTGACGCGCGGCGCAAGCAGGCGCACACGACCCTCAAGGAGATCCGGTTCCGGCTCAAGATCGACCCGCACGACTACGGCACCAAGAAGGGGCACGTCGAGCGGTTCCTCAAGGGCGGGGACAAGGTGAAGGTGATGATCATGTTCCGCGGCCGGGAGCAGTCCCGACCGGAGATGGGCATGCGCCTGCTGGAGCGCCTCGCCGATGACGTGGCCGAGCTGGGGCACGTGGAGAGCGTGCCGCGCCAGGACGGTCGGAACATGACCATGGTGCTCGGACCGAACAAGAAGAAGTAAGCCACTCGCAAGCAACACCGCCGCCGGCCGATTGTGGCCGGGCAACGACGAGGACAGAGACGAATGCCGAAGAACAAGACGAATTCCGGTGCCAAGAAGCGCTTCCGGGTCACCGGGACCGGGAAGGTCATGCGCCAGCGCGCACGCCACGTCCACAAGTTCCAGGAGCGTAGCGCCCGCCAGGCCGCTCGCCTCGCGAACGACGTGACGGTAGCCCCCGCCGACCAGAAGAAGATCAAGAAGCTGCTCGGCAAGTAACGCCGGCCCCCGAACGCAAGGAGTAAGACGTGGCACGCGTCAAGCGGGCGGTCAACGCCCATAAGAAGCGCCGGACGACCCTCGAGCGCGCCAGCGGTTACCGCGGCCAGCGCTCCCGGCTGTACCGCAAGGCCAAGGAGCAGGTGACGCACTCGTTCACCTATTCCTACCGCGACCGCCGGGCCCGCAAGGGTGATTTCCGCCGGCTGTGGATCCAGCGGATCAACGCTGCGGCCCGCGCCCAGGGGATGACCTACAACCGATTCGTCCAGGGCCTGCGCGCCGCGGACATCGAGGTCGACCGCCGGATGCTCGCCGAGCTCGCCGTGAACGACCAGGCCGCGTTCAACGCCCTGATCGAGTTGGCGAAGAAGGCTCTGCCGGAGGACGTGAACGCCCCGAAGGACCCGGCTGCCTGATCAGCAGTTGCTGATCGCCAAGCCCGCGACGGCGCCCCACCTGTTTCGTAGGTGGGGCGCCGTTGCGCTTCCGCCAACAGCACCCTGGTGACGACTGAGGCCGTTTTGTGCGTTGGAGGTCGGCGAGGACAACCTCCAACACCGGAAACGACCTCGGTGCGGGCGTGGCTGGTGCGGGCGTGGCTGGTGCGGGCGAGGCGCGTGCGGGTGATCGTGCATGCTGGCGAAGAGGGGAGAATGGCCGGCGTGAGTGGTGAAATGACGATGGCGAACCCGCGCGCAGACCGGGTGCGGGCGGTGGCAGCGCTCGCGCGCGCCTCGGTGCGGACCCGGCGCGGTCAGTTCCGGGTGGAGGGCCCACAAGCGGTGCGCGAGGCGGTGCGCTTCGCGCCGGAGCTGGTGCGCGACGTGTACCTGAGCGTCGCCGCCGCACAGCGCTACCCGGAGATCACCGACGACGCCAGCACGGCGGGCGTGCATACCCACCTGTGCTCTCCGGACGTGCTCACCGCGATGAGCCCGGACGCTCAGGGCGTGCTCGCGGTTGCCCGACCCGATGAAGCCGCGGCCGCCGACCTGTTCTCCAGCGGCCGGCCGCCACAGCTGCTCGCCGCGCTGGCCCAGGTCCGCGACCCGGGCAATGCCGGCACCGTGATCCGCGCGGCCGACGCCGCCGGCGCCGACGGAGTCCTCCTCTCGGCCGGCAGCGTCGACCGCCACAACCCGAAGGTGGTGCGCTCCACCGCTGGTTCGCTGTTCCACCTGCCGGTGATCCCCGGCGTGGACCTGGCCGAGGCCACCGCGGCAGCGCGGAGCGCCGGGATGCAGGTGCTCGCCGCCGATGGTGCCGGCCAGACCGGCCTCGACGATGCTGATCTCGCCCGGCCGACGCTGTGGGTGTTCGGGAACGAGGCGCACGGCCTGGGTGCGGCCGAACGGGAGCTGGCGGACGCCGTCGTGCGTATCCCGATCCACGGCCACGCCGAGTCTCTCAACCTGGCGATGGCGGCCACCGTGTGCCTGTACTCCTCAGCGCGGGCGCTGCAGGCCTCGTGACCTCTGCGGTGCGGTGACCTACCCGGTGCGCTGCTGCCGGTGACGAGAGGCGGCCGGGGAGAGCTCGTAGGCCATCCCGAACGCCGCCATCGCGAACGTGCCGACCGCCACACTGCGGGCCCGGTCCTCGGCTTCGGCCTGGTCCGCCGATCGCCAGCTGCCCGGCGCCAGTGCTGCCGCGCCGGCGATCAGGTTGATCCCGGCCCAGGCCAGGTTCGCCGCCGGTGACGAGTCCGCCCCACCGAAGGGAGTCATGCACCGTTTGCCGGCCAGGCCGAGGATCGTGTGCGGCAGGGCATTGACGAGCAGCACTCCGGCCAGAACGTCCAGTGTGCGCATAAGATCTCCACCTCCTGAGTGGACGCTGTACATTTAAGGTCGGAAGGAGCATATATGGACGATGTTCATTTGACAACGGGGGTGCGACGCGGCGCTCCGCCCCGGGGGCAGCGACTGACGCGCGCAGCCGTGATCGAGCGTGCCACCGCCCTGATCGCCACGGACGGTCTGGCCCACTTCAGCCTCCGCCGGCTCGCTCAGTCCCTGGGCGTGCGGCCGAATGCGCTGTACAACCATGTGCGCAGCCGAGACGACCTGCTCGATGGGGTGACCGAACAGTTCGTCGGCGGACTTCGCCTGCCGACCGGCGTGCCGGACTGGCCGGACTGGATCCGCACGGCAGCAATCGACCTGAGACGCCAGCTGGGGCAACGCACCGGACTGACCGCACTCGCCCTGGACCGTGCCGGGGGGACGACGGCAGGGCCACAGCTGCTCGGGGAGTTCATCGAGAGGCTGGTTGCGGCCGGCGTGGACCGGGCGGTGGCTCATCTGGCCTGGCACGTCATGCTCACCGTGGTGGTCGGTTCGCTGGAGCCGGAACGGTCAGCTGCCCCGGCCGGTGAGGCGACGTTCGAGGCCGTGCTGGACCTGGCGCTCACCGGGATCGTCCGGGCTGCAGCTGAGCCACCGTCGGCGCAGGCGAGGGCCCTGCTGGCGGCGCACGCACCGCTTCGTTGACCGAGGGCTCAGGTTCCGGTCCGTCCGAATGTGGCCAGCGCATCCAGGATGTGCGGCGGGGCGAGCAGGAACATCGGGGTGAGTTCCTCCCAGCCGCGCTCCTTCACTTCTCGGGCCCACGCTTCGTGCGCAGCGTCCACCGGGTTCGACGTGTCCAGCCCGGAGCCGCCGTCGCCGACCAGGGTGAGGTGATACATCCACACCGAGCCATCTGCCTCGGTATGCGAGAAGGTCGCCTCGAACGCGGCGCGTTCGGCCGGTAGCGCCTCCTGGCACTCCGCGTAGCGCTCGTGCAGCATCTGCATCCACTCGCCGAGCTGCTCCTCCCGGCCGGGCAGGACGCGGGCGCGGGAGAGCTCTAGCCGCATCCCCTCGGGCACGGAGGTAGGCATCGGGCCACCCGCGCCGAAGCCCGGACGGAACGGAGTGTGTGGCTCGGGATGCGGTGCGGCGTGTGGCTCGGGATCCATAGGTGTCAGCGTGCCAGGACCGCTCAGCCCACGGCCAGAGTTTTCGCATCGGCGATCACCCGGTCCATCACCTCAGCGGTGGCCTGGCGCCAGTGCTCCCGCTGTGGCTGCGCCGGCACCGTGCCGGCAGCCAAGAGTGCGCGGGCGGTCGCCAGGATTCCGCTGTGGTCACCGAAGAGCTGCTGACCATAGGCGCCGGCCTCGTCCTTGGACAGCACGTGCCCGGTGGCGATCGTGGCGTGCAGCCGCAGCGGGCCGAGCACGTTCCACTCCACCGCCTGCGGGCGCAGCGGCGAGCGCCCGGCGCGGATCCGGTCCAGCTGGGCCTGCCAGTACCGGGTGAGGTTGTCAGCGTTCCAGGCGGCCAGCGTGGTCGGTTCGGGGTCGAGCTCCCAGGCACGCGCCGCCGGCCCGCGCAGAGTGATCCCGCGCTCTGCCAGTACCCGCCACATCACCGGGTTCACGTCGAACGCGGCACGGGAGAAGAACTCGTGCCCGTTGTGCGAGGCGACCGGCTCGATCGCGCTCACCGGCCGGGACATCTGGTCCGCGGCGACGAACGCCACGTTGCAGGTGGCGTGCAGCCCCCGGGCGCGCACGGCACCGGTCAGCACCCGGGGAGCCTGGCTCAGGTGCAGGGCGCGTAGCCGGCGCAGCAGTGGCGCTCCGGCGAGCGGGCCCGGGCCGAGGACGGCGATCAGGTCGATATCGCTGCGACCGGCGCGGTAGGCGCCCAGGGCGGTGGACCCGACCAGGTAGCAGCCGTCCAACTGCCCGGGGACGAGCCGGTCTGCGGTGCGGAGGTAGGCAGCGGTGGCGGTCCGGACCTCACGCGGCAGCATCGGTTCACCTTATCCGCGTCATCGGCCGGCGGCGGCCACGCAGACGAGGATGAACGCCAGCAGGAACGCCCAGGACCGGACCCCCTGGAAGACCTCCCACCTGGTCCGCATCGCCAGCCACGCCGCGGCGGACATCTCCCCGGTCTGGACACGGGCGGTCCGGGCGTTGATGCCGACGTTCACGGCGATCGTGGTGGCCAGGCCGAGGGACCAGAGCCCGACCGCGCCCCAGGACAGTGCGCCTACCCCGGACACGCTCGCCCAGCCGATGAGCACTGCCAGGGACAGTGGCATCGCCACCGGCATGAACCGGCCGAACGTGCGCACCAGACCTTTCTCCACCGCGACGTGGTGCTCCGTAGGCAGACGGCGGATCACCGGGTGCACGAACGCATAGGAGCCGAACTCGGCGCATGCGGTGAATCCGGGTAGCACCAGCGCCGCGACCATGAGCAGGTCTGCGGCGCTCATGCCAGCACCTGCACGGTGAACACGTGGCGGTCCTCGACCACGGCGCGGGTCAGCTCGGTGGTGGCGACTGTGCCGTCCGGCTGTGCCCGCAGCCCGGCTGCCTGTCGGTACCCGGGCACCTCTGCCACGAGGTAGCCGAGCTGAGTAGCCGCCTCGCCGGCCGCGCTGATCCGGTGCGCGATGCCCTGACGCAGCCGCCCCCGCAACAGCAGTCCGACCGCCGGCTGCGTGGCCAGATTGCGCCACCAGGGCGAGTCGGTGCTGAACACGATGCCGTCGGAGGTCTGCCGATAGGCCACCGGAGTGCGGTACCGGCGGCCGGTGCTGCGCCCGGTGAACGTCAGCAGCAGATACCTCCCGCTCATCACCTGGTGCAGCAGGGGAGTGCGCAGCACCAGAGTAGGTACTGCGTTCATCAGCGTGCTCGGCCGCATCATGCGCTCCCATCGAGTAAAGTAGGCGGTGTCAACATCAGTCACTCTAGGATGGGAAGTAGGCAGTGTCAACATCGGCGTATCACCATGGCGACCTCCGGAATACCCTGCTCGATGCCGCCGAGCGGATCATCGACGCCGACGTCACCCGCACGTTCAGCCTCCGCGAGCTGGCTCGGGAAGCCGGCGTCAGCCATGCCGCGCCGTACAAGCACTTCGCCTCCCAGGCCGAGCTGGTTGCCGAGCTGGCGCGGCGCTGGATGGCCGACTTCGTCACTGTCCAGGAAGCAGCAGTCGCAGGTGCGGATGCTCGGGCAGACCTGCTCGCCGCCGGCCAGGCCTACGTCGGCTGGGCGGCCGACCATCCCTCCCGGTTCACGATCATCTTCGATCCGGCACTGAACACTGGCACCGGCGCCGGAGACCTGGCCGCCGACGCCACCCGGCATGAAGCCCTGCTGCGAGGACTCGTCGCAGCCGCCATCGAGGTTGCGGCGCTCACCGGCCCGCCCGAGGTAGCCGCGCGCCGGCTGTGGGCGCTGGTGCATGGGCTGGCCACGCTGGTGATCCTCGGGCATGTCGCCCGCGCGGATGTCCTCGAGGTGCTGCAGAGTGCCCTGATGCCTGCTTAGGCTGGGCGTGATGAGGCTGTTCGCCGCGATCCGGCCGCCGGAGGCGGCGCTAGACCACCTGGAGAGTGCACTCGCCCCGCTGCATGCCGGGGCCGGGGACCGGCTGCGCTGGCTCCCGCGGGAGCAGCTGCACCTCACCGTCGCCTTCTATGGGGACGTGCCCGACGGCGCAGCACCCGATCTGCAGACCGCGCTGGCTTCCGCAGTGGCTGGCTCGGGCGAGTTGCGGTTGGCGCTGCGCGGGGCCGGGACGTTCTCCTCTCGGAACCTGTGGGTCGGTCTGGCCGGCCAGGTGCAGGATCTGCGGGAGCTGATGGCGGTGTGCGCCCAGGCCCCGCTGACAGCCGGCGGCGAAGCGCGCCCACCCCGCCCGCATCTGACCGTTGCGCGGGCTGGCCGCCGGGCCCGCGAGCTGGACGTGCGCCCGCTGGCGCGGGCGCTCGCGGTGTACTCCGGACCGGAGTGGACTGCCGACCAGGTCCGGCTCGTCTCCTCCCGTCTGGGTGAAGGACCAGGGGGCAGTGTGGCGCACGAGGTGATCGGCGCCGTCGACCTCTAGTGGTCAGCCGAACAAGGCCTCCGCCGCACGGCCGTAGGCAAGTGTCGCCTGCAGGATCGAGAGGGCCCCGGCAACCAGCTCGGGCTCGTCCACGTGGCGTTCGTGCAGCGGCGCCTGCTCGGGCAGTCCCGCGATCACCGTGCGCAGGGCGCGGTTCTCCTGCTTGCGCATGCGGTAGTCGTGCTCGATCGTGACGAGCACCGCCCGGAGCTCCGCGCGGCCGTCCTCGTCGGCGTCCGCGAGGACCGTGGTCGCGAGGTCCAGCCAGCTCGAGTCGCGTTCATCGAGTTCCTCGACTAGATCTGAGATCTCGTTGAACAGCTCCATGTGGGCGATCCACGCCAGCGGGTGCGACTGCTCGCGTTCATCGAATGGCAGCCGGGCGGCAGTGCGCAGGTACCGGCGGGCCCGGTCGGCGTCACCGGTCTCGAGTGCAGCCAGCGCCTTGTTCACCAGGTTCTGGGCTCCCTCGTGCCCGGCGGTGCTGAAAGGTTCCAGCGCGCGGCCCGAGAGGAGTTGCACAGCTCCGAGACCGCGATCGCTCTCTGCGGCGATGATCCGTTCGGCCAGTCGGTCCGCGTCGGTCTCCATCTCTGACAGCGTACGGCCCGGATGCGCTCTGCCGCACCCCTAGGATTTGCGATATGGACCTGCCCCTGGACCTGCCCATCCAGCCCATGCTCGCCAAGGCGGCGAAGACGATCCCGGCGGCCGACGCCGTCGACGGTGGTTACGCCTACGAACCGAAGTGGGACGGCTTCCGCGGCATCATCCTGCGCGACGGGGACGAGATCGAGATCGCCTCCCGCGGCGCCAAACCGCTCACCCGGTACTTCCCGGAGCTGGTCGCTGCGATCGCTGAGCACCTACCCACCCGGTGTGCGATCGACGGCGAGATCGTGGTGCGCAGCGGAGAACCCGGTGCGCAGCGGTTGGACTGGGAGGCGCTCTCCCAGCGGATCCACCCCGCCGAGTCCCGGATCACCCGGCTCGCCGCCGAGACTCCGGCCGAGTTCGTCGCCTTCGACCTGCTCGCCCTGGGGGAGAGGGACTACCTGGAGGAGCCGTTGCACGCCCGCCGGGCTGGGCTGGAGGAGGTGTTCGCGAGCGTCGATCCGAGCGCCCCGATCCACCTCACTCGGATCACCGATGATCCGCAGCAGGCCGAGCAGTGGTTCGAGACCTTCGAGGGTGCCGGGCTGGACGGGGTGGTGGCCAAGCCCCGGGACGGGCTCTACCAGCCGGGTAAACGGGCGATGATCAAGGTCAAGCATGCCCGCACGGCGGAGGCGGTGCTGGTCGGCTACCGGGTGCACAAGTCAGGGCAGGGGGTGGGCTCGCTGCTGCTCGGGATGTACACCGATGACGGTGACCTGGTGAATGTCGGCGGGATCGCCGCATTCACCAACGCTCGGCGGCTGGAGCTGGTGGAGGAGCTGGAGCCGCTGGTTCGCCGGGATGCCGACGGCACCATCGAGGCCGCGGCCACCGACCGGTCCCGGTTCTCCGCCAGCAAGGATGTCAGCTTCGTGCCGCTGCGCCCGGAACGGGTGGTGGAGGTGGCCTTCGACCAGCTGGAGGGGATGCGGTTCCGGCACGCGGTGACGTTCCTGCGCTGGCGCCCGGACCGTGAACCGCGCTCGTGCACCCTGGACCAGGTGGATCGCGCTGTGGCCTACGACCTCGCCGAGGTGCTCACCCGGTGACCGGCTGGGCCGATCTGCTCGCCGAAGCGCGGCAGATCCGGATCATCACGGCCCGCCGGTCCGGTCTGGGCAGCCATGAGGTCCCGGTGTGGTTCGCTCTGGCGGGCCAGGATCTGGCCGTGCTTGCCCGTTCTGCCGAGGGGGACTGGGTGCGCAATGCGCGCGCCGAGTGGAACCCGCAGGCGACGGTGGTGCGGATCGTGAGGATCCCGAAGAGCTTGTAGCGGACTGGTAGACGCTTGGTGGTACCAGGGTAGACTTGATCGATGGGCCTCAACATTAAGAACGAGCGCACTCACGCACTGGTCAGAGAGTTGGCGGATCTCACCGGCGCCAGCCAGACCAGCGCAGTGGAGGATGCCGTGCGTCGACGGATTGAGCAGGTGCGGTCCGTCGACGGTGTGCACGACGGCACTGTCGCCGAGGTCCTGCGTATTGCTACGGACTTTCAACACCTCCTCACTGACGAGCAGCGTCTGGCATTGGCTGATGCCGACAGTGACCTCTACGACGACGCGGGGCTGCCGCGGTGATCGTCGATACGTCGGCGCTCATCGCCGTGCTCCTCGGTGAGGATGACGCGCCGGTGTTCGCTCGGTTGTTGGCGGCGCGTCCGGTGCGGATCTCGGCTGCGACGCTGGTGGAGGCGCGCATCGTGATCGAGAGCCGTGTCGGTCCGGCGGCACGACGACGACTGGAGGATCTGCTTCATACCATCCAGGCAGAGGTGGTGCCGGTGGACGAGGAGCAGGCGTTCGTGGCGAGTGAGGCATACCGCGACTACGGCCGAGGCAGCGGCCACGCCGCGGGCCTGAATTTCGGTGACTGCTTCAGTTACGCCTTGGCGACGACCAGGCGCGAGGAACTTCTGTACAAGGGTGAGGACCTCGGTCACACCGATATCAGGCGAGCGGCCCGGTAACCGGGCGAGGCGTCAGCCCTCGATCCGCTCGCCGGCGTCGTCCCAGTGCTCGGCGACCTTCTTGGACGGCTGCACCCGCGGCGGCTCGCCCGGCA
The DNA here is from genome assembly GCF_008000995.1 of Ruania zhangjianzhongii. Lineage (NCBI taxonomy): Bacteria > Bacillati > Actinomycetota > Actinomycetes > Micrococcales > Ruaniaceae > Ruania > Ruania zhangjianzhongii. Next base: position 1,769,559 of record NZ_CP042828.1, read on the forward strand.
TCTTCGGGTACTCCGGCGGGAACGGCATCTCGCCCAGGCCCCTTTCGAGGTCTGCCTCCCACATCGCCAGCGCCGGTTCCAGATTCCCGACGGCATCGTCGATCCCGGCCCAGGCGTCGCCGTCGGATTCGAGCAGACCGGGCACTGTGCGCACGGTGAAGTCGCCGGTGGCGATCTCGCCCAGGTCCGCCCAGCGCACCGGCATCGAGACCGGCGCCCCGTCCAGCGGCCGGGGGCTGTAGGCGGAGGCGATGGTGCGGTCCCGGTTCGCCTGGTTGAAGTCCACGAAGATCTTCACTCCGCGCTCCTCCTTCCACCAGGCCGTGGTGACCAGATCCGGCAGCCGCCGCTCGAGCTCGCGGGCGATCGCGATCACCCCGTGGCGCACATCCAGGAACTCGTAGTCCGTGGCGATCCGGGCGTAGACGTGCAACCCGCGGCTGCCGCTGGTCTTCACCCAGGGGGTCAGCTTCAGCTCGCGAAGCAGCTCGGCCAGCGCCCCGGCGGCCTCGATGATGTCGGCGAAGGACCGTCCGGGCTGGGGATCGAGGTCGATGCGCAGCTCATCCGGGTTGTCCGTGTTCGCCGTGCGCACCGGCCACGGGTGGAACGTGACGGTGTTCATCTGCACCGCCCACACGGCAGTGGCCGGTTCGTCGATCACCAGTTGCGGGTGCTGGCGCCCGCTGGGGTAGGTGCACATCACCGTGCGGGACCACTCGGGAGTGCCGCGCGGCGGGTTCTTGGAGAAGAACTCCTCTCCGCTGACGCCTTGCGGGAACCGCTGCAGCGTGACCGGTCGATCGCCGAGTGCGCGCAGCTGCGCCGACCCGACAGCGGCGGTGTAGCCCGCCAGGTCCCATTTGGTGATGCCGGGCCAGATCTCCCGGTCCGGGGAGGAGATGCGTACCTGCCGGTCACCGTCCGGACCGGGAACGTCCAGCATCTTCGCAGAGGAGGCCATGACCGCCAGCCTATGCGGCGCCGGGTCCCCGCGGGAAGAGCGGGCCGTGCCGTCCGCAGCAGAGTCGGCGAACCTCCCGGGACACTGCTTGAGTGCGGGGAGCGAGGCTAGAGCGAGCGGTAGGCCTCCGCGAGCCGGCGCACGCCCTCGTCGATCTGGTCCACGGTGACGCCGGAGTAGGCGAGCCGGATGGCGTTCTTCGCGTCGTCGAGCAGGAAGTCGCTGCCCTTGACGATCTGCACGCCCCGCTCGGCCGCAGCGGCGAACAGCGCATCGCCATCCACGCCCTCGGGGAAGGTGACCCAGAGGAAGTAGCCCCCCTCGGGCGCCACGAACTGCGCGTCCGGGATGTGCTCACGCAGCGCGGCGCAGAGCCGCTGGGACCGCTCTTCCAGCGCCGTCTTCACCGTGGCGATCGAGGCGTCGAACGACCCACCGCGGACGAACTCGTTCACGATCGACTGGGCCACCATGTTCGGCGAGATGTAGGTGCCGGTGGCGAGCTTGGCGATCTTCGCGATGATCTCCGCCGGGCCCACCAGGTAGCCGACCCTGATGCCCGGGCACACCGTCTTGGAGAACGAGGAGGCGTAGACCACCTCACCCTCGGTGGACAGCTCGAGCATCGTCGGCTGCCGCTCACCGGAGAACCGCAGCTCCACGTACGGGTCGTCTTCGAAGATGGTGAAGTCATACTCCCGGGCCAGCGCCACCAGTGCGCGCCGCTTCTCACCGGAGAGGGAGTAGCCGGCCGGGTTCTGGAAGTTCGGGATCAGGTGGGCGAGGGAGATCTTGGTGCCGGCGGCGAGCTGCTCGGCCAGCGACTGGACGTCCACACCGTCCTCGGCGAGCTCGAATGCCTGCAGGTCGGCATTCCGCCCCTTGAGCGAACCCAGCGTGCGGTCATAGCTCGGCCGCTCCACCACCACGGTGTCCCCGGACTGGACCAGGGTGTCGAACAGGAAGGCGTCCGCCTGCATCGAACCGTTGGTGACCAGCACCTGGTCCTCGGCCACCCCGTGCCGCTCGGCGATCCAGGCACGCAGCGGCTTGTAGCCCACGGACGTGCCGTAGGCGAAGCTGCCGGCGGGGTCGTTGGTGAAGGCGCGGTCGGCGGCGGCCTTGAGTCCCTCGACATCGATGATGTCCAGCGAGGGTGCTCCGCGGGCGAACGAGATGGGTGCTGGTTCTTCTGCCATGTGCTCCACAGTAGCGGCCGACGGCGGTCGGTCGGCCGGCCCGGACGGCTCACCCTGGCCCGGTCTCACCAGGCGAGAGGCCCCTGTGCCCGTGGCTCAGTCCTCGGCCGGGGACTCCTCGTCCCGAGCCTTGAGCCGCTTACGCACCCGGACCAGGATGAACCAGGCGATCGCGACGGCGATCAGGACGAGGACGATCGTGGAGAGCACACCGCTCCACTGCTCCAGCACCGGGTCGATCGCCGGACCGAAGGCAAACCCCAGCCCGATCCAGATCGCGTTCCAGAGCAGCGAACCGAGCGTGGTGTACAGGGTGAAGACGCCCAGTCCCATCCGCTCCACCCCGGCCGGGATGGAGATGAACGAGCGCACCAGCGGCACGCACCGGCCGAAGAACACCGCGGCGCCACCCCAGCGGGTAAAGAAGGCCTCCGCCTTGTCGAAGTCCGCGGTTTCCAGCAGCGGCACCTTCTCGAAGATCCACCGGGTGCGGGTGCGGCCCAGCGCCGCCCCGAGGCCGTACCAGACCCAGGCGCCCACCAGACTGCCGAGCGTGGCCGCGATGATCGCCCACCACACGTTCATCCGCCCGTCCCAGGCGAGGAACCCCGCACCGGGCAGGACCGCTTCGGAAGGGATCGGCGGGAAGAAGGTCTCGATCAGCATCGCCAGGCCGACCCCCACCTCGCCGATGGTGGTCATCAAGGACAGCACCCAGCCGATGAATCCTTCGTACTCGGCGGCGGGTGCGACGGCTTCGCGCGCGATGGCAGGCAGCATGGGTGTCCTGTCGGTCTTCTCGTGGATAGGCAGCTCTCAGATTCTCACGTGCACTCCTGCCCGGGGCTCCACCCACGCGGTGATTCTGGGTAGATCTGGAGGAGGATCGCTGACGGCGCGCTGTGCCACACTGGGTGGATGCACGCGATGCGATTTACCTGGCCCGCCTGAGGGCCGATGTGCGTGTGCGGCGAGCCTGTGCTTGCCGACGATTCGTCAGCGCCCCGGGCGGGCACTCTAGACTCCCACTGGTTCACCGTTCGCCCGGAAGGTTCGCATGTCCAGCCACGATCACCCCGACCACCCTGACGTTCCCGCTCCCACCGATGCTGACGCCGTCGGCACTGTTCTGGACGCCGCACTGCAGGCGGTGGCCGCAGCGAGCACTCTCGACGAGCTCAAGGCAGCTCGGATCGCCCACACCGGCGACCGAAGCCCGCTCGCCCTGGCCAACCGGGCCATCGGCGGGCTCGATCCCAGCGAGAAGGCCACCGCCGGCAAGCTGGTGGGGACCTCTCGTGGCCGGCTGAACCAGGCGTTCGCCGCCCGGCAGCGCGAGCTCGAGGCCGAGCGGGATGCCCAGGTGCTGGAGACCGAGGCGGTGGACGTGACCATCCCGGCCGACCGCCGTCGCCCCGGTGCCCGGCACCCGATGGACACGTTGATGGACGAGGTCTCGGACTTCTTCACCGGAATGGGCTGGGAGATCGCCGAGGGTCCGGAGCTCGAGCACGAGTGGTTCAACTTCGACGCGTTGAACTTCGGCCCGGACCACCCGGCGCGGCAGATGCAGGACACCTTCTTCGTCGAACCGGGAGGCGACGCCGGCTCCGCGGAGCATCTGGTGCTGCGCACGCACACCTCGCCGGTGCAGGCGCGCACGCTGCTCGAGCGCGATCTGCCCGTCTACATCGCCTGCCCGGGAAAAGTGTTCCGCACCGACGAGCTGGATGCCACGCACACCCCGGTGTTCCACCAGGTCGAGGGGCTGGCCGTGGACAAGCATCTGACCATGGCGCACCTGCGCGGGGTGCTGGACCACTTCGCCCGGGCGATGTTCGGGCCCGAGGCGAAGACCCGGCTGCGGCCCTCGTTCTTCCCGTTCACCGAGCCGAGCGCCGAGATGGACCTGTGGTTCCCCGCCAAGAAGGGCGGACCGGGGTGGATCGAGTGGGGTGGCTGCGGCATGGTCAACCCGAACGTGCTGCGCGCCTGTGGGATCGACCCGGAGGTGTACTCCGGTTTCGCGTTCGGGATGGGCATCGAGCGCGCGCTGATGCTCCGGCACGGGATCGAGGACATGCACGACATCATCGAGGGCGATATCCGCTTCTCCATGGAAGGGGTGCGCTGATGCCTCTGGTACCGCTGACTTGGCTGCGTGAACACGTCGACGTTCCCGTCCAGACCACGGTCGAGGCGCTGGCCGCCGATCTGGTGCGGGTGGGGCTGGAGGAGGAGACCATCCACTCCGCCGGCGTCACCGGACCGGTCGTGGTGGGCCGGGTGCTCGAAGTCGTGCCCGAGCCGCAGAAGAACGGCAAGACGATCAACTGGTGCCAGGTGGATGTGGGCGCCGAGCACGGGGCCGAGAGCGGCGCTCCGCGCGGGATCGTCTGCGGTGCGGACAACTTCTCCGTGGGCGACTCCGTGGTGGTCGCACTGCCTGGTGCAGTGCTGCCCGGCGACTTCGAGATCGCCTCCCGGAAGACATACGGGCATATCTCCGACGGGATGATCAGCTCCGCCCGCGAGCTCGGCCTCGGCGACGACCACGAGGGCATCATCGTGCTCACCGACCCACCCGCGCCGGGTACCGATGCGATCGAGCTGCTCGGTCTGGGCGAGTCGGTGCTGGAGATCAACGTCACGCCGGACCGCGGGTACTGCTTCTCGATGCGGGGGATCGCTCGGGAGTACGCCCACTCCACCGGTGCGGCGTTCACCGATCCGGCGCTGACGATCACAGTGCCGGAGTCGGCGGTGGACGCCTTCGCGGTCACCGTGCACGATGAGCGGCCGATCCATGGCGTGGGGGGATGCGACCGGTTCGTCGCCCGGATCGTGCGCGGGATCGACCCGCAGGCGCAGACCCCGAGCTGGATGGCCACGCGGCTGCGTCAGGCCGGGATGCGACCGATCTCGCTCGTGGTGGACATCACCAACTACGTGATGCTCGACCTCGGCCAGCCGATCCACGCCTACGACCTGGACAGCCTGGCCACGCCCATCGTGGTGCGCCGGGCCCGGGCGGGCGAGCAGTTCACCACGCTGGACGACGCGCACCGCACCCTGGACGCCGAAGACCTGCTGATCACCGACTCCGCCGGTGGCGCCGGCGAGCGGGTGCTCGGACTGGCCGGAGTGATGGGCGGTGCGGAGACCGAGGTGAGCGCCTCGACCACCGCCGTGCTGGTGGAAGCCGCACACTTCGACCCGATCACCGTGGCCCGCACCGCTCGCCGGCACAAGCTGCCCAGCGAAGCGGCCAAGCGGTTCGAGCGGGGCGTGGACCCGCAGCTGGCGCCGGTAGCGGCGCAGCGCGTGGTGGACCTGTTGGTGACGCTCGCCGGTGGCGTAGCCGACGACGGCGCCACCGACCTGGACCGGACCACCGCGCCGGCAGCGATCGAGCTGGACACAGAGCTGCCGGGCCGTCTGGTGGGGGTGGACTACTCCGCGGACGAGGTGGCCGAGACGCTGCGCTCCCTCGGTGCCGGGGTGGCGCAGGTCAGCGTTCCCGAGGCAGAGACCGGCCGCCGCGCACTGCGCCGGCCGCATCTGCTGATCACCCCGCCGAGCTGGCGGCCCGACCTTCGCGGGCCTGCCGATCTGGTGGAGGAGGTGGTGCGGCTGCGCGGATATGACCAGGTTCCCTCGGTGCTGCCCACCGCCCCGCCCGGCGGCCGGGGACTGTCCGAGGTCCAGCGGCGCCGGCGCGCTGTGGCGCAGCTGCTCGCCGATGGTGGCCTCGTCCAGGTGCTCACCTACCCGTTCATCGCTGCCGAGCGGCACGACCAGCTCGATCTGGCTGCCGATGACCCGCGCCGCCGGGCGGTGCGGTTGGCGAACCCGCTCTCGGACGCTCAGCCGTACCTGCGCACGTCGTTGCTGCACACGCTGGTGGACGCGGCCGTGCGCAACGTCGGACGCGGGCTGACCGATCTGGCGATCTACGAGATCGGGCTGGTCACCCGGCCCGACGGCGAAGTCCGCCCCTCTCCGCTGCCCGGACCCGGCCAGCGCCCGGGGGAGGAGGACCTGGCCGCCATCCGGGCAACGGTCCCGGACCAGCCGCTCCGAGTAGCGGGGGTACTCACCGGCAACGCAGTCCTGCCCGGCGTGCACGCCCAGGCCCGTCGCGCCGACCATGCCGATGCGATCGAGGCCGTGCACCGGATGGTGGCCTCGCTCGGCGTCACGCCGCAGGTCCAGGCGGATACGGGTCACGCCCCGTGGCACCCGGGCCGCTGCGCCCGGTTCACTGCGGCGGACGGCACTCTGCTCGGCCACGCCGGCGAGCTGGCACCGAAAGTCACGCAGGCGCTCGGCCTTCCGGCGCGGACGGTCGCGTTCGAGGTGGATCTGGACGCCCTGTTCACCGCAGCGCCCAGCGGGCCCACACCGATGCCGAAGATCTCCACCTTCCCGGCGGCCAAGGAGGACATCGCCCTGGTGGTGCCTGCCGACGTGCCGGCCGCGGAGCTGCAGGCCACGGTGCAGGAAGCGGGCGGTGAGCTGGCCGAGGAGGTGCGGCTCTTCGACGCCTACCAGGGCGAGGCGCTCGGCGAGGGCCGGAAGTCGTTGGCGTTCTCGTTGCGGTTGCGCGCCCCGGACCGCACGCTCACGGCGGCCGACTCCACTGCGGTGCGCGAGGCCGTGGTGGCACTGGCCGCCGAGCGCTTCGGCGCTGAACTGCGCAGCTGAGCGGTCCGGAGCCGGCCCGTGGGGCCGGTGCCCGGCGAGGGTGGCACCCGATGTCGAGAACCGGGGAGTGATCGACATCGAGGCCACCTTCGCCTCGCGCCGGTGGTGTTCAGGCGCGGACCGGTTCCTCGGTGATTCGAGCTGCCAGTGCGGTGGCGTCGGCCAGGGCCAGGTCCACGCCGGTGTACGCCTGATCTCCGGCGGCGGTGGTCACGGTGAGGGAGGCCAGCTTCAGGACCCGCTGGATGGGGTTCTGACTGATCTGGGCGCCGTTGATCCCCCGCACCTGGATCACATCGGTGCGGCGGAGGAAGAAGCCGCGGCGCAGATAGAGGTAGTCCTCCTCCAGCCGGTGACCGAGCGCCCGGTAGTAGCCGAGGCCGGCCACCACCCCTATCGGCACCAGGACGGCCGGTGCAGCAGCGATCCACCCGCTCCACCAGCCGAGGCCGGCGCCTAGACCGAGGAGGCCAGCGAGTACCCCGATGGCCAGGAGGTACCGCACGACCGCACGACGGCGGGCTACCGGTGGGTGGACCAGCAGCGCACCGGTGGCCGGCGTGACGTCGTCGTCCAGGACGGTGCGGCCGAGCAGCAGGTTCGCGACTCGGACGGCCACATCCCGGGTGGTGGTGGGGAGCATCGTCGAGCTCTCGGTCATCATCTGTTGCAGGCTCACGCCCGTCATGACGGGGGTGAGCCGCGCCCCGCCGAGCCGACGGGTGACGAACGGCTGACTGACGCTGACGCCACGGAGCCGGTCGTGATCGGCGGTGAACGAGCGGGTGGTGAGCAGCCCCCGGGTGGCCAGGAACCGCCCGCCGGGCTCACGGATCAACCGATAGCCCCACCACGCCTCGGTGAAAGCGATCGCACCGGCCGCGAGCCCGAGAATGACGATGAGTACTGCCGATGCCACGGCCCACGCCGTCCACGGCACGCTATCGACGAAGCCGCCCAACCGGTCGCCGACCCAGTCCTCCCCGCCCACCAGGGAGACCAGGCCGTAGACCGTCCCGACGAACGAGAGCGGACCGACGATGAACGTGAGGCCGACCATCTGGTAGACGATCCACCGCCATCGCAGGGTCTGGACCACGTCGCCGGAGTTCTCCGCCAGCCGCGGGTCGACACTGGAGGTGACATCCGGGCCGGTGTGCCGGAGCAGCGCGGCGCGCAGCCGCAGGGCCACCGTCCGCGGTAAGCCGTCGAGCGCAACCGTTCCCTCGCTGGAGAATGAGTGACCGCCGGTGCCCACCCGCAGCACAGCCAGCCGGAAGAGCCGGTTGCTCAGCGGTGCGGTGATGTCCACGGTACGGATGCGGTGCAGCGGCACCCGGTTCTTCCTGCGGACCAGGAGGCCGGTGGTGTGCTGCAGTTCCTCGTCGGTGAGCCGGTAGCGCACCTTGACGTAGTTCAGCGCCTGGTTCAACGGGGTCAGCACAGCGAGCACAGCCAGTGCGATCACCGTGTACCGGGCGATGTCGTTCTCGGTATTGAAGAACCACCACCCCGCGGCAGCCGGTACCAGGCGGACGAGCATACGCAGCAGCGAGGCGGGGATGATCCGCGGGTCGAGGCGTTGCCAGGGAATAGCGGTGCTGGATGGGGCCGGTACATCCTCCTCATCGATCGGCGCGATCGGCGCGGGGTGCTCTTCCTCGATCGGTTCGGTGCGCTCTCCATCCTGAGTCGGCGGCAGCCTCACGTCGCGTCTCCGCGGGTCTCGGCGACGGCGTCGGTGAGCTGAGCCACCAGATCGTCAGCTACCTGCGCATCCAGACCCTGGATCACCACAGCACCCTGTGCAGAGCCTGTGGTCACCGAGACTGCCGCCAACGCGAGGATGCGGTGCAGCAGGTTGCGCTTCGCCTCCACGGTCTGCACCCGGGACAGGGGTGCGATCCGCCATTGCCGGCCCAGCCATCCGGTGCGGGAGTACACCGCCGTGGCGGTCACCTCCCACCGGTGGGTGCGATAGCGCAGCCAGGGTGCAAGGAGGAGGCCGGGAAGGAGCAGCACGGTCAGCGCGGCCGCCGCCCACAGCAGCCACGACCGGCCCCCTTCCCAGAGCAGGGCCGGAAGCAGCGTCGCGACGAGTGCGAACACCAGGACTAGCACGCGGGTGAGCAGCCAGTAGGTCCGGGCTTTCGGTGCGACCTGGTGGCGTGGTGGGCGCGGGGCGCCGTCGCCGGTGTGCGGCTCGGGTGGTGCAGTACTTGTGGGCGACGGCGGCGGGCCGGGCTCGGGCACGGAAGGTCTCCTTGGCTAGGACTTCTTCAGCGTACGGAGCGCCGGAGGCGGCGGGTATCCCTCCTGCGGTCGAGATTGCTGCACGGCCCTCCGCCGCACGGGGGAGTTACGCTCCGGCGGCGTGCGTCGGCGGCGCGCCTCTGCCGTGCGTCGGCCGTGCGTCGGCCGTGCCTCGGCCGCGCCTTCGGGTGCGCCCGAGGGGCGTCGATCGGGGACACCGTGCTTTTGCTCAGCTGCTGCGCAGCCGGGCCGCCACCCGTTCGGCCAACGGCCCGGTCTCCTCAGACTCCCCGGCCGAGCCGAACGCCGCCTGGGCGAGCCCCGCGATCAGCTCCTCGTCCGGGCGTGGGTACTCGGTGCGCCACTGCGCCATCAGGGGATCAGCAGCACCTTGCCGGTGGTTTCCCGGCCCTCCAGAGCCCGGTGCGCCTCGGCGGCCTCGGCCAGCGGGTAGCGGGCACCGATCCGGACATCCAGGGCGCCGGTACGGGCGGCGGCGAACACACTGCCGGCCCGGTAGCGCAGCTCCTCCGGGTCGGCGATGTAGTGCATCAGCGTGGGCCGGGTGACGAACAACGATCCGGCGCGGTTGAGTCGCTGCAGGTCGAACGGCGGCACCTGACCGCTAGCGCCGCCGAAGAGCACCAGCATGCCCCGGGTGCGCACGCTCGCCAGGGAAGCGTCGAACGTGTCCTTTCCTACGCCGTCGTACGCGACGTCCACCCCGACCCCGCCGGTGAGCTCACGCACGCGCGCGGGCAGCTCGGCGGTCAGGTCGTCCAGCTCGGTGTAGCGGATCACCTCGGCGGCACCGGCCCCGCGGGAGAGCTCCTCCTTCTCCTCGGTGGACACGGTGCTGATCACCCGCGCTCCCGCGGCTACCGCGAGCTGGGTGAGCAGCAGGCCGACCCCGCCGGCTCCGGCGGTGAGCAGCACGGTCTGTCCTGGTTCCAGGGCGACCACGCCGTCGGTGAGCATCTGCGCGGTCATCCCTTGCAGCGCCAACGCTGCGGCAGCGGCCGAATCCAGGTCGTCGGGTACCGGTAGCGCCGCCGCTGCGTCGACGAGCACCTCCTGGGCGTAGCTGCCGGTGAGACTGGTGGCCCAGGCCACCCGGTCACCGACGGCCACTGCGGGCACCCCCTCGCCCACGGCGCTGACCACACCGGCACCCTCACTGCCGGGCACCAGCGGAAAGTCCATCGGGTACACGCCGCTGCGGTGGTAGGTGTCGATGAAGTTGACCCCGATCGCCTCGGTGCGGACCACCACCTGGCCCGGGCCCGGCTCCGGCGCGGGGCGCTCGAGAAGCTGCAGAACCTCTGGGTCGCCCGCCTGCCGGGCCTCGATCGCATCCATGGCCCCCAACCTACGCTGCCGGCTTCACCCCGTGTCCAGCCAGCCAGTCCAGCCGGGTGGGGGCGCTCGGCGAGGAGGACGGCGAGTGGTTCGTAGACTGGTCCGGTGCGCACCTTGCTGAACATCATCTGGCTGGTCTTCGCCGGCTTCTGGCTCGCGGTGGCCTACGCGCTCGCGGGCCTGATCTGCTGCGTGCTGATCATCACCATCCCCTGGGGTATCGCCTCCTTCCGGATCGCTGCCTACATTCTCTGGCCATTCGGCCGGGAGATCAGCCGCCGCCGAGACGCTGGGCTCGGCTCCGCGGTGGGGAACGTGATCTGGTTCGTGTTCGCCGGCTGGTGGCTCGCAATCGGGCACGTGATCACCGCTGTGCCCCTGTTCATCACGATCATCGGCATCCCGATGGGCTGGGCGAATCTCAAGCTGATTCCGGTCACGCTCACCCCGCTCGGCCGGGAGATCATCGAGACCCACCGGCCCTTCGCCTCCTGAGAACTTTCCTCTCCCGGTGAACCAGAGCGCCCGCTATCTCGTCTACCAGGTACAGGACACCGACGAGGGAGGACGTCATGGGGAAGCGGGCCAAAGTAGCGATGGGGTTGGGTATCTCCCTGGTGGTGATCGTCGTCGGGGTACTGGTCGGCACCCGCGTCTACGGAAACTGGGTGAACAGCAGGGCCGAGGCCGTCCCCACGCTGTCCAGCACCGCGGAGCCCGGTGAGCTGGACGGCGACTGGAGCGTGGCCGAGGACAGCTTTGCCGGATACCGGGTGAACGAGGTGCTGAACGGGCAGGATGTCACGGTCACCGGACGCACACCGGACGTGTCCGGCCAGATCGGCATCGCCGATGCCACGCTCACCTCGGCCACGGTCGAGGTGGAGCTGGCCACCGTGGCCACCGACGAGTCGGCACGAGACGACTACTTCCGTTCGCAGGCACTGCAGACGGATGAGTTCCCGACCGCCACCTTCGAGCTCATCGAACCGGTCGAGGTAGCCGCCGACGGCGGTGACCTGCCACTGGTCGGCGCTCTCACCATCCACGGGGTCACCCAGGAGGTGACCGTGACCGCGCAGGCCGCGAGAGCAGGGGAGGACCTGCAGGTGGTCGGTTCGGCGCCGATCACCTTCGCCGACTTCGACGTACAAGCCCCCGACTTGGGCTTCGTCGTGGTCGAGGACACCGGGTCGATCGAGTTCAGCCTGGAGCTGACGGCCGGATGAGCACCAGACGGCCACCTGCGGCGGACCCGGACGCGTTGCTGACTGCTGTGCACTCGACCTATGGGGCCGAGCTGCACCGGTACGTGGCGGCGATGGCGGGGGAGTCGCGGGCGGCCGACGTGGTGCAGGAGACGCTGCTGCGCGCCTGGCGCCATCCCGACGTCCTGATGCGCGGCGATGGTGCGGTCCGGGCCTGGTTGTACACGGTCGCCCGGAACCTCGTGGTGGACGAGTCGCGCAGTGCCCGGCGCCGCCGCGAAGTCAGCACCGACCAGGTGCCGGAGGCGGGGGTGGCGGACGGCACCCAGGAGGTGCTGGACGCCTGGCTGGTGGCGGATGCGCTGGTGCAGCTGTCTGCGGAGCACCGGAGAGTCGTGGTCGGCGCGTACTACCGGGGGAGATCGGTGGCAGAGCTCGCGCGGGAGCTGGACCTCCCGCCGGGAACGGTCAAGTCCCGGCTGCACTACGGGCTGCGGGCGATGCGGCTGGCGTTGCAGGAGAGAGGAGTGTCGTCATGACCGGTGCCGAGGACAAGTACACCGACTGGGACGCTGCTTACGTGCTGGGTGCGCTGAGCGCACAGGAGCGGCGCGAGTTCGAGCGGCACCTGGCTGGCTGCGGGCGGTGTCGGAAGGCGGTCACCGAGCTGGCGGGTATGCCCGCCGTTCTCTCCGAGCTGAGCTCGGAGCAGGCCGTGGCACTGGCCGCCCAGGATGGCGACGGCGCAGCGCCCGGTGGTGCGGACGTCGTCCCGATCGCCGCCCTCGCCTCGGCAGCCGGCCGCCGGCGGCGCCGGCGGCGTATCTGGCAGGGTGCTGCCGCCCTCGCGCTGGTGGCGGCCGGGGGGATGGCCGGCTCCGCGCTGAGCGGCCTCGGCGGGGAGTCCGAACCGGCCGAGGTCACGGCCATCACGTTGGATCCGGTCGGCGGCAGCAGGGTCACCGCGGATCTGACGCTCACGCCGTCCACGTGGGGTACCCGGATGGAGTGGTCCTGTTCCTATCCCAGCAGTGGCGGCTCTGGCGGCCAGGCGCCCCCGCAGACCAGCGTGTACGAACTGGTGCTGGTCGGTGCGGACGGGAGCCGGACCGTGGTGGCCACCTGGACCGGTGACGGCGACGATCACGCCAGTGGACTGCTGGCCTCGTCGGCGGTCCCGATGGAGGACATCACCCGGATCGAGCTCGGCGTCGAAGATGCAGACCTCGTGCTCGCCGCGGCGGAGGTGACCGACGCCTGAGGAGCCCCGCTGCAGCCCGGACCGCTACTGGTCCGCGTCGGCGGGCCCACCGGTGGACTCTCGCGCCACGATGTGAAAGTCCGCCTTGTACAGCCGTGGTGATCGACGCGTACCGGGACCTCGCTCGATACGTTCGACGAGCATCTGGACGGCGGTGTCCGCGATGGTCTTGCGCCCCGCCTCGACGCTGGACAGGGACGGCAGCGTGAACCGGCAGTTGTCGATGTTGTCGAAGCCGATCACCGCGACGTCGTCCGGGACCCGGTAGCCCGCCTCGCCGAGCGCACGCAGGGCACCGACGGCCAAGGTGTCGTTCAGAGCGAAGATGGCGTCGAAGCTCACCCCGGATCCGATCAGTGCCCGGGTGGCCTCCGCACCGTTCTGCGGGTGCCAGGGGGCGACGGCGCGCTCCAACTGCACATCGTGCCCCAGTCCGGCCAGGGCGAGTGCTTCCCGGTAGCCACGGACCCGCAGGTCCGACGGGCGGATCTGATCTTCGCGATGGTCGGGGTGTACACCGATCACGGCGATGCGCCGTCGGCCGCGGTCGATCAGGTGTCGGACCGCTGCCCGAGCCGCACTGACGTTGTGCATCGTGACATGGTCGGTGGGGCCGCCGAAGATCCGCTCGCCGAGCAGCACCAACGGGTAGTCGACGTAGTCCAGCAGCTCCAGATCCTCGGTTCCCAGTCGTTCTGGGCTGAACAGCAGTCCGTCGGTCTGCCGGAGACCGTTCGTCAGGACATCGGTCTCGTGCTGGCGACTGCCGCTGTGCTGGTCGACGATCACCCCCAGGCCCCGGCTCTCGGCGGCGGCGATCACGTCGTCGGCCAGCTCGGCGAAGTAGTTCTGCCGGAGCTCAGGCACGGCGAGCCCGATCACCCCGGTGCGGCCGGATCGAAGTCCGCGAGCGGAGAAGTTTGGCCGGTAGCCGAGCTCGTCGATCGCCTTCTGCACCCGGGCGCGAGTCTCCGGATGGACGTGCGGGTGGTTGTTGACCACGTTGGACACCGTCTTGCTCGAGACCCGCGCCAGGGAGGCCACATCGCGCATGGTGACGCTCACGTCATCTTCTCCACTCTCCGGTCAGCCGAGCCGCCCATACCTGGTGCGCGCCGTCGTTCTGCTGCGCCGGGGGAGCCGAAGACCGTGAGGTGGACACCGCTTCGGAGCCTCTCTCCACCTTCGGCCGATCGGCGGGCGCTCCGACCGACGCTTGACAAGTTTGACGCACCGCGCAACTATTAACTCCCATCGTTACTACGTAGTAAATCTGCAGGTCACGATCATACAACGCAGTAGCGAGGCGATCCGCCGCATGGCTGAGTGGGTGGCCGATCATGCTCGGACGCGCGAGCGGCCGAGCGCGAACCTCATTGAGGAGGAGAGCTAGATGGCACATGTTTCACCGAGCCGACGATCCGCGTCCACGCTGAGGCGGAGCGTCGTAGCAGGGGCGGTGGGCGCACTGGTAGCAGCCAGCGGCGCGGTCGCCCTCTCGACATCCGCGAGCGCCGATGATCCTGACTGGGTCACCGTCGACGAGGAAGGATTCGCCACGTTCACCATTCCGGTGGACGAGGTCGAGGATGCCGTCGGAACCGAGATCAGCCAGATCGTGGCCGAAGGCAACTTCGGTCCGTCGGCGAACTGGGCAGAGTTCGGCCTGAGTCTGGATGGGGACGAGGCGTCCGGGATCCTCGGGCCTCTGGATCCCGGTCTGTACTACTACCAGATCACCGCCGATGATCACCTGTCGATGAAGGACCCGACCAACCCGACCTCCGTGGGCTCCGAGCCCGAGTGGAGCACGTTCTACGTGCCGGGTGAGGGTGCGGAGCTCCTGGGTGAGGCGGCACCGGCAGATCAGGGGGCGGTCGAGGAGTTCACCTACCAGAGCTCAGTAGCGGGCGAGGAGCGTGCTGCGATGGCCTGGACCCCGCCGGACTACGATGCCGAGCGCAGCGATCCCTACCCGGTGCTGTACCTGCAGCATGGTGGCGGGCAGAGCTATGGCGACTGGGTTGAGGTCGGCCGAGCGGCCCAGATCTTCGACAATCTCTACGCCGCCGGGCAGATCCAGCCGATGGTGGTGATCATGGGCAACGGCAACGTCTCGAACTTCGCTGACGAGCTGTTCCGCAACATCATCCGGACCGCGGAGCGGGAGTTCAACATCAGCGATGATCCGGCGCAGCGGTCGCTTGCCGGGCTGTCGATGGGTGGTGGCCAGTCGTTCGACGTGCTCGCCAGCGACCCGGGTGAGTTCTCGAGCATCGGAGTGTTCGGCTCCGGCAGCTTCCTCGGTGCCGTCGATCGACTGCTTGCCTCGAATCAGTCGATCGAGGAGATCAACACTCTCACCGACTTCGTGCGGATTTACGTCGGCAACCCGACCGACCACGCGTACAACAGCACCCACGAGGCGCTCGCCAAGCTGGACGACGCGGGCCTCGCCTATCAGTTTGACGGTGCGAATCCTGACGCCGGCCACAACTGGGACGCCTGGCAGGAGAACCTGATCGACTTCAGCCAGCGGCTCTTCCAGGAGGGTCCGTCGGAGGGAATGAGCCCCGGACACACGGAGATCGACGAACCGTTCGAGACCCCGGAGTCGGGCACGACGCCGACCCCGTGGGTCAGCGAGGACGGCTTCGTGACGTTCGAGACCACCACCGAGTTCGCCGACGCGGAGCACGTGACGGTCTGGGCGAACTGGGGGCCGAGCCACCTGTGGACCCGCGTCGAGCTGAGCCAGGTGGGCGACCGGTGGCAGGGGACGGTCGGTCCCCTCGATCCGGGCTGGTACCACTATCGACTGATCGTGGACATGGAGGCACAGAAGGACACCGGGAACCCGACGAGCGTGACGACGGAGCCAACCTGGAGCCAGTTCTTCGTCCCGGGTGACTCTGCCCGGATGGTTTCTCCGGTACCGGAAGGTGAGGGTGGTGTGGTCCAGGAGATGACCTACTCCAGCGATGTTGCGGGTGAGGAACGCACCTCGCTGGTGTGGACCCCGCCTGGCTATGACGCGAACCGCTCCGAGCCGTATCCGGTGTTCTACCTCCAGCACGGGGGCGGACAGTCCTACACCGACTGGACCGAGATGGGACAGGCCACGAACATCCTCGACAACCATTTCCTCGATGGGAACCTCGAGCCGATGGTCGTCGTGATGAGTAACGGCAACGTCGATGACTTCACCACTGAGCTGTTGGAGAACATCGCTCCGGCCGCCGAGTCTCAGTTCCACGTCAGCGATGACCCGGCGCAGCGCGCCTTGGCGGGTCTGTCGATGGGCGGCGGACAGACGATGAGTGTCCTGACCGGGGAGCCGGGCGAGTTCGCCTACATCGGCACCTTCTCGGCCGGCTACTCAGGTGACGCCGCCGAGCTTGACGTGGCTGCCATCAACGAGGGCACCACGTTGCTTCGCCTGTACAACGGCAACATCTCCGACTTCACCTACGGTGGCGTCGTCCAGGCGATGGAAACTTTCGACGAGGCCGGGGTGAAGTATGAGTTCGACGGTTGGTTCGAGGGACCGCACGGGTGGGACACGTGGCAGCACGCTCTCACCGACTTCGCTCCTCGGCTGTTCGATTCCGCTACAGCGGACGACTCCGACGGGATCGAGATCGAGGCCACGGTGCCGGAGGCTGCTGACGGCTACCTGTCGTTGACGATCGCTGACCACGGTGGCAGTGTCACCCTCGGCGAGGCCAGCAACGCGGGCGACCGCCTGGTCATGGCGGGGGAGCTGCCCGCAGTGACCGTGACGGACTCTCGCACGGACGAGCAGGCTGGCGGCACGGGCTGGGCAGTATCGGGCCAGTCGTCCGAGCTCGCCGGCGGGCGTGCGGCGATCGGCGCCGATCATCTCGGCTGGTCTCCCACGCTCTCGAGCGAGCGTGACGGAGTAGTCGCCGGTGAAGCAGTCGACACCGTCCTGGGTGGCGGAGCCGGTCTGGCCGCGCCGCAACGGTTGGTCGAAGCCGCCAACGAGGGACGAGTCGGATCGATCTCCGCTACCGCGGGGCTCGCCCTCGAGGTTCCGGTCGACACCGAGCCTGGCACCTACACCGGCGCGGTGACGGTGTCGCTCTTCCCGGTCGACTGACGGACCGACGATCGGTGGTGCGGCTGGCTCCAGCCGCACCACCGGTCATCTGCCTCGACGAAAGGACATCCGGAGGTCGTCGATGAGAACGTTCACAACCTACGGTGCGGCCCTCGTGCTGGCCGGACTCACCCTCGGCACTTCGCTGGCGGCCTCGGCCGCCAGTGCCAGCACGGGCGAGGAGAACGATGGACCACGCACTACCTGGACCGTGGAGCCTGCTGCCGGCGACGGCGCCGACGACCGGGTGTCGCTCCGCCACGACGTCGACCCGGGAAGCTCGGCGACGGACGCGGTCGAGGTGCGCAACTTCGGACCGAGCGCGGCTACCTTCCGGATCTACGCCAGTGACGGCGTCGTGGGGGAGAGCGGTGCCTTCGACATTCTTCCGCCCGGGCAGGAGTCGACCGACGCCGGAACCTGGGTGACCTTCGACGACGTCCCAGCGGCGAGCCTTGACTCCGCAGGGGCGATGACGCTGCAGCTGGAACCCGACTCTTCCACCGTCATTCCGGTGTCAATCGCAGTACCGGAGGACGCCGTCCCCGGTGACCACCCGGCCGGCATCGTGGCCGAGCTGGTCCCCGCTGATGAGCACCGCGTGCAGCTGACCTCGCGGGTAGGGGTCCGACTGCACCTACGGGTCAGCGGAGACCTTGCGGCTCAGGTGGAGGCCGCCGGCGTCGCCGTCGACTGGAGTCCCGGCTGGAACCCGTTCGCCAGCGGGGACCTGCGGGTGAGCTACCTGCTGCGGAACACCGGAAACGTCCGGCTCGGTACGAGTGCGGTGCTGGAGGTGGCCGGCCCGTTCGGCCTGCTGCCGGTGCGCACGGAAGACACCCGCCGGGAGATCTTGCCCGGTGAGGAGGTGCAGGTCGTGGCCGATGTCCCCCTCTGGGCCCTGTTCTGGACCCGGGGAGGGATCACCGTGACCCCCGCAGCGGTGGGAGAAGATGCACCCGAGGCTGCGGTCACGCCGAGCAGCACCGAGATCGAGAGCGTGACCATCCCATGGCCGCAGCTCGTGGCCCTGCTGCTCATCGCCGCAGCGCTGTACCTGCGCCGCCGGCGCCGTCAGCATGCCGACCGCGCAGTCCAGGCACGTATCGATTCGGCGGTCGCCGAGGCGACCGCAGCAGCTGATCCCGATCGCGCCCCAGCGCAGCGCGCCGAGGAGGCCGCAGGTACGTGAAGAAGATCCTGTACTCCCAACGATGGGCGCCGTACTTTTTCATCGCGCCGTTCGTGATCACCCTGCTCGGGTTCTGGATGGTGCCGCTCGGACGGTCGGTGGTCATGAGCACCCAGGAGGTCCTCTACGGGGACGCCACCTTCATCGGCTTGGACAACTACGTCCGCTTGATGGGGGACCGGACCTTCTGGAAGGCCATGTTCAACAGTGCGCGGTACATGGTGCTCACGCTGGCCCTGCTCATCCCGATTCCGATGTTCTTAGCGGCGGTCATCAACTCGAAGATCGGTAGCCCGCGGATCAAAGGTTTCGCCAAAGCCTCGCTGTTCGTACCGGCGCTGACCTCGGTGGTCGTTGCCGGCATCATTTTTCGGTTGATGTTCGCCGAGACCGACTCGGGCCTGATGAACCAGATCGTTGGCTTCTTCGGGTTCGGTCCCGTCCGGTGGCTCCGCCAGGACATCCCGGGCCTGATCGCGCTCCTGGCGCTGGCGCTGTGGCGCTACACCGGGGTGAACATCATGTACTTCATCGCTGGGATGCAGTCCATTCCCACGGAGTACTACGAAGCGGCGTCGATCGATGGCGCGGGCCGGGTCCAGCAGTTCTTCCGGATCACTGTCCCGAACCTCAAACCGACGATCGTGTACGTCCTCACGATCAGCGTCTACGGCGGGCTGGCGATGTTCCTGGAGAGCTTCATGCTCTATGCCGGGAACAACTCACCGAACAACCAGGGCCTCACGGTGGTCGGTTATCTCTACCGCCAAGGGGTCCAGGAGAACGATCTCGGGTTTGCCTCGGCCGTGGGCGTGATCCTCCTGGTAGTGATCATGGCGATCAACCTCACCCACCTCACGTTGAGCGGCACGTTCAAGAAGGATCGACGATGAGCGCGCGTGGTGTCCGGAGCAAGCACGTGCTGCCCCGGCGGCTGTTCGTGGGCGTACAGGCGACTTTCCTCATCCTGCTCACCCTGATCGTCCTCGTTCCCCTGGTGGCGATCTTCGTGGGTACCTTCCAGGACGGGAACGACGTCATCCGGAACGGGATCTCGTTCGACGTCGATCTGAGCACGCTCTCCCTGGACAACTACGTCATGCTGTTCACCGATTCGGGACTGTACTTCCGGTGGTTCCTGAACACCTTCGTCCTGACGGTCGCGCAGGTCGCCGGAACTCTGCTGGTGAGCTCGTTCGTCGCGTACGGGTTCGCGATGTATGACTTCAGGGGAAAGAACGCGGGATTCATCGCAGTCATCCTGCTGATGACCGTGCCCTTCGAGATGATGATGCTCCCGATGTACGTCATGGTGAACGACATCGGTCTGGCTGACACCTACATCGTGATCGTCCTGCCGTTCCTGGCGGCAGCGGTGACCATCTTCTTCTTCCGGCAGTACTTCCTGGGCATACCGAAGGAGCTCCTGGAGGCCGGGCGGGTCGATGGTGTCACCGAGTTCGGCATCTTCTTCAAGCTGGTGCTACCGATCGCCAAACCAGCGCTGGCGGCGATGGCGATCCTCAACGGGATGATCGTGTGGAACAACTTCCTCTGGCCTCTTCTCGTCCTGCGGTCAGCGGAGAAGTTCACCCTCCCGATCGGGCTGAATACCCTCCTGACGCCCTATGGGAACAATTACGAGCTGTTGATCATCGGGGCGTTCTTCTCCCTGATTCCCATCTTGGTGCTCTTTTTGCTGTTCCAACGATTCTTCGTCGCCGGCATGACCGCCGGGGCGCTCAAAGGTTAATGACGACCTCAATAGAAACGGAGAAGGATGATGACTCGATCACGACGAGCGGCGGCTCTAGCCGCAGTAGGGCTCACCGGTGCGCTTCTGGCGGCGTGCAGCGGAGGTGGGGACACCGGCGGCCCGAACGAGGACGGCAGCGTCACCATCGACATGTGGGTGTTCGCAGAGCTGCACGCGACCTACTACGACCAGATGGCTGAGGCGTGGAACGAGGAGAACCCGGACCGACCGATCGACCTCCAGGTCACCGTCTACCCGTACGACGACATGCACAACAAGCTGCAGCTGGCGGTGAACTCCGGCGAGGGGCTTCCCGATGTCGTGGACATCGAGGTGAACAAGTTCTCGAACTTCGTCCAGGGTGACAACCCGCCGTTGGTCGACCTGACGGCGGCGGCCGAACCGTACATCGATGATGTGGTTCAGGCGCGGCTGGACCTGTACAGCCGGAACGGCTCGATCTACGGCTTCCCCACCCACGTGGGTGCCTTCGTGTCCTTCTACAACACGGCGCTGCTCGAGGAAGCCGGTATCGACTACACCACGATCGAGACCTGGCAGGACTTCGAGGACGCGGGAGTGGAATACCACGAGGCGACGGGTGCGGACTTCGGCGTGGCCAGTACGGGGGTGAACTTCCTCGAGCCGCTGATCGTCACCCAGCTCGGCGGAAACATGTTCGCCGACGATGGGACGGTCGCGGTGAACGGGCCCGAGACCGTCGAGGCGCTCGAGCTGCTGCAGGGAATGGAGGAGGCCGGCGCCATCTCGACGATCCCGGGCGGCAGCCCCGACGACGAGCAGGCTTTCGGCGCGATCAACGACGGCTCCCACGCGGCCGTGGTCTATCCCGCCTGGTACACCTCACGTTTCGTCGATTACATGCCGGACCTGGCCGGTGACGTGGCGATCGCCCCAGCACCGGTGATCGACGGCGGCGAGGTGGCGACGATCGGTGGTGGCGGCACCGGAACCTCGGTCCCGGCGGCATCCCCGGACAGTGAGTTCGCCGCCGAGTGGCTCGCGTTCGCGAAGCTGTCCCCGGAGGCGAACGTGGCGGTGTGGGAGGTCCTCGGCTTCGACCCGGTGAACATGGAGGTCTGGCAGAACGAGGAAGTCACGCACGCCGAGGACAACAAGTTCAACGAGTACTTCCAGACGAACCTCTTCGACGTGCTGAATGAGTACCAGGGCGAGATCGGGCACTTCGAGGGGTTCACGAACCCGGACTGGCCCTCGATCGACAATCAGTTCACCACGGTGACGCTGAACGAGATCTTCGAGAGCGGCGTCCCGGCCCAGGATGCCCTGGACCAGGCGCAGAACGACCTGCAGAACGAGCTCGGCCAGTAGCGGTGAGTCGGCCCCGGGGCGGTGTGCATGCCCCCGCCCCGGGGCCCATCACACCTGCATACCGGCAGCGGCAGACCCGGCTACCGCTGCCAGCTACCGGCCTGCTGGGTGGATCGCGGCGATCGGCGCGAACCGGGCGTCCGTGATCGAGACCAGGTCTGCCGGTGCCAGGGACACATCGAATCCGCGGCGACCACCCGAGACGTAGACGGCGTGCAGGGTCTCGGCGCTCTCGTCGATCAGCGTGGGCAGCGGCGTGCGCTGACCCACGGGGGAGATCCCACCGGTCACGTACCCGCTGGAGCGCTGCGCGTCCGCGGGCGATGCCAGCGCGGCCTTCTTCTGCCCGAGCGCCCGGGCGACCGCCTTCAGGTCCAGCGACTCCGCCACCGGTACCAGTGCCACGGTCAGGCCGCCGTGACGGGTCAGCCCGGACACGCGTACCATCAGGGTCTTGAACACCGCTGCCGGGTCCACGCCGAGCGCGGCGGCGGCCTCCAGCCCGAAGCTGAGGTCGCTACCGGGATCGTGGCTGTACTGGTGTACGCCAAAACCGATACCCGCCGCGGTCAGCGCGAGCGTCGCCGGGGTCGCGGGGGCTTTGGCCGCGGCCATCAGGCCGGGCCGGTGACCGAGATCGTCACCGAGGTGGCGTCGCCAGCCCACTCGGTGACGATCAGCACCAGCGGGCCGCTCGGCATCGGTGCCACCAGCTGGGGGTCGTAGTCGTCACCGGAGTAGTCCCGGTCGTCGTTCATCCGTTCCCGGCCTTCGGAGTCCAGCGTGGCCAGCATCGGGTCCTCGCTCCCGTCGTCGCGGACGTCCACGGTGTACTCGCCCTCGTCAGCCACCTGCACCAGGCCGATCCAGGCTCCGTCTGCGGGCACGTTCGCCGTTGCGGAGCTACCGATACGCACCTCGTCGGTGATCGGTGCGGAGGTAGCGGTGAAGGACGTGGTCGCGCCGTTGACGTCCTCGAGCACCACGGTGTAGTCGCCGGCCTCCAGAGTGGGTACGCCGAACGGGTCCAGGGACGTGCCGTCGAGCATGTCGACCAGATCGCGGCCACGGTCGTCGCTGCTGTAGACCTCGTCACCGGCGTCGTCCTGCACGGTGAGCGTGAGGTCGACGGCGCCACCATCTCCGCGGACGTCGATCGCGAGCGTGGTCTGCTCGGTGAGACTCAGGTCGCCTTCGTACCGACCGCCGGCCTCGATCGTCTCGCTGGTCTCGCCGTCAGCGGCGAACGTGCCGGTCACCACCGCACCCGAGCCGGGGGAGGCCGTCGGCGGGTTGGACATGTCGGGGTCGTCGGGGTCGTTGCGACCGGAAACCAGCCACCAGCCCAGGCCGGCGACCACTAGCACGGCGAGCACCACCAGCGAGGCGACCGCAGCGGTGCCACCGGGGGTGCCGCGCACCCCAGCGCCGAACACCTTCGTGCCGTCGTCGTCGCGGGGCTGGGCCGCCGGCCCCCAGGGCTGGTTCGCCAGCCATCCGTCGCCGGCGGTGCCGGGGGCGACCATCACATCCGGACGGTGGTTCAGCTCGGCCAGGTACGGGTAGTCCTCCCGGGCGGTGCCGGCGCCGTGTTCCTGCTCGTCGCTGGGCACGATGGGGGCGTAGTACTCGGTCCAGGAGTCCCCGTCCCAGAACCGTTCCTGGTTCTCCCCGGTGGGATCCGGGTACCAGCCCGCCTCTCGCTCGCTCACCCGACCATCGTAGGCGGGGGTCGGCGACGGCGTCGCGCACCGGGTAGGGGAGGAGTCACCATGGCCTGCGGTCCGTGGGGTCGAGCAGATGCCCGCCCAGCCGGTTCGGCAGTGCCGACGCCGAGGCGATACCCGGGAGCACGACCCTGTGCAGCGGGTAACGAGTGAATCGATTCAGGCAGGCAGGGTGGGTGGGGATGGGGCGAGGGTGGTCAGGGTCAGGGTCAGGGTCAGGGTCAGGCGGGGCCGACATGCAGGTCGGTGAGCACCACCCGGCCGGTCTCGTCGGTGGCCGCCAGGTCCACCGTCGCCGTCAGCCGCCAGTCCCGGTCGCCCTCGGGATCGTCGAAGATCTGGGTCACCGCCCAGCCGCGGGGGTCGATCTGCACCAGGGCGCTCGAGCGGGCATCCGGGCCGATGCCCACGTCCTCGTACTCGGCGAAGTACTCGGCCATCGCCTCCTCCCAGCGCTGCGCCGTCCACCCGGCGTCGCCGTCCAGCTCGCCGAGCCGGGCATAGTCCTCCCGCGCGGCCAGTTCCACCCGGTGGAACAGCGCGGTGCGCACCAGGCGGCGGAGCAACCGCGGGTTCGCGCTCGGTGGCGCATCCGGACCCGGCCCGAACCGCGCCTCCTCCTCATCCTCACCAGCGGCCTCGGGCGCCTCCAGACCCAACCGGCCGGACTGGTCCGGGTGACCTCCGCCGTCGCCGGCCTGCAATGCCTCCCACTCGGCGAGCAACGAGGAGTCGATCTGCCGCACCAGCGTGCCGAGCCACTCGATCAGCTCGGTGAGCTCCTCGGTGCGCATCCGCTCGGGCACCACCTGCCGCAGCGCCTTGTAGGCATCGGTGAGGTAGCGCAGCAGCACCCCCTCGCTGCGGGCCAGGCCGTACTTGGCGATCAGCTCGGAGAACGTCATCGCGGTCTCGGCCATCTCCCGCACCACGGACTTGGGTTTCAGCTCGTAATCGTCCACCCACGGGTTGGTGAGTCGGAACTCGGCCAGCGCCGCGGTGAGCAGCTCGGCCAGCGGCTTGGGGTGGGTGATCTCGTCGAGCGCGTTCATCCGGTCGATGTACTCCCACCCCTCGGCCTTCATCGCACCGATCGCCTCACCCTTGGCCGCCTTCTCCTGAGCGATCAGCAGCGGGCGGGGATTCTCCAGGGTCGACTCGATCACCGAGACCACGTCCAGCGCGAAGTCGGCGTCGTCGGGGTCGAGGAGCTCCAGCGCGGCCAGCGCGAACGGGGACAGCGGGGTGTTCAGCGCGAACTCGTCCGGCACCTCACCCACCAGCCGCACGGTCCGGCGTCCGTTCGCGTCTTCGACCCGTTCCACCAGACCGGCCTGGCGCAGCGTCCGGTAGATGCCCACCGCCCGGCGCAGGTGCGGATTCCGCTCGGCGGGCGCGTCATGGTTGTCGATGAGCAGGCGGGTGATCGCCGGCAGCGGGTCACCGGGGCGGGAGAGCACCCCGAGCACCATCGCGTGCGAGACCTGGAACTGGCTGGTCAGCTGCTCCGGCTCAGCGTCCCGGAGACGCTCGTAGGTCTTATCGGTCCAGTTCACCGCACCACTGGGTGCCTTCTTCCGGACGATCTTGCGCTTCTTCCGCTCGTCGTCGCCGGCCTTGGCGAGCGCCTTCGCGTTCTCGATGACGTGCTCGGGGGCCTGGACGATCACCTCGCCGGTGGTGTCGTACCCGGCACGGCCGGCCCGCCCGGACACCTGGTGGAACTCCCTCGCGGACAGGTGCCTGGACTTGATCCCGTCGAACTTGGTCAGCCCCGTCAGCAGCACCGTGCGGATCGGCACGTTGATGCCCACGCCGAGGGTGTCCGTGCCGCAGATCACCGGGAGCAGGCCCGCCTGCGCGAGGCGTTCCACCAGCCGCCGGTAGCGGGGCAGCATCCCCGCATGGTGCACGCCGATACCGTGCCGCAGCAGCCGGGACAGCGCGGCGCCGAACCCGCGCGCGAACTGGAACCCGCGCAGGGCTTCGGCGATCTGGTCCCGATGCGCCCGGGAGGCTACCGGGATCGAGGTGAGTGACTGTGCCTGCTCCACGGCAGCCGCCTGGGTGAAGTGCACGATGTACACCGGCGTGCGGTGGGTGCCGAGCAGCTCGCGCACCACCTCCTGCAGCGGCTCGGTGGAGTAGCTGTAGGTCAGCGGCACCGGGCGCTCGGTGTTGCTGATCACGGCGACCTCCCGCCCGGTGCGGCGGGTCAGGTCTGCCGCGATTGCGGAGACATCCCCGAGGGTGGCGCTCATCAGCACGAACTGGACCTCCGGCAGCTCCAGCAGTGGCACCTGCCACGCCCAGCCGCGCTGTGGGTCGGCGTAGAAGTGGAACTCGTCCATCACCACCTGGTCCACCTCGGTGTCCGCACCGGCGCGCAGGGCCTGGTTGGCGAGGATCTCCGCAGTGCAGCAGATGATCGGGGCCTCGGTATTGATGGCCGAGTCGCCGGTGAGCATGCCGAC
Organism: Ruania zhangjianzhongii; assembly: GCF_008000995.1. NCBI lineage: Bacteria > Bacillati > Actinomycetota > Actinomycetes > Micrococcales > Ruaniaceae > Ruania > Ruania zhangjianzhongii. The sequence continues at coordinate 1,795,135 of NZ_CP042828.1, forward strand.
CTGATCGGCGCCGAAGATGTCGACAAGGTCGAAGAACTTCTCGCTGACCAGAGCCTTCAGCGGGGCGGTGTAGTAGCTGCGCTGCCCGCGAGCCAGGGCCACGTAGTGCGCGGCGACTGCGATCAGGGACTTGCCCGACCCGGTGGGGGTGGAGGCGATCACCTGCGCCCCGGTGACGATCTCGAACAGCGCCTCCTCCTGGTGCGGATACAGGTCCAGGCCGCGGCCGGCAGCCCAGTCGGTGAAGGCTTCGACGAGGGCGTCGTCGTCAGTGGGGTCTGCGGGGAGGGTAAGAGTCATCGCTTGCCATTGTCCCCCGAGCCGGCAGACTTCGGGCGCCCGGGACTCGCGCGGTGAGCGTTCCGGGCGCCGATTGGGACTCCTGGGCCGCTGTGCGGTTCACTGGAGCGGTGACTGCTCCGTTGTGCTTCCTCGCCTCCCGTGCCGAGCCGGTGGCGGCAGATGCCGAGTACACCAGCGTGCTGGGATTCGCTGGCCTGCGGCCGGAGCAGCTGGTGCGGATACGCCTGGACCAGGGGGAGGAGCCCGGGCCGCTGACGCAGTACGCCGGGGTGATCCTCGGTGGTAGTCCGTTCACCGTCTCCACCCCGGAGTCGGATAAGTCCACGGTCCAGACCGGCGTCGAGGCCAGGCTGATGGACGTTCTCGACGAGGTGGTGGCCCACCGGATCCCGTTCCTCGGGCTCTGCTACGGCATCGGTGTGGTGGGCCGCTGGGCTGGCGGCCTGGTGGACGGCCGCTACGCCGAGGACACGGCTGCGGTGACCATTCGGCTCACCGACGAGGGCCTCGCCGACCCGCTGCTCGCGGGTATGCCGGACTCCTTCGAGGCCTATGTCGGCCACAAGGAGGCCTGTACCCGGCTGCCGCCCGGCGCGGTGGTGCTCGCCGGCTCCTCCGCCTGCCCGGTGCAGATGTACCGGTTCGCTCCCGGCGCCTACGTCACCCAGTTTCACCCGGAGATGGACGCCGAGGCGGTACGGCTGCGGATCGAGGTGTATGCGCATGCGGGCTACTTCCCGCCGGATGAGGTCGAGGAGGTGATCGCCCGCACTGCGCGTGCCGACGTCACCTCGGCGCACCGGGTGCTGGCTTCCTTCGCCGCGCTGGCGCTCGACCGACCGGAGCAGCGGGCAGCAGGGGAGTCGGCAGTCGCCAGTTGATGCGGCCGGGCTCGCCTCAGCCTGGGAGCCGTTTCTCCAGGTACTGTGCCGTCTCGGTGATCGAGTGCTTGCTGCCGTCAGCGGCGACGTAGGTGTAGGAGAAGGTCTCGGTTCGACCAGTAGGCCGGTAGCCGAGGCGTTCGTAGAGCCGGCGGGCGCCGGGGTTGTCCGCGCTGACGCCGATCCAGATCCGCCCGAACGGGGCTGCCTCCGCCTCGGCAGCTACCACGATCGCGGTGCCGACCCCGTGGCTGCGGCGGTCCGGGGCCACCTGCAGGTTCTTCAGCTCCGGGATCGGCGCCCACTCCAGCTCACCCGAGCCCACCGGTTCCGCACCGTCCCAGGCCACCAGGTAGACGCACTCGCCAGCGGACTGGCGGGCGAACGTGCTGCTGGCGTAGTTCTTCTCCTCCGGTTCCCCGGCAGCGATCACCGCGACCTCGGCGGCCACACAGCGGCGCACGCTGAGGGTGGCCACCTCACTGACGCCGAGCGTGCGCCGCGAGGATCTCGCTGTTCAGCTGCGGCCAGAGCTGGCCGTGGATGCGATCCCGGAAGGACTTCTCGCCAAGGAACGCAGCGGTCAGTCGGGCATTCGGGTCCACCCAGAGGAAGCTCCCTGACTGGCCGAAATGACCGAACGTTGCCGGGTCGGCCTCAGGGGCGGTCCAGTGCGGGGACTTATCGCTGCGGATCTCATACCCCAACCCCCAGTCGTTGTGGGTCTGCTTGCCGAAACCAGGCAGTACCCCGGTCAGGCCCGGGAAGGCCACAGTGCGGGCCTGTTCGCCGAGCTCGGCGGAGATCAGCGTCGGCGTGAGCAGCTCCAGGCCGAGGCCGAGCACGTCCAGCGTGGAGCCGGTGGCGGAGTAGGCGGGGCTGCCGGTCATCGTGGTGGTGGTCAGTTCCAACGGCTCCAGCACGACGGCGTTCGTCCAGTCCGCGAAGGACGTCCCCACTCGCTGGGCTACGTGCTCACCGAGGGTGTCGAAACCGATGTTGGAGTACACCCGCCGGCGCTCCGGCGCCTGCGCCGGGGCACCGTCCTCGAACGGTAGCCCGGAGGTGTGCGCGAGCAGATGCCGCACGGTGGAGCCCTCCGGCCCGGCCGGCTCGTCCAGGCTGACCAGGTGACGGTCGACGGCGATCAGGGTGGCCAGCGCCGCCAGCGGTTTGGTCACCGATTTCCACGGCCGCACCGCTTCCACATCGCCGTCCAGGCTGAGCACCTGCAGGTCCGAGGACACCGCCAGGGAGACTGGGAAGTCGAACGAGTCCAGAGTGGGGTAGGTGCTCACAGGCTCAGCCTGCCAGAGATCACCCGGCCGGTCGCGCTACCGGGGTTGCCGGCACCGGCGGCGGGTGGGCCGAGGGGGCTGGGGTCAGCCGGAACCGGTGCCCCGGTCTGTGGTGGAACGCTGCGGCTCCTCCGGTTCCCGGACCGGGTCGAGGCCATAGAGAGTGCCGAGCGCGGACTTGACCTCGGTCAGCCGTCCCTCGGCGGCCAGCCGCCGGGCTCGAGTGGTCGGTTCATGCACCAGCACACCAGCGAAGTGCCGCAGCGCCCGCTCGGTCTCCTCGGTCAGCTTGCCACGGCCGGCGAGCCGGTTCAGCTCTGCGGCAAGCACCTGGTCCACGTGGCCCCGGTAGGCGGCGATCGCCGGGCCTGCGCTCTGTTCGGCGCTGCGCACCTCGAAGCTGGCTGCCGCGTCGCGGACCATGTCCATCGCCCGGGCGCTGGCATCCAGCTCCTGCACGGGGGCGTGCAGGCTGATCGTCTCCAAGTCGAGCAGCTCCACCCCGGGCAGGTCCGCTACCGCCTTGTCCACGTTCGAGGGCAGCCCCAGGTCGATCACCAGCAGTGGGCTGTCGGTGTGCGCGCGGGCGCGGCTGATGTCGGCGACGTCGAGGGTCTGCACCCGAGTGGAGGTGATCACCAGGTCCGCCTGGGCGAGGGCTGCGCCCCGAGCGGATGCACTCACCGCATGGACGCCGTCGCGCTGGGCGAAGACCTGCTCCCGGCCGGAGGGGGAGGCCACGCCGATCTCGGTCGCGCCGCGCTCGCGTAACGCCGCCCAGGTGGTGCCGGCGTAGGCGCCGGTGCCGATCAGCAGCACATTCGCCCGGTCCCAGGCGGGCACCCGGGACTCGGCCAGGTCCAGCGCGAGCCGGACCATCGACCGGCCGGCAGCGTTGATTCGGGTGACGTTCTTGACGTCCCGGGAGGTGGTGGCGGCCATCTGGAACGCCCGCTCCAGCGACGGTGTGGTGGTGCCGGCATCGCGTGCTTCGGTCAGCGCTCGGCGGACCTGCCCGGCGATCTCGTCCTCACCCACCACCACCGAGTCCAGCCCGCTGGCGACGGCGAACAGGTGCGCGGCCACCCGGCTGCCGGTCATCGTGCGGGCAGCATGGTGCAGCCGGTCAGCAGAGACTCCGGCCCGCTCAGCCAGGTGGGCGAGCAGCGCCGTCAACGCCGGAGGCTCGCCACCGGTGACCGGAACATCGTCCACGTCCAGGTAGCTCTCATACCGGTTGCAGGTGGCCACCACCACGGACCCGCGCACGTTGCTCAGCCCGGCGGTCGGGTCAGCGGCCGCCGCCGCGGACAGGCGCTCGAGCAGCGCGAAGTCCGCAGTTCGATGACTCACGCTCACACAGACCAGCACGCCGACCATCGTAGGACGGCGATCGGCCGGTCGATCAGACGGTGTGTCACCTCCGGGGGCGGATCTCACCGGCACCGGGCGGTCGACTGGTCATCGGCACGTCACCACGACTCATCGCTGAGTGCGCGGTGGCGTGACGGCGGGGGCGTCCCTGGATGAGGCTGCCAGGCTCCCGACGGCATGACGGTACGCGTCAGGCGTGAGTCCCGTGGTGGTGCGGAAGTCGCGGGTGAGGTGGGACTGATCGCTGTATCCGAGCTCGGTGGCGATGGCCGCCAGGTCATCGATGGGTCGGGTCGCTAAGGCGAGCGCGACTTCCTGGAGGCGGATGCGACGGCTGATCCATTTGGGGCCGTGCCCTAGCGACTCGGTCAGGGCCCGTTGGATCGTCCGTTCGCTGCACGCGAAGCGCTCAGCCAGAGCGGGACCAGTTCTGCGGCGGACTCGTTCGCGCAGCTCATCCACCACCTCGCCCGCGAGAAGGCCCGTGGCGGTCGGTGGCCGTTCGGCGAGACGCTCTCGAATCGCTCTGCCCGCCACGCGGGCCCGCTCGATCGGGTCGGTCTCGGTACCGACGGCAACCATCAGCGTGTGCAGGCGTTCGTCCAGCTCGGCTGTCAGTGGCACTGTGGCGTCGGCGACCCGTTCGGGGGTGAGGTCGCTGAGCACGGCCAGACCCGCCGGTCGCAGCCGGATGGCGAATACCCGACCGGTACCGCTGATGGTGCGCCGCCAGGCACGGGCATGCACACCGGTGACGACGAGCGGGGCCGGTGCGTCCCCTTCCTCGATGGTGACCGTCACCGCAGGCAGATCGATGATCGGCTGATCCAGGGATTCACCGTCGTCCAACGCCCAGGACACGTGCCAGTAGTGATCCACCACGGCAGAGACCGCAGCCTCGGGCGCGATCCAGCCCGCTGCGTACCGGGCCAGCCGATCCGGGAAGAGCACACCGGATCGCTCCGTGACGGCGATCGGATTCTCCCGCACCTCAGTGGGCTGGGTCATGGCTGCCATTCTCTCCGATCGGTTCCCGGTCTGTCGCTTTTCTCCTATCGACACGCGGCCATCGCGGTGAGACTAGAAGTCATGGGAAGCACGAACTACATCGGAGCGTTCATCCAGGTCGCCGAGGACTGTCCGGTCGGGACGGCCGAGCAGCCGCCGGCCGGCGGCAAGGCCCCGACGGTCGCCGCACTGCAACACGAGTTCATCTCCACGCATCCGTACGAGTTCACCAGCGACGACGTGCTGTTTCAGGTCTACGCCCTCCGCCAGTCGGTGTCCGCCGAAGCGCGACCAGCGGCCCGCGAGGCGTTCTTCGGCAAGGATCAGGCGTGCCTGCGGTCCTCGCCGCTCGGTAAACGCTACGGCTGGGGCATCCATCACGATGCGCAGGGCCGTGTCGCTCTCGTGCCGCTGGGGTCCGATGAGTACCGCAGACTCAGTTCAGATCCTGCGGTGAAGCAGCTCAAGGCGATGCGCTCGAAGCGCGCCCCGTCACGCACCTGATGCTCGCCGCCTTCGCCTACCTGAACTGGCTCTCCCTCGCTCTGGCGGCCCTCGCCTACTACCTGCTCGGCGCGGCATGGTTCACGCCACTGTTCGGCACAACCTGGGATCGCGCCATCGGTCACGTCCGCTCCCGCGGGAGTCGGTTCAGCCTGGGTTACTACCTGGTGCCGTTGATCAGCGCCGCACTCGTATCCGTTGCCCTCGGTGTGGTGATCGCTGCCGTTGCCCCTGACGGTCTGGGTGAAGCGATACTGATCGGTCTGGTCATCGGGATCGCAGTCGCTGCGGTTTCCGTGAACAACGCTCTGACCCCGCACACTCCCCACCCGTACCTGTTCGGTGCGGTGACCGGCGGCTACCACCTCGTCGGCATCGTTATCGCCTCGGCGATCATCGGCGCCTGACGACCGGTCTCGGCGGAGTGCGGCTGCCCACCCAGGGTCTCAGGAACGGAGCAGCGGGCCGATCCGGGCGCCGCTACTGTTCCTGGCCTACGGCGTTTCTAGCGCTGCCGAGCAACGCCTCGACGAGCTCGACCGGGTGGCTGACCATCCCCATATGCCCGCCCGGTGAGGTCCGGACCGGCAGCCCGAGCCGGTCCCGGGCCACCCGGGCCAGAAACTCGGGCGGGAACAGCAGGTCCTCGGCCAGCGCGATGACCTCGGTCGGCACCGCCGGCCAGGCCGCCCGGGGCCAGGGCTGCACGAACGGTGCCTCGGCCTGGTCCCGGTCCCAGTCGGACGCGTGGCGGCGCTGGGCGTGGGTGCAGCTGTTGTAGAACAGCTCGTCGGGGTCCACCGGCAGGGACAGACCGGCAGCGCGGGCGGCGGCCTCGTGGGCGGCTGCCTGGCCGGTGGCCTCCCACCACTGGCTTCCGGACTCGCCCGGGGTGGGGATCATCGGCGCCACCAGGATGATCCGCTCCAGCGGCACCAGATCGGCAACCAGGCCGGCGGTGAATGCCCCGAACGAGTGCGCCACCAGCAGCACCGGCCGGTCGCCGTGATCCCGCACAGCAGCCGCGGCCACCTCCGCGTAGTCCGTCAACCGCGCCGACGGATCGGTGCACGGCAGGTCGACGGCGGTACTAGCCAGGCTAAGCGCGGCAAGCTCCGTACGGAGCGGCTCCCAGTAGGCCGGATCGCTGCCGGCTCCCGGGATCAGCACGACGTGCGGAGCGAGGGTCACCAACAAAGCGTATCGGCGGCGTCAGAGGTTGGACAGCCACCAGACGAACGGTGCATGCCTCGCGGCCGGGGGCGGGTCGCCCACTAGTGCGAGGAGCGCATCGCCCAGGCGCACGAGCCCGGGTCGAGTTCGCGGGAAGCGACGGTAGTGGCAGAAGATCACGCCTGCGTGCGCTGGCACGGCGGACATCGCGATCGAGAACGTCGTCACGTCCTCGGTGACGACCGCGCGGTCCTCCTCGGCCGCCACTCGCAGCACGGACGTGTCATCGATTCCGCGCAGGTCGTCGCGCAGCACGACCGCCGCGCAGTCGACGCCGGTCTCGCCGAGTCGTTCCGCCAGCCAGCCCGGGTAGCGCTTGTCGAGCGGAAGCCGCAGGCCCTGCCCCATCCTCACGCCTGTCGCAGGGCTTGCCGGCGTTCCCAGGTCGCGAGGGCCGCGTCCTGGGCAGCCTGATGACGCTCGATGATCTGATCGATCTCGTGGCGGTGGTCGGCCCAGTACGCCAGGGCGGCCTCCACCATGACGGTCGCCAGTCCGAGCGCCTGTTGCGGGAGCGGACACCCTGTCAGATCCGCAGCATCGCGCCGATGACACAATCGTCAGCGTGTCCTCTCCCCACCAGCACCCCCTGTCCGGTCCGACCGCCGACGCCCCGCTGATCCGCGCCTACCGGGGCGAGCGCCCAGACCGCCTGCCGGTCTGGTTCATGCGCCAGGCCGGCCGGTCCCTGCCGGAGTACCGGGCGCTGCGCACCGGCACCCGGATGCTGGATGCCTGCCTGGACCCGGAGCTGGTCACCGAGATCACCTTGCAGCCGGTTCGCCGGCACGGGGTCGACGCGGCGATCTTCTTCTCCGACATCGTGGTGCCGCTCCGGCTCGCCGGCGTCGGAGTGGACATCGTGCCCGGGCGGGGGCCGGTGCTCGAGCATCCGGTGCGCACCGCCGACGACGTCGCGAAGCTCCGGGAGAGGACCCTCACCCCGGAGGCGCTCAGCCCGATCACCGCCGCGGTGCGGCAGCTGACCACCGAGCTCGGATCCACCCCACTGATCGGCTTCGCCGGAGCCCCGTTCACGCTGGCCGCCTACCTGGTGGAGGGCGGCCCGTCCAAGGACCACCTGGCCGCACGCACGATGATGCACGCCCAGCCGCAGGTGTGGGCCGAGCTGATGGACTGGCTCGCCGAGATCACCGGCACGTTCCTGCACGCGCAGGTCAGCGCCGGGGCGTCGGCAGCCCAGCTGTTCGACTCCTGGGCCGGCACTCTCTCCCTGGCCGACTACGCCCAGTACGTGGCGCCGTACTCCACAGCCGCGCTGGCACCGGTCCGGGCGCTCGAGGTGGCCGACCGGCCGGTGCCGACAGTGCACTTCGGTGTCGGCACTGCCCACCTGCTCCCCGCGATGCATGCCGTGGGCGTGGACGTGGTCGGCGTGGACTGGCGCACCCCGCTGGACCAGGCGGCCCAGGCCCTGCCCGGTGTGGTGCTGCAGGGCAACCTCGACCCGGCGATGCTGGCCGCCGACTGGCCGGCGCTGCGCGCGCATGCCGAGACGGTGCTGGCTGCCGGTGCGGCCGCGCCCGCGCATGTGGTCAACCTTGGGCACGGCGTGCCCCCGGACACCGACCCGGAGATGCTCACCCGCCTCACAGCCTGGTTGCACGAGCAGTGAGTTGCAGTCGATGACCGTGGACCTGGCCGTGATCGGCGGCGGGATGGCCGGACTGGTCACCGCCCGCACGGCCGCCAGGGCCGGAGCGAGGGTGGTCCTGCTGGAGGCCGCGAGCACCGTCGGTGGACTGGTCGGGGAGCACCGGGTCGCGGGGCTCGACCTGGACTCGGGTGCGGAGAGCTTCGCCACCCGCGGCGGCCAGGTCGCGGCGCTGGCCGCGGATCTCGGCCTGCCCGTGGTCACGCCCCGCTCCGCGCCCGCCCGCGTACTGCACTCGGGCCGGCTACACCCGCTGCCGGCCACCGGGGTGCTCGGCATCCCCACCGAGCTGGACGCCCCTGGTCTGGTCGAGGTGCTCGGCCTCGAGGGCCTCACCCGGGCCCGGGAGGACTCGCGGCTTCCGGTACAGCCGGCGACGGCGGAACTCACCCTGGCCGAGCTGGTCGCCACCCGGATGGGGCCGGCAGTCCTGGACGCCCTGGTCCGCCCGATCGTGCGCGGTGTGCACTCGGCGGAGCCCGAGCAGATCGCCGCGGACGTGCTGTTGCCCGGTATCGCCGATCGGATGGTCGCGGCCGGCTCCCTGACTGCAGCGCTACGCCAGGTGCGGGCCGCTGCCCCGGCGGGCTCCGCCGTCGCCGGTATCGACGGGGGAGTGCACCGGCTTCCTGCCGCGCTCGCCGCGGATGCGGCTGCCCGCGGGGCGGAGGTACGCACCGAGGCACCGGTGCGGTCGCTGCGGCGCGAGGACGGCGGGTGGCGCCTGGCCGGGGACGGCTGGTCGCTGACCGCAGAGCAGGTGGTGCTCGCCTGCCCGCCGCAGAGGTGGGGCTTCCTGGATGGCGACGAGCTTGCGCCACTGGCCGCAGCGGGCCGGGCTTGGCCGGCGCCGCAGTCGGCGGATCTGCTCACCCTGGTGCTGCGCGCCGATGCGCTACCGGAGCATGAGCGCGCCGGCACGCTGGTCGCCGAACCCGGGCAGGGCGCCAAAGCGCTCACCTACGCCAGCGCGAAGTGGGACTGGGTCGCCCAGGCGGCCGGGTCGGACCGGGTAGTGCTGCGGCTGTCCTATGCCGGCGGCATCCTGGGCACGGCGGACCTGGCTGAGGTCGGCCTGCGGGACGCCGCCCGGCTCACCGGGACCGGCCCGCCGTGGCCGGCCGAGGCGCTGGACGGCATCGCCCACGTCCGGCTGCACCCGCCCGCCCCTGCGTGGGCGACGTCGTCGGTCCGGGGGCCGATGCAGCAGGAGGCGGACGCGCTGGACGGTCTGCAGCTGACCGGCGCCTGGTGGTGCGGCACCGGCCTGGCGGCGGTCGCCGCGCACGCAGCCGACCTCGCTCACCGACAGTGATCGCCGGGCGCTCGATGCAGAGGCGGCGCGTACCGGCCGGTCGATCTCGGCGCTGATCCGCTATGCGGTCGAGCAGGTCTACGGCTCGGGCCGAGACACTGAGGAGGACGTGCAGGCGATCGACGCCGCCGTCGGCGCCTGGGCCGACCGAGCCGTCGACGGCGCCGGCTACGTCGAGGGGCTCCGGTCCGGTCGGCGGCTGACCGCAGGCACCGGTCGATGACGATACTGGTGGACACCTCGGTGCTCATCGACGTGCTCCGCGGTGACCAGGCAGCGGCTGCTGTGCTTCGGGACAGCCGGAGCGAGGGTGAGCTGCATGCCAGCGAGGTGACCCGACTCGAAGTGCTTGCCGGTATGCGCGCCGGTGAAGAAACGGCCACCCGGGGTCTGCTCGAGGTCTGCACCTGGCATCCACTCGACGAGGAGATCGCTGAACGTGCCGGTGAGCTCGGCCGCCGCTGGCTGCCCGGGAACCGGGGCATCGATGCGGCGGACCTGGCCATCGCTGCCACCGTGTTCTGGCTCGATGCGCGGCTGCTTACCCGGAACGTCGAGCACTTCCCGATGTTCGCCGGGTTGACGGCGCCGTACTGACCGCGGCAGGCCGGACGCAGGTCCATACGCTCCGCTCCACGATCGTGAATCCCAGCGCATCGAGGTTGCGCACGCTCGCTGTCCCCGGGGCGGCTGTGGCCGCGGCCACCGGGCGACCCAGCGCCTCGACCAGTCGCAGCCGGTGGGCGAGCAGCGCCGTCTGTGCGCCTGCGCCTCGCGCTGCCGGGAGGGTGGCGGCTCCACCCAGCACCGCTGCGGTGGTGTGCACGGACATCGCCGCCGCGGCGAGCGGTTGATCGTGGCGAGAGGCGATGAAGCCGCGAACGACCGGCAGGGCGTGCTCTGCCCGGATCAGCGCTGCCACCTCGCTGGACGCCGTATAGCCGGCCTCGAGGAGATCCAGAAAGTCCGCGGTTTCGCCGGTGGACACCTCGCGGATCTGCCAGCTGTCATCCGGCCGTGGCGCTGGCTGGACGCCGGTCCCCGGGCGCAGGTAGGCCAGCGGCCGCACCGGTGCCGGTGCATACCCCTCGGCCAGGAGCCGGTCGATGAGCGCCGGCGAGGGGAACGTGGTGACGATCGCCGGGAGGTGTGGGTTCGCAAATCGGTCCAGGACGGCGGGCAGAGCCTCGACTGACTGATCGGTGACGCCTTCGATGGTGTTGAGGAACTCGTAGCGGGCGGCGGTGGCCATGCTGGCCCGCAGCCCGCTCAGGCTGAACGTGGCGAACCGGCCCGGCAGGCCCTGCTCCGCCGCCGCGCGGAGAGCAGCCTCCTTACGAGCGAACAGCGCCAGCTCCGCAGCGGCGACGGCATCATCGAAGGGATCGGGCACATCTGGAGCGTAGTGGTGCAGTGCTGCCCGCCGGGATTCTGTCGCTGTGTCGGCAGGTGCTGACAGGGCGTCGCAATCCGCACGATCATGCGCGATTATGGTGGCCAGGTGACCACTGAGATCCCGGCCGCGAACCAGTCCAGCGGCGAGACGCAACCCCATGGCTACACCCTCTGGGCGGTGCTGCGCCGCGACCCGGACAGCCCCGCCGGCACCGGCCCGGACTCGGTCGCCGAGCTGGAGGCCGTGCTCACCGCAGTGCAGGCCGGCGGCGAGGTGACCGTGCGCGGGTTGTACGACGTCTCTGGCTTCAAGGCGGACGCCGACCTGATGATCTGGCTGCACGGCCCGCGCGCCGAAGCCCTGCAGGCGGCCCTGCGCGAGCTGCGCCGCACGGTGATGCTGCGCACGTTGCTGCCCACCTGGAACACGATGGGCATGCACCGAGCCGCCGAGTTCAATGCCCGGCACGTGCCCGCCTTCCTGCGTGGGGTCGAGCCTGCCGCGTGGCTGACCGTCTACCCGTTCGTCCGTACGCACCAGTGGTACCTGCTCGCCGAGGAGGAGCGCCGCACGTTGCTCGCCGACCACGGCCGTCGCGGCGCGAAGTTCACCGGTGTGCTGACCAACACCGTGGCTGCGTTCGCCCTCGGTGACTACGAGTGGATCCTACCGCTGGAGGCGGACAACCTCGATGACCTGGTGGACCTGATGCGCGACCTGCGCTACACCGAGGCCCGCAGGCACGTGCACCTGGAGACCCCGTTCTACACCGGCCGGCGGATCACCCCCGCCGAGCTCGCCGAGGTACTGGCGTGACTGCGAGCAGCCCCCACCGAGGTACGGCCGGAGTCCGGCGCGGGCGCAAACCCGCCCCTGCTGCCACCATCGCCACCGCACCCGGCGCCCTCGTGCCGGCCGCCACCTGTGCTGCGGCGCAGGGGCCGGTGCACGTGAGCGAGCCGACCGGCTACGACGCGATCCTGCTCGCCGGCTTCGGCGGACCGGAGGGCCAGGACGACGTCATTCCGTTCCTGCGCAACGTCACCGCTGGCCGGGGCATCCCCGACGAACGGCTCGAGGACGTCGCCCACCACTACCGACACTTCGGTGGGGTGAGTCCGATCAATGCGCAGAACCGCACGCTGCGGGCAGCACTGGTCGCCGAGCTGGAGCGGCGTGAGCTGGACCTGCCGGTGTACTGGGGCAACCGCAACTGGGATCCCTATCTGAACGACGCACTCCGCGAGGCTCACGCCAACGGGCACACCAAGCTGCTGGCCATCGCCACCAGTGCGTACTCCTCCTACTCCTCCTGCCGGCAGTATCGTGAGGACCTTGCCGACGCCCTCGAGGACTCCGGCCTGACCGAGGCGCTGCAGGTGGACAAGGTGCGCCAGTTCTTCGACCACCCCGGGTTCGTCACCCCGTTCGTGGAGGGGGTGCGCGCTGGCCTGGCCGAGCTTCGCTCGCGTGGCGTGAGCAACGTCGAGGTGCTGTTCGCCACCCACTCCATCCCGAGCGTGGATGCGCAGCGGTCCGGTCCGGCCGAGCTGAGCCTGGGCGACGGCGGAGCGTACGCGGCCGAGCACGCTGCCGTGGCCGAGGTGGTCATGTCCGAGGTGGGGGCTACCGACACCCCCTGGCAGCTCGTCTACCAGTCCCGCTCCGGTCCACCGAGCCAGCCGTGGCTGGAACCGGATATCAACGACGCGATCGCCGCACTGCCCGCTGCCGGCCGAGATGCGGTGCTGATCGTTCCTCTCGGGTTCCTCTCCGACCACATGGAAGTGCTCTGGGACCTGGACACCGAGGCCCTGGAGACCGCGGAGGAGCACCACCTGGAGGCAGTCCGCGTCCCCACGCCCGGATCACATCCGGCGTTCGTGGCCGGACTCGTGGACCTGGTGGTCGAGCGGCTGGAGGGCGCCCGAGCCGCTGACCGGCCCGCCCTGACCTCCCTCGGGCCCTGGCCGGACATCTGCCGCCCCGGCTGCTGCGAGAACGTCCGCCGCGGGTTCCGGCCCGCGGTCGCCGGGCTGGCGCCGTGACCACGCTCGGACCGGCAGCGGCGGCCGGCGCTTCGTCCGGTGCCGTGCGTGTGGGCACCCGCGCCTCGCACCTGGCGCAGACCCAGACGGCCACTGTCGTCGATGCGCTGACCGCCGCTGGTCTGCAGGTGCAGACCGTGGCGATGACCAGCGACGGCGACCGCACCCGCGCCTCGCTGGCCAGCCTGGGCGGCACCGGCGTGTTCGCCGCGAACCTGCGCCGGGCGCTGCTCGCCGACGAGTGCGATGCCGTGGTGCACTCGCTCAAGGATCTGCCCACCACACCGCACCCGGGCCTGCGGATCGCCGCCACCCCGGCGCGCGAGGACGCCCGCGATGTGCTCTGCGCCCGAGACGGTCTGACCGTGGCCACGCTCCCGGAAGGGGCCAGGGTGGGCACCGGGTCACCGCGGCGCGGCGCCCAGCTGCGCACCCGGCGGCCCGACCTGCAGGTGGTCGACATCCGCGGCAACGTCCAGACCCGACTCGGCTACGTCACTGCCGGTGAGCTGGACGCTGTGGTGCTGGCCGCCGCCGGACTGCGCCGGGTGGAACTCACCGACGCGATCACCGAGTACCTGCCGCTGGCCGACTGGCCCGCCGCACCGGGGCAGGGGGTGCTCGCCGTGGAGGTCCGTGACGGTGAGGACCGCGACGATCTACTCGCGGCCCTGGCTGCGATCCACGACGAGGCCTCCTGGGCTGCGGCCACTGCGGAGCGTGCCGTGCTCGCCCGGCTGGAGGCCGGCTGCGCCGCCCCGGTAGCAGCGCATGCGTGGCTCACTGGTGCGGCGAACACTGATTCTCCCGACGACGGGAGCCTGCCGGGCACGCTGCGGCTGCACGCCGCGGCTTATCACCCCACCGAGGTGCAGACCCTCCGCGCGGACGGTACAGCGGGCCTTGAGGACGCTACGGCGCTCGGACGCCGGCTGGCCGAGGAACTCCTCGCCGCCGGCGCCGGAGACTGGATCAGCCCGACCCGATGACCACCTCGACCCCGGCCGACGGCCCTGTGGTGCTCGTACCCCGCGGCGGCGCGTGGGGTGAGCGGGTGGCGGACCTGCTCCACAGCTGGGGCGCCCAGCCGTGGATCCTGCCGATGATCCACACCGAGCCTGTCGGCAGCCCGGAGCTGACGGCCGGGCAAGCAGAGCTGGCGGCAGGGCGCTACGACTGGGTGGCGATCACCTCCGCCGCAGCCGTGCCGGCACTTCCGGCCACAGTGGACGCCCGTATCGCCGCCGTGGGGCCGGCCACGGCGACGGCGCTACGCGAGGCGGGCTACGCCGTCGAGAAGGTGCCGCCCGGCCCGGACTACTCCGCCGAGGCGATGCTGGCGCACTGGCACCCCACCGGGCGGGTCCTGCTGCTGCACTCCGACCTGGCCGGGCCCACTCTCGCTGACGGTCTGCGCGAGGCGGGAGCTCAGGTGCAGGCGGTTGTGGCCTACCGGACGGTGGCCACGGAGCTGACCGCCGCCGAGGCTGGCGACCTGCGCACCGGCCGCGCAGCAGCTGCTCTGGCCACCAGCGGGTCCGTCGCGCGGGCATTGGCAGCGGCACAGGTGGCTCCGGCGACCCGGATTGCCTGCCTCGGCCCCCGCACCGCTACTGTGGCCCGCCAGTGCGGGCTCGAGGTCGCCCTCATTGCCCCGCAGCAGCAGCTCGAAGCGCTCGTCGAGGGCCTCCGGCAGCTGTACACCCCAGACTCCGTAGAGGACTGAGCCATGCACATCCGCCCCCGCCGGCTCCGGCAGAACGCGCCGATCCGCCGGCTGACTGCGCAGACTCGACTGCACCCGGCCCAGCTGGTGCTGCCGATGTTCGTCACCGAAGCCGACGAGCCCCGGGAGATCAGCTCCATGCCCGGTGTACAGCAGCACTCTGTGGACTCGCTGCGCCGGGCCGCCGCCGAGGCCGCCGACGCCGGGATCGGGGGGGTGATGCTGTTCGGTGTGCCGAACGTGCGCGACGGGCGAGGGTCCGGTGCCGACGACCCCGGCGGCATCCTGAACCGCGCCACGGCCGCGCTCGCCGCCGAGGTGGGGGAGCGCCTGGTGGTGCAGACCGATCTGTGCCTGGACGAGTTCACCGACCACGGCCACTGCGGAGTGCTGGACGAGACCGGCCGGGTGGACAACGACGCCACGCTGGAGCGGTATGTGTCCATGGCGCTGGCGCAGGCCGACGCCGGCTCCGGGCTGCTCGGCCTGTCCGGAATGATGGACGGCCAGGTCGCCGCGGTGCGCGCCGGACTGGACGCAGCAGGGCACACCGACGTTCCCCTGCTCGGCTACGCCGCCAAGTACGCCTCCGCGTTCTACGGGCCGTTCCGGGAGGCGGTGGACTCCGCACTGGTGGGCGATCGGCGTACCTACCAGCTTGATCCTGCCAACCGCCGGGAGGGGCTGCGGGAGGCGCTGCTGGACGTCGACGAGGGGGCCGACGTGGTGATGGTGAAACCGGCATCGGGCTATCTGGACGTGCTCGCCGACGTTGCCGCCGCCAGCGAGGTGCCGGTCTGGGCCTATCAGGTCTCCGGCGAGTACGCGATGATCGAGGCCGCCGCCCAGCAGGGCTGGATCGAGCGGGACCGGGCGATCGCGGAGAGCGTGCTGAGCATCGTGCGTGCCGGTGCCGAGGCCGTGCTGACCTACTGGGCCGTGGAGCTGGCCGAGACGCTGAACCGAGGAGAGGAGCTCTAGATGAGCATGATCGACCGCGCCCGGGCTGTGATCCCTGGCGGTGTGAGCTCACCGGTACGAGCGTTCGCTGGAGTGGGCGGGGACCCGCTGTTCCTCACCTCGGCCGCCGGTGCGTACGTGCGCGATACCGACGGGCGGGAGTATGTGGACCTGGTCGGCTCCTGGGGTCCGGCGATCCTCGGGCACGCGCACCCGGCCGTGGTGCAGGCCGTGCAGGAGGCCGCCGGGCGGGCGCTGTCCTTCGGCGCGCCGACGCTGGCCGAGGTGGAGCTCGCCGAGGCGATCCGGGGCCGGGTGGCGCCGGCGGAGAGGGTCCGGCTGGTCTCCACCGGGACCGAGGCGACGATGACCGCGATCCGGCTGGCCCGCGGCTTCACCGGTCGGGACAAGGTGATCAAGTTCGCCGGGCACTACCACGGGCACTCCGACGGACTGCTCGCCGACGCCGGGTCCGGGGTGGCGACACTGTCGATTCCGGGGTCCGCCGGGGTGCCGGAGGCGTTCGCGGCGCAGACCATCGTGCTGCCCTACAACGACACCGATGCCGTGCGGGCCGCGTTCGAGGCACACCCGGGGCAGATTGCCGCGGTGATCACCGAGGCCGCCGCCGCGAACATGGGGGTGGTGGCTCCGGATCCGGGTTTCAACGCGTTCCTGGCCGAGGCTTCCCGGGAGAACGGCGCACTGCTGATCGCCGACGAGGTGCTCACCGGGTTCCGGGTGCACCAGGCCGGCTGGTGGGGACTGGAGGGCGGCTGGACGCCGGACCTGCTCACCTTCGGCAAGGTGATCGGCGGGGGACTACCGGTCGCAGCAGTCGCCGGCCGCGCCGAGGTGATGCACGCCCTGGCCCCGACCGGGCCGGTGTACCAGGCCGGAACCCTCTCCGGGAACCCCGTGGCCGTGGCGGCCGGGCTGGCCACCCTGACCCACGCGGACGAGGCCGTGTATGCGCGGATGGACTCCGTGGCCGAGGTGATCGCCGCCGGTGTGGCCCAGGCACTGTCCGCTGAGGGCGTTGCCGTGGCGACCCAGCGCGCCGGGAACCTGTTCTCGTTCGCGTTCGGCACGCCGGAAGCGAGTGGCTGGACCGGGCCAGGGCCGCGGGACTATGACCAGGTGCGGGCGGCGCAGTCCTGGCGCTACCCGCCGTTCTTCCACGCGATGCTCGAGGCCGGGGTGAACCTGCCACCGTCACCGTTCGAGGCGTGGTTCGTCTCCGCCGCGCACGACGATGAGGCGGTCGAGGCGATCCTGGACGCGCTCCCGGCCGCAGCGCGGGCCGCCGCCACCGCCAACCCGCCCGCCTGAGAGACTGGGCCCATGACCATTTCTCCTGTTCCCACGCTGACCCTGCGTAACGACGTCACCATCCCTGCTCTGGGCATGGGCACCTGGCCGATGGATGACACCGAGGTGGCTGGCGCCGTCGAGACCGCGATCGGAATCGGCTACCGGCTGCTGGACACGGCAGAGAACTACCGCAACGAAGAGGGGGTGGGTGAAGGGCTGCGCCGCTCCGGGATCGACCGCGGCGAGGTGTTCCTCACCACCAAGTTCAACGAGCGCTGGCACTCCTACGACGGTGCCCGGGCTGCCTTCGAGAACAGTGCGACCAAGCTCGGTGTGGACTACATCGACCTGCTGATGATCCACTGGCCGCGCCCGGCCGTGGGCGGTTTCGTGGCTGCCATGCGTGGGCTGGCCGCCCTGCGCGAGGACGGTCTGATCCGCGCGGTCGGTGCCTCGAACTTCGCCCCGGCGCACCTGCGGGCGGCGATCGACGCCGGTGTGGTGCCGGAGGTGAACCAGATTCGGCGCGACCCGTACAACCCGCGCCGCAGTGAGCTCGCGTTCCATGCCGACCATGGCATCGTCACCGAGTCGTACTCACCGATCGGCCGGGCGGGTGAGCTGCTGGCAGATCCGGTGATCACCGAGATCGCCCGCGCTCACGGGCGTACCGCCGCCCAGGTAGTGCTGCGCTGGCACACCCAGACTGGTGCGCTGCCGATACCGAAGTCTGCGGATGCGGGCCGGTTGGCGGAGAACTTCGCGATCTTCGACTTCGAGCTGACCGGGGAAGATCTGGACCGGATCGCCGGTCTGGACGCGGGGGACCCGCATGTGCCGGACGTGGAGGTCGCCGGGCACTGAGGTTCGGACGGGCACTGAGGTTCGGACGGCACAGAGGTTCGGACGGCACAGAGGTTCGGCTGGGCACTGAGGTTCGGCTGGGCACTGAGGTTCGGACGGCACAGAGGTTCGGACGGCACTGAGGTTCGGCTGGGCACTGAGCCGGGGCCGGGCGCCGAGCCGTGAGCGGGCCCCTGAACCGCGGGCCGGCGCGGGCCACTCGTGCTGCGCCGGCCACGGTTGCTCATTCCCGGGGCAGGTTCTCCGCCACGTCCTTGAGCCGGGCCAGACGGGCGTCCCAGCCCCGGCCGATCGTTTCCAGCTGTTCGGCCAGCTCAGTGAGGCGGGACCCGAGCGCGCGGTAGCGCACCTCTCGTCCGGCGCGCTCGCGGTCGGCCAACCCCACCTGCGCCAGCAGCTCCAGATGCTTGGCGATCGCCTGTCGGCTCACCGGGAGCTCGCGGGCAAGCTCACTGGCCGACGCTGCTCGCGCACCGAGGAGAGCGAGGATCTGCCAGCGGGTCTCATCGCCCAGCACGGCGCACAGCTCCACGACAGATCCGTCGACGGCGGGACTCGTGGTCATCGGATCACCTCGCCGGCCGAGCCGGTCAGGTCGGCCGAGCCGGTCAGGTCGGCTGTGCCGGTCGGGCTGCTCGCGCCGCGCGAGGCGGCCACGCCACTTTCGCGATCCGAGCTGGTCACGTAGGCGGCGAAGGAGTCCAGCACGCTGTTCCAGCCACTCACGTTCTCCTCCATCGCTTCGCGGCGGGCGGCCGCTGCCCGGCGAGTGAAACCGGACTCGACGACCGTGACCAGGGTGGCTGCGCCGTCGTCGGCGAGGATGAACCGCACCGAGGTCAGAGTGTCGTTCTCCTCCAGGCCCCAGCTGAGGGCGAACACCGCGGGTGGGTCGAGCTGGTCGATGCGCACCGCGAACGAGTCGCCCTCCCAGAAGAAGCGTCCCACCGAACCCGGCGTCCAGCCGTCCGGGAACTCGGTGGGGTGACCCCACCAGGTGGTGAGGTGCTCCGGCGTGGTCAGGGCCGTCCACACAGTCGCGCGGGAGGCATCGATTCGTACGCTGCGGTGGATGGTTCCGGCGTCCAGGTCTGCGGTCGCGGGCTCGCCCAGACGAGTGAGGGAGGCGGCGTAGGCCACCAGCTCGTCCAGTTCCTCGGTCCAGCCGGAGGCGTTGTCCTCCATCGCCGCTCGGCGCCCGACTGCTGTGCCGAGCGTGTCGAACCCGGACTCGACCACCCGGAGGACGGTCTGGCCGGCGTCTTCGGTGAGGGTGAAGGACGCCGTGGTGGAGTTGTCCTCTCGGATCGGTTCTCCCGGTGCGCCCCAGATGAACGTGAACTCCGCAGTGGGGGAGAAGGTGATGACCCGTACCGGGAACACTCCGTGGCCTTGCCAGCCGAAACTGCCCTCGGCTCCGGCGTGCACACCGTCCGGGAAGGTCGCGCTCTGTCCGAACCAGCCGGCGATGTGCTCCGCCGTGGTGAGCGCGGCCCAGACGACCTCGCGCGGGGCGTCGATCCGGATCTCCCGTTCGACGGTGAAGGACTCGTCGTAGATGGTGGCGGGTGGATTCGACATTTCAGCTCCCTCATGCAATTGATTGATTGCAACTGAGAGTAGAGCGTTCAGCACCGATGCGCAACTGGCTAGTTGCAAGTTGTGCTGCTCTGTTCGATTCCTCGCCGTTCAGAAGGGTGGTGGTCCGTAGTCGGGTGGGTCGGTGCTGGTGCTGGTGCTGGGTGGGTCGTTGTCGTTGCCGCTCCTGTTGTCGTTGCCGTTGCTGTTGTCGTTGTCGTTGGTGGGGGTGCTGTAGCGGGGTTGGTGGGTGGGGTGGGTCAGGGAGGTGGTGGTGCCGTCGGGTTCTCGGCGGTAGCGGTGTCCGGTCGGGGTGGTCCATTCGAAGGTGCCGGGTTCGGTTTGGGTGAGGTGGAAGTCGCCGTGGGTCTTGACGGTGTGGTCGCGTGGGCACAGGGGGCCGAGGTTGCTCACTGCGGTGGTTCCGCCGTGGTCTGGGTTGTCGTGGTTCCACTCCTGGGTGTGGTCGAGTTGGCACTCACTGGCGCGGTGGGAGCAGCCGGGGCGTGCGCAGGTGCGGTCCCGGGCCAGGATGTGCTCGACCATCGCTTGGGTGGGCCGGTAGCGGGTGTGTCCGACGTCCAGGACCGCGCCGGTGAGTGGGTCGGTGACGATGCGGATCCAGTCCCCACCGGCGGCCAGTGCCCGGGCCGCGAGTGGGCTGATCGGGCCGTAGCCCTCCAGATCGGCACCTGACCGGGGTGCAGGTGCTGCCCGGGCAACGGCGGCGGCCAGGCACCGTCATCCTCAACCGGCGGTGCACCGCTCTGATCGCGACTGGCACCGCCACCACCCGCAGTGCCACCACCCGTAGTGCCACCACCCGTAGTGCCACCACTCGCGGTCCAGCCATCCGGGGTGGCGCCTCGTTCCGCGGTTTTGTGCTGGGGGCAGGAGCTGGTCCAGGGGGATGGTGACTGCGATGGTGGGCCGGTGCCCGTGCTGACTACCCAGGGGCAGGCCCGCGCCAGTCCCACCGAGGCAGCCGGTGGCCAGCCCGTGGTGGGCGATCCCGGCGAGGGCATCGAAGCGCAACTGGTCCACGCAGCGCCCGTCCCCGGCCGCTTTGGCTGCCCGGGCCGCGCCTGCAGCGCCACATCCAGAGCGAGCACATCCGCCGCCGGGCCCTCCAGGCGCATCGAGGCGATCCCGTCCGGGAGCGCCCGCGGGCGCGACACCCGCCGCTGGCTCGCCCGGTACCGGGCCCGCTCGGCGGCCTCGTCAGCATCAACGGCGATCAGGGCCTTGGCCACATCGGAACGCAACTGAGCCACCGTGCGCTCCGGAGCCCGGCCCAGCACCCGGGACTCGACCGTCGCGGCGACCTCGGCACTGACGTGCTCGAGCCCATCGACGATCACCCGCGCGCGGGCAGCGTCGATCACCCCCCGGGCCAGCGCATCACCGGTGGCAAAGAGTGCCTCCTCCAGGGCTTTACCGCGACGAACCAAGTCCATCCCGGCGCGCACGGTGGTCCGCAGCCGCACGGCAAGCTCGTCGCCGGCGACGTCCCGTTGGGTGGCTTCGCGCTGCTCCAGGGCGGCAGGCCGCATCGCCTGACGACGGGACAGGTGAGCAGCAGCGCGGAGCTTGATGGCGTGAGCGGCCGCCTCGAGGCGGTCTGCGGCAGCAGCCGCCTCCACCAGGGCAGCATCGTCGGCAGCGTCCAGGTCCAGCCGGGTGAGGACAGTGAACAGCTGCGGATCGACACCGTGTCGAGCCAGACGGTCGTCGATCGGCATCGCGTAGGTGCCTTCGATCAGCTCGGCCAGCGCCCGTTCAGCCGCAGTCTCGGCCAGGCCACCCAGATCGATCAGCGGCACAGCGACCAGGGGTGTGCACACGTCGACCACCGGCCCTGCCGGAGAGCGCAGTTCGGTCACCGCGGGGGAGCCGTGGTCCTCCCGAGGTCTGCTGCCCTCGAACCTTTGTGCCATGACCACCACGCTAGCGGCGACCACTGACATGTGGCGTCGGCTGCGCCATACCAACGAAAACTCAACCTCCGCCGTCGGCTCGAGCCGAATCGATCGCGTGCCATGTGCGTGCGAGATCGGCCGACGGGGGAGAGGATGGGGTATGGCGTCGACGTCATCGCATCCACATCTCCCGGGCGCCTCCTCCGGCGGACGGCAAGCTGCGTTGCGCTGGATCCGAGCAGTCCCGGCGATCGCCCTCCTGCTCTCCCTGGCCGCCTCAGTCGCGCTGTTGCTCCTGCCGTTCTACGGCAACCGAGGGGAGCCCACCGGTACCGCAACGCTGATCGAGGTCAATGGCTCCGGGGTGGTGATCCTCCTCGCGGTGCCGGTGCTGCTCACCGCGACGATCGCACTGGCCAAGGATCGTCCGTGGATCTCGATGCTGTGCACGCTCGCGCTGGCGGGGTTCACCGTGCTGACGGTCGCCTCGATCGGGATGTTCTATCTGCCCGCACTCGTGGTCGCGTCCGTGGGCGTGATCGGCCGTTCGGTCGTTTCCGGTTCGCGATCCCGGGTCGGCCGTGGCCCACACCGGCGCGTCTAGTCGAGATCCTGGGGATCCGCGCAAGTCGGTGACGCCGCTAGGCTTCGCGGTCCGGCGGGGTTCCGCCCCGCGCCAGGTACAGCGCCCGCACGTCCTCGATCGTGTCCGCCTCTGCGGCGGTCTTGTCCTGCCGGTAGCGCAGCACGCGGGCGAACCGCAGCGCCAGTCCGCCGGGATAGCGCGAGGAGCGCTGCACGCCGTCGAACGCGATCTCCACCACCTGCTCCGGGCGTACCCGCACGAGCCACTCCTGGCGCTGCGTGGCAAGCTCGGTGAACCGCTCGGTCTGCCAGGCGAGCATCTCGTCGGTCATTCCCTTGAACGTCTTGCCGAGCAGCACGAAACCACCGTTCGGATCCCGGGCGCCGAGGTGGATGTTCGAGAGCCAACCACGCCGCCGTCCGCTGCCGGGCTCCACTGCCAGCACCACCAGGTCGAGCGTGTGCACCGGTTTGACCTTCACCCAGGCGGCACCGCGCCGGCCGGCCGCATACGGTGCCGTGGCCGACTTGATCACCACGCCTTCGTGCCCGGCCTGCAACGCCTCGGTGAGGAACTGCTGCGCGGCGTCGGCATCGTCGGTGAGGAGCCGGCCCACCCGGTGAGCGGCGGGCACCAGCTCCTCGAGATGCGCCCAGCGCTCCGCCGCGGGCGCGTCCAGCAGGTCCGTGTCGTCGCGCAGCAGCAGATCGAAGAAGTAGGGGGTGATCGCCAGCCGCTCACCGGAAGAGTTCGTCGGTTGCCTAGGAGCACCACCCGGCAACTCGGTTGCGGTACGAGCCGCGGTCTCCTGGAACGACAGTGCCCGACCGTCCGGGGCCAGTGCCAGCGCCTCGCCGTCGAGCACCAGACGCTCCGCCGGCAGTGCGCGCACCACCTGCACCACTTCCGGCAGCCGGTCGGTGATGTCCTCCAGCGACCGGGTCACCAGCAGCACGTCCTCGCCATCCTTGTGCGCCTGGATCCGGATGCCGTCCAGCTTGTGGTCCACTGCTGCCACCTCGCCGACGGCGTTCCTCGCCTTGATCCAGGCTGTCGCCAGGTCCGGGGCCGAGGAGGCCAGCATCGGCGAGACCGGCCGGCCCAGCTCCAGCCGGAAGCCCGCCAAGGCGTCGGCGCCGCCTTCCCGGGCGGCAGCGGCCACCAGCGCGGTCGACCCGGCGAGCATCGCCGCTCGCCGCACCAGCGCTACCGGCACCTCGGTGGCGACTGCCACCGCCTCCTGGACCAGCGCCTCCGACGCTCCCTGGCGCACCTCGCCGGTGATCGCACCGCGGAGCCAGGCCTGCTCCGGTGCAGTGGCCCGTCCGAACAGCTCCGTGATCGCCGCTGCCCGAGCGGCCTGCGAGCCGGGGCCGGCCAGACCGGCGATCCGTTCGAAGGTGGCGTCCACCTCGGCGACGGTCAGCGAGGGCTCCTCGGCCGCCTCGGGCAGGCGCTGCAGTGACCGCCAGCCCAGCCCGGTGCGCCGCTGCGCCAGTGCGCCGGCCAGATAGGTCGCCACGGTGGCGGTCTCCGCCGGTTCGCACTGGCGCAGGGGCTCGGCCAGGGCAGCGATCTTCGCGGTACGGGAGCGGGTGCCGGCCACGTGCGCCGATGTGGCCACCACCCCGGCCAGCTCCATCGCCATCGCCTCCCTGCTCTCTCAGCCCACCTGCAGACCCGGCGGGACAGACCGAGAGTGCGGCCACTCCGCCTGTTCCCGCAACGCCGGCAGCACGTGCCGGGCGAGCAGTGGGGCCAAGTCCGGCGGAGCTGCTCCCAACGGCTGCCAGCGCAGCTCGTCGATCTCGCGGGCCACTTGCGGGGCACTCGGCAGGGCGGCGGTGTAGACCGTCGCCGCCACTCGGGTGGCCGCCTCGTTGGCCGCGACTTCGTCGAAGGTGCCGAGCAGGTGCAGGTTCTCGGTGGTCAGCACCACGCCGATCTCCTCTGCCACCTCCCGCACCGCCGCCACCTCGGCAGTCTCCCCGGGATCGAGCTTGCCACCGGGCAGCATGAACCGGCTCGTGTCGCGCTTGCGCACGGTGAGCAGTTCAGCGTCGCCATAACCACGTCCGCCGGCGACACCCTCACCTTCGCCGGTTCGCACGAAACAGACGCCGGCAATGGTCAGCACAGTCCTCACCGGTACAGCGGCAGCAGGTTCGTTCGGCACCCCGCCACGTTAGCGGCTACGACCGTCATGCAGCTCGAGCATCTGGTCGGCGCGTCCGATCAGCAGCGGGTCGTGGGTGGAGACGACGGCTGCGATCCCGCGGGCGTGGGTCAGCTCGGCGAGCAGATCCATGATCGTCGCCGCAGTGGCCGAGTCCAGCTGCCCGGTGGGCTCGTCCGCGACGGGCAGCGGATCGTGCGCTGGTCCCGGTCCGTCTGGCCGGACGGTATGCCGTGGTGTTCGCCATGTTCCTGCTGGCGGTGACACCGCTGCCGGCCTCGTGGCGGGAGGCCACCGGCGCAGCGCTGCCGTGGTGCGGCGCCTTCGGCGCCTTGGGGCTCGCGTCGGTGGCAGTCTGGGCATGGTTCCGCTAGCGCCCTCAGAGCCCTTCGACCCCGTTTTGGCCGACCATCAGCATCAGCACACCACCGGCGTGGGAGGATACGATCGCGTCGAGCACGCTCCCGAGCTCGGCTGGGGCTGCGCCGTCGGCGGGAAGGAACCGCGCCCCGGCGAACTGCGCATCCAGCTCGGTGATCTGCTGCGAGAGCACCCGAAACGTTCCCCGGGCCAGGCGTAGTCAGCTCCGACGACGAACCACCGCCGTACCCCGCGGTCCGCGCGGAGACGGCGAATCGCCGGGACGAGCTGCGCAGACGGGATCTCTCCCGTCACGTATAGGCCTGAGCGGGTCTCCGCCCCTTCGTACGCTGCGGGATAGACGTAGAGGCACCCGCCGCTGGATGACGGGGACGACGTCGTTGCGCACCGCCGCGGTGTGCCATCCGGTGAGCGCATCGAGTCGCCCCGCTTCGAGGGCTCCTCCGAGATGCTGACGTAGGACGGACAGCGGCAGGCTCGCGTCGAAGAGTTCCGCCCGTGCCGCCGGCCGAGGCTACCGCCGGTGGCGCTGATCTCGGCGATGGCGAGCTCAGTGACAGACTGGCAGGCGGGTCCGTAGATCCCTCCGGGCCCCTGGAAGTGCAGCAGAGCACCGATCACGAAGTCCGACATCTCTCCCCATCGGTGGTGGGGACCGGCTCGGCCGGCCTGCGGTGGCGACGATCGTATTTGTAGACTGGGGATAGCCACAGTGAGGGGTCACCATGCGGACGGCTGGCCGAGCGCCCACCACCGACGCCGAGTCGGCGATGGCGGCCGCCGTGCTGCGCGTGGAGCCGCCGCGCTCTTGCGCAGCGAGGGCTTCACCTTGGACGAGTGGCTCGTCCTGGGCAGCCTTGAGGACGGCGATGACCTGACGATGAGCGAGTTGCGGGCGATCACTGTGATCGACAAGGCCACCCTCGGTCGCCGGGTCGATGTGCTGGTCACCCAGGCGCTGGTCTACCGCGAGGTCGACGGCTTCGACCGCCGGGTGATCCGGGTGCACGTGTCGACGCGTGGTCGCGACGTCCCCTCACGCCTGACGGTGCTGCTGGCACAGCACGAGCATCCCGCCGCCCCACGCGACTAGCAGGACGACGGTCAGCACGATCCCGTACGGGTCGAGGTTTGCCGATGCTCCGGGAATGCTGGCCAGCGCCGGCGCGCGCTCGGCGAGCACCTGGACGAGGGTGATCACGGCGATCCCAAGGGCGGCCAATGCTGAGA
This sequence comes from Ruania zhangjianzhongii, assembly GCF_008000995.1. Taxonomy (NCBI): domain Bacteria; kingdom Bacillati; phylum Actinomycetota; class Actinomycetes; order Micrococcales; family Ruaniaceae; genus Ruania; species Ruania zhangjianzhongii. Next base: position 1,820,904 of record NZ_CP042828.1, read on the forward strand.
CTGCGGTGACGAGCACGTCGTAGCGGACCCCCAGCCTGCCGCCGCGGGTCGGTGCAGGATGCCACCGGTACACTCGCCGCGCCACCGCTCCCTGGGCGGAGTCCAGCGTGGACATGCCTGCCGCGAACAGGAAGGCAAGCGGAACGGCGGCGAACCATGACTCGTGATCCAGTGAGGCTGTTGCCGAGATCGCGAGCAGGCCGATCGAGGTCGCCGTGTCGAAGCCGAGCCCGAACAGCAATCCGACGCCGTACATCCGGCCCGGTCGGTCCGTGGCCCACTCGAACCGCCGCAGCAACCAGGTCACCGGTCCACCTGTGCCCTGGTGTCTCACGGAAGACGCCGGGCCTGCCCCGCGCAGCGCGCGACGTAGCAGCACCGCATTGAGCGCCGCGATCGCCAGCAGGAATGTGCTAGCGATCAGCGGCCCCCAGACGCCGGTGACCTCGCGCAGCACCGAGGAGTCGTCGTCGAGCATCGGACCGAGGCTGCGCACGCCGAGTGCGAGGAGCAGCGCCGCGACGACGACCACGGTCGAGTGACCGAGCGAGAACCACAGCCCCACCCCGCGGGAGTCTCCACCGGTGCGCACCAACCGTCTGGTGGTGTTGTCGATCGTGGCGATGTGGTCGGGATCGAAGGCGTGCCGCAGGCCGAGCCCGTAGGCAGCCAGCCCGAGTCCGGCGAGAACCGCGAGGGAACCGCCGTGAGCGGCCAGCGTGAGGGCCAGCCCACCGATTCCGAGCACATGGAGCGCCACCACGATCGGGACTGTGCGCGCGGTGCGGGTGGATGGGGTCGTGAGAGACATCGCGTTCCTTCTGCTCAGGTGTCGTGTCGATGCTGACGGGTCCGTCAGGACGTCAGCGCCCGTTCCATCGGGCTGAGGTGGGCTGCCGGGCCGAGCCACCGCAGCAGGAGGCCACCGTGCGCGGGCCGCAGAGCCGTGAGGTTGGTTGTGGTATCGCTGGTCTCGGCACCGGCCGCGAGATCCCGGAGCGCCGCACGTGCAGGGCAATCAACCCCGCCATCACGCAGATCGTCGGGCCCGATGTCGTCGGGGTCGGGTACCTCGTCGAGCACCAGGGCAGTGTCGAGCACGCGCGCCGATCCCAGGACCCCAGGCACCGGCTCGTGCCCGGATGCCCAGACCTCCTCCACCAGGACCGGGCCGCGCGCGTCGTGGACGTCGCTGCGCAGCAGCGCGCGCCCTCCCCGCTCGCCCTCCCGGCCCCACGCGATCGTCTCGCGCAGTGCCAGCTGTGCGCCGGCCCCGGTACGTACCGTCGTCGTCCGCGTGACGTCGGCTCCCTCGGCGACCACGAACGGCAACCCGAACCAGGACAGCCGGGAACCGTGCCCGAGGGTCACCACGACGTCCCACCAGCTGGGGACGCCGCCGGCGTCGTACGCGACAGTTCCGCCGACGTCGGTGATCGTCAGGGCATGTCCGTCCGCCACGCTCACCCGCACCACCACGTGATCGCCCCCGAGGAGGACGGCCCCGGTGGCCACCAGCGCCACCTCGGCCGCCACCCGGTCGCGCCGCACGGTCCGCACAGCGAGCAGCCCGTCGCTGGTGCTGACCCGGACCGGGGCTCCGGGGGAGGCGGGAGCTTCGACCCTGACGGACGTCGTCAGCGGCTCAGTGCGCGTGGCCGTGCCCATGCTCGTGCTCGTGGGAGTGCTCTTCGCCGTCGGCGTGGAAGTGCGGGGCCATCGGCCCCGGATCCTGGGCGACGTGCACGCCGTCCCGGTAGTGCCCGAGCACCCCGAGCACCCAGGCGCGCAGTGCCGCCACGGATGTCTCGTCCGTGCGCGAGAGCGCGATCACGGCGCGCCCGTCCCGAGCGATCGTGGCGTCATGCACCATCTGGTCCACGTCGACGCCGACGTAGGGGGCCAGATCGGTCTTGTTGACCACGAGCAGATCGGCGCGCCCGATCCCTGGGCCGCCCTTGCGGGCCACGTCGCCGCCGCCGGCCACGTCCAGCACGAAGATCTGCGCGTCCACCAGCGCGGGGGAGAAGGTCGCGGTGAGGTTGTCCCCGCCGGACTCGATCACCACGAGGTCCAGGGGGGCGAAGTCGTCGGCGAGGTCTTCGGCAGCGAGCAGGTTGGCGGTGACGTCGTCCCGGATGGCGGTGTGGGGGCAGGCGCCCGTCTCCACCGCGCGGATCCGTTCGGGTTCGAGGACGCCGGCCGACCGGAGGAATCGGGCGTCCTCGTCGGTGTAGATGTCGTTGGTGATCACGCCGATCTCCAGCTCGTCGGCCAGGGCTCGGCAGATCGTCGCGATCAGGGAGGACTTGCCGACACCGACGGGGCCGGCGACGCCAAGACGCAACGGACGGGACACTTCAGGCAGATCAGGCACGGAACAACCTCTGGGTCAGGAGGGCGTGGGCCTCGGCCCAGCCCTCGTTCTGCGGGGCACCGGAGGACGGGATGTCCTCCGGGGTGAGGCACGCGGCGACGCGGGGCACGTGCGGCTCCGCGGCGGCGCATGCATCGAGAACCCACTGCGCGGGAGCGAGCGGGTCCAACGGTTCGAGCTTGAGCAGGGCGGCCGCGGCGGTCTGCGCATCGTCGTAGACAGTGAGCCGGACCACGTCCTCGCTCCGCAGACTGGCTGCCGCTGCGATCGACCCCAGCACCACAGCCCGGGGAAGGGGACCTGTCCACCCCTCCAGCGCCTGCACCGGCGGGCGGTGCGGCCACAGGGAGCGAGCCACCCGCCTGTAGCCGCGTCCCAGCAGCTGTGCGGCCTCGCGCAGCGCGGCCGAGGGGGTGCGGGCCGCCCAGGCGTCGACGATGGCGGCCAGGTGTGTCTGCGCACCGGTCCCCGTGGGCGGGAGGCTGAGCAGGTGCGCCGTCACCACCGCCGTCCCGGCCTCCACGAGACTGACCGTGCGCGCACGCCCCCGGAGCCAGACCGGGACGTCCGCCGGCGACATCCCCGCCAGCAGGGCCGGTTCCAGACCTGCCGAGTGGGCGTGACCGCCCCCGGGCAGGCGGGCGTCAGCGAGCAGCATCGCCACCGAGAACGGATGCGGCGCGAGGGTCTGGGCCGCCTGGGTCAGCATGCTCATCAGAACATCGAGTACAGCTGTGACAGGGGCAGTGCGGCGGCCGGTGCCGGTTCCACCAGGTCACCGTCGATCCGGATCTCGAAGGTGTCGGGCCTGATGTCGATCCGGGGGAGAGCATCGTTGTTGCGCATGTGCGACTTGCCGATCTCGCGGGTGGCGGAGATGGGTGCGAGGCGGCGGCGCAGGCCCAGCCGATCGGCGAGCCCGTCCGCGATCGCTGCGGGGGAGACGAACGCCACCGAGGTGTCGGCTGCGATGGCATCCCCGAATGCGGGGCGCTGCAGCACCGGTTGCGGGGTCGGGATCGAGGCGTTCGGATCGCCGAGGGCGGCCCACGCGATCGCACCGCCCTTGATCACCAGGTCGGGCCGGCTGCCGAAGAAGCGCGGGTCCCACAGCACCAGGTCGGCGAGCTTGCCCGGCTCGATCGATCCGATCTGCGCGTCCACTCCGTGCGCGATGGCCGGGTTGATCGTGTACTTGGCGACGTAGCGCCGGGCGCGCTCGTTGTCGGCGGGCTCAGCGCTGCTGAGCGGACCGCGGCGGTGCTTCATCACATGCGCCACCTGCCAGGTGCGAGTGATGACCTCCCCGATTCGCCCCATCGCCTGCGCGTCGGAGGAGGTGATGGAGATGGCGCCCAGGTCGTGCAGGATGTCCTCGGCGGCGATGGTGCTCGCCCGGATGCGTGACTCCGCGAACGCCAGATCCTCGGGGACCGAGGGGTTGAGGTGGTGGCAGACCATCAGCATGTCCAGATGCTCGGCCACCGTGTTCACGGTGTGCGGCAGCGTCGGGTTCGTCGACCCGGGGATCACGTGCTCAAGCGAGGCGATGGTGAGGATGTCGGGCGCATGCCCACCTCCGGCGCCCTCCACGTGATAGGCGTGGATGCTCCGGCCGCCGATGGCATCGATCGTCGACTGGACGAACCCGGCTTCGTTCAGGGAGTCCGAGTGAAGCGCCACCTGCAGCCCCCACTCGTGCGCCGCCCGGAGAGAGGCGTCGATCGCGGCGGGGGTCGAGCCCCAGTCCTCGTGCACCTTCAGCCCGCCCGCGCCGGCGAGTGCCTGCTCGGCGAGGGCCGCACTGCTGACCGTGTTGCCCTTGCCGAGCAGCAGCACGTTCAGCGGGAGCGGGTCGAGGGCGCGCAGCAACTGCCGCAGGTGCCAGGCGCCGGGAGTGACAGTGGTGGCCTTCGACCCCTCGGACGGGCCCGTGCCGCCACCGGCCACGGTCGTCAGGCCGGTGGCGAGTGCCTCGTGCAGGGCACAGGGGGACAGCAGGTGCACATGCGGGTCGAACCCGCCCGCGGTGAGAATGCGTCCCTCGCCGGAGATGACGTCGGTGCAGGGCCCGATGATGAGGTCGGGGTGAACACCGTCGGCGATGTCCGGGTTCCCGGCCCGGCCGATCGCGACGATCCGCCCGTCCCGCAGGCCGACATCGGCGCGGACGACGCCCCACCAGTCGAGCACGACGGCGCCCGTCACCACCGTGTCGAGGGCGCCCTCGGCGCGGGTCCGGGTCGACTGCGCCATCGACTCCCGGATGCTTTTACCGCCGCCGAAGACGGCTTCATCACCGCCGATGCAGTGGTCCTCGGTGATCTCGACCCACAGGTCGGTGTCACCCAGGCGCACCTGGTCACCGGTGCTGGGGCCGTACAGCGCCGCGTAGCGCTCGCGGTCGATGTGCACCATCAGCCCTCCTGCTTGTTCCGCTGGATGCCGGGCACCCGGCGCGAGCCACGTAGGGCGACCAGTGCGACCTCTCGGCTCACCCCCGGCTCGAATCGCTGCGAGGTGCCCGCCGGGACGTCCAACCGGAAGCCGTGTGCGGCTGTCCGGTCGAACCGGAGCGTGGCGTTGGCGTCCGGGAGGTGGAGGTGCGAGCCCACCTGCACGGGGCGGTCGCCGCTGTTGGTGACCACCAGGAGAAGGCGTTCGTCCGGAGTGCGGTCGGCGTTGAGCTCGATCGTCCCGGGAGCGACGCGGACCGCGCCCGGGCCGGAGGTGCCGTGACTGGACATGGGGTCTCCTAGGGGATCGGGTGGTGCAGGGTGACGAGCTTGCGCCCGTCCGGGAAGGTGGCCTCGACCTGGACGTCGGTGAGCATCTCTGCCACGCCGTCCATCACGTCCTCTCGCGTCAGCACCTGCCGGCCCTCGGACATGAGGGCGGCCACATCTGCGCCGTCGCGGGCCCGTTCGAGCACCCAGGTCGAGAGCAGCGCGACCGTCTCCGGGTGATTGAGTCGGACTCCACGCGCCAGCCGGTCGCGCGCGACCATCCCGGCCACGGCGAGCAGCAGCTTCTCGGAGTCTGCCGGGGTCAGGCGCACAGTGCCCCCTTGCGGGCCGATGATGTGGTCACAGCGCCATCGCCCCCCGAGCGCCGTCGATCGCCCCGGCACCACCGGGAGCGCGGTGGGTGAGGTGGCCGGAGGCCATCACCAGATACTCCTCAGCGTGCTCGACTGCGTAGCCGATGTGCTGCTCGACGAGCAGCACGGAGAGGTCGCCGGTCTCGCGCAGCGCGGTGATGGCGGCGTAGATCTCGCGGACCACGTTCGGCTGGATGCCCTCGGTGGGTTCGTCCAGCAGGAGCAGTCGGGGCCCGGTGACCAGGGCGCGGGCGATGGCCAGCTGCTGGCGCTGACCGCCCGAGAGCAGGCCCGCCTGCCGGGACAGCAGCGGGCCGAGCGCTGGGAAGAGATCCAGCGCCTCGTTCGTGCGGCGCCGGCCTGCCGCACCGTAGGCGTCGGCAACCACCTGCAGGTTCTCGCGCGAGGTGAGCTGCCCGAAGGACTGCTGCCCCTGCGGGACGTAGGCGATGCCGTGGCGGATGCGGCGGTGGGTGGGCCAGGTGGTCACGTCCGTGCCGGCGAGCCGCACTGTCCCGCCTCGCACCGGCAACAGTCCGAGCACAGCCCGCAGCAGTGTGGTCTTCCCGGCCCCGTTGTGACCCAGCACCGAGGTGAGGCCGCCGTGGGTGACGGTGAGGTTGACGTCGTGGACGACGTCGGCACGTCCGTATCCGGTGCTCACACCGGCCAGCTCCAGCATCACGACCTCCCTTCCGCTGCCGGGTCGCCGAGGTAGACCTCGACGACCGCCGGGTCCTGCTGGACCTCGGCGACCGTGCCCTCGGCGAGCACCTGGCCCTGATGCATGACCGTCACCGAGTCCGCGAACGAGCGCAGGAACTCCATGTCGTGCTCGACCACCACGACCACCCGCTGGGAACCGATGCGGCGCAGCAGCTCGCCCGTCTCCTCCCGCTCGGCGTGGGTCATCCCGGCAACGGGTTCGTCCAGCAGCACCAGGTGGGCATCCTGCACCAGCAGCATCCCGATCTCGAGCCACTGCTTCTGGCCGTGCGCCAGCACGCCCGCCGCGGTGTGGCGGTGCCGGGCCAGGCCGATCAGCTCCAACGCCTGCTCGACGGCCTCCGGGGTCTCCCTACGGCGGCGCAGCAGCGTCATCGGTGTGCGACGGGCACCGGCGGCGATATCGAGGTTCTGCAGCACGGTGAGCTCCTCGAAGACGCTCGCGGTCTGGAAGGTGCGCCCCACACCCTGCCGAGCGATCCGGTGCGTACTGCGGCCGAGCAGCTCGGTTCCGCCGAACCGGGCGGATCCGGTGGCGGCGACCAGGCCGGTGGCGGCATCGATGAGCGTGGTCTTCCCGGCCCCGTTTGGTCCGATGAGGAAGCGGAGGTCGCCCTGCGTCACGGTCAGGTCGACGTCACGGACGGCCACGAAACCACCGAAGGTGACCCGCAGGTCGCGGATCTCGAGGTAGTCGTGGCGGAACCTGTTGGTGTCGGTCCCCAGGAGTGCTTCGGCGCTCGCGAGGTCGATCTGCTCGCCGGCGGCGTCGGTCACGAGGTTCTCCCTTCCGGTCGTGCGTCGGGTTCTGGCTCGGTGGCGGGTGCGGGGGCGCCGTCGTCGCCCGAGGAGGCGGCTGCGCGTCGCCGCCGGACGATCGAGGCCAGGCCGTCCGGGAGGAAGGCGATGACGCCGAGGAACAGGGCGCCCTGGAAGTACGTCCACGCGGACGGGAACTGCTCGGCCACCGAGGTCTCCGCCCAGCTCACTGCGATCGACCCCAGCACCGGGCCGAGGAGGGTGGCGCGGCCACCGATCGCGACACCGATGAGGAAGCCGATCGAGGGGACCACGCCGACGTCGGTCGGGGAGATGATGCCCACGATCGGCACTAACAGCGCGCCCCCGACGGCGGCCATCACTGCCGCGAGGATGTAGACGACGGTCTTCACCGCGGCCGGGTCGTAGCCGAGGAAGCGCACCCGGTCCTCCGCATCCCGGACCGCGACCAGCAGCTCGCCGAAACGCGAGACCATCAGCTGGCGAGCGATCACCACCATCACCAGCAGCACACCGGCGGCGATGATGAACAGCATCCGCTGGTTCACCGGGTCGGTCAGGTCGTAGCCGAAGAAGGCCCGGAAGCCGTTCAGGCCGTTCGTACCACCGGTGGTCTGTTGCTGGCCGATGAGCAGGATCGCGAACGCCGCCGCCAGCGCCTGGGAGAGGATGGCGAAGTAGGCCCCGCGCACCCGGCGGGTGAAGATGGCCCACCCCAGAGCAGCCGCGAGCGTGGCCGGGACGAGCACGATCAGCACCAGGGTCATCACCGGCGAGCGCATCGGCTCCCACCACCACGGCACCTGCCCGGTGCCGTACAGGGTCATGAAGTCCGGCACTCCGGCCGGACCGGCGTCGGCGAGCTTGAGGTGCATCGCCATCACGTAGGCACCCAGGCCGAAGTACAGACCCTGACCGAGGGTGAGCAGTCCGCCGCGGCCCCAGGCCAGGCCGATGCCGACCGCCACCATCGCCACGCAGAGGAAACGTGCGAGCAGGCTGAGCCGGAACGGGGACAGGGCGATCGGCGCCACAGCGAACAGCAGGATCGCCGCGAACGCGAGCAGGACCAGCGGGGCGGTGCGGCCGGTGGTGAGGATGCGGATCATGCCAGTCCTCCTCTCGCGTGAGGGCTGCGGTGCCTCGCTCCGGGGTGCCTCGTTCCTCGGCGCCCCTCCGCGGGGGCTCCTCGCGCTCACGCCAGGCTCCTTGTCCTCGTGACCAGCAGTCCCTGCGGCCGCACCTGCAGGAACGCGATGATCACCACGAACACCAGCACCTTGGCGATCGAGGCGGTCGTGGAGAACTCGAAGAACGCCTGCATCAGCCCCAGCGCGGCCGCCGCGATCACGGTGCCCTTGATGTGACCGATGCCGCCGACGACGACCACCAGGAAGGCATCGACGATGTAGCTCATCCCGAGGTTCGGCCCGGTCGATCCCAGCAGGGTCACAGCGACACCGGCGATCCCGGCCAGACCGGACCCGATGAAGAAGGTGGTCCGGTCGGTGGCACGGGAGGAGATCCCGGACGCCTCGGCCAGGTCACGGTTCTGGACGACGGCGCGGATCCGCCGTCCGAGCGAGGTCGAGCGCAGCACCACGGCCAGTGCGAGGACGCTCACGATCGCGACGGCCAGGATGAACAGTCGCGTCTTCGGCAGCGCCAGGCCACCGATGCTGACGGCGCCCGTGAGCCATGTGGGGATGCTGACGTCGACGTTCGGGGCGCCGAAGACGTCGCGTGCCACCTGCTGCAGCAGCAGCGCGACCCCCCAGGTGACCAGCAGGGTGTCCAGCGGACGGTGGTACATCCGTCGGATGAGCGTTGCCTCGAGGATCAGCCCTAGGACCCCGCCGACCAGGAATCCGACCGGTAGGGCCACGAGCAGGCTGACATCGGCGCTACCGACGAGTGCCTGGGTGACGAAGGCGGTGTAGGCGCCGGCCATCATGAACTCGCCGTGGGCCATGTTGATCACGCCCATCTGCCCGAACGTCAGCGCGAGGCCGAGTGCTGCGAGCAGGAGGACTGATCCGAGGCTCAGGCCCGCGAAGAGCTGGGGAAGGAGGAGATCCATCAGGTCAGCTCAGGTCCTCGGCCCAGTCGTATCCCTCGAGGAACGGGTCGGGCTCGATCGGTTCGCCGGAGGTCCACTCGGTGTGGATCAGTCCGTCGGGTCCGATCCGCCCGATCAGGGAGGTCTTGGAGATGTGCTGGTTCTCGCCGTTGACGGTCACCAGGCCCTCCGGGGCATCGAAGGTGACCCCGTCGGCGACGGTCTGGATGTCCTCGACGGCGAACGACTCGGCCTCCTCGACCATCGCCCGCCACAGGTAGAGGGAGGTGTAGGCGGCCTCCATCGGGTCGGAGGTGACCCGGTCCTCGCCGTACTCGGCCTGGAAGGCCTCCACGAACGCCTCGTTCTCCGGGGTGTCCACGGTCTGGTAGTAGTTCCAGGCCGTGAGCTGGCCCTCGACGTTCCCGACGCCGATCCCGCCGATCTCTTCCTCGGCGATGGACACCGAGAGCACCGGCATCTCCTCGGCACTCAGGCCGGAGTTGGTGTACTCGCGGAAGAACGCCACGTTGGAGTCGCCGTTGAGGGTGTTGAAGACGGCGTCGGCACCGGCCGCGCTGACCTGGTTGACGATCGTGGAGAAGTCGGTGTGGCCCAGCGGGGCATACTCCTCGCCGAGGATCTCGATGCCGTGCTCCTCGGCGTAAGCGTTGATGATCCGGTTGGCGGTCCGGGGGAAGACGTAGTCCGAGCCGACGAGGAAGAGGGACTCCACGCCTTCCTCGACCAGGTAGTCCAGCGCCGGCACGATCTGCTGATTGGTGGTGGCGCCGGTGTAGAAGATGTTCGGCGATGCCTCCAGTCCCTCGTACTGCACCGGGTAGAACAGCAGCGAGTCGTTCGACTCGAAGACCGGCAGCATCGCCTGCCGGGAGGCGGAGGTCCAGCCGCCGAAGACAGCGGCGACGCAGTCGCTGGTGATCAGCTTGGTGGCGCGCTCGGCGAAGACGGCAGGCTCGGACTGGCCGTCCTCGGTGACGATCTCGAGCTCGTGACCGAGGACTCCGCCGTCGGCGTTGATCTCGGCAGCAGCGAGCTGGAGCGAGTCGTGGACGGTCTGCTCCGAGATGGCCATGGTTCCGGAGAGGGAGTTCAGGAAGCCGATCGAGATGGTGTCCCCGGAGGTATCGACGCAGCTCTCACTGGCCGAGGAGCTCTGCGGGTCGGCGTCGGCGACCTGGGCGCCGCAGGCGCTCAGGGCGATGGCCGAGACGGTGAGCGAGAGGATGGCGAGCCTCGTGGTGCCGGTGGTGCGTGGACGCATGGCGTGCTCCGTTCGTGGCGTGCCCGTGGGGCTCTGCTTAGGTTCAGATGAACCTAAGCAGAGCGACGTGTCGCCGACGTCAGAGCGATGTAACGTTCCGGTTTCGTGATCCCCGGTGTCGCCCGGACAGGCGGGTGAGAGCCTCCGGTTGTGGCAGCCGCGCGCCCGGGCGGCCGGCTGGAGCCTGCGACAGGACTCCGCGATCTCCCTGATCCGCGCCAGCCGGCGGTCCCAGCCGCGGCCGATGGTCTCCAGCCGGTCGGCCAGCCGGGTGAGCGTGGTGCCGAGCGCGCGGTAGCGCACCGCCCGGCCGCCACCCGGCTCCACGTCCACCTGCTCGACCAGGCCGACCGCCTCGAGCTGAGCCAGGTGCTTGGCGATCGCCTGGCGGCTGACGGTGGTGCAGGCCTCGTCGAGGATGCCGTCCAGGTCACCCCAGGTGAGCACGAGCTCGGCGGGGCCGCGCGACGTCCAACCGGATCGGGAAAGGGCGGTCCTCCCAGAGGAAGGAGCCCAGCGACCCGGCGCGCCACGCCTCCGGGAAATCCGAGGGGTGTCCCCACCAGGGCTCGATGTGCTCCGGTGCGGCGAGGGCGTCCCAGACTCGCTCGCGAGGGGCGTCGATGGTCGGGCACCCCTGTCAGGTCAGCGGTGTAGTCGGTCGCCGCCACCCGGGTGTCCGGCTCGTTGGCCGGGTCCTCGTCGTAGTACCCGAGCGGCCGCAGCCTGGCCTACCGGACGGTGAGCCCGAACTCTTCGTGGACCTCGCGCATTGCGGCCTGCGCCGCTGTCTCCCCTGGATCGAGCGTGCCACCCCGGCTCGTGTCGCGCTTGCGCACGGTGAGCAGCTCGGCGTCGCCATAGCCACGTCCGCCGGCGGCACCCTCACCCTCGCCCGTTCGCACGAAACAGACGCCGGCAATGGTCAGCACAGTCCTCACCGGTACAGTGGCAGCAGAAGCATTCGGCACCCCGCCACGTTAGCGGCTGCGACCGTCATGCAGCTCGAGCATGTGGTCAGCGCGTCCGATCAGCAGCGGGTCGTGGGTGGACACCACCGCGGCGATGCCGCGGGCGTGGGTCAGCTCAGCGAGCAGATCCATGATGGTGGCGGCGGTAGCCGAGTCGAGCTGTCCGGTGGGTTCGTCCGCGATCAGGATCTCCGGGTTCGTCACCAGCGCCCGAGCGATCCCCACCCGCTGCTGCTGTCCACCGGACAACTCATACGGGCGCTGGTTCGCGTGACCATCCAGCCCCACCGCCGCGAGGACCTCCGCCACCCGCTCGTCCCGCTCCGCCGGGGCCGTGCTGAGCAGCCGTAGCGGCACTTCCACGTTCTCCGCCGCGGACAGCACCGGGATCAGCCCGAAGGACTGGAAGATGAACGCCAGCACCGTGCGGCGCAGCTCGAGCGACTCGTTCTCCGGCATCGAGGACAGCTCCCGGTCACCGAGCAGCACCGAGCCGGAGGTGGGCCGGTCCAGTCCGCCGAGGATGTTCAGCAGGGTGGTCTTCCCGGACCCGGACGGGCCTCGCACCACCAGCAGCGTGCCCGGATGCACCTCGACGCTGACATCCTCCAGCGCGACCACATCCCTGCTAGGGGTGGCGAAGATCCGCCCGACCCCCTCGGCACGCAACGTGGTGGCCGTCGGCGCTCCAGCGGCAGCATGTTTGCTCACTTGGCCTCCTCATCCGGCGAGGTCGACGACGCCGCAGGAGCTGCGCCGTCGTGATCTCGGCTCTGATCCCGCCACACCCCCACGTGATCCGGCTCCAACGCCAGCCGCACCCGGTCCTTGAGATCGAGGGCGGAGACGAAGTCCTGCGGCAGCTGCATCCGGCCCACCCGGTCCAGCACCGCGAACTCCTCTGCGATGTGCAGCTCCTCGCCGGACTCATCGGTGGACTTGCGTCGCAGCACCTCGGTGGAGGTGCGCCCGTCCCGGATCTGCACCGTGCGGCGCACATGCTCGGAGACGGTCGGATCGTGGGTCACGATCAGCACGGTCACCCCCAGCTCGGCGTTCACCGCACGCAGCGTCTCCAGCACCTCCACACTGGTGGCCTCATCCAGCTCACCGGTGGGCTCGTCGGCGAGCAGTACCTGGGGGGAGTTCGCCACGGCCACCGCGATCGCCACTCGCTGCTGCTCGCCACCGGACATCTGCGCCGGCACCCGGTCACCGCAGTGGCTCACGCCGAGCAGCCCGAGCAGCTCGTCGGTGCGCTCGGCGTCCACCGCGCCGGCCAGCGCCATCGGAAGACTGATGTTCTCCCGCGCAGTCAGGTACGGCAGCAGGTTCCGCGAGGTCTGCTGCCAGACGAAGCCGACGACGTGGCGCTGGTAGTGCACCCGCGTCCGCCCGGACATGCCGAGCAGGTCGATCCCGGCCACCCGCGCCCGACCAGCACTGGGGGAGTCGAGGCCGGACAGGATGGTCAGCAGCGTGGACTTCCCGGACCCGGACGCTCCGACGATCGCCACCAGGTCCCCGGCATCCACCCGCAGCGTGAGCCCTTGGAGCGCCTGGACCTCGATACCTTCGGCGGAGAAGATCCGCACCAGGTCGTCGCACTCGATCGTCCCGCCGGCGTCGGCGGGGGCACGGTCGGTAGTTCTCACGAGGCATCTCCGATCCTCAGTACGGACAACGACAACCGGCGCGCCACCACCGTAGCCAGCCAGACGCAGCCGGCGAGCACTACTGCCAGCGCCAGGAGCACCCCCACCAGCAGGACGGGGTCGTACTGCACCGCCGGCTGGCTCTCTGCGCCGGTGAACGGGCGCAGATCGACCCCGGCGACCACCAGATAGGGCAGGACGAGGCCGACCAGTGTGCCAGCGACCATCGCGGCCACCACCACGGGCGCCGTCTCCCAGGCGACCAGTTGCCGCGACGTGCGCGCCGGCACCCCGAGAGTGCGCAGCACGGCGAGCAGCCGGCCGCGGGCGGGCGCCCCCAGCACCAGGGACATCACGATCGCCGTGATCGCCAGCAGCACGCAGAGCACCAGGGCGACTACGGACCCGGCCTGCATCGAGGACGATGCCGGAGAAGCGGCAAAATCTGCCGCGTTCTGCGCCGGGGACAGCACCTCGCCGGACCCGCCCATCCACTCGCTGAGCTCACTGGCCACCTGGGCGACATCGGCGTCCTCGGCCACATCCACCAGCACCGTGCGCGGGAGCAAGTTCATCCCGGAGTGCTCCCGCAGCAGGTCCAGGTCCGCCAGCACCCAGGTCGCGGCTTCGGCCAGTGCCGGTGCGCTCTCCTGCTGACCCACGACGGCGATCGGCACCTGCTCGCGGAAGGACAGGAACGGGTCGGACTCGGCGTCGACCTCCAGTCCGGTCGAGATGATCACCGGCAGCGCATCGCCGTCCAGCTGGTCGAACCCTGGGGGGAGCACGACGGCGTCCGGTACGTCGGTCTGTACCTCACCTTGGGTGGAGCTCTGCACGGCATACACACTCACCCGGGTGTAGGAGCCGGCCTGGTAGAGCGGGATGCTGGGTGCGGGCGCGACAGCGGTGGTGGCCGCCACCCCGTCGATCGAGCCGATCGCGGCGAGATCCTCCTCGCTGAACGTCGGGCCGGTGAGCCGGACGTCGGCGCCGACCTCGGCCCGGGCGCCCGGCGTCGGTGCCCTGCTGCAACGTCGTGATCATCGTGGTGGCGAACACTGCGACGGTCGTCCCCACCACCAGGGCGAACAGCGGCACCATCGCCAGACCGCCCTCGCGAATCGTGCGAGCCGAACCGAGGAAGGCCGACAGGCCGCGGCGGCGCCGGGCGGCAGCGTGCAGTGCGCGCAGCGGCAGCGGCAGGAGCCGCACCGTCAGCACACAGACACCCACCGCCAGCAGCAGCGGCACAGCGGCGGCGATCGGGTCGGTTCCGCCCTGATCGGTCACCCCGCGGGTGAGCACCAGGTAGACCGCGGCCGCGGTCAGGGCGAGCAGCCCGATTTCCAGCACCCATCGCCACCGGCTGGCCGAGCGCAGCGCCAGGTCGCTGCGCCGGGCGCGCAGGTTCGGCAGCTGCGCCGCCGCCAGGAACACCGCCGGTGCGAGGCCGGCGAGCAGAGCCCAGGTGTAGTCGGAGACGGCGACCGCACCCGGTATGGCCACGGTGGCTGCCGCCGCTCCCAGTGCGGCGGCGGGCAGACCCAGGATGGCGCCTTCGACGCCGAGGACGCCGCGCAGCTGGCGCGGGGAAGCGCCGCGCGCGTGGGCGAGCGCCAAGGTCATCTCCCGGCGCGCTACCGCCAGCCTGGCGGCCAGTGCCAGGATCGCCAGGGCAACCCCGATCGGTCCCGCCGCCACCATCGCGAGCACAGCAGCCGTGCCCTGCCAGCGGTCGATCGCACGGTCCAGCACGTCGGTCAGACCGGTGGTCATCTCCACCGACATCGAGCCGTCGGCCACCGATACCTGGTGTTCGGCTACCGTCAGCGTGCGCAGCTGATCGGTCAGGGCCTGGGCGCCGGCGGCACTCGGCTGCACCGGGACCCACAGCTCGGTCTCGGGTTCCAGCCCGCTCAGCTCACCGATCCAGCCGGTGCTGGCCGGGTTCAGGTAGCCGATCGCGGTCGCGGACTCGCCCTTGTTCGGATCATCGTCGATACGTGGGTTCAGGGTGTTCAGCTGGAACTGCCACTGGTCCGCCTCCGGGTCGGTGGCGGTGAACACGCCGGACACGAGGAACGGAAGGGTGCCGTCGAAGGAGGTGATGGTGAACGTGTCGCCTACGGCCAGACCCACCCGCTCGGCGGTCTGCTCGGAGAGCATCACCTCGGCGGGCTCAAGGGTGCCGCTACCGATCGCCTCCCACAGGGCCTGCGTGGAGGTGGGCCACTCCACCGGAGCGGGGGCGGCTCCGTCGGTGACGGTGACGTAGTCCTCGATCTGTGCATCCACCCGGACCTGCGCCGAGACCTGCCACAGGTCGTCGGGCTTGCCGTGCTCGGGTGTCATCACCAGGCGCTGGGTGGTCACCGACGTGCGCGGCGTGGCGGTCCCGGCAGCGATCTCCGGGCCGGCGTCGGCGATCAGCTCCGTGATCTGCTCGTCCCAGCTGGCCCACTGGTCCTCGGTGGTGACCGGGATCCCTTCGGAGGTAGCCGTCAGGGCACGCAGAGTAGGCGGGGTGGTGGAGATCTGATGGCTGATCTCGCCGGCGAACGTCTCCCGCTCCAGCCGGGGCCAGGCGGTGAACACGGCGGCAGTGACCGCCACGATGATCACCAGGACGAGCGAGGTGCCCAGGCTCGAACGTGCCTGGCGCAGGAGCAGCCGCCACCTCATCGAGCTCATCGGATCTCCTCCCGCCAGGTCAGGTCGAGCACCTGACGCTGCACGGTCCGGGCGTACCAGAACGCGACCGTCACCACGGTGATCACGATCGCGGCGAGCAGGATCGTGCCCGGCAGCCAGCTCGCGGTCAGCGACAGCGGCACCGCGGCAGAGGTCTGCGGGGAGGTGGCCCGGACCAGGTCGGTCATGATCAGGGCGGAGATGCCCAGTCCGGTCAGGAGGCCGGTCGCCACAGCGGCCAGCTCCAGTCCGAGGAGCTCGGAACGGCGGGTGCGCGCCTGTTGCGCCGAGCCCACCCCGACGGCGCGCAGCACCACCACCTCACCTCGCCGGGCAGAGGCCTGGGTGAGCGCCACCGCCACCACCGCAGGCAGCGCCAGCAGCAGTGCGCACACCGCTGCGATCCAGTACACCGCCCGCGCCGGTGCGGACACCGGGTCGTGGGCGAAGTCCTCGGCAGCCGAGACCTCGGCCCGCGGACCGGCCAGTGCGGCGGCCTCGGCGGTCACCGCCTGTTGGTCGCCGGTGGCCAGCCACACCTCGGAGACGGCACGAGCACTCACCGTGCTGCGCAGTAGCGCCGCCTGCAGGCTGGGTAGGTCGACGAGCACGCCGCGGGCACTTTCTTCGCCCGGCACCACCGGGATCTCTCCGGCGGCATGCATCCGCAGCTCGGTGCCCGCGACGGAGACGTCCGTGCCGCTGTCCAGCACCTGGCTGGACCAGCCGGGGGTCACCAGTACCGGCACCTCGGGCACGTCACCGGCCGGCATGAACCGTGTGTTCTCCACCCCGGTACCGGTTGCCGGACCGAGCGCGAACGGCACCGTCGTGGCCGTCAACGTGAACGGGCCGTCGGCGGCCTGCGCAGCAGCGGCGTCCATGAAGAACGGGAGCTCGACCACGTCCCACGCCTGCGCGGCCTGTGCGAGCAGGTCCTCGCTCCCTGCCGTGATGGCGTCGATGCTCACCTCGTACTCCGTGTTCTGCAGCGCCGCATCGAGGATCGTGTCGATCGCGACGATCCGCCAGGGCTGACCGGTACTGGCCGGCAGCTCCACGGCCACGTCCTCGGTGACCGGCTGGCCCTGCCCGTCGTGCCGTTCGATCGTCCCGCCGGCTTCCACGCCCTCGGCGCGGGGCCGCGGTCCATCCGCCTGAGCGGTGACGATCTCCGTTCCGTTCCAGAGAGTCAGCCGCAGGTCGACCGCCCGGGTGGTCTCGCCGGTGAGCAGCTGTGTTCCGGAGTCGGCCGCGGCCGTGACCGCCACCTGGAGCTGCTCGGTGCCTTCGGGGACGTCCAGCCCGGGCAGGGGGTCCTCGGCCGGACCGATGTCGGCGGCCGCCTGCTCGGGATCGAGCACGCCCGGCGGCGCCGAGGAGACGTCCAGTGCGCCGGTGTCGATCGCGGTCAGCGTCCCAGCGGTCTCTCCGGCGAGCACGTTCTCCGTGATCACCCCGGTACTCGCGTCCACTCCGGACAGAGCGGCGTAGTCGGCAAGCCCTCGGCCGGAGTCGCCGGCGATCGCGCTACCGAGCTGCACCCGCACGTCCGCTCCGTTGCTCACCGCTGCGGACATGGTGCGCAGCGCCGTCGCCGTGCCGGCATAGGTGGCTGCCAGGGTGGCCACACCCGTGGCGAGCACGATGAGGATGACTGGTACCGCCGTCAGAGCGATCCGCCGGGCCGCCTGCCGGAGCGCCGCTACCGCCTCATACCCGGGGCGCCGGGCGGCGCGTTCGGCCAACCACCGCAGCACAGGGCCGGCCAGCGCCACCGCGAGCATTGCCGCGGTCAGCAGGGCCAGCGCCGGGCCGGAGACCGCGAGCGGGTCCACCGCCGAGGTGCCGGGAACCAGGGGAGAGCCGTTCCGGGCGAACCGCCACAGCGTGAACGCGGTAGCGAGGGCGAGCAGCACCAGCGCACCGGTGGCCATCAGGGCACCGGTGCGGCCCGACTCCGTGGTCGGCTCCAGCGCGCGGGCCACGGCGCGGGCATTCACCCCGGTCAGGATCGCTGCGGTGACCAGCACCACGGCCACGCCGAGCAGCACGATCGGCACCGGCTCGGATCCGGCGCGCGCGCCGAAACCTGCGAGCACCACCAGCGCGCCGATCAGGCCGCCCAGGCCCATGATCACCAGCCCCTCACCAGCACCGGTGCCGATCAGCTGCCGGTAGGAGCCGCCGCGCGAGCGCAGCAGCCGGTTCTCCCGCTCCCGCACAGTGGACAGCAGTCGGGCGATCTGCCAGGTGGCCACCAGGGACACCGCGACCACGATCACCAGGGGGACAGTCGCGGCGGCACTCACGGACGCGAGACCGGAAGACATATGGGTCAGCGTCGTGCGCAGCGTCCCGGTCACGGTCAGCCCGCGGACCGCGATATCTGCCTCTTCCAGCGTCGGCTGCAGCGCGGCGAGTCCGTCGATCCATGGATCCACCTGATCGGGTGCCAGCTCGGTCCCTGGGCCGATCGCCCAGGCGGCGAACGGGTCCAGGTCGAGGGAACCGATGTCCTCCTCGGCCACCAGCAGCGGTCCGAACGTCGCGGTGGCGAGTGGATCGGTGCCGTGTTCGACGAGCAGGTCACCACCCCAGTGACCGTCCTGTGGGTCGTTCGGCTGCCACAGACCGGTGACCTGGATGCGCTGTTCGTCCTCGCCGATGGTCAGCTCGTCGCCGACCTGTACCTCGAGTGCCTCAGCGGCCCCGATGTGCAGCGCTCCCTGTCCGGGACCGCCGGGCCAGTCACCGTCGGTGAGCGTGGCGTGCTCGACCAGACCGGCATCGGCGAGCAGCACGACGTCCGCATCCGCTCCGGCGACTGCTAGTGGCGGGGTCCGCACCGTGGCGGCGACCATCGACCCCGGGAGCAGGTCCTTGGCAGCCGAACGCACGGCGGCGTCCTGGGTGGCCGCGTCCTCGGCCACCCGGGTCTGCACGGTGACGGTGCTGGCCGAACCGTCGCTCTCCTCGAGCACGCTGCGCACGGCGGCGGTCGAGGAGGTGGACAGGTAGGTGACCGTCCCGGCCAGGGCGATCGTGATCAGCGCGGCCATAGCGCACAGCACAGCCACCAGCGGTAGATGTGCACGTGTTCGCGCCAGCGCGAATCTCAGGCGTTGCAACCCTTCACCCCTCAGCCCCGAGTTGTCAGCCGGTGCAGTCTACCTGGTGGTGAGGGGTGCTCTGTGAACGAATGACCGCAGGTCGCTCAGATCAGTTACTACCTGACATCGCGGTGGTCCTCAGCCGCTCGATGTGCTTCGCGAGCACGTCGGTCTCGACGTTCACCCGCTCACCGACCGCCGTGGAGCCCAGCGTGGTCGCCGCGAGGGTTGCCGGAATCAGCGATACCTCGAGGAACTCCTCAGCCAACGCCGAGACCGTCAGTGAGACCCCGTCCAGGGCGATCGACCCCTTCAACGCGACCTGCGCAGCGATCGGCTCGGGCAACCCCACCCGGATCACCTCCCAGGCCTCGCCGCGGCGTCGCTCCAGCACGGGAGCGCTGGCGTCCACATGGCCGAGCACCATATGACCGCCGAACCGGCCGTCGACCGGCATCGCGCGCTCGATGTTCACCCGGCGACCGGTGGCCAGCCCGCCGAGCGTGCTGCGGTCCAAGGTCTCGGCCATCACATCGGCCGCGAACGTCTCGCCGTCGATAGCGGTGACGGTCAGGCACACCCCGCTGACCGCGATCGAGTCTCCGGGGCGGGCGTCGCTGCAGCCCAGCGGTGCCCGCACGGCGAGTACGGCGGACTCCCGGCCGCGGTGGAGATCTGCCACAGTGCCGAGCTCTTCGACGATGCCGGTGAACATGACCTCAGATCCTACGGCCGGCGACGTCGGGCTCGGTGAGAACATCCAGGGCCGCGATCGCCGCCAGCAACCGGTGCCGCAGTTCGTTCGAACGGTGGGTGAACTCGCGCTGCGCCGCGACGTAGGTCGCCTTGCCCTCGGCGGTCTCGATCGGCACCGGTTCATACCCCCAGTCCTGCAGGTCGTACGGGGAGGCCCGCATATCCAGCTCACGGATGTCCCGGGCCAGCGCGAAGCAGTCCAGCAGCAGCTCACCGGGCACCGCCGGACCGAGCTTCATCGCCAGCCGATAGGTGTCCATGTTCGCGTGCAGACAGCCCGGCTGCTCCAGCCGAAGCTGAGAGGCTCGGTCCAACGGCTGTTCGTTGCGCGGCACGGCGTCATCGGTGAAGAACCGGAACGCGTCGAAGTGGGTGCAGCGCAGCGGATGGGCACGCACCACCTCGTCGGTTCCCTCGGCGCCGAGGCGAAGCGGCACCTGCCCGTGGCGCACCTCGCGGGTCCGGTAGACCATGGCCCACTCGTGCAGTCCGAAGCAGGTGTACCGGCCCGGGCGGCCGAGCGTGCCCTCGAGGAGCTCGCGCGCCCAGGCCACCCCCTCGCCCCGGTCGGCGAGGAAGGCGGCGGGATCCAGCCAGGCGCGGCCGGCCGGGTCCACCCGATACCAACGCCAGTCCGCCCGCTCTGCGGCACCGGTGAGCATGACCGTGGCCCCCGGGTGCCAGCGGCGCAGCTGCGCGGGCCGGGTGGGGTAGTAGGTGAACAGGAAGTCCTCCACCGGGTGCGCCTGGCCGGTCTGGCGGCGCTCGCGATGACCAGCAGTCAGCACGTCCGCCCGTTCGGCGTGCGCGGCCTCCCGTTCGCGCCAGGCGCGTTCGGGCAGCACGACGGCGGAGGTCGCCGGGGCGGTCATCGTCGCCCTGCCCGGGAGTGTGGGTCCGGCCAGTGACCCTGCGCCGAGGGCGGAGGTGGGGGAGCGGGCGGTGGAGGAGGAGGAGCCGGCACAGCCGGGTTCGGCGGCGGGGGAACCCGAGCGCCCGGGACCGGTGGTGACCACCCGGCTGGGGGAGGTGGTGCTGCCCAGGTGGGCTGCGCCGTCGGCGGGTGCCCGGGTGCGTGGCTACCTGGGGGAGGTGGTGCTGCCCAGGTGGGCTGCGCCGTCGGCGGCTTGCTCCTGATCATCGCGTGCATCGCGCGCTCGAACGGACCCTGCCCCCAGAGCAGCTGCCAGCAGGTGGCGAACACGAAGGTGCCGACCACGAGCGCGATCAACGGCCAGTTGGACTCCGGGTAGAACACCGCATCCGAACCGAGGATGGCGATGTAGATGATGTGCAGGCTGTACACGGTCAGCGACATCGCTCCGCTCGCGCTCACCGGAGTGAGCAGCACCGCACCCACCTTCGCTCGGGTGAGGAGCAGGCACAGCCCGACCACGGCCACTGCGACCCCGGTATTGCCGATCATCTCCACCGCCGAGTCGGCATGCGGCTGGGTACTCACCAACAGCTCGGTCAGCGAGTTCGGGGCCGGGCGGATCAGGTCCTGGAGTAGCGCGCCGGCCCCGTAGCCGAGCGCCGCCACCGCCACTCCCGCACCGAGCAGGATCAGCTGGGTGCGCAGCGATCGCAGCCCCGCGCGACCCACTGCCAGCCCCACCAGCAGGTAGGCGATCCAGCTGATCGCCGGGTAGTAGCCGGTGAGCAGCTCGCCGATCCCGGGCGTCACCCGCCACAACGAGGCCTCGCCGATCTGCTGCCGGACCGCCAGCACGGGCAGCTGTGCGACCAGGACGATGCCGGCGGCCCAGGCCAGCAAGGCAGGCGTGCGTACCTTCAGGAACGGCAGCATCAGCACGAACATCACCGCGTACGCGGACAGGATCACCGCGATCGGGGTGCCCACGAAGGTCAGCACCCAGCCGAAGATGTAGAGCACCAGGGAGCGCTTGACGATCCGCGTCCGTTGCCGCTGCCACTCGGCCGGATCACCCGACTCGCGTGCCCGGCGGGTCATGAATGCCAGTCCCACCCCGGCCAGGAGCGCGAACAGTGCCGAGGGGCGGCCGTCGGCGATGAAGAACCAGCCGGTGGCGGACAGCAGCTCGGTGCTGCGTTCCATCCCCAGGTGCGCGACGAACATGCCGAGGATTGCGAGTCCTCGCGCTGTGTCCACCCCTACGATCCGCTGCACTTCCTCAGGTTAGTCGACGTGTCAGCGGCCCCAGGTGCGGGGTTGGCGTGCCGCATTAGACTCCCGATATGGGACGCGACGGCAGCTACACCCACGGGCACCACGCGAGCGTGCTGGCCTCGCACGGGTGGCGGACGGCGGAGAACTCGGCGGGCTATCTGCTCCCGCACCTGAACGAGGGAGCGGACCTGCTGGATGTGGGCTGCGGGGTGGGAACGATCACCGTCGGGCTTGCCCAGCGGGTGAACCCGGGCCGTGTGGTCGGGCTGGATCCGGCCGGTGAGGCGTTGATGAAGGCCTCCGAGCTCGCCGACGCCAGCGGCGCGGAGAACATGCTCTTCGAACAGGGGGATGTGCACTCCCTGCCCTACGCCAAGGGGGCCTTCGACGTGGTGCACGCTCACCAGCTGCTGCAGCATCTGAGTGACCCGGTGGCTGCTCTGGTGGAGATGGCGCGGGTGACCCGGCACGGCGGGCTGATCGCGGTGCGGGACGCGGACTACGCCGCGATGAGCTGGTATCCCGCCTCACCGGGACTGGAGCGGTGGCGTGAGCTCTACCGGTCGGTGATCGCGCGCAGTGGTGGCGAGGCGGACGCCGGACGCCGGCTGCTCGCCTGGGCGCACGAGGCCGGGTTCGAGGATGTCACCGCGACCGCCGGGGTGTGGTGCTACGCCGACCCCGACGACCGCGCCTGGTGGTCGGATACCTGGGCCACGCGGGTGGAGCACTCCGGTCTCGCCGAGCATGCGCTCGAGGAGGAGCTAGCCACCCCCGCCGACCTCGCCGAGCTGGCCGAGGCCTGGCGGGAGTGGGGCGGCCAGGACGATGGCTGGTTCGTGGTGGTGCACGGAGAGATCCTGATCCGGGTGTGATCCTGCACTGCTCGCGCATCTGAGTAGTGGGGCTCGGCTGTCGCTGAGGCCCTTCCGGGCGGAAAATCGGGTTGTGGTCGCCTGTTTACGTCGCGGTACTTTGGTGGTTGACGCCGTGTCTGAGTAGGACGCTGGGAGGTCGTTGTGGGCCCTTCATTGTTGCTTCGAGCACGCGGGTCAGATTCGTTGGTGCCTGATCCTCCCCGGGCGGCCACGCCTATCGGGTTCTCTGGTCAGAGGTGGTGGTGGCGGTGTATGAGGAAGCTGATGATGGTGAGGTAGTTGTCGCGCGGGTGGCCGCGCTGGATGTGGGCAAGGCCGAGGTGGTCGCGTGTGTGCGGATCCCGGGTGAGTCGGGTCGGCGGGTCCAGGAGATCCAGTCTTATTCCACGATGACGGGCTCGTTGTTGGCGATGTGTGATCACTTCCGGTGCGAGCAGGTGTCTCTGGTGGTGATGGAGGCCACCGGGGACTACTGGAAGGCCCCGTTCTATTTGCTGGAGCAGGCGGGGTTCACCGTGTGGGTGGTCAACGCTCGCGATGTCAAGCACCTGCCCGGGCGGGCCAAGACCGACAAGCTGGACGCGGCTTGGTTGTGCAAGGTTGCTGAGCGAAAGATGCTGCGACCGAGTTTCGTTCCACCGGCACCGATTCGGGTGCTGCGGGATCTGACGCGCTATCGGGTCGATCTGATTACCGCGCGCACGGCGGAGAAGCAGCGGGTGGAGAAGGTCCTCGATACTGCCGGGGTCAAGGTCTCGGTCGTGGCCTCGGATATCTTCGGGGTCTCCGGGCGAGCGATGCTGCACGCGCTCATCGATGGTCAGCGCGATCCGAAGGCTCTGGCCGAGTTGGCCAAAGGCAGCCTGCGAGGTTCAGCCAAGCGGGCCGCTCTGGAAGAGGCCTTCACGGCCAGGTTCTTCACCGACCACCATGCCTTCCTGCTGGCCACGATGATGTCCCGGGTGGAGCGTCTGGATGCTGATATCGCTGCCGTGGAGGCCAGGATCGAGGCCGAGCTGGTCCCTTTTGCCGATCAGGTCGCATCCCTGGATGAGATTCCCGGGATCGGACGCCATGCGGCCGCGGCGATCATCGCTGAGATCGGGGTGGACATGAGCCGCTTCCCCACCGCTGGGCACCTGTGCTCGTGGGCCCGATACGCCCCGGTCATCTCCCAGTCCGCGGGTAGGTCCCACGGCAAGAACGCCACCGGTAAAGGCGATCGATACCTCGCCCGCGCCCTGGGCGATGCGGCCGTGAACGCGGCCCGGACCCACACCTTCCTCGGCGAGCGTTACCGCCGCCTGGCACGCCGGCGCGGGAAGTTGCGCGCCAACGTCGCCGTGGGACGCTCCATGCTCGTGATCATCTGGCACCTCCTGTCCGATCCCCAGGCCCGATTCAACGACCTCGGTCCGGACTACTACGAACAACGCATCCGCCCCGACCGGCGCCGCGACAACCACGTCCGCGCCCTACAACAACTCGGCTACTACGTCACCCTCGAAGCCGCCGCCTGAAACCCACCAACCCACCCCAGCACCCGGGTCACGACCCCGGGCGAACCACCCTGCACACCCAACCTACGCTTTTCGGGTCAGTACCGAAATTTCGGTCCTCAGATGTCCACGCGGTACTCAGACGATCGTCTGGGCTGCGGGTTCGGTGCTGCCCGGGAGCACGGCGAGCTCGCGCTCGCCCGGCTCACCGGTGGACTGCCGGGCAAGCACCCGCGCATCGGTGACGATCCGTACGAACGGACGCTCCGCCGTCGCGGGCTTGATCCGGTCGACGAGGAGCCGTACGGCGGTCTGCGCGATCTCGTCCCGGCCCGGCGCTACCGAGCTGATCGTGGGGGTGGCGAAGCGGACGTCCTCCACGTCGTCGAACCCGATCAGCGCGACCTGGCCGGGCACGTCCAGCCCGCGGGCGTGCAGCGCATACAGGGCGCCGAGGGCGAGGGCGTCGTTGAGCGCGAAGACCGCATCGACGCTCGTCCCGCGGTCCAGTGTCGCGCCGAGTGCTTGGGCGCCCTCGAGCCGGTGCCACTGCGCGGCCGGCACCACCAGCTCGGGATCGAGCTCCAGCCCCGCGGCCGCCAGCGCCTCGGCGTGCCCGTCCAGACGCAGCGTGGCGGAGGTGGGGGCGTCAGTGGCAGCGACGTTCGCGCCGAGAACGGCGATCCGGCGACGGCCGAGGCCGAGCAGGTGCTCGGTCGCAGCGCGGGCGCCGGCCACATTGTTCATCGTCACGTGGTCGGCCGGGACACCGAAGATGCGCTCCCCGAGGAGCACCATCGGGAAGTCCACGGTGAACGCCTCCCGGTCCTGCGGTCCGAGCGCCAGGGGAGAGAACAGCACACCGTCGGTGAGCGTGCGCCGGGCACCGGCCAGCACCGCCAGCTCCCGGTCCCGCCGGCCGGAGGTCTGCTCGATCAGCACGGTCAGCCCGTGACCGTCCGCAGCGCGGATCACCGCATCGGCGAGCTCGGCGAAGTACGGCAGGGACAGCTCGGGCACCGCGAGCGTGATCAGCCCGGTGCGCCGGGTGCGCAGCATCCGGGCGGACAGGTTCAGCCGGTAGTCGAGCGCGGTGACCGCCTCCTCCACCCGCGCGCGGGTGGAGGAGCGGATGTGCGGGTAGCCGTTGATCACGTTCGAGACGGTTTTGATCGACACGCCGGCGCGGCGGGCGACGTCGGCCATCGTCACTGCGTTCCTCATCGCGTTCCCTCCGCCTGGCTGCGGTGGTCACCCTAGCGGCAGCCGGTAGCGTGGCGACCATGAAGATCGCACGCTTCACCGCCGGAGACGACCCGCGTTACGCCGTGGTGGATGGTGAGGACCTGGTGGTGTTGACCGGGGACCCGCTGTACACCCCACCCACCCCGACCGGGAAGCGAGTGCCGTTGGACGCCGTCCGGCTGCTCGCCCCGGTGATCCCACGCTCGAAGGTGGTCTGCGTGGGCCGCAACTACGCCGAGCACGCCGCCGAGCTGGGCAACGAGGTACCCGAGGAGCCGCTGCTCTTCGTCAAACCGAACACGACTGTGGTGGGCCCGGACGATCCGATCGTGCTGCCGCGGTACTCCGAGGAGGTGCACCATGAGGCCGAGCTGGCCGTGGTGATCTCCCGGATGTGCAAGGACCTGTCGGTGGAGCGGGCGCACGAGGTGGTCCTCGGCTACACCGCCGCCAACGACGTCACCGCACGCGATGTCCAGCGCAGCGACACCACCTGGACCCGGGGGAAGATGTTCGACACCTCCTGCCCGCTCGGGCCGTACCTGGTGACCGACCTGGACCCGACTGACCTGCGGATCACCGCCCGGGTGGATGGTGAGCTGCGCCAGGACGGCTCCACCTCGCAGCTGGTGCGTTCGGTGGCCGAGCTGATCGCCTATGCCTCCACGATCTTCACCCTGCTCCCCGGTGACGTGCTGCTCACCGGCACTCCCGCGGGTGTCGGGCCGATCGAGCACGGCCAGCGGGTCGAGGTGGAGGTCGAGGGCATCGGGGTGCTCGGGAACCCGGTGCTGCGGCGCTGACCGGCGGAAGCGGGGGCGCCAGCCACCGGCGCCCGGTCGCTAGGCTGGCTCCATCATGACCGATACTTCCTCGCCCTCCGGCGTCCGCGTCCGCTTCTGTCCCTCACCTACCGGCACCCCGCATGTGGGGCTGATCCGTACGGCGCTGTTCAACTGGGCGCAGGCCCGGCACACCGGTGGCACCTTCGTGTTCCGGATCGAGGACACCGACGCCGCCCGGGACAGCGAGGAGAGCTACACCCAGCTGCTCGACGCGCTCAGTTGGCTCGGCCTGGACTGGGACGAGGGCGTGGAGGTCGGCGGGCCGCACGCCCCCTACCGGCAGTCGCAGCGGATGGACCTCTACGCCGACGTCGCCGCGCAGCTGCTGGCAGCCGGGCACGCCTATGAGTCCTTCTCCACCCCGGAGGAGGTGGGGGACCGGCACCGCGCCGCCGGGCGGGACCCCAAGCTCGGCTACGACGGCTTCGACCGGGACCTCACCGAGGAGCAGAAGGCCGCCTTCCGCGCCGAGGGCCGGTTGCCGGTGCTCCGGCTACGGATGCCGGCCGAGGACCTCACCTTCACCGACCTGGTGCGCGGCGAGGTCACCTTCAAGGCCGGTGCGGTGCCCGACTTCGTGATCGTGCGCGGTAACGGGCAGCCGCTGTACACCCTGGTGAACCCGGTCGACGATGCGCTGATGCAGATCACCCACGTGCTTCGCGGGGAGGACCTGCTCTCCTCCACCCCCCGCCAGATCGCCCTGTACCACGCACTGCTGGACATCGGTGTGGCCAGCCTGGTGCCCGTGTTCGGGCATCTGCCGACGGTGACCGGCGAGGGGAACAAGAAGCTGTCCAAGCGCTCACCGGAGTCGAACCTGTTCCTGCACCGGGAGCGCGGCTTCATCCCCGAGGGGCTGCTGAACTACCTGGCGCTGCTCGGCTGGTCCATCTCCCCGGACAACGACATCTTCACCCGGGAGGAGATGGTGGCGGCCTTCGACGTGGCCGATGTGAACCCGAACCCGGCGCGGTTCGACGTGAAGAAGGCCGAGGCGATCAATGCCGCCCACCTGCGGCTGCTCGCCCCGGAGGACTTCCGCTCCCGCCTGGTGCCCTACCTGCACGCCGCCGGAGTGCTGCCGGTAGCCGCCTACGACGAGCTGGACCCGGCCCAGCAAGAGCTGCTCACCGCCGCGGCACCCTTGGTACAGGAGCGGATGAGTCTGCTCGGGGAAGCGCCCGGGATGCTCGGTTTCCTGTTCACCGGCGACGGCGAAGTCACCATCGCCGAGGATGCCCGCGGGGCACTGCGCGAGGAGGCCGCCGAGGTGCTGGACCGCTCGATTGCGGTGCTGGCAGACCTGGCGGACTTCTCCGCCGACGCCCAGCAGGGCGCGCTGCGTGCGGTGCTGGTGGACGAGCTGGGGATCAAGCCGCGGTTCGCCTTCGCGCCGCTGCGGGTGGCGATCACCGGACGGCGGGTCTCGCCACCGCTGTTCGAGTCGATGGAGATCCTCGGCCGGGACTCCGCGCTGACCCGGTTGCGGGCGCTGCGGGCCACGCTGTGACGGCCAGCGATCCGCGCCCGGCAGTGACGCCCGCCGATCTGCGCCCGGCAGCGGCGCCCGCCGATCTGCGCCCGGCAGCGGCGCCCGTCGATCCGCGCCCGGCAGCGGCGCCCGCCGATCCGCACCCGGTCCGCGCGGTGCTCTTCGATCTGGACGACACGCTGCTGGACACCGCAGCCGCGTTCGCCGCTGCGGTGGCCGCCGTGGCGGCGCAGTTCCTGCCGCACCTTGAGCCGGCCCGATACCCGGAGGTCCTCGCCACCTGGCGTGCGGACACCGGTGGGCACTACCAGGCGCACGTGGATGGCCTGGTGGACTACCGCACCCAGCGCTTCGCCCGCGCCCAGCAGATCCAGGACGAGTTCGGCGGCACCGCTCTGGACAACGCCGGATATGAACGCTGGGCGCAGGTGTGGGACGCGACGTTCAGCACCTCCTGGGTGGCGTTCGACGACGCCGCAGCGATCCTGGCCGAACTGCGTTCCGCCGGTCTGGCGGTGGGCTGCGTGACGAACGCCAGCACCGCGCAGCAGAGCGCGAAGCTGGCGGCCGTCGGGCTCATCGACGCTGTGCCGTTGCTGGTCACCCTGGACACCTTCGGCGTCGGCAAACCCGACCCGCGCGTCTTCCACGAGGGAGCCCGGCTGCTCGGCGTGGACCCCGGCCAGGTGCTCTACGTCGGTGACGAACCGCTGATCGACGCGCGCGGCGCCACCGCCGCCGGGCTGCGCGGAGTGTGGCTGGACCGACCCGGCCGGCGCCGCGGAACCCCGGGGGAGGACCCCGATGCCCTGGCCGCGGACGGGATCGGAGTGATCCAGGGTCTTGCGGACGTGCTCGACCTCGTTCCAGGTGCCGCGAATGCTCCCTCCCGCAGCTGACCGCCCTGGAGGTGCTCGTCGCCGCTCCTGCACCGGGAGGTGTCACTCGTTGTCGCTGAACCGCTCGCATTCCGATGAGCAACGGCACCTCCCGGGCGAGGGGCCGCCGGGGTGGCGGATCAGCGGTCGATCTCGAACGTGGTGTAGCCCTGCGGTTGCTCGTCCGTGACCTCGCGTTCGGTCACCACTGCGTGCCGAGGCCCGTTGGCGAGCCAGTCGACGAGCTCGGCGACCGCTTCGGCCGGCCCCTCCGCCCAGGCGTCCACCCGACCGTCGGAGCGGTTGCGAACCCAGCCGGTCACTCCCGCGGCTCGGGCCTGGCGCACGGTCGCGGCCCGGAAGCCCACCCCCTGGACGTCACCGGTGACCACCACCCGGCGCGCCGTCACCCGCGCCTGCTGCCGCTTGTTGTGCCTGAACCACGCCATCTGCCCATCATGCCCTTCGGCCGGGATGGGTGAGGACCATCTGCGGTGGCAGGTCCGGTGCCGATGAGCGTCACTGTCTTCCTGCTGCTCGGCCTGACCGTGCTGGTCGCCGCCTTTCTGCAGGGTTCGGCCGGGATGGGGTTCGCTATGCTGGCCGCGCCGATCGTGAGCCTGGTGGATCCCACCCTCATCCCGGTGATGCTGCTGGTGCTGATGATCCCGCTGAACGCGTACGTCGGATGGCGCGAACGCGCAGACCTGGACTGGCGCGGGGTCGGCTGGATCAGCCTCGGGAGGTTCGCCGGCACCTTCATCGGCGTGTGGATCC
This sequence comes from Ruania zhangjianzhongii, assembly GCF_008000995.1. Taxonomy (NCBI): domain Bacteria; kingdom Bacillati; phylum Actinomycetota; class Actinomycetes; order Micrococcales; family Ruaniaceae; genus Ruania; species Ruania zhangjianzhongii. The sequence goes on from NZ_CP042828.1 coordinate 1,850,189, forward strand.
TGGTGCTGGTCAGCGTGTCCCAGCTCTCTCTGCTGATCGGGATCTCGACAGTGCTCGCCGCGGTGGTCGCTCTGCTCGCGCCGTCGTTCGTGCCGAACCGACCCGGCCTGGCCGTGGTCGGGCTGATCACCGGGATCACGGAGACCTCGACCGGTGTCGGCGGTCCACCGCTCGCGCTCGCCTATCAGCACACCTCTGGCCCCACGCTGCGCTCCACCGTGGCGGTCTGCTTCCTGGTCGGTGAGGTCATCTCGCTGGCCGTACTCGGCCTCGGCGGTCACATCGACGGCGGCACTCTGGTTGCTACCGCCGGTTTCCTGCCATTCCTGGTCCTGGGGTCCTTCCTGAGCAGATTCACCCACCACCGGCTGGACGGTCCGCTGCTGCGCTATCTCGTCCTCTCCTTCGCGGTGGTCTCCGGGGTCGTCGTCATCATCCAGGCCTGAGTCAGCGTTGCGGATGGTGGTGGCAGCGCCCGTCGTCCCGGCGGGCCCTGATTGATGCCGCCTCGACAAACATAGGAAGCCTATGTAATATTACGGGACGTGAGCGCACCTGATCCGGCCGCCGATCCCGTCGACCTGGCCCCGCTGGATGCCGACACGCTCGGCCCGGACCTGCTCGCCGTCCTCGCCCGGCTGAACCGCTGGGCGACCTCGCATGCGAGGCTCGACGTCTCCGCCGCGCAGGCACGGCTCCTGGCGCAGATCGAGCGGACCGGACCGGTCCGGACCTCGGACCTGGCTCGGCTGGACCGGTCCAGCCAACCCACGATCACTGCCCAGCTGCAGCGCGCTGAACAGGAGGGCTGGGCACTGCGCACGGCCGATCCGCAGGATGGCCGGGCCAGCCTGGTCGAGCTGACCGACGCCGGCCGTGCGGTGCTCCGCGAGGTCCGGCGCGCCCGCGCTGCCGCTCTCACTCCTCGGCTGGACGAGCTCAGTCAGGCAGAACGAGACACGCTCACTCGGGCGATCGCCGTCATCGACCGCCTGATCGCCTCGCCCTAAGCGGGCAGGCACCCCAGGTGCGCGAGCACCGTCATCGGCTCTCGACCGGGGCACACGCTGCCTCAGGCAAGGAAGTTCATGCTGCGTCAACCACGTTCCGTGCTGGCAGTCGCCTTCGCGAGCATCATCGCCTTCATGGGCATCGGTCTGGTGGACCCGATCCTCAAACCGATCGCCGACGAGCTGGGCGCGACACCGTCCGAGGTCTCCTTGCTGTTCACCAGCTATATGGCGGTGATGGGTCTGGCCATGCTGCTCACCGGTGCAGTCTCGAGCAGACTCGGGGCGAAGAAGACGCTCCTGCTCGGCCTGGTGATCATCATCCTCGGCGCCGGGATGGCCGGCACGCAGGACGGCGTCGCCGGGATCATCGCCTGGCGTGCGGTCTGGGGTCTGGGCAACGCCCTGTTCGTGGCCACCGCCCTGGCCACGATCGTCTCCTCGGCACGCGGCTCCGTGGGTCAGGCGATCGTGCTCTACGAGGCGGCTCTGGGCGTGGGTATCGCGATCGGTCCGGTGGTCGGCGGACTGCTCGGCCACCTCTCCTGGCGGGGCCCGTTCTTCGGCGTCTCCGGCCTGATGCTGATCGCCGCGGTCGCCACGATCTTCCTGGTGCCGGCTACGCCGAAACCGCCTCGAGCGACCTCGCTCGCCGAACCGATCCTGGCGCTGCGCCACCGCGGCCTGCTGATTACCGGGCTGACCGCGCTGCTGTACAACTTCGGCTTCTTCACCCTGCTCGCCTTCACCCCGTTCCCGCTGGACCTGGGCGCCTTGGAGATCGGCGGGATCTTCTTCGGCTGGGGCGTGCTGCTGGCGATCACTTCGGTGTGGCTGGCGCCACGGCTACAGCGCCGGTTCGGGACGTTGCGTCCGATCACCGGGGCGCTGCTGGCCTTCGCCCTGATCCTGGTGGTGATGGCCGTCTTCACCGACCATAAGGTGGTGCTCGCCGCCGGCGTGATCCTGGCCGGTGCGGCATTGGGGATCAACAACACGCTGATCACCGAGACGGTGATGAAGGCGGCGCCGGTGGAGCGGGGTGTCGCCTCAGCGGCCTACAGCTTCGTCCGGTTCGCCGGGGGAGCGGTGGCCCCGTGGCTTGCCGGCTATCTCGGCGAACGGGTGAGTGTGCACCTGCCGTTCTGGGTGGGTGCCGCCTCGGTGCTCGCTGCAGCGCTGCTGATCACCGCCGGACGTCGGACGCTGGCACACGTGGAGGATCCCGCCCAGGCCTCCGGCCACACCGTGGCGGAGGCGGCCGAACTCACCGCGGCCGACTCCTGAGCCGGTGCTGAAACGAAGGCCCAGATGACACTGTGACGATCCCCACGCCTGCGATTTTGGGCAACGGGTCCGGCTCAGGTAGAGTCAACCGGCGGTAGCGCGATTACGTGTCTGGCCACAAGCAAAGGACTCGTGAGCGCGGTACCCCATTGGGGTATGGTGTAATCGGCAGCACGACTGTTTCTGGTACAGTTAGTCTAGGTTCGAGTCCTGGTACCCCAGCGAAGATCGTCGGACATTTCACGTGTTCGGTACGGTCTTCTTTGTGTGTCTGGTCCCGTCGTCTAGTGGCCTAGGACGCCGCCCTCTCAAGGCGGTAACGCCGGTTCGAATCCGGTCGGGACTACAGCGAAGCACGGCCCTGGGTTTATCCAGGGCCGTGCTTTTTTGTTCTCTGCCCTCTGGTCAGGACCGACGCACCAGCGCTCGCACGGAGAGGGCGATCCCGGCCAGGCACCACAGCACCAGGACAACGAGGTCACGCCCGCTCGCGGCGTAGGTGTCGGCCACCAGCCCGGCCCGGACCAGATCGGCCCCGGGGCGTGCCGGGAGGTAATCGTGCACGGACTGGAACCAGGTGGGTAGCTGATCGGCCGGAAAGGTGACCGGGGAGAACAGCAGGACGAAGAACACCAGGACCTGGGTGAGCAGCTGGGCGAGAGTAGGCGGCATGCTCACCGCGATCGCGTAGCCGACGGCCGTGGCGGTGAGGGTCACCAGGAGAGCTGCGGCGATGAGGACCGGCCAGTCCAGCGAGAGGACCAGGTCGTAACGGAGCCGGGCCACGAGGACGGCGACGGCGACGCTGGGCAGGGCAACGAGCAGCCAGATGGTCAGTTCTGCGGCCAGCAGCAGCGGCCTGGCTAGGGGCAGGGTGCGCAGGTAGGCGAACGTCCCGTCGGTCCGGGCCCGGGACACACCTTGGGGCACCATCACCAGGCCGAGGACCAGGAGCAGGACGGTCGGTGTTCCGGTAGACAGGAATAGCGCCGTAGCAGGATCGATGCCCGGGATGAGGAAGCCGAAGCCGATCACGATCCCGGCGGCCAGAGCGGCCTGGATGACGACGATCAGCGGCAGCATGGCACCGACCTGCGACAGAGACCAGCGCACCAGAGTGATGTAGGTGGTCGCGTGCCTCGCCCGGGGAACGTGGCCGGTGACGACGGCGGAAGCCTCAGGCATGTGCGCTCTCCTGTCCGGTCTCGGCCGGCTCGAGCCGCCGGTCGGTGGTGGCGGACAGGTAGGCGTCCTCCAAGGTGGCCGGCCCGAGCGTGTAGCCCTCGATGATTCCCCGGGTGCGCAGCGTGGTGGCCCAGTCCACGGCGACCGCCGCCTCACCGGCGGGGAAGGTCAGCAGAAGGCGCCGGCCGGTGCGCACCCTCCGGCGGACAGCAAGCGGCACCGCGTGCTCGTCGGCGGCCCCGGCGACCGCCGGTGGCGACTGAAGCTCCAGCCGCAGGTCGTCCTCCTGGGTGCCCCGCAGGTGCGCGGGTGAACCTGAGGTGACGACCTTGCCGCGGTGCAGGATCACCAGGTCGTCCACGATCTGCTCGGCCTCGGCGACGTTGTGGGTGACCAGCAGAACGCCGGCGCCCTCGTCGCCGCGGCGGCGCACGGCACGCCACAGCAGACGGCGGCGGGCCGCGTCGACGTCGTTGGTGGGCTCATCCAGGATGAGCAGGGGGGTGGGCGCCGCCAGCGCCATGGCGAAAGCGGTCAGCCGCCGGATCCCACCGGAGAGGCCCCGGCCGTCCGGTAGGGCCCGGCGGTCGAGCCACTCGGTGATGTCCAACTCTTCGCCGAGATGCTGGGCCGCCGCCCGGGCCGCCGTCCGAGACAGGCCGCGTAACCGGGCGCTCATCTCGATCGCGAGCCGCGGGGAGAGCCCGTCGATCGGGGCCTGGCCCTGGGGTTGTATCGACACCCGACGGCGCGCCGCGGCCGGATCGGCCACCGCGTCGCAGCCGCTCACCTGGATCGCCCCGGCGTCCGGCCGGAGCAGGCCGACCACCTGCGAGACCAGAGTGGTCTTGCCTGCGCCGTTGTGGCCGAGAAGACCGACCACGGCACCCGCACGAACCCGCAGTGAGATGTCATCGTTGGCGACGACTGCACCGAACCTACGGGTCAGTGCCGTCACCTGTAGTACGTCCTCGTTCATCAGAATCCTAGATACCGTGAGTATTGAAAGACTCACGGTATTTGGGTACTGATGGTATGTCAACAGTTCAGAATCGTCGTAGGCTGGCGGCTGTGACCCCTCCTCGTTCGCGCCGTGAGCAGCAGCAGCTCACTCGCGACGCGCTGATCCGGGCTGGGCGAGTGGTGTTCGCCAGGGACGGTTATCACCAGGCGAACCTGACGTTGATCGCGACGGAGGCGGGGTACTCCAAGGGGGCGGTCTACTCCAACTTCGACAGCAAGGCCGACCTGTTCCTCGCGATGCTCGAGGAGAACATCGACGTGTCGTTGGGAGACGGCGCGTGGGACCCGTTCGGGTCGCAGGCCCCGGACGGGTGCAGCGCCGATCTGCCGGACGAGCAGGAGGAGGTCGCCGGGCTGATCCGGGGGCTGTCCCTCGCGACCTTGGAGTTCATCGCCACGGCTGCCCGGGACGAGTCGCTGGTCGCTCAGCTGGCCACGCGACTGGATGTCCTGGTGGAGGGGTACGCGGCGATCGTGGACCCGTCGCAGTCGGAGCACCAGGGGTTGCTTCCGGAGGAGGTGGGGGCATTGCTGGCCGCGTTGGACCAGGGTGCGGCGCTCTTGACCTTGAGTGGCAGCCGGGTGATCGATCAGCGGATCCTCCGCGAGGGGATGCGCCGACTGCTCACTCCCACCGAGGAACGGGAGCCGGCCGGCCAGAAGGGCGAGCCCGTTCTGCACGATGAGGTGACGCGGCGGCGGATCGCCGCCGCGATCAGCCTAGGACGGGGTGTCGAGGCCGCCGAGTAGCCCGGTCTCAGCCGGTCCGGCTCACCTCCACCACGAACTGCGCGGCCCGCCGCTGCAGGCCGGCGATCCGGCTGGCCACCAGGCGCTCGCGGGCCCCCTCGTCAGTGCCCGCCTCAGCGCGGGTAGGACGACGGCGGACGTTCGCCGAGCAGCGGAAGTCACCGCACAGCAGGGTGCCGATGGAGTCCCCGCGCCGCCCCGCTGCGCCCGCTCGCGGAGCCACGAACAGGCTGACCCCGTCTACCTCGACGATGTCCTCGCACCAGGCACAGACCGCCTGGCGCTGGTGACCACCTTTGCTCGGTGCCCGGAGCAGGATCCCGATGGGTCCGCCGTCGATCTCGATGATCACATAGCCGGCCAGCGGTGCCTTGGCATCGCGCCAGCCGAAGTAGTCCAGTCGGTTCCAGTCCAGATCGGCGAGCGGCGGCACCGTGGCGCGCTGCGCCTGGCCGCGGGTCGCGTTGACGAAGCAGCGGCGGATCTCTCGTTCGGTGAGTGGGGTCATGACAACACTTTCTTCAGCAGGGTCTCGGGTGGTCTGCCCGTATCCGGGCATGCGTCAGCCCTGCGCCCTGAGAAGCGAGAGTCAGTGTCCCAGAGCGCGGGGGCGGGGTGCTGGTGAGCAGGCCGGTCGGCCTACCCCGCTTCCTGCGCTGATGCCCTGCATCGTGTGCCTCCTGGCCGGCTGCAGCCGGCGAATCCGAACGTCGACGAGTACGTCGATCTGCCGGTGCAGGCTAGCGGGCCACCCTGCAGGCCGGTCAACCACAATTGCGCTCCGGCCGTCGCGACGCTCCTCGACTGTGGTGCCGTTCTGACTTACGGGGTGCGTCAGAACCACACCGTAAGGGTCCGTTCGGCCGATACCGGGCCCTGCCACGCCACATATCTGCCCCCCGGTGGGTCCAGCGCGGCAATGTCAGGTTCGCCCGTTACGCTCTCCTCTGGATCCAGGAGGTAGTGGATGTCGAGAGGCAGAGCGCAGCGGGCGACGTGGTCCGCCAGGCTACTTCGGGCCAGCGCGCTGGTGGCTGCAGGGAGCCTGCTGCTGGTGGCGTGCACGGACCCGGACGATGGTGGGCCGGAGACAGTGGAGGCGCAACCGGAGGTGGCTGCTGCCGATGCACTCGCGGAGGCGCTGACCACCGGGGACTTCGCCGCGGCACCGCTGAGCGAAGAGGACCGGCAGCTGGCCACCGAGCAGACCGAGACGGTGCTCGGTGAGCTCGCGCCGGTCCTGCCGCGCACCGTTGCGGTCACCTGGTCCTCGAGTACCTATGACGAAGAGGACGGGCTCGCCGCCGATGCCGCACTGACCTGGACCTGGGACGTGCCGGGCAGCGACGAGGACTGGACCTACCCGGTCTCTGTGCATCTGGTGGCGGCGCAGGAGGGCGGCCCGTACCTGGCCACCTGGTCCCGTGACCTACTGGCTCCCGACCTGGGCGAGGAGGGCGTCCTGGCCGTCGAGCAGAGCCCCGGCCCCCGCGGGCACGTGCTCGGTGCGGACGAGGAGGTGCTGGTGACCAACACGGAGATCTTCCGAGTCGGCATCGACAAGACCTACCTCGACTCTGACCAGTGGGAGGACCAGGCCATCAAGCTCGCCGAGGCGCTCGACTTCGACGATCCTCAGGCGTACGCGGACCGGGTGGTCGCCGCCGGAGACCGTGCCTTCGTCGTGGCCACAGAGGTCCGCCAGGATGACCCGGGTGAGGTGGACATGGAGGCGGTCCGTCAGGTGAACGGGGTGAACCTCGTCTCCGCCGAACGCCAGCTCGGTCCCACCGCAGGCTTCGCCGACGAGATCCTCGGCCGGGTCGGTGAAGCGACTGCCGAGATCATCGACAACTCCGATGGTGCCGTGCAGCAGGGCGACCAGGTGGGCCTGTCCGGGCTACAGCGGGTGCACGAGGACACGCTGCGGGGTTTCCCCGGCCTGACGGTCAGCATCAGCACGGGCGAGGGCGACGAACCGACCGAGGTGTTCACGTCCGAGCCGGTGCGCGGTCAGCCATTGCGCACCACTCTGGACGCCGATCTGCAGGTACTTGCCGAGCAGGTCCTGGCCGACCAGGACTCGCCGAGTGCACTGGTGGCGATTCAACCCTCCACGGGCGAGGTCCGGGCCGCTGCCAGCGGGCCGGCCAGCGAGGGCTGGTCCACGGCCACCCTGGCGCAGTACCCGCCGGGATCGACGTTCAAGGTCATCACCCTGCTCGCGCTGTTGCGCTCCGGGATGGAGCTCGGTGACTCGGTCGACTGCGTCGAGTCGCTGAACGTCAACGGCCGCGAGTTCGAGAACTACCCGGGCTACCCGGACGACTCGCTCGGCGATATCACCCTGGAGGAGGCGATCGCGCAGTCCTGCAACACCGCACTGATGAACCAGCGCGACCAGATCAGTGCAGCCGACCTGGCCAGCGCCGCCGAGTCGCTCGGACTGGGCCGCGGGGACAGCGTGGACCTCGGCTACCCGCTGTTCCTCGGCTCGCTGCCGGAGCAGGCCGAGGGCACCCAGTTCGCTGCTGAGGTGATCGGTCAGGGACAGGTGCTGGCCTCACCGCTGGCGATGGCCACTGTGGCCGCGTCGATCGCGGGGGAGGAGCGGATCACCCCGCAGCTCGTTCTGCCCGCCGAGGAGGGCGACGGCGGAGGTGACGGGGGCGAGGATGCCTCGCCCAGCGAGGATGGCACCCAGCCCGAGGACGGCTCCGCAGAGCCGACCGACGCCGAGCCGACCGAGCCGAGCGCCACCGATGGCTCCGCAGAGCCGACCGACGAGAGCGCCACGGACGACGGCGCCACGGACGACGCAACGGATGACGCCGACGAGGTCGCGACCCCGCTGACCCACACCGAGGCGACGCTGCTGCAACAGGCGATGCGCGCCGTCGTGACGGACGGGACCGCCCGGGCGCTGAGGGACGTACCGGGCGATGATGTGCTCGCCAAGACCGGCACCGCCGAGGGAGCCGAGGACGCCACGCACGGGTGGATGATCGCCATCCAGGGTGACCTGGCCGTCGCCGTGTTCGTCGGCGACGGCGGTCGCGGCGGTGCGGCCACGGCCGGACCGTTGATGGAGGAGTTCCTCCGCGGTCGCTGACCGGCGCCCGGCGTCACCATCCAGACTTCAGAAGCGTTCTGCTGCCTGGCCGGTCGCACGGCGCCAGCTCGTGGCCGCCGCGACGGCAGCGCCGGCGAACCAGAGCCCCAACGCCAAGAACCGGGCCTGCCAGTGCCACCCGTCCTCGAGCCCGTAGAGCACGAACACCGCGATGGGTGCGATGGCCACGGCCGTCCAGCCCCAGGCCGTCCGGCGGGCCCGGACAGCCACATCGGGTGCAAACCGCGCGGCGTAGGAGGCGGGTGAGCCGAACTCCTCCGCCAGCGACCGCTGTGACTGTGCGCTGTGCCTCTCGGCGTCAGCGATGATCACCTTGAGCCGGCCCTCGGTGATGTCGCCCCGTTCGCGCAGGGACGCGGCGAGGAGGCGTTTCCAGGCGAGATCGCCCTCGACCTGGTGATCCGGGTCCGGCGGCGGCAGCTCTGGCCAGATCCAGCGCGTCCCGGCAGCGAGCAGGCCATAACCGGCGGCCACGGCGAAAAGCCAGAAGCCGGAGCCCCGCCAGAGCACCTCCTCGTGAGAGAGGGCGAACCCGCCAGCGACCGCTGCGCTGAAACCGATCAGGGCGAGTGCCGTGACCGCGATCGCGGTGCCCCGTGCCCGGCGGCGGACCAGCCAGTTCCACAGTGCCAGAAAGCCAAGGACGCCCACGGAGAGCAGCAGCGGGAAGATCACCAGGATCAGAGTGAAGTCGAGCGTCCACCCGTCGGCGAACATGCGCAGGAGCGCGAACGCCGGTGTGGCCGCAGCGGCTCCGAAGAAAGTGCCGTGCACGAAGGCTCGCACCGAGCGCGGACCGCTGGGGGCGCTCGCCGGCACCCCGTCGGAGCGCCAGTCCGCCTGCCGTTCCTTGGCCCATCCGATCGCGTCGCCGAACAGCGTCTCGGCCGGCTCCTGGGCATCCTCGAGCACCGGAACCACCTCGAACAGTGCCTCTCGGATCAGTGGCTCGCGGACATCGTCGAGCACGAGGCGTGCGGCGGCAGCGCGTGCCCAGTCCTCGTCGGCCTGCTCACCACGGGCGTGCCGGAAGTAGCCGGCAACGTCGTCCAGGGTCTGCGGTGTCCGGGTTGGCATCATCACGAGCTCCTCTCCGCGGTACCTCGGTGACCGAGCTCCTCGACCAGGTGGCTCCAGCTCGCGCGTTCCTGGGCCAGGCGGGCACGCCCGGCGTCGGTCAGGGCGTAGGTCTTGCGGCCTGGACCGCTGGCACCCTGCGCCCAGATCGCCGTGACGGCGCCCTCAGCTTCCAGCGTCGCGAGCAACGGGTACAGGGAGCCCCCTTTGGGGCGGCCGAAGCCTCGCTCCGCCAGCGTGACGGCGATGCCGTAGCCGTGCAGCGGACCGTCACTGAGAACGGCGAGCGTCGCTGTGCCCAGGGCGGCGCGCACCCACGGAGTGGGCCACCGCGGGTCGATCGGTTCATCACTCACGTACCTAAGTATCAAGCGTACCTAGGTAGAGTGCAAGTACCGGCAGGCGGCGGGCGGCAGGCGCAGAGATCTGGCGGGTGGCCTGGGTGGGGTGATAGCCCCAACTGGTTCACACGCGAGAGTTCACACGCGAGAGTTCATGCGCCAGAACTCACTCGCCGCCAGCGGGGCTGTCGGTGGACTACCCGGGTCAGTTCTCTTCGCTGGCGCGGAGCACCTCGGTGAGCCGGTTCGCTGCCGCCATCACCGCGTTGGCATGCAGGCGCCCGGGCTGGCGGGTCATCCGCTCGATCGGACCGGATACCGAGACTGCCGCGATCACCCGGCCCGACGGCCCGCGCACCGGTGCGGACACCGAGGCGACGCCGAGCTCGCGCTCGCTCACGCTCTGTGCCCAGCCGCGCCGGCGCACGCCGGAGAGGATGGTGGCGGTGAACTTCGCCCCGTGCAGGCCGCGGTGCAGCCGGTCCGGCTCCTCCCAGGCGAGCAGTACCTGCGCAGCCGAGCCGGCAAGCATGGAGAGCGTCGCCCCGACCGGGATCGAGTCGCGCAGCCCCATCGTCTTCTCCGCGGCGGCCACGCAGATCCGCTGGTCGCCCTGGCGCCGAAACAGCTGGGCGCTCTCCCCGGTGTGGTCCCGCAGGGCCATCAGCACCGATCCGGCCGCGGCCAGCAGCCGGTCCTCGCCGGCCGAGGCGGCCAGCTCGGCGAGCCGCGGGCCGAGGATGAACCGCCCCTGCATGTCCCGGGCGACGAACCGGTGGTGCTCCAGAGCGACCGCCAGGCGGTGCGCAGTGGGCCGGGCCAGGTGTGTGGCGGCGACGAGTTGCGCAAGCGTCGCGGGGCCCGCTTCGAGGGCGCCCAGGACGGTCGCGGCTTTGTCGAGTACGCCGACTCCGCTAGAGTTGTCCATAGGTCGATACTGCCGTCTCATAGCGTGAGATGCAAATCGACCGTTCCCAGGCCCTGTGATCCAGGGTGAGAGCATGACGAAGAAGGTGACGCGCGATGGCCGGAACTCTGGCTGAGAAGGTGTGGCGGGACCATGTGGTCCGCGAGGGGCAGGATGGGGCGCCCGACCTGCTCTACATCGATCTGCACCTCGTGCACGAGGTGACCAGCCCGCAGGCGTTCGAGGGGCTTCGTCTCGCCGGGCGCCCGGTGCGCCGCCCGGACCTGACCATCGCGACCGAGGACCACAACACCCCGACGCTGGACATCGACCTGCCGATCGCCGATCTGACCAGCCGCACCCAGATCGACACGCTGCGCCGCAATGCCGAGGAGTTCGGTGTGCGGCTGCACTCCCTCGGCGACGCCGACCAGGGGATCGTGCACCAGGTGGGGCCGCAGCTGGGCCTGACCATGCCCGGGCTGACCGTGGTGTGTGGGGACTCGCACACCTCGACCCACGGGGCGTTCGGCGCGCTCGCCTTCGGGATCGGCACCTCTGAGGTGGAGCACGTGCTGGCCACCCAGACGCTGCCGCTGGCGCCGTTCAAGACGATGGCGATCACCGTCGACGGCGAGCTGCCGCCGGGTGCCACCTCGAAGGACATCATCTTGGCGATCATCGCCAAGATCGGTACCGGCGGTGGCCAGGGCTATGTCCTGGAGTACCGCGGTGAGGCGATCCGCAACCTCTCGATGGAGGCGCGGATGACGATCTGCAACATGTCCATCGAGGCCGGTGCCCGGGCCGGGATGATCGCTCCGGACCAGACCACGTTCGACTACCTGGCCGGCCGCCCGCACGCGCCGGAAGGTGCCGACTGGGATGCCGCGCTGGAGTACTGGAAGACCCTGCGCAGCGACGATGACGCGGTCTTCGACACCGAGGTGGTGCTCGAGGCCGCTGACCTGGAACCGTTCGTCACCTGGGGCACCAACCCGGGCCAGGGCCTGCCGTTGAGCGGCTCGGTTCCGGTACCGGAGGAGATCGGCGACGACAACGAGCGGGTGGCCGCCGAGCGTGCGGTGGAGTACATGGGCCTGGTGCCGGGAACCCCGCTGCGCGACATCGCCGTGGACACCGTCTTCATCGGCTCCTGCACGAACGGGCGGATCGAAGATCTGCGTTCGGTGGCCAAGGTGCTCGAGGGGCGCAAGAAGGCCGAGAGCGTGCGGGTGCTGGTGGTGCCGGCCTCGGCACGGGTGCGGCTGCAGGCCGAAGCGGAAGGGCTGGACGAGATCTTCCTCAACTTCGGTGCCGAGTGGCGCAACGCCGGATGCTCGATGTGTCTGGGGATGAATCCCGACCAGCTGCAGCCGGGGGAGCGGGCGGCGTCCACGTCGAACCGCAACTTCGAGGGCCGGCAGGGCAAGGGGGGACGGACCCACCTGGTCTCTCCGCTGGTGGCAGCCGCGACCGCCGTGCGCGGCACGCTGTCCTCGCTCTCGGACCTGAACCTCGGTGCCGAGACCGACCTGACCTCCTTCGACGGCTCACCGCTGGCGCCGCTGGACCCGCGCGTGCCGATGCAGGTCTGAGCCCCTCCCACGACGCAAGGAAGAACCACTATGGAGAAGTTCACCACCCACACCGGGCTCGGGGTGCCACTGCGCCGCGGCAATGTCGACACCGACCAGATCATCCCGGCCGTCTACCTCAAGCGGGTCACCCGCACCGGGTTCGAGGACGCGCTCTTCGCCGCCTGGCGCGGGGACCCCGAGTTCGTGCTGAACCAGGAGGCCTACACCAGCGGGTCGGTGCTCGTTGCCGGGCCGGATTTCGGCACCGGGTCCTCCCGGGAACACGCCGTCTGGGCACTGAAGGACTACGGCTTCAAGGCGGTGCTCGCCTCCCGGTTCGCGGACATCTTCCGCGGCAACTCGGGCAAGCAGGGGCTGGTGGCCGCCCAGCTCGCCCAGGAGGACATCGAGCTGATCTGGAAGGTCCTCGAAGCGGAGCCGGGCACCGAGGTCACGGTGGACCTGGAGCACAAGACGGTCACCTGCGCGGACGTGGTCGCCCAGTTCCAGATCGACGACTACACCCGGTGGCGGCTGATGGAGGGCCTTGACGACATCGGCCTGACCCTCGGTCACGAGGAGGACATCGTCACCTACGAGGCGACCCGGGCCGACTGGCGCCCGCGGACGCTGCCGGCCAAGCACCTGCCCACGATCGAGGTCACCCCCGCCCGACCGGTCTCCTGAACCCACCTCCCACGGGCTCCGGTGATCCCGGAGTACCCTGGGGACGCCTGCCCGGTGAAGGATGCCGAGCGGGGGAGTCTGGTGAGGACGTGGGTATGAGTCAGTTGCGAGTCGACGGCGGTACGCCGCTCAGTGGTGAGATCACCGTGCGTGGGGCGAAGAACTTCGTCTCCAAGGCGATGGTGGCAGCGCTCCTCGGCGAGGGGCCCAGCGAACTGCGCAACGTCCCGGAGATCCGCGACGTCAAGGTCGTCGCCGGCCTGCTCAAGCTACATGGTGTGCAGGTGCAGCGGGACATCGCCGGTGGTGTGGTGCACCTCGACCCGAGCAACGTGGAATCGGCGCACAAGGCAGATATCGACACCCACGCCGGCGCCAGCCGTATCCCGATCCTGCTCTGCGGACCGCTGCTGCACCGGCTCGGCGAGGCCTTCATCCCCGACCTCGGCGGCTGCCGCATCGGCGACCGGCCGATCGACTACCACCTGGAGATCCTGCGTCAGTTCGGTGCCCAGGTGGACAAGCTGGACACCGGCATCCTGATCACCGCCCCCCGTGGGCTGCGCGGTACCAAGGTGGACCTGCCCTACCCGAGCGTGGGTGCCACTGAGCAGCTGTTGCTCACCGCGGTGCGCGCAGCGGGTGTCACCGAGCTCTCCGGTGCCGCCATCGAGCCGGAGATCATGGACCTGATCGCTGTCCTGCAGCGGATGGGCGCGATCATCTCGGTGGACACCGACCGGGTGATCCGGGTCGAGGGGGTGGACCGGCTCGGCGGCTACGTGCACACCGCCCTGGCCGACCGGATCGAGGCGGCCTCCTGGGCGGCGGCCGCGCTGGCCACCCGCGGTGACGTGTACGTCCGCGGCGCACAGCAGCCGGGCATGATGACTTTCCTGAACACGTTCCGCAAAGTCGGCGGCAGCTTCGACATCGACGACGCCGGAATCCGGTTCCGGCACCCCGGCACCGAGCTGCGCTCGATCGTGCTGGAGACCGATGTGCACCCCGGGTTCATGACTGACTGGCAGCAGCCGCTGGTGGTCGCCCTCTCGCAAGCGTCCGGCCTCTCGATCGTGCACGAGACCGTGTACGAGAACAGGTTTGGCTTCACCGACGCGCTGCGGAAGATGGGTGCCACCATCCAGGTCTATCGGGAGTGCCTGGGCGGATTGGAGTGCCGGTTCGGCCAGCGCAACTTCTTCCACTCCGCCGTCATCTCCGGACCCACCCGGTTGCGTGCCGCCGACATCGAGGTACCTGACCTGCGCGGTGGCTTCTCCCACCTGATCGCAGCCCTGGCCGCCGAAGGCACCTCGCACGTGCGTGGTATCGAGCTGATCGACCGTGGCTACGAGAACTTCACCGGCAAGCTCGAGGCGCTCGGCGCGAAGATCGTCCGGGACTGAACCACAGCGGCAGGCGGAGCCACCGGCGAACCGGAGCTCCGCCGTCGCCGGCTCAGCCGAACCGGAGCAGTTCGGCGCCCCCCGGCGCCAACCGAATCCGCTCGCGTGCGCTGCGGTACTGCCCGGTGCGGGGTTCGAAGCGCTCGGCCGTCCCGCCGCCGAACGTGAGGTGGGTGCGGGCGAGCTGTTCCCGGGAGTAGTTCGCCAGCAGCACGTACCGGTGCTCGGCTCCCGTGAACCGGCCCAGCACCACCGGGTCGCCGGTGGCGGCGGTGACGTCCTCGTCCGGCTCGAACTGCGCCAACCCGGCGGGGATCTCATCGGCGCCGGCGAGTTGCACCGAGGTGGAGGTCAGCGGGAGAAGCTCGGCGCCGAGCGGCGCGAGGAAGTCGGTGTTCACCCGCTGCGCCGCCCGGTACAGGCCGGTGCGCCGACCCCCCACACTGATCAGGCCCTCGTGGAAGTCCTCACCACGGGCGGGGTCCGGGGTCCAGTAGGTGAAGTACTGCACTCCTTTGTAGCCGTAGGCGAGGCTGATGCTGATCTGCCAGCGCAGGTCGTCCTCGGTGGGCACCGCATGCCCGGCATAGCCCACGCTCTGGATGAACACCCAGGGCAGCCGGTCGTGCGCCAGCGCGGCTTCGCGCACCTGGGCGAGGTTCTCGAAGTAGCCGGTGTCCTCGCCGTCGGCCAGGATCGGGTACCGGTCGAAGCTGAGCACCGGGGTGTCGATCTCCTCGGCAGCCCGCCGGTAGGCCGCGCCGTCATTGAACTCCGGCACCCCGTTCGGGAAGTGGTTGATGTAGGCCAGTGCGTCCGGATAGGCCTCGTTCGCGGCGGTGACGGCGCTCGCTAGCTGGGCGAACTTGGTCTCCCGTGGTTCGTCGTACAGGTGCAGCCCCGCGAACGAGGTGCGACCAGAACCGGCGGGCCGGTGCCAGGCGGACAGGTCGCCGGTGAAGTCCTCTGCGAACAGCTCAGCTCCGTCGGCGGCGCTCACCCGCAGGTCGTCGAAGAAGGCGGACTCGGGCCCGGCCTGGCGGAAGCCGGCGCTACCGGAGGCGAACGTGGCGTCGGTGCTGCGGTCGATCACCTCGCCGTCGATCGAGGTGACGATCGAGTCTGCGTCCAGCACGGTCTGGATCTGGTAGCTCTGCCCCTCCACCAGCTGGAAGGCCAGGTCGGTGCTGGTCACCGTGGGCGTACCGCCGGCGAACACCGCTTTCTTCAGCACGGCATTGCCATCGGTGCCCTGGCTGGACAGCAGCCACACGTAGGCGTTGGCCTCATCCTGCACCCGGAAGGCCCACCCGGCCTGCGCGTAGCCACCGGCACCGGTCCAGCGTGGCTCGGCGGAGAAGGCGATGGTGTAGTCGTCCCAGTCGGTGCCGTCCTCGACCCAGCCGATCGAGCCCTCGCTCGATCCTCCGGTGATCAGCAGGCGGCCACCGCTGGTCTGCCAGTGCGGGGCGTAGCGGGCGGTCACCTCGGCGATCTTCTGCCGGGCCTCCTCCTCGCTGAGTGTGAACGGCTCGGAGGAGTCTCCGAAGGAGAACTGGTGCAGCAGCCAACGGATGTCCGGGTCATCGACGAGGACATGGAGTCCGGCCTGCTCGGCGACCGCCAGCAGGTGGTGGTTGATCTGGGTGTCCGCATAGGTGTAGTTGCCGCCGTGCACGAAGGTGAACCCCGCCGCAGCGATCTCCTCGTACCGCTCGACGGTGGTCTCCAGCGGTGGAGGTGGCCAGAACAGCCCGATCGGGAAGTGGTCACCGGCGAGGATGGGACCGCCGGTACCGGCGGCGGCAGCGCCGGGCGCCCCGCCAGGAGGGGCAGCACCTGCCGTGGCGCCAGCCCCGCTGTCCGCGTGGGCGGCACCGGTCGGCGACCAGGCACTGGTCGCGGCCAGGGCACCGACGCCCAGGCCACCGATACGCAGGAATGCCTTGCGGGACATCGCCGCTGAGGTGGGGTTCTCGTCCATGAGTGTCTCCTCGTCTGGTCATCTTCAGGGAATCGTGGGGCGGTCGCGCCGATGGTCGGTGATCGCCTGGGCGGTCCGGGCCAGATGGTCCACCGTGCGCTCGTAGGTGAGCTGACCGACGGCGACGTACAGCACCTCGATCACTGCCAGCTCAGCGTGCCGGGCGGCGAGCGGACCATCCTGGAACAGCGTCTGGGTCCCGGTGGTGAGCAGGACATGCTCGGCGAGATCGGCCAGCGGCGACCGGTGTGCACTGGTGATGACGGCGGTAGTCGCACCCTGCTCGTTCGCACACTGCAGCATTGCCAGCGTCTCCGCAGTGTGCCCACTGTGCGAGACCGCGAGGGCAGCATCGGTGTCGGACAGCTGGGCGGCACCGGCCAGACCGTCATGGACGTCCGCATAGGTCCAGCACGGCACACCGATCCGAGAGAGGCGCAGCGCGAGCTCGCGCGCCATGATCGCACTACCGCTCACGCCGTAGACGTGCACCCGCCGGGCAGTGCCGATCGCGCGGGCCAGGGCAGTGACCGCCGGAAGGTCGAGCGCGGCCAGGGTGTCATGGACGGCTCGGGCCTGCACCGCTTCGAGCGTACGCACGACGTCGGTCAGCGGCGCGCCCGGATCAATGCCTCGGCTCACGTCCACGTTCCAGTGCTCGGCAGATCGCGAGCCGCTGTCCTCGGCGACGGCGATCCGCAGGGCCGGATAGCCGTCCAGGCCAAGCCGGCGGCACAGCCGGGAGACCGCTCCGGTGGAGGTGTCGGCAGCGCGGGCGAGGTCACCGATGGTTCCGGAGACCGCGCCTCGGGGGTCGTTCAGGATGTGCTCAGCAGTGATCCGCAACGAGTCCGGCAGCTCGGGGAGCAAGAAGCGCAGCCGGGTGAGAATCCCTGCGGTCCCGCTGCCCTGATGCATGATAAAGAATATCGCACAGAGTGATCAATAGCGGCAAGTGTGAAAGAAAATATCAGTCCGGTGCGTTCCTGGCCGAGATTCGCCAGACAGTTTCCAGGTGGTTCCCAGGCAATTATCAGGATGGCCCCGCATGCTGAGGGACATCGGGACACAAGCCCCGAGTCGGTCGTCGGGACAACGGCCGATCTCACTCCCCGGTATCCGTCTCCCACCGGGGAGCGGCGCAAGTGCTCACTCCCCGCACTTCGCGCTCAGGGCGCCGGGCCGCAACAGGCCCGGCGCCCTTCTTCTGCGCCCGGCGGCCTCTGCGCCCGGCGGTCTCTGCGCCCGGCGGCCTCTGCGCCCGGCGGCCTCTGCGCCCGGCGGCCTCTGCGCCCAGCGGCTTCGGCACCGGCAGGCGGTGACGTTTGTCATGGCCAGTCGATGATGAGCGTGTGCTGACCGGTGAGACCTGGCACTGCCGCGGGCGGCAGTGATCGGGAATCGTGGCAGCCACGAAGGAAAGTGCTAGTGCCACCGAGAGCCGCAGGAGAGACCGCCCATGATCTTCGACTTCATCACCGACCTGTTCGTCTCGCTGACCCAGTTCGTGCTCGGCCTGGACTCGTGGCAGCAGGTGGCCGCGCTGATCCTGGTCGGCGCGATCCCGTTCATCGAGTCCTACCTCGGCAGCTTTCTCGGTGTGCTGGTCGGGATCGACCCCTTCTTCGCGGTGCCCGCCGCCGTGCTGGGGAACCTGCTGTGTACTTTCGTCCTGATCGCCACGACGAGCCGGGTACGTGCTGCGGCCACCCGGAACAGCCGCCCGGAGGGGACGCCGCAGCCGACCGGGCGCAAGCAGAAGGTCGCGAAGTACCTGGACCGGTTCGGTGTGCCCGGGGTCGCCCTGCTGGGGCCGATCGTGGTGGCGAGCCAGATCACCGCCCCCACCCTGATCGCCCTCGGGGCGACCAAACGCAGCGTCTACCTGTGGGTGGGCATTTCCATTCTCGGCTGGGGTGTGGCCTTCGGATTCTTCGGCAACACGCTCGCCGGCGCGCTGCAGTGAGCGGCCGTTGCCGGATACCGGGGGCGCCGGCTCGCGCGGAACGCTCGGTCACACCGGTGGCCCAGGTAGCGTGAGCGTCGTGAGCAGGAGTGCGCCGGTCCGACTGCGAGGGTGGGCCGGCGGGAGCGACCCCGAGCGGTTCGAGGCCTACAACCGTTGGTCGCTGCTCGGGCTGCTGGCTATGGGGCCGGTGGCGCAGATAGTCCTCGGACTCGGTGTTCCCGCGCCGCCGGCCGGCATCGTGGCGAGTGTCGCAGCCTGGGGCTATGTGCTGGTCAGCCTCGTTCAGCTGGTTGCCGCCGGCTTCTTCTTCGCCCGAGGACTGGACGCCTATCTGGGCCGGGGCCAGTGGCGCGGGAGGTACCTGGGCGTGCTGGTCGCAGCCACCAGTGTGCTGGTCCTGCTCGCGCTGGGGAATGCCTGGTTCGTCCCCGGCACGTCAGTCTGGATGGTGGTGCTGCCGGCCGGTACCGCCCTGGCGTCGCTGGCCTCGGTGCTGACGATCCGGCAGCTGCTGCTCGGAACCGGAGCAGTGCTGCTGCTCGGTGCGGTGACTCTGGCGATCGCGGAGGATGTTCGAGCCAGTGGGCCGGGGCTCGCCGCCGCGGCGGTGGTCCTGGTGACAGTGGTCTGCTCGTTCCGAGGGTCGGTGTGGATGACCGGAGTGGTCTGGGAGCAGGAACGGCGCCGAGAGGTGGATGCGCGGTTGGCCGTGGCAGAGGAGCGGTTGCGCTTCTCCCGCGATCTGCACGACATCTTCGGCCGCACCCTGTCCACCGTGGCCGTGCGCAGCGAGCTTGCCGCCGAGCTGGCCCGCCGGTCGGATCCCCGCGGTGCACAGACCATGCTCGAGGTCCGGCAGATCGCGCAGGACGCACTCAAGGAGGTCCGGGGAGTGGTGGAAGGGTACCGGCGGGTGGACCTGGCCACCGAGCTGGTGGGCGCACAGGACATCCTCCGTGCTGCCGGGGTCCGGACCTCCGTGACCAGCCCCGAGGCCGAGGTGCCGACACCGGCGGCCGAGGCGCTCGGGTGGGTGGTGCGCGAAGCGGTCACGAACGTGGTCCGGCACGCGGACGCCACGACCTGCCAGATCACGGTGACGCTCACTGACGATCTGGTCGGTGTGCAGGTGCGCAACGACGGCGTTCGGCCGGCCGGGCCCTCCAGCTCGACCGGCTCCGGCCTGACTGGCGTGACCGAACGGCTGGCGGCCCTCGGTGGCACACTGCACAGCCGGTCCGACGCCGGAGAGTTCACCGTGACCGCCCAGGTACCCCGCAGCCCCCGGAGCAGCAGATGACCATCCGTATCGTGCTCGCCGACGACGAGGGGCTGATCCGCGATGCCGTGGCCACGCTGCTCGGACTGGAGGAGGACCTGGAGGTGGTGGCCCAGGCCGGTACCGGGCCGGATGCGCTCACCATGGTCCGCGCCCACCAGCCCGATGTCGCGATCCTCGACCTACAGATGCCGGGTCTGGACGGCATCGAAGTCGCCCAGCAGATCGCCGTCGACGCTCCTGGGTGCGCGTGCGTGATCGTCACCAGCCACGGTCGCCCCGGCTACCTGAAACGGGCGCTGCAGGTGGGGGTGCGTGCGTTCCTGCCGAAGACCGCCTCGGCCAAGGTGCTCGCTGATGCGGTGCGGCATGTGGTCACCGGTGGGCGATACGTCGACCCGGAGCTGGCCGCTGAGGCCATCTCTGCCGGAGCGAGTCCCCTGACGGCCCGGGAGGCCGATGTGCTCGAGCTGGCAGCTGACGGCGCACCGGTGGAGGAGATCGCTCAGCGCGCCGCGCTCTCACCCGGCACGGTGCGCAACTACCTGTCGTCGGCAGCCGGCAAACTGCATGCCGCCAATCGGCACGAGGCCGCGCGCACCGCTCGGGCGCGCGGCTGGATCTGAGCCACGCGCACGCACCTCGTGCCGATCGGGCTCCAGAGGAGTACAACTGGGGGAGTCCGATGTGATCTGGATCTCATTGAGGAGGTGCATGGCGATGGCGGCTGATGCGATCACCCCGATCCTCGCCAACAACCGCAGGCTGAAGATCTATCAGGGCCTGTGGGGGGAGTGCTTGGCCGAGTTCCTCGGTACTGCAGTACTCGTGTTGTTCGGCTGCGGATCGGTGGCGATGGCCGTGGCAGCCCTGCCCGGAACCGACCGGACGCAGGATCCCACCACGTTCTTCCTGGGGGCCGGTGACTGGTTGCTGATCACCTGGGGCTGGGCGATGGCTGTGGTCTTCGGTGTGTACGTGGCCGGTGGCGTCACCGGAGCGCACATCAACCCGGCGGTGACGTTGGCGTTCGCTGTCCGGCGTAAGTTCCCGTTGCGGAAGGTGGTGCCGTACTGGATCGCTCAGGTGGTCGGTGGCTTCGTCGGAGCCGCGATCATCCTGGCCGTCTACAAGGATGCGATCAACGCCTTCGACTCGCAGATGGAGACATTCGGCGATACCGGGCACACCGTGGCGAGCTTCTCCATCTTTGCCACTTTCCCTGGTCCGTACTTCGACGGCGGTATGTGGGGGCCGCTGTTGGACCAGATCGTGGGTACCGCGCTGCTGTTGCTCGCGATCGCGGCGGTGGTGGATATGCGCAACACCGCGGTCCGGGCCAACCTCGGGCCGTTGATCATTGGGTTCTCGGTGGCGGCGATCGGCATGTCCTTCGGTGCCAACGCCGGATATGCGATCAACCCGGCCCGTGACCTCGGCCCGCGGCTGCTCGCCTGGGCCGGCGGCTGGGGGGATCTGGCGATGCCCGGTAACGGCGACTGGTTCACCGGCTATTTCTGGGTGCCGATCGTCGGTCCGCTGATCGGCGGTGTGATCGGCATCCTGGTCTACGACCTGTTCATCGGCGATGTTCTGCACGCTCGTGCGCTCGCCGCCGAGGAGGCCGAGGTGGGCCGGGCTACGTCTCAGGACGAGGAGTGATCTGCTCCGCCTGAGCCTCGAGGCACGCCCGACGGCGCATCTTCAGTGGAGGGTGCGCCGTCGGCGTGCATAGCGGGCCGGCCTGCGAGCAGGCAGTCGTCGACGTGCCGGGCGTCGATGACCACCCGGCTCGGGTGCTGCTGCCCTGCGCAGGTGAGCAGGCTACTGCGCTGCACGGCCGAGCGCCTGGTCAAGGTCGGCGATCAGGTCCTCGGCGTCCTCGATGCCTACGGAGAGCCGGATCAGGTCCTCCGGGACCGTTCTGGCCTCATCGACGAGCCGGCGGCGCCGCTCCAGCAGCGACTCCACCCCACCCAGGCTCGTGGCTGGGGTCCACAGCCGCACGCGGCGGGTGAGCTCTTCTGCGGCCGCGGCGCCGCCGTGCGGCCGCACGGTGAGGATCGAGCCGAAGCCGTTCATCTGCGCTGCGGCGCGCTCGTGCTGCGGATGGTCCGTCAGGCCGGGATAGCGCACCTGCAGCACACCGGGGTGGCGGTGGAGGTGCTCGGCGACCTGCTGAGCGTTGTGCTGCGACCGCTCCACCCGCAGCGCGAGGGTCCGTACGCCGCGCAGGGCCAGCCAGGCGTCCCACGGGCTGGGCACGGCTCCGCCGACGCTGCGGCGCTCATGCAGCCGGGCGTGCAGCTCCGGACTGTTCGTCAACGCAGCGCCGAGCAGCACGTCCGAGTGCCCGGCCAGGTACTTCGTCACCGAGTGCACCACCACGTCGGCGCCGAGCGACAGCGGCCGCTGGGCGATCGGCGTGGCGAAGGTGTTGTCCACGATCACCCGCGCACCCAGCTCACCGGCCGCCGCCGTCAGCGCTGGCAGATCGGCGATCTCCAGCATCGGGTTGGTCGGCGACTCCAGCCACAGCACCGGGTGCGGGTGTGCCGCGCCAGCACGGTGCAGCGCCTCGATCACAGCGGCCGTGTCGGCAACGTCCACGGTGTGCACCTGGACCCCGCACCGTTGCTGCAGCTCGCGGGCCGCCAGCACGCTGGCGTGGTAGGCGTGCTGGGGCAGCAGCAGGTGGCCACCAGGAGGCACCAGGTCCAGCGCCGCCGTGATGGCCGCCATCCCGGAGCTGAACGCCAATGCCGGCAGCTGGGCACCCTCCAGTGCGGCCAGTGTCTCCTCCAGCGGTAGCCACGTCGGGTTTCCATGACGGCCGTAGACGAAGTCCTCAGTACCCGGGGTGCCGGTGGAGTGGAACGTCGAGGAGAGCACGATCGGCGGGTTCACCGGTGCCTGGTCGGCGCGTGCCGGCCGACCGGCGGCCACGGCGAGGGTGGACAGGCGGGTGCTCGCGACGCCGGTACCGGGTGGTTCACTCATTCCGCCAGGCTAACCAGAGGGCGGGCATCGCGCCGCCCCGGTGCCGGCATCTCACCGTGCTGACACCCAGCCTCGGTGCACCCACCGACCGGCACCTGCCCGGTAGGCTCAGCGGCGATGAGTCAACAGAACCGAACCCGGGTTGCCGTGCTCTTCGGCGGCCGTAGCTCCGAGCACGCGATCAGCTGCGCCACCGCTGCCGGGGTGCTCGCCGCCATCGACCGTGACCGTTACGACGTCGTACCGATCGGCATCACCCGCAGCGGGGAGTGGGTCCCGGCATCGGACGACCCGGACCGGTGGCGGATCACCGACGGACACGTCCCGGAGGTCACCACCAGCGACAGCCCCCAGCTGCTGCTGCCGATGGGCGAGGCCGGGCAGGACCTGGTCTCCTACCGGCCCGGCAGTGTTCCGGCCGAGCTGAGCGCTGTGGACGTGGTACTGCCGCTGCTGCACGGCCCGTTCGGGGAGGACGGCACCCTGCAGGGCATGCTCGAGCTCGCCGGACTGCCGTATGTGGGATCCGGGGTGCTGGCCTCGGCGGCATCGATGGACAAGCACTACACGAAGGTGGTGCTCGCCGGAGCAGGCCTGCCGATCGGCCCGTACACCGTGATCACCGATCGGCAGTGGCGCACCGCTGCCGACGCCGCCCGCGCCCGGGTGGCCGAGCTCGGCTTGCCGGTGTTCGTCAAGCCCAGCCGGGCGGGCTCCAGCATCGGTATCACCAAGGTGGACCGGCTCGAGGACCTGACCGCCGCCATCGAAACCGCCCGCGAGCACGACCCGAAGGTGATCGTCGAGGCCGGGATCGACGGCCGTGAAGTGGAGTGCGCCGTCCTGGAGGGACGCCATGACGCCCCGCCACGGAGCACACTGCCCGGCGAGATCATCGTCACCTCCGCCGAGCACGGCTTCTACGACTACCAGGCCAAGTACTTCGACTCCGAGGCGGTGAACCTGTCCTGGCCGGCCGACCTGCCCGCCGACGCCACAGCGCGGCTGCGTGAGCTGGCCGTGGCGACCTTCGAAGCGCTCGGCTGTGAGGGTCTGGCCCGGGTGGACTTCTTCTACACCCCGGCCGGTGAGCTGATCGTCAACGAGCTGAACACGATGCCCGGGTTCACCCCGTACTCGATGTACCCGATGATGTGGGAACGCTCCGGGTTGTCCTACCAGGACCTGATCACCGAGCTGGTCGAGCTGGCCCGAGAACGGCGCACCGGGTTGCGCTGAGCAGCGGCGGTGCGGCCCGCTGAGCGGGCCAGCATGATCGCCGGCAGGGCCCGGATCAGACGCAGGTGCGCTGCTGGTCGGTCAACGCCACCGCCGCGCCGAGGTCCACCAGGGTGGTCGTCGCATCGTCCCCGGCGTAGTCCACCGGTACGGTCACCTCGATCGCCGGCACCTGCCCGTAGGTGGTGAACTGCCAGGTATCCTCGGCAGCTTCGCCGAGCGGGGTCATCACCCAGTCCACCTGCGTGCCGTCCGCACCGGTGACCGAGATGCACCGGTCGGTGGTCGGACCAGGTGGGCTCACCCCGCACCGAAGCGCGATCGCCGGATCACCCCAGGCGGCAGTGGCCTGGCTGTTGGTGGACCGCCGCTCGGCTCCGGAGAGCTCCTCCGGCAGCACCCGGAGCACCTCCGCGCACAGTGGGGCGCTGGCCGTGGGACCAGGCTCCACCCCGGCGGTCGAACCACACCCGGTGAGGGTCAGCACTACTCCGGCCGCAGCCAGGGAGGAGAGAGAACGTCGGCGCACTCTTCTACGGTAGCTCCCGGCGCCGGCAGTGAAGACGGCTAGGCTCGGCACGTCCAGGCCGAGGCTCGAGTTCAGGAGGGTGCGTGCAGGTCAGCGAGGTCTCCGAGGAGGAACTGCTCGCCAGGATCACTCCGTTGCTGCCGCGTGGCGGGCACACCCTCCTCGGCACCGGCGACGACGCCGCAGTGGTCGCCGCACCGGACGGCCGGTTCGTGGTCACCACCGACGTCCTGGTCGCCGGCCGGGACTTTCGCGACGACTGGACCACAGGGGCCGACGTGGGTTGGCGGGCGACGGCCGCGAACGTCGCCGACGTGGCCGCGATGGGTGGGCTGCCCACTGCCCTGGTGACCGCCCTGGTACTCCCGGCGAGCACCGCCGTCGACTGGGTGATCGACCTGGCCACCGGACTGGGTGAGGCATGTACCCAGTGGCGAGTGGGCGCCGTCGGCGGTGATCTCTCCGGGGGAGACCAGCCGATGATCGCCATCACCGCGCACGGTGACCTGCAGGGCCGCGACCCGGTGCTGCGCAGCACCGCGCGCCCCGGCGACCAGCTCGCCCATGCCGGGGTGCTCGGTTCCTCCGCGGCCGGCTGGGCGCTGCTGGCGGGCGGACACGACGCCCGCACCGCCGCCGGCCGGCAGGCACTGGCCGGGTTTCGCCGCCCGCAGCCGCCGGTCACGGCCGGGGTGGCCGCAGCGCAGGCAGGAGCCACCGCGATGATGGACGTCAGCGACGGGCTGCTCCGGGACGCGGGCCGGATCGCCCGTGCCTCCGAGGTGAGCCTGGACCTGGACCCCACCGCACTGGCCGGCGATGTGGCCGCGCTCGCGGACCTGGCGGCGCTCTGCCACAGCGATCCGCTGGCCTGGGTGCTCACCGGGGGAGAGGACCACGGCCTGCTCGCCACCTTCCCGCCCGGTGCCTCGCTGCCCGAGCCGTTCCGGCCGATCGGCACCGTGCGCGGCGGACCGGGGCAGGTGACGTACGGCGGGCAGCGTCCACCGGTGTCCGGCACCGGGTGGGATCACTTCCGCAGCGATCAGATGTGACCGGGCTCACAGTGTCGTACCGTGGGGTATGCGTATCTCAGAGGTGATCCGACGTAAGGGTGCCGAGGTGGTCACGATCCGCCCGGACGAGACCGTGACGGACCTGCTCGCTCTTCTCGCCGAGCACAACATCGGGGCCGTGGTGGTCTCGGTCGACGGCGGTCGCACCGTGGGCGGGATCGTCACCGAGCGGGACGTGGTGCGTCATCTGAACAGCACGGGGACCAGTGTGCTCAGCAACCCGGTGGCCCAGGTGATGACCGCTGAGGTGGTCACCTGCAGCACCGAGGACGACCTGCAGACCCTCGCCCGCACGATGACCGAGAAGCGGTTCCGGCACCTGCCGGTGGTCGAGGACGGTGAGCTGCTCGCGATCGTGTCCATCGGGGACATCGTGAAGAACCGGATCGACGAGCTGCAGGCCGAGAACGACCAGCTGGTCGACTACGTGCAACGGTAGGACCGGCCGAAGCGCCACTCGGGCCGGCCGGCGGGACCGTCGTTGTCCCGGTACAGCCCGGCGTTGACGAACCCGAGCACGGCGCCGCCGCTGCCGGTGGCGACGAGGGCGGGGGCGGTGTACCTGCGCGCTCCCGGTGACGTCGGTCGCGGTCGCAGTCCGGGTCGGCGGCGGCACAGTGGCGGGCATCCTGGCGGTCCGCGGGATCGGCGAGGGGTGGGAACAACAGAGCCGCCCACCATCGCGGTGAGCGGCTCGGCTGGGCGGCGCGGGTGCGCCGCGATGATCAGATCCTCAGACGGCGCGGACGACCTTGCCGGCCTTGAGGCAGGAGGTGCAGACGTTCAGCCGCTTCGGCGTGCCGTTGGTCACGGTGCGCACCTTCTGGATGTTCGGGTTCCAGCGCCGCTTGGTCCGGCGGTGGGAGTGCGAGATGCTGTGACCGAAGCTCGGGGCCTTGCCGCAGACTTCACACGTAGCAGCCACGGTGTGTCTCCTCTAGTTCTGTCCTCGCCACAGGGTGAAGCGGCGGTGAATCGTCCGGTCTCGGCCAACACACCGGGACGGCGGGCCGAGCAGTGCCTCGTCTAGGCAACCGCACCAGAGTACTCCACCGGTGGCGTCATGCCCAAACCAGCGCGCGGGTGAGACCGGGCACACTCTGGTGTCGTTCCGGAGGGGGCTGGCGAGTCCGCCGGTCCCCGACTGTGGTGTGGGTGTGACGTACGGGGCACGTCAAACCCACACCGTAACGGCCCGTTCGGCGGATACCGGGTCCACGAGTCGCCTCCGCCAGTTTGCAGGACCCGGCAGCCCCGGGTCCTGCCACACCACGAGCGTGACGCACACCCGCGCACTCCGTGGGCTTCGGGCCTGTCGGCAGCTGCCGATATCATCGCTGGCGGTGGCACAAGTATCCGACGGACAGGTGTGGGGCGGGGACAGCCGTGCCCTGACGAAGCTGGTGGGCGAGCGGGGCGCCAAGCAGCTCGCACAGGTCGGGGTGACCAGCCCGGCCGACCTGCTCCGCTACTACCCGCGCAAGTACCTGCACCGCGGCCGGTACAGCCGGCTGCTGGACCTGGTCTCCGGTGAGCACGCCACGGTGATGGCCGAGGTGCGCAAGGTGGAGCACCGCCAGGCCCGGAACAAGCCGCTGCACATCATCAAGGTCACCATCACCGACGGCCATACCGACCTCCCGCTGACGTTCTTCGCCCGCCGCCCGTACATGGCCGAGTACATCAAGAAGCGGCTGCCGCTGGGTACCTCGGCGATGTTCTCCGGGCAGGTGAAGAAGGACAAGCGTGGTGGTCTGGAGCTGATCCACCCCGAGTACGAGCCGCTGCCCGAAGTGCTCGATGAGGAGGAGGCGGCCCGGCGCGCCGCGCGCCCGGTGCCGGTGTACCCGGCTACCGCGAAGCTGCCCACCTGGAAGATCGCCGAGATGATGCGTCTGGTGCTGGAGCCGCTGCAGCCCGGCGAGGTGGCCGATGTGCTGCCCGAGGATGTCCGCGAGCGCCGCGAGCTGGTCGGCACGGTGCCCGCCCTGCACATGATCCACGACCCGGCCAATGATCTGGACTGGAAGACGGCCCGCCGGCGGTTCGCCTACGAGGAGGCGTTCCTGCTGCAGACCGCACTGGCCCGCCGCCGCGCGGACGTGGCCGCCCATGAGGCCACCCCGCGGCCCGGCAGCGCGGATGGTCTGCTCACCGCTCTGGACGGCCAGCTGCCGTTCGCCCTCACCGACGGGCAACGGCAGGTCAGTGCCGAGATCAGTGGTGACCTGGCCGAGGCCAGCCCGATGCAGCGGCTGCTGCAGGGCGAGGTCGGCTCCGGGAAGACCGTGGTGGCGCTGCGGGCGATGGCCCAGGTGATCGACTCCGGCGGCCAAGCGGCACTGCTCGCCCCCACGGAGGTGCTCGCCCAGCAGCACGCCCGCTCGATCGAGCACCTGCTCGGACCGCTGGCCGAGGCCGGGATGCTCGGCGGTGACGCGCGCGGCACCCAGGTGGTGCTGCTCACCGGCTCGGTCACCGGCGCCGCCCGCCGGCAGGCCCTGGCCGACGCGGCCTCCGGAGCAGCGGGGATCGTGATCGGTACGCACGCACTGCTGAACGAGAAGGTGCAGTTCGCCGACCTTGCCCTGACCGTGATCGACGAGCAGCACCGGTTCGGGGTAGAGCAGCGGGACGCGCTGCGCGCCAAGGGCCGGACGATGCCGCACCAGCTCTACCTGACCGCCACCCCGATTCCGCGGTCGGTGGCGATGACGTTCTTCGGCGACGTGGAGGTCTCCACCCTGCGGGAGATCCCTGCCGGGCGCTCCGGGGTGAGCACGCACCTGGTGCCCTCCGGTCAGGAGCGGTGGATGCAGCGGGTCTGGACACTGATCGCCGAGCAGGTCGGCGCCGGCCACCGGGCCTACGTGGTCGCTCCGCGGATCACCTCCACCGCCACCGAGGACGACGGCGCACCCGACCTGGCCCCGGAGGCGGACGGGGATCAGGACGCACCCGCCGGCGGGCCTCCGGCCACAGTGGAGGACACGTTCACCCGGCTCAGCCAGGAGCCGGCGCTGGCCGGGATCGCGCTCGGGCTGATGCACGGGCGGCTCAGTGCGGAAGAGAAGGACGAGGCGATGGCCGCCTTTGCCGACGGCCGCGTTCCGGTGCTGGTCACCACCACAGTGATCGAGGTGGGGGTGGACGTTCCGGAGGCCACGGTGATGGTGGTCCTCGACGCCGACCGGTTCGGCCTGTCCCAGCTGCACCAGCTGCGCGGGCGGATCGGGCGCGGTAGCGCCGCCGGGACCTGTTTGCTGGTCACCGGAGCGGGCGAGGACACAGCTGCCCTGGAGCGGCTGACGGCGATGACCGCGACCACCGACGGGTTCGTGCTGGCGGAGAAGGACCTGGAGCAGCGCCGGGAGGGTGACGTGCTCGGAGCGGCGCAGTCCGGGCGGGGGTCCTCGTTGCGGCTACTCTCGGTGGTGCGTGACCGCGAGCTGATCGAGGATGCGCGCCAGGACGCCCGGGCGCTGATCACAGCCGACCCCAACCTGGTGCACCACCTTGAGGTACTGACCGCGATCACCGAGCTCGTCGACCCCGATCATGAGGAGTTCCTGGACCGTGCCTAATCCACAACGGGCCGGTAAAGCGGCGAAGAAGGCCGCCAAGCCGTTGCTGAAGGCCAGCTCGGTGAGCGTGGGGTACGGATCCACGATGGCCAGCGCGGTCTGCCCACCGATCAACGTGACCATGTCCGCTGGGCAGGGGCTGGCCGTGGTCGGTGCGAACGGCACCGGGAAGTCCACGTTCCTGCGGGCTGCGGCGGGGTTGCTGGAGGTGCTCGGCGGCACGATCGACGTGCTCGGTATGCCGGTGGACGAACGGGCCCGTCGGTTCCGTGCCGAAGTGGCCGTGGTGCTGGACGAGGACTCCTATCTCCCGGCGCTGACGGTGCGCGAGCACCTGCTCCTCACTGCCCGAGGGCACGGGATGCGCGAGGTCAGCTCCCTGGTCACCGAGCAGGTGGAGGCTTTCGGCCTGACCGAACGGCAGAATGCCTTACCCACGGCGCTCTCCTCCGGTCAGCGCCGCCGGCTGCTGCTCGCTGCGGCGTTCGTGCGCCCGCGCACGCTGCTCGTACTGGATGAACCAGAGCAGCGGCTGGACTCCGGGATGCGGGACCGGCTCGGGGAGCGCCTGGCCGCCGAGCGGGACGCCGGTGGTGGAGTGATCATGGCCACGCACGACCCGGTGCTGGTGCGCGAGGTGGCCACCAAGGCGCTGCTGCTGGCCGAGGACTCGGTGCGGGTGGTGTCGGCGGACGAGGGTGCCGAAGCGATCGAGGCGCTGTGACCACCGGCGACGTCGAGGAGTCCTGGCCCACCGGGCGCCAGCTGCGCAAGCTCACCCGCGCTGCCACCGAGGCGCACACCGGTGGGCATATGGGCGAGCTGGTCTCCGAGGTCTACTCGGTGCTGTTCAGCGGCGCGATCGCGGTGGTGATGGTGCTCGGTGCGGTGCAGGGGCTGAACGCCTCGCTGCATCCGGGTCCGGAGGCTGCCACCGTGGACCCCAGCTGGCTGGCGCTGATCGTGGGCCTGGTGGTGGCCGGCGCGGTGATCGGGCTGGCCGGGCGGCTCGGCCCGGTGGGGATGGGCGGCGCACAGGCACTGTGGTGGCTGACCACTCCGGCGGACCGGCGCACGCTGCTGCGGCCCCGCCTGGTGCTGCTGCCGGTGGTCGGGGCGCTGGTGGGCCTGGTCGGCGGGCTGCTGGTCGGCTTCCTGGCGTTCGGTGCCTTCGGGCCGAACCTGCTCTGGGTCACCGTGGACTTCGTGCTGGCCGGCGCGGTGATGGTGCTCGCCGTGGCGGCGGGGCAGGTGCGCGCTGGGGCCGGTGCCACCGGCCGGATGCGCCCCTCCGTGCTGGCCGGTGATGTGCTCACCGCCGCCGGGCCGCTGGCCGCGCTCGCTCTGGTGCTGCTGCGCCCGGAGCCGATCTCGGTGGACTGGGTGCACCTCGGACCGATCATCGCCGCCGTACTCGGCGTGCTGCTGGTGGCCAGCCTGTGGTGGCTGGACCGCGGGCTGGAGCAGATCTCCGGACGGGAGCTGCGGGCCAGGGGCTCGGTGGCCTCCTACGCCTCCGGTGCGGTCACCTCGATGGACACGCGTGAGCTGGGCCGGGCACTGAATGTGAACACCGCGCGGGACGCCCGCCGCCGCTCCGCGCCAATGCTCGGGGCACGCGGCCCGGTCAGCGCCATCCTCGTGGGTGATGCCACGGTGCTCATCCGCACCCCACGGCACCTGATCCAGATCGCCGTGGGCCTGTGCGTAGCGCTCCTGGGGCTGGCGGCCGGCTGGCCGGTGGTGACGAACGTGGTGCTGCTGCTCGCTGGTGGGATGCTCACCTCGATGGCCACCGGGGAGGGGTCCCGCCGTGCGGAGATGGCTCCGGTGCTGGACCGGCACTT
Source organism: Ruania zhangjianzhongii (assembly GCF_008000995.1). Taxonomy (NCBI): domain Bacteria; kingdom Bacillati; phylum Actinomycetota; class Actinomycetes; order Micrococcales; family Ruaniaceae; genus Ruania; species Ruania zhangjianzhongii. The sequence goes on from NZ_CP042828.1 coordinate 1,881,085, forward strand.
CCCGATCGCCGGCGCCGACGTCCGCCGGGCGCGGATACTGCTACCGATGCTGGTGATGGTGCCCTGGGCGCTGGTGGTGTTCGGCCTGTGGGGGTGGGTGCACGGGGAGCTGCTCGGCTACCTGCTCCTCGGTCTGGTGACCGGACCGGTGTTCGCCGCCGGGGTGCTGCGGGGCGCCTACCGCAAGCCGCCGGACTGGTCCAAGCCGCTGGTACCGGGCCCGTTCGGGCCGATGGCACCCGGGGTGATCGCCGCCTTCGCCCGCGGCCCGGACATCGTGGTGCTCTGTGCCGTGCCGATGATCGTGGGTGTGCTGGCGCTCGGCGTCACGCCGATCATCCTCGCGGTGCAGCTCGGTACCTCGCTCATCGCCCTGGCGATCGCGACCCGAGCACCCAAGGACGGTGGCAAGGGCTGGATGGCACGGATGACCGAGCAGGCCGAGGAACAGCGCAAGGAATCGCAGCAACTGCGCGACGCCCGTCGCGGCCGCCGGTGACCCGGATCGTGGCCGGCACCGCCGGCGGTCAACGGCTCCAGGTGCCTGCGAAAGGTACCCGGCCGACCAGCGAGCGGGTCCGTGAGGCACTGTTCTCCCACCTGGACCACCTCGGCTACACCGACGGCACCCTGGTGCTGGACCTGTACGCCGGCTCCGGTGCCCTCGGCCTGGAGGCCGTCAGCCGCGGCGCGGCCCGTGCGGTGCTGGTGGAGTCTGCCCGCGGCGCAGCCGCTGCCTGTCGCGCCAACGCCGCCAGCACCCAGCTGGCCGACCGGGTGCGGATCCGCAGCGTCCCGGTACAGCGCTACCTCGCCGGCCCGCCCCCCGCCGAACCGTTCGACCTGGTGCTCTGCGACCCGCCGTACGCGGACGAGACCACCGACGAGGTACTCACGGCGCTCACTGCGCAGGGCTGGCTCGCCGGCGACGCGCTGGTGGTGGTGGAACGCGACGTGCGCAGCCCGGCGCCGGTGTGGCCGGCCGGCTGGCAGGAACAGCCGGCCCGTCGCTACGGCGAGACCGCGATCCACCTGGCCCGCACCCCCTGATCGGCCCGTGCGCCGGAGTCCCCACCGCCCCCGCGCCACGCGGCCCCACTCGCCACCCGGTCCCGCTCGCCACCCGGTCCCGCTCGCCACCCCGCCCCACGCGCCACCCCGCCCCACGTTGCCTGAGTACCGGTTTGCAGGCTGAGTACCAGAATTCCGGTCCTCCACCTGCAAGTGGGTGTTCAGACGAGTGTGTAGCGCGAGAGGGTGCGCCGGGCGGTGTGCAGCGCGGGAGGGTGCGCCGGGCGGTGTGCAGCGCGGGAGGGTGCGCCGGGAGTCTCAGGCGTCGTGGGCCCGGGTCGTGAGCCGGCGGCGCCCCGCGACGGGTCAGCGGGTCCAGGGGGCGCCGAGGGCGGTGAACGTGTCCAGCTCGGTGGCCACCCGGCGGCACCAGGCGTCCACCTCGTGCAGCACCCGGTACTGCTCCGGGCCGGCGCCGTGGGCGGTGAAATGCTCTCCGGCCACCTGCTGAGGGTCCGGGGCGGTGCGGACCGCTTCCAGCACCCGCATGAACGCCCCGGTGTCGGCCAGTGCGGACAGCAGGGGTGCGCCGGTGTCCAGGTGGTCGACCAGGTTGCGCAGCAGCCCGGTACGGCCGAGCTGCTCGGTGTGTTCCCCGGCTTGGGAGCGCACGGTGAGCACATCGTCGGTGTAGGACAGCTCGAGCTCGCCGGTGGTGCCGTGCACCTGCACCGTCGGCGGGACCCACCCGTCCGTCTCGGTGGCCAGCGTGAGGCCGAGGGCGATCGGGGTGCCGCGCCGGGTGCGCAGGCGTACGGCGGAGGTGTCGTCGGCCTCGATGTCGTTCACCCGGAACAGGTCGACCTCGACCTCGGCCACATCGTCGGCCTGGGTGGAACCGTCGATCCGCAGTGCGGTGGCGACGGCGTGCGCGAGCGGGTTGGTGACCACCCCGTCCACGACGTCCACACCGTCCAGGTGCCGCCGGCCGGCCCAGCGGGATCGGTCGTAGTAGGAGCGCGCCCGGCGCCAGAGCCCGAGCCCGCCGATCCCGGTGACCTCACCGATGGCTCCCGCCTCGAGATACTCGGTGATCCGGTCCAGGGCGAGCGAGCCGAAGCTCTGGAAGCCCACCTGCACCGGCCGTCCGGTCTCTGCCGCCACTTCGGTCAGCGCGGTGAACTCGGCCAGTGACGCCGTCGTCGGCTTCTCCAGCAGCACGGCAGACCCTGCGCGCAGCGCCTTGGTGGCCAATGCCAGGTGGGTGTGGATCGGGGTCGCTATCACCACCACGTCCGGCACCACCTGGGCCAGCAGCTCGTCCAGATCGGTGTGCACCGGTGTGCCGGCGGGCAGGTGTCGCGCCTCCGCGCCGCCGCGCGGGTCGGCTACCGCGACCACCTCCGCGAGTCCGTCGGCGCTCATCCGCTCCAGCTCGGCGAGGTGGTGCTTGCCGTATCCGTGGATGCCGATGACGGCGAAGGTGGTTCTCACGAGAGTTGCTCCAGCTCGGTGTAGAGAGTTCGGGCAGTATCGGTATCGATCGTGCGGTCGAGCAGCACCCCGGTCAGGTGCAGGTCGAGCTGCTCACCGTGCGGAAGATGCCGTGGGGCCTCCCAGGCTACGGCCGGACCGGCGCCCACGTACCCACCGGTGCGCACGAACCAGGGCAGCACCTGCGTACGGGACTGGGCGAGCAGCAGGCTCACCGGCCCGGTCGGGCGGTCCTGGGTGAGCAGCAGCCACGGTGAGGTGGACCCGAGCGGCTCCCCACCGCCGTCGACCTGGGCCGTGGTGGCCAGCTGATCGCCGGAGATGCGCCAGAACAGACCGCCGTAACCGGCCCCCACACGGCCCCGGGTGGCCGGTGAGCCGAACGTCAGGTCGCCGGAATCGGCGAGCAGCCGGCTGTGCCAGCTGAGCGCCCAGCCGTCCCAGGCAGGCAGTAGCTCGGCGGTGATGCGGCGCTGCTCGGTGAGCAGGTGGTGCCCGTCCACGTCGAGGAACTCCACCTGCTGGTCGATCGCGTGTGCAGTCGCCTCCACCGGCCCGCCCACCTGGCGGCCGTGGTTGTCCAGCATCTGGTAGCCGCTCGAGTGGACGTAGCTTCCGCCGCCCCAGAACATCGAGCCGTTGATCTCCACGACGGCGTTGCTCACCCCGTAGTGGTGGCGATGGTCCGCAGGGGCTACTTCGGTCAACGGCTGCCCGGCGAGCGTGCTCACCGGGTGCAGGTACGGTCGCGGGGAGAGTTCGGTGGGCATGTCCCGCCCGTCGCAGTAGCGGGCTACCTCGCGGGTGCCGATGCTCAGGCTGGTCACAGGTCTCCTTCAGGACGAGGCTGGGTGGGGGCAGCGAGGTGTGCTCGTGGCAGTCTATGGTAATCGCTTACCAAGAGCGTGTACGTGGAGGGAGCCAGAACATGAGTGCAGTGGTGATCAGCGGAGCGGGTCGGTACGCCGACCCGTGGCACGACTTCACCGGAACCTCCGCCCGGCTGGCCACGGAGCTCACCGCGCTGGGCCTGCCCGCCGAGGTCGCCACGCTGGGCGAGGCGGAGGTGCCCACTGGCGCCGTGGAGCTGCTGGTGGTCAATGCCGGCGGTGGCAGCACACCGCGCGCGGTCACCGGCACGGCGGCGGACCAGCGTGCGGAGGCACTCGCCGGCTGGGTCCGTGAGGCCGTGGCCGGGGGAGTGCCGGTACTGATCACGCACACCGGCTCGAACACGTTCTATGACGACGACCGCTGGGCGAGCCTGATCGGCGGTCGCTGGGTGCCCGGTACCTCCTGGCACCCACCGTTGGCACCGGCCTGGGTCCAGGTGATCGATCCGGAGCACCCGATCACGGCCGGTATGACCGAGCTGGCGGTCACCGACGAGCGGTACTGCGACCTCGAGGTCCATCCGGGCAACGCCGTGCTGGTCGACCACGCGGAGGACGGACGGCGGCACCCGATCGTCTGGGCCCGGGAAGCCGGCGGTGTGCGCGTGGTGCACGACGGGCTCGGCCACGACTCGAATGCCTACGACGGTGCCGACCGGCGCGCCTTGCTGTCCCGTGAAGTGGACTGGCTGCTGCGGCGAGTCTGAGCGGTGCCAGGCCGCGCGCTCGTAGGGGATCAGGTGACCGCCCCGACGTGCCACGGGATGAACTCCTCCTGACCGATGTCCAGCTCTTCGCTGACGGTCTGCTCGCCCGAGGCCACGGCGAGGATCAGCTCGTAGATCTGGCGGCCGACCTCCTCCAGCGTGGCCGTGCCGTCGATGATCCGGCCGGCATTGAGGTCCATGTCCTCGGCCATCCGCTCGTACATCTCGGTATTCGTGGCCAGCTTGATCGACGGCGTCGGTTTGCAGCCGAACACCGAGCCGCGGCCGGTGGTGAAGACCACCACGTTCGCCCCGCCGGCCACCAGACCGGTGACCGAGACCGGGTCGTAGCCGGGGGTGTCCATGAAGGTGAACCCGGTATCGGTGATCGGCTCGGCGTACTCGTACACCGCCGTCATCTCCGCCTGGCCACCCTTGGCCACCGCGCCCAGGGACTTCTCCAGGATGGTGGTCAGCCCGCCGGCCTTGTTGCCCGGCGAAGGGTTGTTGTCCAGCGTGCCGTCACCGGCCGCGGTGTAGTGCTTCCACCACTCGATCCGGTCCAACAGCTTCTGCCCGACGGCCTCCGAGGCGGCGCGCCGGGTGAGCAGGTGCTCGGCGCCGTACACCTCCGGAGTCTCCGCCAGCACCGAGGTGCCCCCGGCCGCAACCAGGAGGTCCGAGGCGTAGCCCAGGGCCGGGTTCGCGGTGATGCCGGAGTAGCCGTCCGAGCCACCGCAGTTCAGCCCGAGCACCAGCTCGCGCACGTGCGCCGGTGCCCGCGTCGCCTCGTTCACCTGCGGCAGCATCTCGCGGATCTTCTCCACCCCGGCACGCACAGTGGCGCGCACCCCGCCGAGCTCCTGGATCGTCATCGTCTCCACGTAGGTGCCCTCAGCCAAGCCGAGACCCTCGGCGAGGGACTCGACGGCGATCATCTCGCAGCCCAGGCCGAGCACGAGCAGACCGCCGAAGTTCGGGTGCCGGGCGTACCCGCGCAGCGTACGCAGCAGCATCTGCCCGCCCTCGGAGTCGGGCACCAGCCCGCACCCGCTCTGGTGGGTGATCGCCATCACGCCGTCGACCGACTCGAACTCGTCCAGGGCCATGCCACGGAACTGGTCGGCGATCATCTTCGCCGAGCTGGCCGAGCAGTTCACCGAGGTGATCACCCCGATGTAGTTGCGGGTGCCGACCTTGCCGCCGGGCCGGTGGTAGCCGAGGAAGCTACGGGGCAGGTGCTCGGGCAACTCCGGGGTGATGCGGGCGGTGCCGAACTCGTGCTTGCGCTCGCTCTCGTCCATCCCCAGGTTGTGGGAGTGCACATGGTCGCCGGGGGCAATCGCCGCGGTCGCCCGGCCGATCGACTGTCCGTACTTGAGCACCTGCGCGCCCACGGCCACCGCCTGGACGGCGACCTTGTGCCCACGCGGGACGTCACCGCGCAGCCGCAGCGGTCCGTGCGGGCCGACCACCTCACTGTCGGCAGCCAGATCAGCGGTGGCGATCGCCACGTGGTCCTCCGGGCGCAGGTGGAGCACGAGGGTACTCTGGACGGTCGCAGTCATCGACAGGGAACCTTCACTGGTCTAGGGGAGTGGCGCCGTCGCCGACCTCAGCAACGACCGTGCGCCAGGCACGGACCGCCACCCGGCAGCCACGGATGGGGGCGAACCGTGGTTAGTGTAACCGAGAAACCGGTCTCTCATACCGGTGGGCCGCGTGCTGGGACGCCTGGGGAGGGTACGTTAGGCCCGTGACGTCACGTATTGCCGTGTGCCCAGGATCCTTCGACCCGGTGACCGTGGGGCACCTCGATCTGGTGCGCCGGGCCCGGTCCCTGTTCGACGAGGTGGTGGTGGCCGTCGGTATCAATGCCGGCAAGTCGCCGCTGCTGGACGCGCAGGCCCGGATCGACCTGTTCGCTGGTGCCGTGGCGGACCTGGACGGCGTCCGCGTGGAGCGGATGCCTGGTCTGCTCGCCGACCTGTGCCGGGAGGTGGGGGCGAGCGCGATCGTGAAAGGGCTGCGCGGTGGCGCCGACTTCGACGCGGAGCACCCGATGGCGCTGATGAACCGGCACCTGTCCGAGGTGGAGACGGTGTTCGTGATCGGTGACCCCGCGCTCGCGCACGTGTCCTCCTCGATGGTCAAAGATGTGGCACGGTACGGCGGAGACATCACAGATGTTGTTCCCCCACGCGTCGCCGAGGCGGTCTACACCGCCTTCGGCACCGATGTGAAGGATGGTGCACGATGACCGAAGAGGGCCAGGGCGAATCCTTGGTGGCGATCCTGGACGAGCTGGCCGATCTGGTCGCCTCCGCCAGGTCAATGCCGATGAGCGCGTCGGTGCTGGTCAACCGCGCCGAGGCGATGGAGCTGATCGAGTCCGCCAAGTCGGTGCTGCCCAGCCAGATCACCCGCGCCCAGGGCGTGGTCGCCGATGCCGATGCAGTGCTCGGCCGTGCCCGGCTGGAGGCCAGCGACCTGGTGGAGCGCGCCCAGGAGCGCGCCGAGGAGATGGTCTCGCAGGAGTCGGTCGTGGCTCAGGCGAAGACTCGCGCCGAGGAGATCGTCGCCGAGGCGCAGGCGTCGGCGGACAAGCTCGCCCGCGAGGCGGACGACTACTGCGACCGGCAGCTCGCCCAGTTCGAGATCGACCTGAACGCGATCGGCTCCCAGGTGGCCGCCGGCCGCGCCCGCCTGCTGGAGCGGACCCGGCACCGGCCCGAGGCGCCGGCAGCCGGTGACCGGGGCGTGGGTGACCGGGGCGCGGGCGTCCTCCCGGGGCAGAGCCGGGAGACAGCGCAGAGCCCGGAGGCGCAGGAGTGAACCAGTATCAGATCTCCACCCACGACCTGGGGCGCCGGCCCGGGTCGACGCACACGCTGGAGCTCGATGTCACGGCGGGTGAGCCGATGGGCAACGAGGTGATCGCCGTCCGGGCAGGCACGGGGATCTCCCTGGACCTTCGACTGGAGGCGGTGATGGATGGCGTTCTGGTCACCGGCACGGCGAGCACTCTCGCCGAGGGGGAGTGCGTGCGCTGCCTGGATCCGGTCAGCCGGGACCTGACCGTCGACCTCACGGAGATGTTCGCCTACCCAGGGACGCAGCAGGACGTGGAGTCCGACGAGGACACCGAGGTGTTGCCCGAGCTGGACGGGGAGATCGCCGACCTGGAGGCCACGATCACCGACGCGGTGGTGCTCGCGTTGCCGTTCCAGCCGCTGTGCCGGCCGGACTGCCCGGGGCTGTGCTCGGTGTGCGGTGTCCGGCTCGCCGACGCCGAGCCCGGACACGCCCACGAGCAGCTCGACCCCCGGTGGGCGGCGCTGGAGGCGTTGCGCGAGCAGGCGGCCGACGGCGCAGCCGATGACCCTGACAACAGAGCCGGGGAGGAGGCCAGCGGGCCGGACCAGGGCGCACGAGGATGAGCACCGGACCGACCGACCAGCTCCTTGCTGCCCTGCACACCGACCTGGACCCCGAGCTGCTGGTGCTGGCCCTCACCCACCGCTCGTTCGCCCACGAAGCCGGCGGCATCCCCACCAACGAACGGCTGGAGTTCCTCGGTGACTCCGTGCTCGGTGTGGTGGTGACCGAGCACCTGTACCGCAGCTACCCGGACCTGTCCGAGGGGGATCTGGCCAAGATGCGTGCGGCCACCGTGTCCCAGCGCGCCCTCGCGCAGGTGGCCCGGACCCTGAACCTGGGGGAGTACCTGCTGCTCGGCCGGGGCGAGCAGGGCACCGGCGGCCGGGACAAAGACTCGATCCTCTCCGACACGGTGGAGGCGATCCTCGGGGCGGTGTATCTGGGCCACGGGCTCGAGCCCACGCGGGAGCTGATCCTGCGCCTGGTCGGGCCTACGCTGACCGCGGCCGCCGAGCTCGGTGCCGGGCTCGACTGGAAGACCAGCGTGCAGGAGCTCGCGGCCGAGCGCGGCCTGGGAGTGCCGCACTACGACGTGCGTGCCGACGGACCGGACCACGAGCGGCACTTCACCGCGTACCTGACGCTCGACGAGACGGTCTGGGGCACTGGGGAGGGCTCGGCGAAGAAGGTCGCCGAGGCCAATGCCGCCGAAGCCGCCTACCGGGCGCTCGCAGCGGAGGCACCTTCGAACGGAGCTGCGGCACCTCCGGCCTGAGCTGAGGCACCTCCCGCCGGAACAGGTAAGTTGGGCGGGTGCCCGAGCTGCCTGAGGTCGAGACCGTCCGCGCCGGAGCGGCCGACCACCTGCTCGGCCGCCCGATAGTGACCGTCGAGGTGTTGCGGGACCGCTCGGTGCGCCGCCAGGAGGGCGGGCCGGCCGAGTTCACCGCGCTGCTGACCGGGCGCACCCTGGACGCCGCCGTGCGGCGGGGCAAGTTCCTCTGGCTGCCGCTGCGGGGTCCGGACGGCGCCGCAGAGGACCACGCGCTGCTGGTCCACCTGGGGATGAGCGGGCAGCTGCTGGTCACCGGGGCGGGCGAGAACCCGCACCTGCGGGTGCGGCTCACCTTCGCCGACGGCGGTCAGGCCTGGTTCGTGGACCAGCGCACCTTCGGTTACCTCACCGTGGCGGACCTGGTGCCCACCCCCGACGGTGGCCCCGGCGGGCTGGGCGCCGCGCCCGGTCCGGCGGAGCACATGCTGCCGGCGCCGGTGGCGCACATCGGGCGGGACCTTCTCGATCCGCTGCTGGCCGATCCGGCCGGGCCAGGCCGAGCCGACCTGATCCGCCGGCTGCGCCGCGGCCGGCGGGGGATCAAACGGGCCCTGCTGGACCAGACCCTGGTCTCCGGGATCGGCAACATCTACGCCGACGAGGCGCTCTGGCGTGCCCAGCTGCACTACGACCGGCGCACGGACACGATGCCCCGGGCGCAGGTGGCCGCCGTGCTCGAAGCCGCCGCCGAGGTGATGCGCACGGCGCTGGCCGCGGGCGGAACGAGTTTTGACTCGCTGTACGTGAACGTCAACGGCGCCAGCGGGTACTTCGACCGGTCGCTGAACGTCTACGGCCGAGAGGGCTTGGACTGCCCGCGCTGCGGCACACCGATCGTGCGGGAGTCGTTCATGAACCGATCGGCCGCCTTCTGCCCCCGCTGCCAGCGCCGTCCGCGCCGCCGCTGACCGATACCTGGCACTGGAGGAAGCTGAACATCGCCACGGGGCAAGAGCGGACGCCAGGGCGCTTCACCTGCGACGAGCCGTTTTCCTCACGAGTTGCCTCTGCTCGGTGACCGATCGGTGCGAGGAGCGGGGTCGCTCAGGCCGGATGCGACACGAACCAGCGCGGAGATCGCCGACGAACGGCTGCCGGCAGGCCACGCGAGGACCGTCGTGATTCGTGGCGCGTCTGTCACGGGCACGGCGACATGCTCGGGCCATTGCCACGCGCGACTGGACGCGGGGATGACGAGCAGGGCCTTTGCCAGCGCCACCAGCTGGGCGATCTGTGACTGCGTGCGCACTTCCGGCCCAGGCCCGTCGGGATAGGTGCCGTCCAGGCGGGGCCACCTAGCCATCGGTACCGCGTGATCCTCCTGCACGTCGGCGAGGACGACCTCACTGCGGTGAACGAACGGATGGGCGGCGGGCACGATCACGACCTGGCCCTCGGTGTAGAGGTCCTCGGTGTCGAATCCGACAAGGTCGTCGACGGGCTTGTGCATGATCGCCACGTCTGCGGTCCCGGAGCGCAGCAGACCGGCCTGCTCGCCGACCTCGCACAGCTGCACCTCCACTTGCCCTAGTGCGGGTTCGTCCGTCACTGCGTCGAGCAGCCGCTGTAGCAGTTCATGCGACGCGCCGGCCTTCGTGGCGAGCACGAGCGGCTGTCGGGATGCTCCAGCGCGCTGTGTTCGCTGCGCGGCGGTGGAGATCGCGTCCAGCGCCGTCCGTGCCTCGCTGAGCAGCACCGTGCCTGCGTCGGTGAGCGTCACGCGGCGGCGGTCTCTCTCCAGGAGCTGGACGCCGAGCCTGCGCTCTAGCTGACTGATGGCCCGCGACAACGGTGGTTGGGCGATCCCCAGGCGGTCGGCAGCACGTCGGAAGTGCAGCTCTTCCGCGACGGTGACGAAGTAGCGCAGCTCGCGGGTCTCCAGGTTGGCCACAGGTCGAGCCTATCCCGTGATGCTCGTGCGGTATCACAGCTCACCCGATCGGTCTTGGACGACCGTGCCCGCTGCATTGGAAACTGGATGCCATGAGTGAGAAGAAGACAGCGCTGGTGACCGGAGCGAACAAGGGCATCGGGTTCGCGATAGCCGTCGGCCTCGGCGAGCTCGGTTTCACCGTCGCGATGGGCGCACGCGACGATGCCCGCCGCGCCGCAGCCGTCAGCCGCCTGCGAGCGTCGGGCGTGGACGCGTTCGGCGTCGCCCTCGACGTCACGTCCGACGACAGCGTCGCTCAGGCGGTCGAAGCGATCGAGCAGCAGTCTGGCCGCCTCGACGTCCTGGTCAACAACGCCGGCATCGGCGGAAGCTATCTGAATGGTGAGCAGGACCCGATCACCCTCGACCTCGACGTCCTGCGAACGGTCCTCGACACCAATGTCTTCGGCGTGGTGCGGGTGACCAACGCCATGCTCCCGCTGCTGCGCCGGTCGCCCTCGCCGCGAATCGTCAACGCCTCCAGCAACATGGGTTCCTTGACACTGCAGACCGGACCGCAGCTGGCCGCCTATGCGCCGTCGAAGACCATGCTCAACAGCATCACCGCCCAATACAGCCGCAGGCTCGCCGACACGAACGTCATCGTCAACGCGTACTGCCCCGGTTACGTCGCGACTGATTTCACTGGCCACGCCTCGGACCGCACCCCCGAGCAGGGAGCCGCCGTCGCGATCATGCTCGCGACTCTCCCCGACGAGGGACCACGCGGCGGCTTCTTCGACGACAGTGGTGTCGTGCCGTGGTAATCAGCACAACGCGCGAGGGGAACCAGGTTGAATCGAATCACGCGATACTTCCCGCGGTGAGTAGTGCTCCCGGGTATCGCGTCAGCGAGCGCGGTAACGAACAGCCCAGGTACGAACGGCCTCGGTGAGGAACGGGCGCTGTGCTAGCGGGTTCACACGGGCGCACGTCCACCCAGGCGCACGTCCACCCAGGCGCACGAACGCCCTCCTCCGCGGTCACAGCGTGACCTCTGGCCGCGGCGAAGGGCGTTCGTGGGATTAGTGCCCGGTCCGGTCGCAGACGACCCAGGCCGGGCGGGGCCGGCTCAGCGGTCGACGCGGGCGCTTCCGCCGCCGGCGAGCTTGACCACCTCAGCCTTGGTGACCATCGAGGTGTCACCGGGGGTGGACATCGCCAGCGCACCGTGCGCGGCGCCGTACTCCACGGCCGTGGCCAGCGGCTCACCGGTCAGCAGCCCGTAGATCAAGCCGGAGGCGAACGAGTCCCCGCCGCCCACCCGGTCCAGGATCTCCAGGTTCTTGCGGTGGGTGGCCTGGGCGAAGCCGGCGTCCTTGCTCCACGCGATCGCGCCCCAGTCGTTGTCCGAGGCGGAGTGCACGGTGCGCAGCGTGTTCCCGATCACCTGGAAGTTCGGGTAGGCCTCGGACGCAGTGGCGATCATCGACTTGAAGCTGGAGATGTCCAGGTCGGAGAGGTTCTCGTCGACCCCCTCCACCTCGAACCCGAGGGAGGCGGTGAAGTCCTCCTCGTTCCCGATCATCACGTCGATGTGCTCAGCGATGCGCTTGTTGACTTCCTGCGCCTTCGCCTGCCCACCGATCGACTTCCACAGGCTCGGCCGGTAGTTCAGGTCGTAGGAAACCACCGTGCCGTGCTTCTTCGCCGCGGTCACCGCTTCGATCACCACCTCGGCAGTCGTCTCGCTGAGCGCAGCGAAGATGCCACCGGTGTGCAGCCAGCGCACGCCCAGCTCACCGAAGAGGTGCTCCCAGTCGATGTCCCCGGGCTTGAGCTGGCTGGCGGCGGTGTGGCCGCGGTCAGAGACCCCCACTGCGCCGCGCACGCCGAAGCCACGCTCGGTGAAGTTCAGCCCGTTGCGCACCTCTCGGCCTAGCCCGTCGAACGGGGCCCAGTGGATCAGCGAGGTGTCCACACCACCGGTGAGGATGAAGTCCTCAACCAGCTGTCCCACGGCGTTGTCGGCCAGGGCGGTGACTACACCGGCGCGCAGGCCGAAGGCACGGCGCAGCCCGCGGGCCACGTTGTACTCGCCGCCGCCCTCCCAGACCTTGAAGTTGCGGGTGGTGCGGATACGGCCCTCACCGGGGTCCAGGCGGAGCATCACCTCACCCAGGGAGACGATGTCGTAGCGGCACTCGGACTCAGGTCGGATGGTCAGGCTCATGGGGTCCTCCTCTTCTCAGGCCGCAACCAGGGCGACGGCCTCGGCGGTCAGGGTGGTGATGCGCTCGAAGTCACCGGCAGCGACCGCGTCCCGCGGCACCATCCAGCTCCCGCCGATGGCCAGCACGGAGCTGATCGCGGTGTACTCGGCCACGTTCTTCGGCCCGATTCCGCCGGTGGGCACGACCTTCAGTCCTGCGAACGGACCGGACAGAGCCTTGATCGCCGGTGCCCCACCCGAGGTCTCGGCGGGGAAGAACTTCACCGCTTCCAGCCCCTCGGCCAACGCGGCCTGGATCTCGGTGGCGGTGACCGCACCGGGCAGCGGCAGCACCCCGCGCTCGAAGCAGCGGCGCACCACCGCGGGGGAGAAGCCGGGGGAGACGATGTAGGAGGCACCCGCGTCCACGGCGGCATCCACCTGGTCCGGGGTGAGCACGGTGCCGGCACCCAGCAGCATGTCGCCGCGAGCGGACATCGCCTTGATCGACTCCACGGCGGCGCTGGTGCGGAAGGTAACCTCCGCGACCGGCAGGCCGCCGGCCACCAGGGCATCGGCGAGCGGGGCGGCCTGCTTCGCGTCGTCCAGGACGACCACCGGCACCAGCCGGGCCGCTCCGATTCGTTCCAGCAATTCCTGAGCCACTGGGGCAGTCCTCTCCGTGAAGCGGCTTCGTCATCCGCGCCACAAACGTTTACATCATGGCAGTGAAGTGAAACGCTAGCACGGCCTATCTGGTCACACAATGACGATGTAAACGTTTGTGAGAATCTCTGGACTCTGACATGATCACCGTGGAGCAGCAGCGGCGCCCGGCTCTGCAGCTGTCTCACTCGGCTACCAGGTACGGGTGCTGGCACCGACTGCACCGTCCGATGAGTTGCTGCACCTGTCTGGACGCAGAGGAGGAGACACGATGGTCACCACCATCCGGGACGTGGCGCGTGCCTCCGGCGTCTCGATCGCCACGGTCTCCCGCGCACTGGCCGGCTCCACGATCGTGGCCCCGGGCACCCGGGAGCGGGTGCGCCGAGCGGCGGCAGAGCTCGGCTACCAGCCCAACCGCGCCGCCCGGCAGCTGGTCACCGGCCGGGGGCAGGCGATCGGGCTGGTGCTGCCCGACCTGCAGAACACCTTCTACGCATCCGTCGCCAAAGGGATGCAGCGGCGGGTACGTGCTGCCGGACTGAGCGCGATGATCGCCGATACGGACGAGGACACCGGCGCCGAACGCGAGGTGCTCGACCAGCTCGCCGCTGTGGTGGACCGGCTCGTGCTGGCCTCCCCACGGGTGAGCGACGGTGACCTTCGTGACCTCGCCGGGCGCTGCGCCGTCGTGCTGATCAACCGTGAGCTGCCCGGCCTGGCGAGCGTGGTGGGAGACAACGCGGATGGCATTCGCCAGTCCGTCACCCACCTGCTCGCCCTCGGCCACCGCCGGATCGGCTATGCCGGGGGACCGGCCACGTCCTGGTCCGATGCCCGCCGCCGGGACGGTCTAGCGCTGCTGGACCTGGCGGGCGGTCAGGAGATCGTCGATCTGGGCTCCTTCCGGGCTTCCCAGGCCGGTGGTGTGGCCGCCGCCGACCTGGCCATCGCCGCCGGGGTGAGCGCGGTGATCGCCTTCAACGACCAGCTTGCCCTCGGCGTCCTCGGCCGCCTGGCCGAACGCCGGGTGCCGGTGCCCGAGCAGATCTCCGTGGTCGGCTTCGATGACGTACCGGTCGCCCGGCTGCTCGCCCCGCCGCTGACCACGGTCGCCGTGCCCACGATCGAGATCGGCGAGCGCGCCGCCGGGCTGCTCGTCGACCCACCCACCGGCGCCGCCGAACCGCCGCAGATCGTGCTCGACGTGGAGCTGCAGGTGCGCCGCTCCAGCGCACCCCCTGCCCGGATAGGCTGAGCGGTGTGCAGCAGCCGGTACGCGTGATGATCGTGGACGATCACGAGATCGTCCGCCGCGGCATCGCCGAGCTGCTCTCCAGCCACCACGATCTGAGCGTGGTGGCGGAGGCCTCCACAGTGGCCGAGGCGACCAGGCGGATGGGGCTGGTGCACCCGGACCTGCTGCTGGTGGACCTGCAACTGCCGGACGGCACCGGCCTGGACGTGATCGCCGCGGCCCGCACCGAAGCACCGGCGGCCCGGTCGGTGGTGCTGACCTCGTTCGGCGATGACGACGCCGTGGCCGCCGCCCTGGATGCCGGAGCGCACGCCTTTGTGCTGAAGTCGGTACGCGGGGACGAGATCATCGATGCGGTGCGCGCTGTGGCCGCTGGGCGAACGTTGCTCCGCGACCGGCACCTGGACCGGCGCCGCAGCAGCGACGATCCGACCGCCACCCTCACCGCGACCGAGCTGCGGGTGGTGGACCTGATCGGTGACGGCTGCTCCAACCGGGAGATCGCCGAGCGGCTCGGCACCGCGGAGAAGACGGTGAAGAACCACGTCACCTCCCTGCTGGCGAAGATGGGGCTGCAGCGGCGCACCCAGGTCGCAGCCTGGGTAGCCGGCCACCGTGGCGGGCGCTGGCGCACGGGCGGGCGTTGACCGCTGAACCACTGACTACTGACCACACTGGCGTGCACCGGACCACAGCATTCGACAACGGAGGAACGACGAGAGTGTCCACCCGCGAGGAAAACCTACCCACCGCCGTCGAGGAGCTGATGCCCCGCGCACTCAGCGATCTACGTGACCTGGTCGCGTTGCGTTCCGTCCAAGACCCGGCGGTCGAAGACCCGCAGCAGTGCCGGCTGGCGGCCGAGTGGGCGCGTCAGGCCTTGCTGGACCTCAGCCTGAGCGATACCGCCCTGGTGCCCACTCCGGACGGCAGCGACGCGGTGATCGGCCACTACCAGGGCCCGAACGGAGCGCCCCGGGTACTGCTCTACGCCCACTACGACGTGCAGCCCGCCCCGCCTGCGGACTGGGTCAGCGACCCGTGGACGCTCACCGAGCGCGACGGTCGCTACTACGGGCGCGGTGCGGCCGACTGCAAGGGCAGCATCGTCACCCACCTGACCGCGCTGCGCGCCCTGCTCGCCACCGGGGATCTGCCGGTCTCGCTCACTGTGGTGCTGGAGGGCTCCGAGGAGCAGGGCACAGCCGGGCTGGAACAGTACGTGGCCGCCCACCCGGAGGAGTTCGCCGCCGAGGCGATCCTGATCCAGGACACGGGCAACGTGCGGGTGGGCCAGCCCACGCTCACCGTGGCACTGCGGGGGGTGGCGGATCTGGTGGTGGAGGTCGAAGCGTTGCACGGTGAGCTGCACTCGGGCGCTTTCGGCGGTGCCGCCCCCGATGCGCTGGCAGCGCTGGTCTCGATGCTGGCCACCCTGCGCGATGCCGAGGGGAACACCACGATCACCGGTCTGGACGCCACCGGCACCTGGCCGGGCGCCGGCTACGACGCCGAAGCCTTCACTGCCGACGCCGGGATGCTCGAGGGCACCCACGTGCTCGGCTCGGGGGCTGTGGCCGATACCCTCTGGGCGCGGCCCGCGGTCACCATCCTCGGTATCGACGCACCCGCGGTGAGCGGCGCGGTGGCCGCGATCCAGCCACGCGCCGCCGCCCGGCTGAACCTGCGGGTGCCACCCGGGCAGGACGCTGGAGCGGCCGCTGAGCTGCTGCGGACCCACCTGGGACAGGTCGCACCCTGGGGCGTGCGGGTACGCACCGAGGTGCAGGGCCTCGGCTCCCCGTTCGGGGCACGCACCGATACGACGGCGTTCGCCCAGCTCAGCCAGGCACTCACCGAGGCGTTCGGTACTGCGACCATCACGGCCGGGCAGGGCGGATCCATCCCATTGACCGCGGCACTCGCCCGGGCGCAACCGAACGCCTCGATCGTGATGCTGGGGCTGTCCGACCCGGCCAGCCAGATGCACGCCCCGAACGAAAGTGTGCATCCGGACGAGATCCGGCACACCGCGCTCGGGGTGGCGCTCTTCCTGCACCGCCTCGGCGTATCGACTACCTGACTCGCAGCCCCTGGGGGTAGCCTGCCCACTCTGTGCCCAGGTCGTCATGTCAGGGGTGCGCCAGAGCGCACCTCTCGCCTGACGACCGGCAGCGAGCGAAGAGTAGGGAGGGGCCGAGATGAGGTTCCGGGTGCTGGGGCCGGTGGCCCTGCGCGCCGAGGACTGGCTTGTGCCCGGCCCCGGGCTGCGGAGCACGCTGCTCGGCGCCCTGCTCGCTGCCCGAGGAGCGCCGGTGAGCGCCGACGCGCTCGTGGCGGCGATGTGGGGTGAGTTGCCGGGGGAGGGGGCGCACTCCCGGCTGCAGGTGCACGTGCACCGGCTGCGCAAACTGCTCGACGACGCCGAAGCGGTCAGGCTGATCCGGGAAGGGGCCGGGTATCGGCTCTTGCTCGAGACTGGTGAGCTGGACGCTGAGGTCTTCGACCGCCTCGCCGACCGGGTCCTGGACCGGGACTGTGCGCCCGACGAGGTGGGCGGACTGGCGACGGAGGCGCTCGAGCTGTGGCAGGGGGAAGCCTTCGCCGGGGTGAGCGGGGACCTGGTCGACCCCGAAGCCACGCGGTTGAACGATCGTCGCCGCGCCGTGCTGGAAGCGAAGTTCGCGGCTCGGCTCCGGCTCGGCGAGCACCGGGAGATCCTCGACGAGGTGCGTAGCGCCGCCCGCGCCCACCCGCTCCACGAAGGACTCCAGGCCCAGCTGATGTCCACATTGGCCGCCGGTGGCCGGCGCAGTGACGCGCTCGCTGCCTACCGGGACACCCGGGAGATCCTCGTCGAGGAACTGGGCATCGAACCCGGGCACCAGCTGAGGTCCTTGCACGAGGAGATCCTGCTCGGCGGCGGTACCGGGGATTCCGGTGCGCCGCGACCGCACCAGCTTCCGCCGGCGCCGGTGCGGCTGCTGGGCAGAGAGCAGGAGCTCGCCCGCTTGGACGAGACGCTGCTGACCGGCCCGGCCGGCGGCACCGCGACCCTCACCGGTGCCCCGGGCATCGGGAAGACCGCCCTGGCGCTGGCCTGGGCACACTCGCACGCGGAGTCCTTCTCCGACGGGCAGCTCTACGTGGACCTGCAGGGCTTCGGCCCCGGAGAGCCGCTCTCGACGCAGCGGGTGCTGCTCGCGTTCCTGCGCGCTCTCGGAGCACCCGGAGAAGCGCACAGCTGGCCGGTGGCGGAACAGACGACGTTGCTGCGCAGTCTCACCCATGGCCGGCGCCTGCTGATGCTGCTGGACAATGCCGCTTCCGTCGAACAGGTCCGCCCACTCCTGGCTGGCAGCGGAGGCTGCACTGTGCTGCTCACCAGCCGGCTCAGCCTGAGTGGACTGGCACTGCACGAGGGCGCACAGACGATCGAGGTGCCGCACCTGAGCCAAGCGCGGGCGAGCGAGCTGCTCAGTGGCGCGTTCGGCAGCGACGGCGGGCCAGAGGCACTCGCTCCGCTGTTGGAGTGCTGCGCGGGGCTGCCGCTGGCCCTGGCGATCGTCGCCGAGCGGGCGCGGTCGACGCCGGGCGCCACAGCGGCGGACCTGGTGGCCGAGATCACGGCGACCGCCGGCCGGTTGGACCGGTTCGACCTGGGGGAGGAGGACGGCAGCCTGCGCAGCATCCTCACCTGGTCCTATCAGTCGCTGAGCGAGACGGCTCAGCTGGTCTTCCGCACGATGGGGGCCTTTCCCGGGTTCGGGCCGGATATCGGGGCACTGGCAGCGATCAGCGAGCAGGACTACCGAACGGCCGCGCGGGCGGTGGATGAGCTGGTCCGCGCGCACCTGGTCACCGCCGAGGATGTGCAGCTGCGCCAGCACGACCTGCTCCGGGACCTGGCTGCCGAGCTGGCCGAGGCGCAGGGGCCCGCCCTGGACCAGGGGGCGGTGACCCGGCTGATCGCGTATTGGGTGCTGCGTGGCCGTCAGCTCCTGCCCCGGTTCATCCCGGAGCCGGTCCGAGCGGTGGACCTGGCCGAGCTCGGCCTGGTCCAGGCCCCGGACTTCACCGACGACGAGCGGGCCCGCCGTTGGTGGGGCCAGCACTTGCCGAGCCTGTTAGATGCTGCGGCACTGTCCGGTGCGTACCCGGTGCCCAGCCTCGACCGCCTCATCCTCGTGCTCTCCCGGACGGTGGCAGCCATCGCTGCCGCGACCGGTGCCACGGCGAAGTGCGTCCCACTGACGGCGGCCGCCCAGGACGCCGCGGAACGCGTCGGCGAGCGGCACGATGTGGTGCGCACCCGGCTGCAGCACGCCACCGCCATGGCCGGGTGCAGCGTGGATGCGGCTATCGACGCCTTTCGCGGGGCCATCGCGCTCGCGCTGGACAGCGGCGAGCTGGCGCAGGCAGCGATCGGCACCGGTAACCTCGGTCTGCAGCTGGCCCGCGCCAACGACGCGGACGCGGCGCGGGAGCACTACCAGGAGGCTGTTCACCTCGCCGAGGGTGCCGGGGACGAGTTTCAAGCGAACTTCTGGCGGTGCAACGTGGCCTCCCATGCCTTGCGCACCGGTGACCTGCCGACCGCCGAACGCTACGGGCGACGAGGACTCGAAGAAGCCCGGCGGCTCGGCAGCGACCGAGAGATCACCGCCGCCAGTGCCGCCCTGGCCGAGGTGGCACTGCGGCGCGGCGACCTGGACGGCGCCGAGTCCTGGACGGCGCAGGCTGCCGAGCACGCCCGAGCGAAGGGTCTCGCCTTCCGGGAAGCGGACGCCGAGGTGCTCTTCGGTGCTATCGCCGCCGAGCGCGG